>NC_017586.1:0-628296 GCF_000240165.1 Streptantibioticus cattleyicolor NRRL 8057 = DSM 46488
CCAGGCCCGCACCACCCACACCGGCCCACCAGGCCCGCACCCACACGACCCACCCACCACCAGCCCAACCCCAACCACCACCACCGGCCTACCCCGCCCGCACCACCGGCCCGACCCGGGCCCGCACCACACAGACCCCACACCGGCCAACCCGGCCGCACCACCACCGGCCCACCCACCACCCGGCACCACCCCACCGGACAACCCACCCCACCCCAGGACAGGAGACACCACCCACCCACAACCACCACCCACCCGCCAGGCCGGCAGCCCACCCACCCCAGGCCCCGCCACACCCGAAGAAACCCGCACAACCACCACACCCCCACCCCGGCCGGCCACCACACCCCCACCCCGGCCGGCCACCACCCCGCAACCCCCACCCCACACCCGGGAAACCGCCACACCCGACGAACCGTCACAACCACACCCGACGAACCGTCACACCCCAGGCACCGCCCCTCACACCAGCCGGCACCCACCCACCCGACAACCCGTCACCCACCCCAACAGCCCGCACACCCGGCCACCCGGCCACCCACCCCGACAACCCGCACACCCGTCACACCCGGCCACCACCCCGGACCCCGCCACCACCCCGGCCCCGGCCCCGGCCCACCAACCACACCAACCACCCACCCACCACCCACCCATCCGGCACCAACCCAGCACCAGCCCACCCACCACCCACCGCACCAACCACCAAGGGGGACACCACACATGACCACCGCCATCACCCCACCCCGCACCACCCACACCCCACCCACCACACCACCCCACCACCCACCCCCCTCACCACCACCGTCCCCCGCCAACTCGTCCACCGCGCCGCCCACGCCGAAGTCCTCCTCACCAGCTACCGCCAGACCACCCCCGACCACCACACCATCACCGCCCAATGGCCCCGCAACCACCCCTTCTACCACCCCGTCAACCACCACCACGACCCCCTCCTCCTCATCGAAACCATCCGCCAGACCATCCCCCTGCTCACCCACACCACCTACAACGCCCCCCTCGACCACAAACAAATCTGGAAAACCCTCACCCTCACCATCCACCACCCCCACCACCTCAAAACCACCCCCACCCCACCCCACATCGAAATCCACACCACCACCACCCACATCACCCACCACCGCAACACCCCCCACACCATCCACCTCACCTACACCATCACCAAAGACCACCAACCCCTCGCCACCGCCACCACCCAATACACCAACCACTCCCCCACCATCTACCACCGCATCCGCCAACCCCACCACCCCACCACCCACACCCCCACCCCACCCCCCACCACCCTCAACCCCACCCACCTCAACCGCACCAACCCCCACGACATCGTCCTCACCACCACCCCCACCCCCACACCTACCTCCTACGCACCGACACCACCCACCCCACCCTCTACGACCACCCCACCGACCACACCCCCGGCATGCTCCTCCTCGAAGCCGCCCGCCAAGCCACCCACCACCAACACCACCCCACCCCCCACACCATCACCCACCTCACCACAACCTTCCACCACTACACCGAACACCACACCCCCACCCACATCCACACCACCACCCAACCCCACCCCACCCAACCCCACACCCACACCACCACCACCCACACCACCCAAAACCACACCACCACCACAACCACCACCATCACCACCACCACCCACCCCTAACCCCACACACGGCACAACAAACACGTGTGGCTCATCGCAAGCCTGCGATGAGCCACACACCTACATCCGCCCCGGGTGAGTCACCCGAAGTCACCGTTCACCCGCTTCTTCAGCCGTGCCAGCAACGAAAAGCCCGGAGCGCGTCGTCGACGTCGATGCGCGTCGGGCAATGAGGGCACACCACGCCCCCAGTGGCAGTCACGCCACAAAGACATCTCAAGTGACCAGCACTCGAAGCGCTTGAAGACCACATCTGCCAGAAGCTGATGCCTTTACGGCGCGCCGCAACCTCCACGCAGCATCGCCGACCGCGTCACCATCGGTCTCCCTACCAGTACCAGCATTCGGCACCAGCAACGGAACCTACGCATTCCTGCTGCCTTCTACATTGGCAATCATCCTGCGCAGTACCTTGAGCGCGGCCACGTACTCTTCGTCGCTGATGCCCTCGTGGACCAGCGCCCGCAGTTCGGTCACCAGCTCACGCACGTGCACCCTGGCGGTTTCTCCGGCGTCGGTGAGGTGGAGACGCTGGTCGGCGTCGGTCCGCAGCCAGCCGCGGTGAAGCAGTTGGCCGAGGACGCGGGGGATTTCGTGTTGTCCATCGGCAAGAGGCGTCAGTTGGTCGACCACTTCGGTGCGGCTCGGGGCCGCGGGAGCGTACTTGACGCGGTTGAGTACCCAGTATTGCGGCTGCGTGATGTCGATCTTGGCCATGGCGTCGCGCAATTGCCGGGTGACGGCTGTGTGCGCCAGGCCGCTCCAGTAGCCGATGGGCTGAGTAGTCAGCATGTCGTCGGTGGCGGTCGGATCAGCCGGTGCCTGGTCGATGGTGGTCCGAATCAACGAATCCAGGCTCACGAGGCTATAGCTCTGCGCCTCAGCCCAACACCGTCGCCGAACGTCACAACAAGCACTCCAACTGTTGCGCGGCCGGCTACGCCTCCGACGAACACACCACCGCACAAAGGACGACATCTGGCGGTTCAGCGAACCACCAGAAATCAGTCGCAGCCCTTCCGATCCTCCGTCCCCCGTCCTCCCGGGCCCGCGATGCCGTTGAGTACCGTGTGGACGATTTCCCGGGCGAAGTCGTCCTCGCTCTCCGGCTTGAGGACGCCTTCGGGCGCGTCGGAGGCATAGAAGAGAGCGAGGAAGGCGCGGTGGAAGCACGCGCCGATGAGGAGTGATGCGGCGGCGTCCGGGTCGATGTGCGGGGAGACACGGCCGAGACGCTGTTCGACCACAAGGTAGGCGGCCAGGTGTTGCGTCGCTTCATGAGGGCCGGCGCCATCGAGGTCGAGTTTGCGGCGATGGGCGGCGAGCAGTTCGGGGCTGGCGAACAGGGACGCGGCCATGGGGAACGACTGCCGGTAGAACGGTACGGCGACGCGGGCGACGCCTTCCAGATGCTCGGCGACCTCTCCCTCACCCGCACGCGTGGGCAACTGGGCCAGCGCGTCGGACAGTCGCGGCGCCCGCTCGTGCAGCACGCGGACGAAGATCTCCTCCTTGTCACGGAAGTGCTTGTACAGCGCGGCTTCCGAGCACCCGGCCGCCCGGGCGATCTCCTTCGTCGTGGTCCGGGTGATCCCGACGGACGTCATGAGGCGGGCAGCGGCGTCCAGGATGCGCGAGCGCGTCAGGGCACCGCCGGTCAGGGATGGCCGGACGGCTTCTCGGGTCATGCGTGAAGTCTACTTTGACAGGTGGGTGAGTATTCACTCACCCTCTTCAACGGGTAGGTAAGTGGTCACTCACCTCTCGGAGGAATGATGAAGCTCACCGTGCTCGGCGGCACTGGCGGCGTTGGTCGGCACATCGTCACCCATGCCCTGACGGACGGGCACTCGGTCACCGCGGTTGTACGCGACCCCGGCCGACTCGCGGTCCGTCACCCAGAACTCTCAGTCGTGACGGCCAACGCTCTCGACGCCACCTCGGTGCAGGACGCCATCGAAGGCGCAGACGCCGTGCTGTCCGGGATCGGCGCAGCCGGCCGCCGCGATCCCCTCAAGCCCGCCTCGACATCCGCTCGCGCCGCCGTGACCGCGATGAAGGCCACCGGGGTACGCCGGATCATCGTCGTCAGCGCAGGACCGCTCAACCGCTCCGGGACCGGCCAGTCCTGGCTCTCACATCACCTGTTCTCCCCCTTGCTCTGGGCCTTGCTGAAGGACGTCTACACCGACCTCGAACTGATGGAACACACCCTGCGGGACAGCGGACTGGACTGGACCTCCGTGCGCCCTCCGAAACTGACGGACAAGCCCGGTACGGGACGTTACCGACGGGCTGTCGACGCGGGACCGTACGGCAGCGCCATCTCCCGCGCCGATGTGGCGCGGGCCATGCTCGACTGCCTCAACACTCCCGACACCGTCGGCCACGCCCTCGGCGTCAGCCACTGAGTGCACAACCTCGGCACCATGACCCCCGACCTCGAATCGCGGCCATCGGGTCGGCGCAACACCGATCGGGCGACCAGCCGGACACCACCCCACCTCAACCGCCGACGACCACGCTAACCAACGGTTCCCATCCGCTCCGTTACGGCCACCGCAGTCGCCCCGGCACCACATCCGCCTCGTATCGCCCTCGGCCCACTGTCCACCCGCCGCGTCGATCACCCCGCCCGGTCGGAACGGCGCAAACGGCCTGGCGTCGCACCGGCCAGCGCCCACACGGCCATGACGACGATGATCGCCTCAACGACGAGTGATACAACACCCAGCAGTTCGAGCCAGTTGCCGTAGTCGTCCTCGTCGGTGGGTATGGGCGTTGCCCGGGTGACCACGTACCCGACGAACGTCAGCAGGGCGGTGAGCCCTCCGAGAGCCCAGCCGAGCCGTGGGGCGCGAGCCACCAGCAGAAGGGCTGCTGTCCCGGTACCGACAGCGCTGGCGATGAAACCGACGAGGAGGAACGGCACGTCGGCATCGGTGGCCTCGTAGGCGTGGATGGCGGTCGCCGCCAGCAACAGCCCTACCGCCGGCAGCCGCCACTCCCACCGCTCAGCCAGGGCGTCCGAAGCTGTGACAGAGCTGCCCGGCATGACACCTCCCAGGCGATGCGGCCCCCCTCGAACAATGGAGGGCTACCCCTCTGGGCGCTAACCACTCGGCTCCCCCCGTCGCATGGCAAGCCATGGGGGCCGGCGCGGGGTGCGCAGTACCCCCAGGTCCGTGGAACACGCCGTACACGTCGATGGGCGGCTCAACCAGCGAATCGATGGCAGATGTGCTGTCGGCTACCGGACCATCACCGCCCCGACGGACTCCGCTATCCGAGACATCTCCTCCGCCGGAACAAGCTCCGGTAGCTCCTGCGCTCCCTCCGGTTCACGGGCCTCTGCGACCGATCCCCAGAAGGCACGGAGCCGTGCGTCGTCGGCGCCGTGCCGGCGGACCAGGGCGAGGACCGACCCGGGCAGGCCGGAGACGGGGACGAAGCTGATGTCACGGCGGGTGTGGTGGCTGGCGGTGGGGGCGCACAGCAGCATCGCGCCACGGTTGGCGGCGGCCATGGCGATCCCTTCCTGGAGGGTGGTGACCGTAGGACCACGGGGGATCGGCCGACCACCCGGGGTAACGGTGGGGGCCTGCGCGTGGCGCCAGTAGTCCGGGGCCGGCTCACCGGGGGTGATGAGCGCGCACTCGGCGAGTTCCTCAGCCGACAGTGACGTGCGTGAGGCGAACGGGTTGCGCACCGAGACCGCGAGTGTTTGCGGCTGGGTTCCGAAGACGGGACCGACGACCAGATCGGGTTCGGCGGACGGGAGCAGCACTGCCGCTGTGTCCACCTGGCCGCGGCGCAGTGCGCCGAACGGATCCGACAGCGGCAGCTCGGTGATCTCCACGGTGCATCTGGGATACCGGCTGCAGAAGGTGTCGATTGCGTTGAGTACGCGTTCATCGGCGGTGCCCTGGAAGCCGAGTCGGAGCACGCCGTCGACTCCGTGAGCTTCGGCGCGTGCGTCGGCCACCGCCGCGCGGAGGGCGGCGTACGCGGGCCGCAACCCGTTCAGCAGTCGCTGACCGAGCGGAGTGAGCACGACCCGGCGGCTGGTACGTTCCACCAACGGGGCGCCTATGCGCCGTTCCAGGGACCGCAGCAGTTGGCTGACGCGGCTCTGCGAGACGTACAGGCGCTGCCCGGTGCGGCCGAAGTGCAGTTCCTCGGCGAGCACCAGGAAACATTCCAGTTCCCGGATGTCCAGTTCGCTCATCGGTCCGATTCGCCCCCTCCTCGTTGCTCTCACCTTGCTCAACGTCACCGTCCGTACACGACGTTCCCGTTGGCCGAAGATTCGCGATAAGTAACACTCATCGCAAGGATGAGCTCTTCGGCGTTGATCTCTCAGACCCGCAGTCGTCACGCTGAGTACATGTTGAACACGGATTCATGTACCGGGGGATCCACCGCGAAGAACTGGTCGGCGGTGGCAGCGGTCGCGGCCGGGACGTTCTCGGTGGTGACCAGCGAGATGCTGCCGGTCGGCCTGCTCACCTCGATCGGTGGCGAGTTGCACGCTTCGGACGGGACGGCGGGGCTGGCCGTGACGGTCCCCGGCGTGGTCGCCGCCGTATCGGCCCCTTTGACGACCGTGCTGTCCGGTCGGCTGGACCGACGATGGCTGTTGGTTTCGTTGCCCGCCTTGCTCGCGGTAGCCAATCTGCTGTCCGCCGTCGCCCCGAGCATCGCTGTCCTGGTGGCACTTCGCGTCCTGGTCGGGGTGGCCATCGGCGGAGTCTGGGCGATTGCTGCGGGGCTCGCCGTCCGGCTCGTTCCCAAGGTATCGGTGGGCCGGGCAACATCCTTGATCTTCAGTGGCATAGCGCTTGCCTCCGTTCTCGGTGTGCCGGCCGGGACCCTGATAGGCCAGTTGTTCGGCTGGCGTGCGGCGTTCGCCGCCGCGGGGACGGCGACGCTGCTGGTCACCGGTGCCCTGGCCCTACTGCTTCCGCCGCTTCCGGTCGACCGGGCCGTGCGCTTCACGGACGTGCCCGCCTTGCTACGCGGCCGTCGGCTGCGGCTGGGGCTGGTCGTCGTGCTCCTGCTGGTGACGGGGCACTTCGCGGCGTACACGTATGTACAACCGGCGTTGGAAAGGCTTTGGGGGGTCGGACATGGCTTGGTGAGTCCGTTGCTGCTCGGGTACGGGGTGGCGGGCGTGGTCGGCAACTTCGTCGGCGGCGCCGGCTCGGCGCGGAACCCCCGCGGGGTGCTGGTGGTGATCTGCACCGTCTTGGGAGCTGTGGTGCTGACGATGTCGTTCGGCGGTGTACGCACCGGAGTGGCTGTCGTACTGCTCGCCGTGTGGGGGCTGGCGTACGGCGGTGTGTCGGTGAGCACGCAGAGTTGGTTGATGGTGACCGCGCCTCATGCCAAGGAGGCGGTGTCCGCGTTGTTCGTCACGGTGTTCAACACGGCGATGTCGCTGGGGGCGTTGGCTGGTGGACGAGCGGTGGACGTCTTCTCACTCGCCGGCGCGATGCGGCTGGGTGGTCTGCTGGTGCTGGCGGCGTTGGTCGCGGTGGTGCTCACGGGATCGCTGCGGCCGGACAGCACGTCGGTTGCGGGCGAGTCGGCAATGGTCGAGGATCGCGTACCGGACGATCGAATAGGCGGCCTCGCCCGGTGTGCAGAACGTGAGTAGTCCGGCGTGGGAATAGGCCAGGCCGACTGTCCCGGCCGGCGGCACACGCACAATCGGGCGGGCGTGGTCACCCGGGGGCACGCACGCTGAGCAGAAGACAGTGTGTCGGGTCGACGGCAGCGAATGCGGGCCGCAGGTCCCGACCGGCGAGGTTCGTCACACGGTATCTGGTACCGGCGAACCGCTACGTGGTCAGTTCCGACTGCCTGGCTCGGGTGGTGGGCAGGAGTTCCCGGATGTCGTGAGGGAGGGCGTGGTCCAGTTTGGCCATGAGCTCGGGCGAGAGTGCCGCGTCGAGCACCTCCAGGACCGCACCTGCGTGCCGGATGGCGACCTCCTCGGAGGTACCACCACGCCAGGCGATCCGGGCCGCGAAGGTCGCCAGGTCAAATCGGGTCCCTTTGGCTCGCTCCTCGGGCGAGGCTTCATGAGAGGTGGTGACACGAAGGAGGTGCTCAGCGATCTCGCGGGGCAGTTGAGCGGCCAGGTGTTCGGCGAGTCCGTCCGGTATCCGTTCGGCCAGCGTCTCGAGGGTGGCGCGTACGGCGCGTTCGGCCGTTCCGCGGTCGGGGAGCGCGGCCAGTGACTGTACTTGGCCGATGAATTCGTCGTGACGCATGATGTCAGGCTCCGTGTGTCGGCTCCCTGTGACTGTGGCCGCCGTTGGCCAGCGGCCTGGTCGCTCGGAACGGCGGCCTTGATCCCGGGAGCGGTGACGGTGGTGCCAGTGCTGTCGGGGTCCGGCTGCCCCGGTGTCGGTGGGTCGGGGTGCGTGTTGTGAGCGTGCCTTCGGTTTCGGGAACGGGCCCTCTGGCGTGGGGCGTCGGGTGTGGGCTCCGGGAACGTGGGGGTGCGGTCGGCCCCGGTGGCTGGTTCCGAGCCGGCACCCGCGCCTCGGTCGTCGTTCCGTCGCCCCGAGTCCCTCGGCCTGGATCCGTTGCCCCACTCGTGTTCGTGACGCGGTCCTGCCCAACAGTGGTCAGCCGCTCAGGACACCCGAGAAGGCGCCCCAGCGACTCGTCAGTTCACCGCTCTTCGCGGACGGGAGACGGACCAACCACCCGTGGGCCGACTCGCCCGAGAGGCCCGTCCTTCTCGGAAGAGTCGGGGCCCGGTGCCGAGGGTGTCGCCGAACGGGGCCGGTCGGCTTCGTCGGGGCGGTGGCGGAAGGGTTGGCCTTCCCCGTCGACCCAGGGGTCGGGGCCGGTGCCGTTCCCGGCCCGATGCCGCCGGATTGGCCGCCGCCGGTGGTCCCGTAGCCGTTCGCGGTACCCCGGTGGGTGGCCCGGACGCCGGCGTGGCACTCAGGAGGACGGCAGTTGGAGGGGCACGGGTGACTGCACGTTGCCCGTCCGCCTGGCGTGCGGCTCGGGAGGCTCGTTCGGGTTGGGCATCGAGGGGCTTGGGGGTGGGGGCTGGGTCGCGTGAGTGGGGTCGCGCTCACCAGGGGATTCGTGCTGAATGTCGTGTTTGCGGGTCATGGCCGTCTCCTACCCTTCGGGGTTCCGGGCATGCGGTGGCGGCGGAGGGTCGGTGGGCCCCGGATGGGTCGCGTGGCGGGAGCGGGCGTGCGCCGGACGGTGCCGGGCGGAGCGCTTGGGCAGTCGGCCGCTGAAGACATCGATGAGCGCGATCAGCAGGGCGAGGAGGACGAATGCGACGGAGACGGAGACGGCCACGTCGAGGGCACCGGCCCAGTCGCCGTGGTGGGAGGCGATGTGGGCGAAGAACACGGAGCCGACGGCCGCGATGCCCACGGCGGAGCCGATGCGTTGGCCGGTCTGGAGCACGCCGCCCGCGCTGCCGGCCCGGGCCACCGGCACCTCGCTGAGCGTCAGCGTCTGGTTCGGGGAGATCACCAGGCCGCTGCCGATGCCGGCGAAGAGCAGGGGTGCGGCGGTCAGCCAGCCGACGTGGGGGCCGGAGCCGATGTGGACGGCGACGGCGGCACCGCACAGCCCCACGGCGACCATGATCAGCCCGACCACCACCAGCGGCCGGCCGAAGCGGTGCACCACCCGGCCTCCGACGGCCGCCGCACCGCCGGAGCCAAGGGCGAAGGGGGTGATCGAAAGGCCCGCCAGCAGAGCGCTGTAGTGCAGGCCGTTCTGGAGGTAGAGCGTGAAGATGAAGAAGATCGCGGTGAAGCCGGCGAAGTACACCAGGGACAGCAGGGCGCCGTGCGAGTAGGAGCTGGCCCGGAAGAGTCCGAGGTCGACCAGGGGTTCGGCGTTTCGGCCGTAGTGGTGTTCCCAGCCGACGAAGGCCGCGAGCAGTACCGCGGCCACCAGGATGAGCAGCCACTTGCCCGAGCCGTGCCACTGCTGTTCCTGGACCAGGGGCAGCAGCAGTGCCGCGGTGCCGGCGCCCAGCAGGACGACGCCCAGTGGGTCGAACCGGCCGCGTTTCCGTTCGGAGCCCTGGGCGCGTTCGCCCTGGTGGCCTGGGGCGGGGTACGGGTGGCGTGGGAGGAGGCGGTAGGCGAACGGGAGGGCGGCGATACCGATCGGCAGGTTGACGTAGAACACCCAGCGCCAGCCTTCCTGGGCGCCGAACGCCTGGATGAGCAGGCCGCCGAGGAGGGGGCCGACGGCGGTGGAGACGCCGATGGTGGCGCCGAGCAGTCCGAAGGCACGGCCGCGTTCGGGGCCGCGGAAGAGTTGTTGGATGAAGCCGGAGACCTGGGGCATCAGCACGCCGGCGGAGAGTCCCTGGGCGAGCCGGGCGAGCACCAGCCATACGTCGTTCTGGGCGGCGCCGGCGAGTGCGCTGGTGGCGGTGAAAAGGACCAGGCCGACCATGAAGACGCCACGGCGGCTGCGGGCGTCACCGAGGCGGCCGGCCGGCACCAGCATCAGGCCGTAGGTGAGGGCGTATCCGGAGAGCACCCACTGCAGGGCGCTGTTGGGGGTGTGCAGTCCGTTGCGGATGGAGGGCAGGGCGACGTTGACGATGCTGATGTCGAGCAGGGTCATGAAGCCGGCGACGAGGCAGACCGCCAGGGCGGGCCAGCGGTGGGCGTCGGGAGCGGGGGCGCCGGACGCCGCCGAGGTGTCTTCGGTGCGGGGCGAGGGGGTGTCCGGGGTGTGACCGGGCTCGGGCTCAGTGGTCGCGGAACGGAGGTGGGTCCGCGGTGTGCCGCCGGGCGGGTCGTCCGCCGATGCCCTGCCCTGGTTGTCGCCGAGGCCGTCGTGGGGTGGGTGTGGGGCGTGTGGCGGGTCGGTGGGAGCCGTGTGTTCGCGTCGCCATGCGCCGGTGGCGCGTTCGGCGGGGTCGCCCGGGGGTCCGCCGTGTCCTCGGGGTGGTGTGCTCACGTTGCGGCCTTTCACCGTGCGAAATGCTCTCCCGTCGGCGCGCAAGCCCGCGGGCCGCTGACCCGCTGCGCCCGGCCGCCACCCGGTCCGGCCCGGGTCGGGACGGTGACGGGCGGCTTACGCATTCTCTCCGTGAAGACTGTCCGCCGCAGGGTGGATGCATGCACACGGGTTCGACATACCACACATAGCGGCCCGGTGCCCGTCCAGTGGCCGGAAGCCGGTTCGCTCACGGCTGGCCGACCGGGGGCGTCCCCGGGGCGAAACCATGGCCCCAGGCCGCCGACACCCGCGAAACGCGCCTCGCGGGCCCGCTCACCCCACCGTTCAGTCGGACGGCGCGGGCTTGCGGACCCGCGCAGTGTCGAGGTCGGGCCGTGTGTCGCCGGGATCGGTCGGCTGGGGTGCCGTACCCGGTGGGAAGGTGACCAGCAGGTCGGCGGAGTCGCGGCACGTGGACACCAGAGCCGCGTTGGCTTCGTCGGATTCGTGTACGAAGCGTTCGGCTTCCTGGTGCGGCTTGCCGAAACGCTCGTGTCGGTCGATCAGTCGGCGTACGCGTTCCGGGGCGGGGAGGTCGATCCACCAGACTTCGTCGAGGAGTGAGCGGAGGGCGGTCCATGGGCCGTCGTTCAGCAGGAGGTAGTTGCCTTCGGTGATCACGAGAGGGACGTGTGGTGGGACGGGGATGCTGCCCGCGACAGGTTGTTCGAGTTCGCGATCGAAGGCGGGGGCGTAGACCGTGACGCCCGGTTCCGGGGCACGGAGTCTGCGCAGCAGTGCCGCGTAACCGTGCGGGTCGAAGGTGTCGGGTGCGCCCTTGCGGCCGAGGCGTCCCAGTCTGCGCAGTTCGGTGTCGGCCAGGTGGAAGCCGTCCATCGGGACCCGGACGGCGGCCGGCCCGAGATGGGCGACGAGGTACTCCGCCAACGTGGACTTTCCGGCTCCGGGCGGTCCGGCGATGCCCAGTACGCGTCGGCGTCCGTCGGTGGTCAGTCGGCGGGCGCGATCCAGTAGTTGCCGCGGTGTCGTTGTCATGCCGGACAGTGTGGTCCCTGTCGGTACGGGCGTGTGCCGCGTCGTGCGGGCGTCTGAGCACGCCTGTGCGCGCGGAGTCGCAATGCGGCCCGCCGGCAGACCGTCGGATGCGTTCCCAGAACGTTCCGGACGCGCTGCCGACAGGCCCCCGCACCATCGTCGGGCGGCGGGACGGCATCACGCGTCGACACGCACCAGGGCGTCCACCCCCAAATCGTCACCGCCCCTCATCGTGTTCCGGTTGCGGATTCGCACGAGCATTTACGCAGCGTTGACGGCGTACGGGCACGCGCGGCCCTCGCGCGCGGGGTCACCTTTGTGATCGTCTCGGCGGGCATCGACCTGGCGGAGGGGGCGGAGGCAGCGCTGTCCGTGACGGTGCCGGAGTGGCTGGCATCGTCGCAGGAGTGGGCGATCTGGTCGACGCGGCGCTCATGTCGTTCGGCCTGCTGCCGCCGTTCATCACGACGTTGTCGGTGGGCCGGGGGCTGGTGCAGCCGATGGTGGTGATGGGGCTGCTCACCGCCGGGGTCCTGGCCCGTACCTAAGAAGCTGGTGGTCTACGGCCTCTCCGCGAGTTTCGCCGCGGTGGGCGGGGCGGTGCTCGCCGCCCGGCCGGCTTGGCGCAGCCGCAGGCCGCCAGCGGTGACGAGCTGGACGCGATCGCCGCAGTGGTCACGGGGTGCCGATCCTGGCCGTGCTGCGCAACGGGCTCAACTTGGGGGCGGTGTGCGCCTTCTGGCAGCGGGTGGTGATCTCGTTAGAGGTGCTGTGGGGCTCGGTGCGGCGCCGTGCCTGATCTGTCGGTTTCATGTTGTCCGCCAACATCGTCCGGCAGTGAGGAGTTTGCAGTGCAGACACCCGCGGCCTGTGAGCGTTCCGGTTCCGGCACGATGAGGGTGGCGTTGTCGGTGCCGACGTTCAACAACCCGTACCGCCGACCGTGGGGTCAACAGGACCGGCGTGGCCACCACGGTCGCCTCTGACAACGCGGCGGGCGGCCGGTTCGCCGCCGGGCCCCTGGCCGGCCAACTCGGCGCCAAGGACACCGTCATGGTGCGGCAGGGCACCGCGGGCACTCGACCATCCGGGAACGCGGCGTGGGTTCGCCGAGCAGCCTCCAGCTTCGACCCGCGCCAAGGGGCTGGACGTGATGGCCGACCTCCCCCAGGGCCCCCGGGATCGACGGCGTCTTCGCGCAGAACGACGAGATGGCGCTGCGCGCGGTCAAAGCCCTGGGTCGGCGGTGCGCGACGCCGTTGCGCCGGCCGAGGGCCGCGAGGCCAACAGCACGGCGCGGGCGCAGCTGAAGGTGGTCACCCGGGAGAACGCGGCGGGCACGCGACGGCCCGGGCCAGGGTGCCCGAGCGGACGGCCCCGCGTACCCGGCGTTCGGCCCTGGCCGGGGAGCCGTACGGTCAGGTGGCGGCGGCCTCCCGGGGCGACGCGGTGTCGCCGTCCGCCACGGCGGTCAGCGCGGCGGGGTCCGCGCGGTCGGGCACCGGCTCCGGCACCGGCGCAGCGGTCAGCTCCGGCTCAGGGGCCGGGGACGGGGACGCTGCCGAGGGCGTGGCGGCGCGTACTACGGGGGGACGGGCCACGAGTCGGAAGATGATGGCCCCGGCGACGAGGGCGGTGAGGTGGCCGACCGGGGTGACCCCGAGCCCGGTGATGCCCTCGGCCAGCCGCGGCATGGTCAGGGCGAGTACCGCGGCGCAGGCCAGCCGGTGCCAGCGGCGCGCGCCGCCGAGGATGACGGCGACCAGCGCGGCCACGACGACGTACGAGGGGCCCACGTCCAGCGTGGCGCGTTCGCCGTCCGGCACCTGGCCGGCGGCGATGCGGGCGGCCAGCAGCCCTTCGCTGAGCAGCGTGCCGACGATGTGGCCGGTGGCGGCCACCACGGCGGTGCGTCCGCTGCCGAGCCGGACGCACAGCAGCGCCAGGGCGACGGCGGCCAGCGCGAGGTCGGGCCAGGGTGGGCTGACGCACACCAACGCCGAGACGGCGAGGGCCTCGACGGGGTGGTCGCACAGGTTGTCGACGTTGGTGGAGGCCCAGGAGACCAGTGCCGTCCAGCCGTGGGTGCCGAGCAGCGGCGGCAGCAGCACGGACACCAGCACGGAGAGCACGGTGAAGACCACGGCCGTCAGGTGACGGCGGAACAGCGCGGGCAGGTCGGGCAAGGGGGCCTTCCGTGGGCTCGGCGGAGGCGGGTCCGCGACCGGCGACATGGGGTGCCCATCCGGCCGGGCGCCGGGGGCGGTTGGGCGGGCGGGTACGGCAAGTCTGCCAGCGCCCGGCCAGGCGGGCATCCCGGCCCGTTCCCCGGTCGCCCGGCCGGTTCCGGACCGGTCCGCCTCCTAGGCCGGAGGACGAACGGGCGGCGGCGGATGGTTCCCGGTGTTCGAACCGTCGGCCACCCGGCTGCGAACATCCGGACGGGCGTGCGAGACATGGTGGACGAAGGCCGCCCGTCAAGGAGCACCGATTGCCGGAACGCCTGCGTACGGCACGGCCGCCCGGCACACTGCGTTCATGGCACATCACCGTGAGAACACCCCCGACCACCGCGTCATCCGGGTGACGCGGCAGGACTCCCCGGTGGCCGACCTGGCCGATCTGGAGGCGTGGGAGGCCCGCGAACGCTATCCGGAACTGCGGCTGCGCGGGCCGCTGTTCGCGATCGGGCACCGGCGTGACGACGGGTTGTGGCAGATCGTGATCCTGGACGAGGGCAACCCGCAGGACGCCCGCAACTCGTGGAACTGGCGGCTGCGCGACCAGGCCGCCGGGACCGCGGACGCCATGGAGCGCGATGCCTGTCTGGCGGCGGCGGAACGTCTGGAGTGGGAGCCGCTGAACGAGATGACCGTGCTGGGCCGCGACCACCGGGTGATCCGCGGCGACTTGTTCCTGCGGTTCGGCACCGACGGGCCGGAGCCGCCGCGCCCGACCGATCCGGATCCGGTGCCGGCCGAGGGCGAGCGCGAGCCGCGCCCCCGGGCCGAGGGGTTCGTCATCGACCCGGGCGCCGGCACCGGCATGGCCGAGGGGCTGCTCAAGGCGGAGTTGACCACGTTCGCCTACTCGCCGCAGGTCGTTCCGCCGGAGGTGTACGCCGATTCGGTGCGGGCGCGCCGGACGCATCCGGGAGTGGTGCTGCTGCCCGCGGTCTACGGTGTGGCGGAGTGCGGCGCGGAGGGCAAGTGGTCACCGATCACCGGTATCTGTCCGACGCCGCATTCGGCGCGCGAGTTCCTCGTGCACTACCTGCGGAACTTCGCGCCCCGGTTGCGGACGATGGCGGACGGGGACCGGGCGGCGTACGCACGGGCCGCCGAGCGGCTGGCGCGGGAGCGGGTGAACGAGACGGCGGCGGCCGGTCACCGTTTCCGGGTGGTGCGGACCGAGGCGCTGGTGCGGGTCGGTCCGGACGGACCGGAGTTGCCGAGGGCGTCGGACTGGGTGCCCAGCCCGCCGCCGGCCGTCCATGAACAGCAGTTGCGTGAGCAGGGGTTGTGGGACGAGGAGGGGTGACCGGCCGTCGGGGCCCGGTGCCCTCCGGTATGGCGTCGTCGGTTCCGGCGTGCCGTACCGGCCGGGCCCTCGGTCGTCACCGCCACATGCCCCGGGGTGCGCGCGGGCGTACGCCCTGGTGCGCCGGGGCGTAGGTCAGCGGCGCCGGGCCTTGCCGACCGTTCCCATCCGGGCCATGGCGACGGCGCACAGGAAGACCAGGGCGCCGGTGATGACGTTGCTGACGATGGTCCCCGTCGTCGCGACGTGTCCGGACACCACCCAGGGGGCGATGATCGTCCAGATGCCGATCCCGGCGGCGGCCCAGCTCATGCCGTGCGTCCGCTCGTAGGCGGAGCCGAATATGGCCAGGCACGACAGGGCGATACCGGTGATCAGGTTGTTCACCGTCAGTGTGGTGAAGCCGTTGAAGCCCACGATCCACGGGGACGCCGCCAGGTAGAGCCCGGCGAGCAGGCTGACCGCCTCGACGCCCTGGGCGACGGGGGTGACCGCGGCCTGTTCCGAGTGGGCCCGTAGCGCCACGATGTCCGGGTGCTGCTCAATGCTGGGAGATACCCGTGAGGACACCTTCGCCACCTCTTCCTCGTAGCGGTTGACTACTTGTCTCCTTACCGCCATACGCGGGACAAACCCCCTCATAGGCCCCTTATTTGCCCGGAATCCGACAAACGCCGGTGAGGGGGACCGTCACCCGGCCGTGGACCCCTGTTCCTTGCGGCGGCGGCGGCGGTGGGCGGCGACGCGGGCGCGGGAGGCGCAGGCGGGCGAGCAGTAGCGGCGCCGGGTGCCGGGGCCGGTGCCGAGGTAGAGGGTGGCGCAGCCGGGTGCGGCGCACTCGCCCCAGGCGACGCGGCCGTTGTCGCTGAGGAGCTGGGCGAGGGCGTGCGCGCCGGCGGCGGTGAACCAGTCGGCCCAGCCGGCGTCGTCGCCGCGGTCGACGTGCAGGTGCCAGGGGTGGCCGTCGTGCCGGGAGAGCCGGGGCCGGGCTCCGCAGCGGGCGAGCAGTTCGTTGAGGGCGTGGGCGGCGCGGTCGGTGTCGGTTTCGGTGAGGACCGCGGTGAGCCGGGTGACGGCGGCGCGCAGCTCGTCGGCATCGGCCGCCGAGAAGCCGTGTTCGGTGAGGTCGTCCGGGTGCTCGCCGTGGTCCGCGAGGAGCCGGGCCATGGCGTCCCGGGGCAGCCGTGGGTCCGCGCGGACGGCGTTGGCCAGCTCGATCAGCCGTTGTGCCGGACGGAACCCTCGACCAGTCGTGCTGCCGCTCATCCTTCGCCTCCCGTTGTGCCGGTTCACCACCGCCAGTGTAACGTCTTTTTGACATAAGCCGTTACGAGTGAGGGGTGGGTGAGGTGTCGGGCGGGGTGCGGCGTTGTCTGGCCACGGCGTTCCTGGCCAGGCTGGCGGAGGAGGGCATGGCGGTGGCCGTGGTGCTGCTGGCGTTGCGTCGGACCGGATCGGCGGCGGACGGTGCCTTCGTGCTGACGGCGTGGATGGCCCCGCACGCACTGGCCGCGCCGGTGGCGGGGGCGCTGGCGGCCCGGGTGCGGCGTCCGCGTCTGTTCCGGGTGGGCGCGCTGGGCGGGTTCGCGGTGGCGATCGGTGCGCTGGGGCTGCTGGTGGGCCGGGCGCCGACCGGGGTGACGGTCGCGGTGGCGGTGGCCGGGGGTGCGTGCGGTCCGGTGGTCTCCGGGGGGCTGTCGAGTGTGGTGGCGTCGCTGGCGCCGCCCGGTCCGCGGCGGGCGCGGGCCTGCGCGTGGGACGCGGCGGTCTACGACGCGGCCTCGGTCACCGGGCCGGCGCTGGTGGGGGTGGTCGCGGGTGTGGTGTCACCGGCGGCTGCGGTGCTGCTGCTGGCGGGCGCGGCGACGGGTGCGGCGGCGGGTGCGGTCACCGTGCCGCGTCCGGCCGGCGGGGAGGCGGCCGATGGGACGGCGGCACGGCCGGGTGTGTGGGCCGGGCTCGTGGCGGTGTGGCGGGTGCGGGAGCTGCGGGCGGTCACCGTGGGGACGTCGTTGGCGTGTCTTGCCACCGGGGGTCTGACCACGGTGGCGGCGCTGCTCGCGGCGGAGCGCGGGCATCCGGGGGCCGGTGGGGTTCCAGTCACCGCCTTCGCGGTCGGCGGGCTCGCCGGTTCGCTGGTGATGGCCCGGCTGCCGTCGGCGTGGCCGGCGCGGCGGGTGGCGCTGCTCGGTCTGCTGGGCACCGGGGTGTGTCTGGGGGGTGTGGCGCTGGTGCCGTCGTTCACCGGGGACGTACTGCTGTTCGCGGCGGCCGGTGCGTGGGACGGGCCGTTGCTCGGGGCGACGTTGCGGATCCGGGCGGACCACGCGCCGCCGGGGACGCGTACCCAGGTCTTCACGGTGGGCGCCGGGCTGAAGATCTCGGCGGCTGCCTGTGGTGCCGCGCTCACCGGGGCGGCCTCGGCGCTCGCCGTGCCGTTGCTGACCGGTGCGATGGGCGGGGTGCTGCTGATCGCGGCGTCGGGGTACGCGGCGCTGATGCCACGGGGGCGGGGCGCCGGGCCGGTGGCGGCGGTGGACGGCGTGAGCTGATGCTGTGTCGGCCGTCCGGTAACGGGTCCGGGCGGGGCTGACGTTGCGTCGGGTGCGGGCGGGGCCGTCCCCCGGTCGTCTCCGGTGCGTGGTGCGACCGGAGGACGCCGGGGGGAGCGGCCGGCTGCCTCGCGGGTCAGCTCGCGGCGGCGGACAGGTACAGACCGCGGCCGGTGCGCTGCGCGCGGGACGCCTTGACCAGGCGCTCCAGAGCGGTGCGCACGGCGTTGACACTGCCGGTGGTGGTGTCGCGGCCGAGCGCCTCGGCGACCTCGCGGGCCCGCATCGGCGCCTTGGCGTTGGCCAGGCACTCCACCACGCCGTCGGTCAGCCCCTGGACGCGCTTCTTGGGCGCTGCCTTCTTGGCCGGCTTGGCGGCGGGGGCCTTGCGCTCCGCCTTGGCGGTGCCGGCCGCCTTGGTGGCGGACTTCGCCGCCGGCTTGGCCTTCGCGGCCGGCTTCGCCGCGGCGGCCTTGCCGGCCGGCTTGGCCTTGGTGGCGGACTTCGACTTGGCCGCGGTGGACTTGCGGCCCGCCGGACGGGTCGCGGCCGACGCCTCCTCGCCCTCCCGCCGCGGCGCCGGCACCGACGCCTCGTCGGCCGCGGACCGCGCCGGGGCCTCGGCGGCCGACGCCTCGGCGGCGGAATCCGATGCCTTGTCAGCCGCGGCCGGGGTCTCCGCCGCCGGCGCGGTCCGCTCCGCCGCCTTCGGGGCCGGCTCGCCAGTGAGCGAACGCAGACTGCTCAGCGCGGTCCGCACCAGCTCCAGCCGGGCCGTGACACCGGCCAGGTCCTCCTCCAATGTGTTCCGCCGGGCTTCCAGTTGGGGAAGCTCGGCCCGCAACAGGTCGATCGTCGCCTCGACGCTGTCATGTGTGTCGATGGTTGCCATCGTCAGTCACCTCTTCTTGGCTGTACCGCACCGCGGTTGCATGCCCCCCGGGCGACAACTCTATGCGCTTTCCGGCACACCTCAGCACCAGGTCACCAATCCGGTACCGGCGAAACCGGCGTGCGGGGTCGCTCCGGCACAACACAACACCCCTCCCCCGCCGTCCCCGGCACCGCCCGCCCGGACGCCCCGGCGGCGCCGTCACGCCACGGGAACCAGGCAACGCGCCGGGTGCGCGGGGGCGGCGGGCCGGGTGTCAACTCGCCCCGGCCGCCGGGAACATAGCGTCCGGCGGCGGGCTGTCTTCACCGGGGAGGACCCCTCGGGACGTCATCCGTGACGTTTCGTTTTTCACCCGTCAAGGTGGGGTCGGGTTCAGCCGACCCGCCGCAGGGAACCGGGGGTGAGGTCGGCGAGTGCGCGGTAGCCGTCGACCGCCATGACGAGGTCGGCTTCGGCCAGCAGCGAACGGAGCACGTGGACGACGCCGTCGGTGCCGCCGAGGGCGAGCCCGTAGGCGTAGGGGCGGCCGACGGCGACCCCGGTGGCGCCCAGGGCGATCGCCTTGACGACATCGGCGCCGCTGCGTACCCCGGAGTCGAACAACACCGGCAGTCCGTCGGCGGCCTCCACCACGCCGGGCAGCGCGTCGAGCGCCGGCAGCCCGCCGTTGGCCTGCCGGCCGCCGTGGTTGGAGCAGTAGACGGCGTCCACGCCGCCGTCCTTGGCGCGCCGGACGTCGTCGGGGTGGCATAGGCCTTTGAGTACCAGCGGAAGTGTGGTCAGCGAACGCAGCCACGGCAGGTCGTCCCAGGTGAGGGGGTTGCCGAAGATCTGCGTCCAGTGGAGGACGGCGCCTTGCGGGTCGTCCTCGGGGGTGCGCGGCAGGCGGGACCGGAAGACCGGGTCGCTGGTGTAGTTGGCCAGGCAGTGGCCGCGCAGTTGGGGGAAGTTGGCGGTGCTCAGGTCGCGGGGGCGCCAGCCGGTGACCCAGGTGTCGAGGGTGACGACGATGGCCTCGAAGCCGGCGTTCTCGGCCCGGCGCACCAGGCTTTCGGCCAGTTCGCGGTCGGTCGGGGTGTAGAGCTGGAAGTAGCCGGGGGTGTCGCCGAGCGCCGCGGCGACCTCTTCCAGCGGGTCGGTGGCAAGGGTGGAGGCGATCATCGGTACGCCGGTGCGGGCGGCGGCGCGGGCGGCGGCGAGGTCGCCGTGGCCGTCCTGGGCGCAGATGCCGAGGACGCCGATGGGTGCCATCAGCAGCGGTGCGGGCAAGGTGGTGCCGAACAGCTCGACGGTCAGGTCGCGGTGGGCTGCGCCGACGAGCATCCGGGGCACCAGGCCCCACCGTTCGAAGGCGGTCACGTTGGCCCGCTGGGTGTGCTCGTCGCCCGCGCCGCCGGCGACGTAGGACCACACCGCGGGGGCCATCGCGGCTTCTGCCTTCGCCGCCAGTTCCGCGTGGGCCATCGGGAAGCGGGGGAGGACGCCGCGCAGTCCGTCGAGGTAGATCTCGTTCTGGTAGGAGCCGAACGCCTGAGTCATCGACCAGCCTTTCCGGTAACGGGGCGCGCCGGGGAGGCGGCGCGCGGGGTACCGCGGTCACCGGCGGGTGTCATACGCGGCGCAGCGCCTCCTCGGCCGCGGTGACCGCCTGCCGGGCGTAGCCGCGGCCGAAGAGCACGGCGTGCACCAGCAGCGGGAAGAGCTGGTGCACGCCGATCCGGTCCCGCCAGCCGTCGGCGAGCGGGGCGGTGTCCTGGTAGCCGGCGAGGATCCGGTCCAGGTGGGGGCAGCCGAACAGGTGGAGCATGGCGAGGTCGGTCTCGCGGTGGCCGCCGTGGGCCGCCGGGTCGATGAGGGCGGCCTGCCCGTCCGGGCCCCACAGCACGTTGCCGTTCCACAGGTCGCCGTGGAGCCGGGCCGGGGGTTCGGCGGGTCCGGCGAGCCGGGGCAGGTGTTCGCAGAGGCGTTCGACGGTGCCTGCTTCGCGGTGGTCGAGGACGCCGTGGTCGACGGCGGTGCGCAGATACGGCAGCACGCGGTGTTCGGCGTACCAGCCCGGCCAGTCGGTGCCGGGGACGTTGCGCATGGGGGCCAGGCCGATCCAGGCGTCGGTGGGTCCGCCGGGCGGGGCGGCGCCGAAGGCGGGGGCGCCGGCGGCGTGCAGGGCGGCGAGCCGGCGGCCGAGGCGTTCGGCGGCCACCGGGTCCGGCCGGCCCTCGGTGACGCGGTCGATGACCAGCCAGTGGACGTCGTGGCCGCGTACGGCGGGCACGGGGACGGTGCCGGTGGCGGCGAGCCAGCGCAGTCCGGCCGCTTCGGCGGTGGTGGCGCCCGGCCCGTTGCCGCCCTTGACCATCACGGTGGTGCCGTCGTCGAGTACGGCCTCGGTGAGCGAGCCGGACAGCTGGCGCGCCGAGATGACCTGACGTTTCGTCAACTCGCTGACGGCGGCTACCGGATCGTCGCCGGGGCGGCCGGCCGTCACGCCGCGATCCGGGCGCGTACCCAGGCCAGCAGTCCCGGCATGGCCGCCTCGATCATCCGCAGCACCTCGTCGAAGCCGCGCGGGCCGCCGTAGTAGGGGTCGGGCACGTCGAGGTCGCCGGTGGCGTCCGGGTCGAAGGAGCGCAGCATCCGTACCCGCGGCGGATCGTCGACGAGGCGGCGCAGCGCCTTGTCGTGGCCGGAGTCCATCGCCAGCAGCAGATCGGCGTCGAGGTGCTCGGGGCCGACCTGGGCGGCCACGTGCGCGGTGGGGTATCCGTGGCGCAGCAGGGCCGCCGCGGCCCGTTCGTCCATGGCCTCGCCGACGTGCCAGGGCCCGATGCCGGCGCTGGTGACCCGTACCCGTCCGGCGAGGCCGGCCCGGCGCAGGTGCTCGGTGAGGACCAGGGCCGCCGAGGGCGACCGGCAGATGTTTCCGCTGCAGACGAAACAGATGTGCACGGTCGCCAGGGTACGAGCCGGGCGCGTGGGCGTCGATGGTGGGCGGTGCAGCACCGGTCACGGTTTTTTCCGCGCCGGGCGTGAGGTACGGCGCCCCGGCGGTGTCCAAGTAGGTGGAAGGGCCGAGCGGCGGCCGTCCGACACCAGGGGAAGGAAGGGGCACGATGACTGCGACGGAGCGCACGGCGGCACCGGGGCCGGGCACCCGGCCGTCCGGCGGGGCGGACGCGGCGTTCGACGCCTGCGTGTCGATGGACGGCGGCGTGCTGACCCTCACCGTCTCGGGGCGGATCCAGCCCGCCGTGCTGGGGGTGCTGCGCTCCGCGAAGGATGGGGTGCGGGCGGGGGTGCGCCGGGTGCGGCTGGAGCTGTCCGGGGTGCCGCATCTGGACGCCGCGGCGGTGGTGTTCCTCGCCGAGTGGTGCGAACGCTGCCGGGAGTTGGGGATCCCGCTGGATCTGGCCGGGCTGGGCGAGCACCACCGGCACCGGCTGGCGCTGGCCGGGATGTCGTGCGCGGCGGGGTGACCGGTGCCGCGTGCGGTGCGGTGCGTCGCAAGGCGCCGTGCCGGGCGGCGCGGCGGGGTGGCTACCGGACGTCGGCGGTGGCGCGGATCGTGCGGCGTGCCGTGGTGAGCGCGCGGTGCACCGGCCCGGCGGAGGCGACGACGAAGAGCCCGAACAGGGTGATCGGCAGCAGTCCGACGGGGCGCAGCACCAAGGTGGCGTCGTGCTGCACCAGGCCCCAGTTGCCGATCCAGTTGCCGGTGACGTCGAGCGTCGTCACCACGGCGGCCAGCCGTACGCCCCAGGTGCGGGCGAGGCCGACGAGCACCACGACCAGCGGGTCGAGCACCACCAGGGCGAGGAAGAACGCCTGGAGCAGCGGGTCGGCGTAGCCGTCGTAGGCGTGCAGGCCGCCGCGGGCGAGGTCGACGAGGTGGGCGCAACTGCCTTCCAGGAAGCCGATCATGTACACCGCGAGGACCCGCCGGGCCCATGCGGGCAGTCCGCTCCACCGTCGCGCCGTGCCGTCGTCCCCCATGGGGGGTCAGCCTAGAGGAGAGTCCGCCGCCGGATACGGACAGGTGTGCGGTCGGGGCGGCGGAGTGTGTCGCGTGGGTCCACCATGGAGGGGAGGGAGGTGTCATGCGGACGGCACCACGCCGGTGGAACGCCGAGGTCATGGCCATGTTGGCGGTCGTGGCGGTGGGGGTGGCCGAGGTGTTGGTGGTGCGTGCGGTCGCGCCGCCGGACCGGCCGGTGGTGGGTGGCGCGGTGCTCGGCGGGTGTCTGCTGGCTTTCGCGGTGGCCGCGGTGGTGTGGTGTGTGCGGTGCCGTCCCGGGCGCGGGGGCGGGCGCCGGGGGCCGCCGCTCCCGGGCGACGAGGGGTTGTTCAGTGCGGAGGCGCTCAGCGGGTTCCCGGCCGAGCGGATCCGCCCGCTGCTGCGCGGTCCGGACGCGCCGGACCTGAACCGGTTGCGTACCGCGTGGGTGCTGGCCACCCAGGGGTACGACCGGGCGTGGATCGCCCACCATCTGGAGCTGACCCCGGAGACGGCGGGGGTGCTGGTGGAGGCGGCGCGGGAGCGGGCCGGGCAGGCGGGGCCGGCGCGCTGAGGCCGGTGTCCGTGGCGGGGCGGCTCACGTGATGTTGGTGACGGTGACGGTGACGCGGACCGTCGCGTCGGGCTGTCCGGCTTCGGCGAGTGCGGTGCCGGCCGCGTGGGTCACCGTGGCGCGGACGTCGCGGGCCACGTCGAGGGCGCGGTGGCCGTGGGCGACGGCGAGGTGGACGTGGAGCCGCCAGTCGGGCGGGGTGGCGGTCAGCCGTTCGGCGCGTACGGCGGCGCGGTCGCCGGTCGCGGCCGGGCGGCGCAGCAGTCCGGTGAAGGCCGGGCGCAGGAAGGCGACGCCGGGTACCCGCCGCGCGGTGTCGGCGGCGGTGGCTGTCAACGCGGCGCGGACGGCCGGACGGCCGGTCATGGCCGCCGTCCTCGGCCCGGGTCCGGTGGTGTGTCGTCGAGCAGGTCGAGCACGTGCACGTCGACGGCGGCGAGGGTCAGTCCGCCGATGGTGTCGTGGGCGGCGGCGGTGACGCGTTCGCGGATGGCGGCGGAGACGTCGTGGGCGGTCCACCGGGGGCTGACCACCACGTCGAGGGCGACCCGCAGCGGGCCGGGCGGGACGCGGTGCCACCGGGTGGCCGGGGCCGGTGCGGTGCCGGGGTCGGCGGGGGCGATCCGGCAGCTGCCGGCCTGGACGCCGGGGAGGGTTTCGGCGGCGGCGCGGAAGACCTTGGCGGCGGCGGCCTCGGCGATCCAGGCGTCGTCGGCGGCGCCGCCGAGGGCGAGGGCGCGGCCGGGCCGGGTCTCGGCGCGCACCAGGTCCATCACGCGGGCGGTGATGCCTTCGGTGTGCCGGGTGGCCTCGGGGAGGGTGCGTTCGGCGCCGTCGGCCTCGTCGCCTTCGGCACGGCGTACGTAGTCGTCCAGGGCCCGCAGTCCGGCGAGCGCTTCCCGGCAGTGCGGGCAGTCACGCAGGTGGGCGGTGTCCTCGGGGCCGGCGGCCGTCGGGTCGTCGGCGTACTCCCACACGTGGGGCAGCGACCGGCCGCACGGGAGTGTCTCCTCCGGTTCGGTGTCGCCGGGCCGTGGCGGATGCGGACGGCCGTCGTCGTGCGGCGTGCCGCCGGGGGTCGGGTCCTCGCTGCTCAACGCCACGCGCCCATCGCCTCCGTCAGGTACCGGCGGGCCCGGAAGATCCTGCCCCGTACAGCATGCTCGCTGATCCGGACGACCTCCGCGATCTGCTCGTAGGACAGGCCGTGCAGTTCGCGCAGCACCCAGCAGGCGCGTTGTTCGGGGCTGAGCCCGTCGAGGGCCTCGGCGAGCTGGGCGCGGGCCGCCGCCGACTCGGCCGCGCGTACCGGTGACGCCTGGTGTTCCGGGGCGGTGGGTTCGGGGGCGGCGGTCAGGTCGCGTTCGGGGCGGCGGGCCCGGAGCTGGTTGAGGCAGCGGTTGGTGACGATGCGGTACAGCCAGGTGCGGAAGCGGGCGTCGGCGCGGAAGTCCGGGAGTCTGCGCCAGGCGCTGACGAACGCCTCCTGCACGGCGTCCTCGGCGTCCGCGCGGCTGCCGAGCAACCGTACGGCCAGGGAGAACATCGCCGGGCCGTGGCGGCGCACCAGTTCCTCGAAGGCGTCCTCGTCGCCTTCGGCCGCCCGCGCGGCCAGCAGTTCGTCGCGTACCTCGACGGGCTCGTCGGCCACCGCGAGGTGACCGCCGCCCTGGTGTGCCGTGTCGCGTTCTCCGGCCACCCGTTACACCCCTTCCGGTCCGGCCGCCGTGCCGTGGTCCATTGGACGCGTGGCGGGGCGGGTGCGGAAGCCGGGTGGCGCATCGGCGTGACGGTGGCCGGGTCGCGGGGGGTGGTCACCAGCCGGCGGGGAGCAGGAAGGTCTTGCGCCACAGCGCCATGCCGGGGGCGCCGATCAGGCCGGTCTCGTCGAGGAAGGCGACGATGCGTTCGCCGGCGAACCGCATGCTCGCCTGGTAGTGGGGGTTGGCGAGCGCGGTGTGCCAGGCCTGCCGGGGGTCGAGGCCGATGGCGGCGTAGGCGCGGGGGTGGATCAGGCTGCGGCAGATGAAGAAGGAGACGAGGGCGATCAGGAAGCGCTGGTAGCGCAGTTCGGCGCGGCCGAGTCCGGCCATGCCGCGGCGGACCTCCTCGCGGGCGAAGGTGACGTGCCGGGCCTCTTCGAGGATGTGGATGCGGTTGACCATGCGCATCAGCGGCTGCACGGAGTCGTCGTTGACCATTTCGCGCTGGAGCCGGTCGAGGACCTCCTCGGCCACCAGGATGGAGCCGAACATCGCCGGGCCGTACGCGATGGTGGGCAGGATCTTGGCGAGTTGGCGGACGTAGGGCTGGGGGCCGTAGGCGGGGCAGTCGATGCGGTCGACCATGCGGGCGAACATGGTGACGTGCCGGCACTCCTCGGCGACCTCGGTGAGCGCGTAGCGGACGTGGCGGCTGGTGGGTTCGCCGTTGTAGGCGGCCTTGAGGAGCATCTGCATCAGCAGGATCTCGAACCACAGGCCGACGCTGGCGACGGTGGCGGCCTCGTGGCGGCCGAGGTCGAGGCGCTGCCGTTCGGTGAGGCCGTCCCACAGGTCGGTGCCGTAGAGGGAGATCCGGTGCGGCAGCAGGTAGCTCTTGCCGTCGACCAGGGGGGCGTCCCAGTCGATGTCGACGTCGGGGTCGTAGAACTTCCGTGCCGAGGACTTCAGCAGCCGTTCGGCGGTCTTCTCCCGGTCACCGGCCCTGGTCTCCGGCAGCGCACGGGCCATCGTGGCTCACTCCCTCACCAGACTGCTGTGTCTCCGGCCGGGCGGTGGTCGGCGGTCGGCCGGATTTGTTACTTCAGGTAACTGTTACCTTGGGTAGCATCTAGCGCATGACCGCGACAGTCAAGGGGTCCGGGGCCTTCGGACCGGCAGCGGCGGGCGGCGGCCGGGCCGCCGACGGCCGCAGCGCACGGTGGAGTTCACACCGGGCCGCGCGCCGCGAGGAGTTCATCGACGCGGCGGTGCGGGTGGCCGCCGAGCACGGGCCGGATCTGCGGATCGCGCTGGTGGCGGCGGAGGCCGGGGTCACCAAGCCGGTGCTGTACCGGCAGTTCGCCGACAAGGCCGACCTGCTCGACGCCGTGCAGCAGCGCCTCACCCGCATCCTGCTGGACCGGCTGATGCCCGCGCTCACCGCCCCGGTGCCGCCGGTCGCCCGCGTCCGCGGCGCCCTGGACGCCTTCTTCTCGATGCTGGAGGACTACCCCCACCTGCTGTCCCGCCCCGGCGACGCCACGCCGACCGGACGGGCACGGGTGGCCGCCGCGCTGACCGGGGTGTACGGCGAGCGGCTGCGCGCCCTCGGCCTGGGCACCCGGGGCGCCGAGGCATGGGCCCACGCCACCGTGGGCATGGTGCACGGCACCGCCCAGTGGTGGGGGCGGGAACGCCCGATGACCCGTACCGAAGTGGTGGACCAGCTGACCGCCATGGTGTGGGCCGCCGTCGACGGATACCTGCGGCAGCACGGCGTCGTCCTCGACCCCGCCACCACCGGCTGAACCCGCGACCGACCGAGACCGAGGAGCCGCCCGTGTCCCGCGTACCGACCACCGCCACCACCCAACGGCCGCACGACGACGGCTACTTCGGGCCCGCCACCGTGGTGGCCGGCGGCCGGGAGTTCACCGTCACCGTGCGACTGCGCGGCTACTTCCAGCCGATCGACGGCCGCTACCACTGGTACGGCCGCATAACCCGCCATCCGGAACTGGCCGCCGCGCTCGGCGACGAACGGGCCGCCACGCTGATCCGCACCCCGCACGGCGAGGCCCGCGGCGAGCTGTCCGAGCCTGATCTGTGGGAGCGCTACCGGGTCATGGGCACCGGCCGGCCGCCGTACCCGGTGGACACCGCGGTGCCGGAGTGACCTCACTCCTCGGTGGACACCCGCACGCTCTTGACCTCGGTGTCCGCCGCGTCCGGCACCACCATGCCCGCGTCCACGCCGGTGCGCAGGTACCGCAGGATGTCCATGGTGAGCCGCTGGCCGGGCACCACCACCGGGATGCCGGGCGGATAGGGGGTGAGCATCTCGGCGGCGACCCGCCCGGCCGCCTTCTCCCACGGCACCTGCTCCACCCGGCCGAAGAAGGCGTCCCTGGGCAACAGCACCTGTTCCAGCCGCAGTTGCTCCGGGTCCGGCACCTCCACGGTGGCGTCCGTGCGCAGCGCCGGGGCGTGCTCGGCCAGGTCGTGCAGGGCACGCAGCAGCGTCTTGGCGCTGTTCTCGTCGTCGGCGTGGGTCAGCTGGGCGCTGATCCGGCGGTGGTCGGACAGGTGCAGGTTGATGTGGTGCCGCTCGCGCAGCCAGTCGGCGGCCCGGTAGCCGGTGGTGCCCAGCGCCGAGATGTCCACGATGACCTGGAGCGGGTCGAGGTCGGCGGCCCGGCCGGGGGCGCAGAAGTCGGCGCGGCCGTGCACGTGCATGCCGTCGATCCGGTCGACGCCTTCGCGTACCTCGGCGGCGAGCGCCAGCGCCTTGTCGTACAGGTGGCGGCCGTGTTCCACCATCTGCCTGCGCCAGCCGTCGAGCGCGGCGTACAGCAGCACCGACGGGCTGGTGGTGCCGAGCAGGTCGGCGCGTTCCTTGAGCACCTCGGGGGCGATCAGGTCGCCCTGGAGGTGGAAGACCGACCCCTGTTCCAGTCCGGAACCCATCTTGTGCACCGAGGTGACGCACACATCGGCCCCGGCGTCCATCGCCCACTTCGGCAGCTTCGGGTGGAACGGCAGATGGGCGCCCCACGCCTCGTCCACGATCAGCGGTTTGCCGCGCGCGTGGCAGACCTCGGCGACCCCGGTCAGATCGGCGCAGGTGCCGTACGGGGTGGGGCTGGTGATCAACGCGCCGCGGGCGTCGGGGTGTTCCTCGAAGGCGGCCTCGAACGACGCGGCGGACGGCGGGTGGGCCAGATGGAGTTCCGGGTCCCACTGCGGGTCCGCCCAGATCGGCCGCACCCCGGACAGGATGAGTCCGGAGACCACCGACTTGTGCGCGTCCCGGCCCACCACCAGCTTCTCGTGCGGGCCGGCCACCGACAGCATGGCCGCCTTGACCGACAGCGAGCTGCCGCAGGTGGAGAAGAACGTGTGATCGGCCCCGACGGCGTCGGCCATCAGCTCCTGGGCCTGCTCCAGCACCCCCTGCGAGGAGGTGCGGTCGTCCAGCCCGCTGGTGGCCAGCACGTCGGAGTGGAAGACGGCGTCCCCCAGCACCTCCCGCACCCGCGGGTCGGCGCCCCGGGCCTGCTTGTGGCCGGGCGGGGTGAACGGCACCTGCCCGGTCCGGTGGTATGCGGCCAACGCGTCGAGTACCGGCACCTTGGAATGGTCCATGCCTCCCGACTGCCCCGGGCGCCCGGAGGAAAACCGCGCCCCGGGCCGGTCACGGACGCCCCGCATGGCACGCGGACGGCCGGGTAGGCGTGCGCCGAACGGACACGAGCCGACGAAAGAAGGCGACGATGAGCCGCGAGAAGAAGGCCGAAGGCAAGAAGAACGAGCTCAAGGGGAAGCTGAAGGAAGCCACCGGCCGGGCCACGGACGACGAGAGCATGGCCGCGCGCGGCCGTGCCGACCGCACCAAGGGAAACCTGCGGCAGTCCGCGGAGAAGGCCAAGGACGCCATCAAGCCGGACCGCACCTGACACCGTCCGGCATCGACCACACCACCGCCGGGCCCCGCGATCCGAAAGGTCGCGGGGCCCGGCGGCATCGGTCAGCGGGGCCGCTCGCCGTGCTGCCGAACCTGGTCGGCGAGGCGGTCCAGGCTCTGCCCCAACGCCGCCTCGACCTGGCCGCCCGGCGGGGCGTGGCCGGGGTCGCGGAACGTCAGATGGACGGTGACCTCGCTGGACCCGGCGGCACCGGCGGCGACCTGGAGCCATCCCGCGTACTCGCTGCTGTCCCGGGTGCCCCACTCCACGCGGAGCCGGTCGTCCTCGGTACGCATCAGGGCGCGGTCCCGCTCGGCCGGTTCGCCGTGGCTGACGGTCACCTCGGGCAGCCGTGCCGACTCCACGTGCACGCCACGCGGGAGCCAGTGGTCCAGCGTCCTGGGGTCGGACGCCTCGGCGAAGACACGTTCCGGACGCGCGTCGATGGTGCGCGTCGCCTGGTAGTCGACCACGTCGATCATCCTCCTGCCGCGTTCGTGGGGGGCCGGACGGGCGTCCCCGCCCCGGTGCCGACCGACTACCCCTCCGGGGCCGCCCGACACCGGTCGCTACTCGGCGCCGACGGCGGCGAGCACCTCGGTACGGGCGGCCCGGTGCGCGGGCCACAGCGAGGCGGCCACCCCGGCCAGGGCCGCCGCGGCCACCACGGTCAGCAGCCGTGGCACGGGCAGCGCGTACGAGTACCCCACCAGTCCGCCGCCGAGCAGCCGGCCCGCCGCCCACCCCACGAAGACCCCCAGCGCCATGCCGACCGCGCCGCCGAAGAACGTGATGAAGACCGCCTCCCAGCGCACCATCGCGCGCACCCCGGCACGGTCCATGCCGATCGCCCGCAGCATCCCGATCTCCCGGCGCCGCTCGGTGACCGACAGCGCCAGGGTGTTGGCGATGCCCAGGAAGGCGACGGCGACGGAGACCCCCAGCAGTCCGTAGGGCAGGCCGAGCATGCGCCGGGTGGCGTCGGCGGAGGCCCGGGACAGGTCGTCGGAGCTGTCGACGCGCAGCGCCGGACTGTCGCCGAGGGCGCGGGAGAGGGCGGCGCGCACGGCGGGGCCGGCCGGGCGGTCGGTGGTGACGAGGACCCGTTTGGTGACGGCGGTGCCGTGTCCGGCCAGTTCGGCGGAGTCGAGGAGGACGCCGGTCAGCAGGTCGTCGGAGCGGTAGACGCCGACCACGGTGAGGCGGACCCGGGTGCCGTCGGGCAGGCGGGCGGGCAGCCGGGTGCCGACGGTCCAGCCGTTCGCGGTGGCCTGGTCGTCGGAGACGAGGACGCCGGTGCCGCCGAAGCCGCGCGGGCCGCCGGCGGTGAACCGGGGACGCAGCAGGGCGGGCACGGCCCGGGCCGGGAGGGCGGTGACGTACTCGTCGGTGCCGTCGACGGTGGCGCTCGCCTCCCGCACCGAGGCGGTGGCGGTGACCCCGGGGGTGGCGGCGAGGGTGCGTTCGACGCCGTCGGAGAGCGGGCCGAGGTCGTCCATGGTGACCTGGTAGTCGGCGGTGAGCACGTGGGCGCCCTGTTCGTCGGCGGCTGCCTGGCTGCCGGCGGCGACCATGGTGAGCGCGGCCACCAGGGTCACCCCGATCACCAGGGGCGCGGCGGCGGCGCACACCCGGCGTACGTCGCGGGCGCTGGTGCGGGCGGCGAGGGCGCCGGCGGTGCCGGTGGCCCGCAGCGCCGGAGCCGCCACGGCGTGGACCGGACGCAGCAGCAGCGGCAGCAGGGCGACGGCGCCGGTGGTGGCCGCGACGGCGCCCAGGGTGAGCACCGGGGCGCCGTCCTGCACCCGGCGCATGGCGGCGCCGCCGAGCACCGCGGCCACCCCGGACGTGGTCAGCAGCGCGCCGACGACACCCCGCACCAGCGTGGTGCGTCCCGGGGCCGGGGCGTGCGTGGCGCGCAGCGCGGCCAGCGGTGCGATCCGGGCCGCCCGGCGGGCCGGCAGCCAGGAGGCGGCCAAAGTGGTCGCCACCCCGGCCAGCAACGGTACGGCCAGTGTGTACCAGGGCACGCTGAGCGGACCGCCGGAGGGCAGCGCCGCCCCCTTGTCCAGCGCCCCGGCGTACGGGCGCAAGGCCGCGGCCAGTGCGATCCCGGCGGCCACCCCGGCGAGCGAGGCCGCCGCCCCGACCACCAGCGCCTCGGTCAGCACCCGGGCGGTGACCTGGCGGCGGGAGGCGCCGACCGCCCGCAGCAGCCCGGTCTCCCGGGTGCGCTGGGCGACGAGCATGGTGAAGGTGTTGGCAATCAGGAAGCAGCACACGAACAGGGCGACGGCGGCGAACGACAGCAAGGTGGTGCACAGCGCGTCCACCGAGGATCTGGCGCTCAACGCACGGTCGGCGGCGAGCGAGGCCCCGGTGACGGCGACGGCGTGCGGGGGCAGCACGGCCGTGGCGGCGTCCAGCAGCCGCCGCGCGGAGACGCCGTGCGCCGCCTCGACGTCGATCTCGGTCCAGCGCCCCGGGGCGGCGAACCGGCGTTGCGCGGTGGCCGGGTCGAAGACCACCAGGGTGCCGCCGGCCGCGGTGGCGGGATCGGTCGTGGTGAGGACGCCGGTGATGCGGGCGCGCAGGCCGGGGCCGGTCAGGGAGATGCGGGCGGTGTCCCCGACGCGGTAGCCGCAGCGGGCCGCGGTGGCGGCGTCGACGGCGATCTCACCGGGGCGGGACGGCGAACCTCCGGCGGTGAAGGTGTAGCGCGGTGCGGCGGGGGCGGGGCCGAGCCGGGTCCAGCCGGTGCCGACGGAGGCCGCTCCGTCGCCCGCCGGGCGGCCGTCCGGGCAGCCGATGGCGGTGTACCCGGTGGCGACGCCGGTGACGGCCGCCGCCTCGGGGAGCCGGCGCAGCCGTTCCAGGGTGCCGCGCGGCAGCGCGGGCTCGCCCCGGGACGGCGGGCCGGCGGTGTCGTCGGAGCGGACCACCACGTCGGGCCCGCCGGGGCCGGCGCGGTAGGCCCGGGTGACATCGGCCGAGACGGTGGCGGTGAGGACGAGGGTGGCGCAGACGAAGGCGGTGCCGAGCGCGACCGCGAGCACGGTCATCGCCAGTCTGGCCTTGTGCGCGCACACCGAGCGCCAAGCGGTGCGGAACATCGGGTCCTTCACGGATCGGCTGGGGGGGTACGTACCGATGGTGGCCGCGGGCCGGTGGCCGGCGGATCGGCCGAACTGCCGAACGGCGCGGGCGGGTGGCTCGGCCGATCGGCCGAGGTGGGGGGCGGGGGCGGGTTCGTACCGTGGACGCCATGAGTCGCAGCGCTGCCCTTGATGCCGTCGCGGTGAAGGACGTCTTCGCCACCTGGTCGCCGCTCCGCCGGTGGGTGTCCGCCGTGGGGGCCGCCGTCGTGGTGGCGGCGGTCGTGGCCGAGGCGCTGGACGCCGCGTTCTGGCCGGTGACGGTGGCGATGGCGGTCACCGGGGTGTCGTGCGTGGCGGCGCTGGTGGTGCCGGTGCGTCTGTTGTGGCCCGCCGGGGTGGCGGCCGTCGTGGCGTCGGGTGTGCTCTCGGTGGCCGGGACGCTCTCGCGGCACCGGCCCGAACACACCCCGGGGCTGGTGGAGATGGCGGCGCTGCTGCTGCTGACGGCGCGCGCGGTGCGTCATCGGCCGCCGCGCCGGATGGTGCCGCTGGCCGCCGGGGCGTGGCTGGCGGCGCCGCTGGCGCTGCTGCGGTTGCCCTCCGGCGAGTACTCCACGGCCGTTACGTTCGGGGCGCCGCCGCTGCTGCTGGCCGGGGCGCTGATGGTCGTCCTCGGGGCGTACCTGCGGCTGCTGGATTCGGTACGGGACCGGGAGCGCGACGCCCGGCTGCGGGCGCAGCGGCTGGAGTACGCCCGGGATCTGCACGACTTCGTGGGCCATCACATCACCGCGATCAACGCGCAGGTGAAGGCGGTGCGTTTCGTGACGGCGGCGGGCCGACCGCTGACCGCGCGGGAGTTGGACGAGCGGCTGGCGGCCGTGGAGGCGGCGGGACGCCAGGCGATGGAGTCGATGCGCGCCATGGTGGGTGTGCTGCGCGACCCCGGTGATCCGGCGCCGTTGAGTCCGGCGCGGCATCTGGCGGGTCTGCGGGAGCTGGTGGAGACCGGCGGCACGGCCGGCCCCGACGTCTCCCTCACCGTGGATCCGGCGCTCACCGCCCGTCCGTTGGCGCCGGATGTCGCGGCCACCGTGCACCGGGTCGTCCAGGAGGCGCTGACCAACGTGCGCAAGCACGCCTGCGGTGCGCGTCGGGCGTGCGTCGAGGTGGCGCCGCTCGCCGGTGATCCGGGGCGGCTGGTGGTGCGGGTCACCGACGACGCGCCGGGGCCCGCCGCCGGACCGGGCGCCGGGTTCGGCATCGTCGGCCTGACCGAACGCGTCACGGCGCTCGGCGGACACCTCAGCGCGGGTCCCCGGCCGGGGGCGGGGTGGGAGGTCCGCGCGGAGCTGCCGCTGGAGACGCCCCGGTCGCCGGGCGGCGACGGCCTGGCACGATGACCGCCATGACGATCCGCGTGCTGCTCGCCGACGACCAGGAGATGCTCCGCTCCGCCTACCGGATGATCCTCGGCTCCCAGCCCGACATCGAGGTGGTCGGCGAGGCCGCGGACGGTGTGGTCGCGGTCGCCGAGGCCCGCCGGCTGCGCCCGGACGTCTGCCTGTTCGACATCCGCATGCCGGGGATGGACGGGCTGGAGGCCACCGCGCGGCTCGCCGGACCCGACGCCGCCGAGCCGCTGAAGGTGGTCATCGCCACCACCTTCGACCTCGACGAGTACGTCTACCGGGCGCTGCGCAACGGTGCCTGCGGCTTCCTGCTCAAGGACTGCTCCCCCGCCCTGCTGGTGGAGGCGGTCAGGGCCGCGGCCTCGGGTGACTCGCTGATCTCGCCGTCTATCACCGTGCGCCTGCTCAAGCACATGGCCGCCGCTCCCCCGGCCCCGCCCGCCGCGCCGCCCCCGGCCGAGCCGCCGACCCCGCGTGAACTGGAGGTGATCGCCATGGTCGCCCGGGGCCTGACCAACGAGGAGGCGGCCGAGGCGCTCCACGTGTCGCTCTCCACCGTCAAGACGCATCTGGGCAACATCCAGCGCAAGCTCGGGTCCCGCAACCGCGTCGAGATCGCCGCGTGGGCGTGGGAGAACGGCATCCGCGCCCGTTGAGCGCCGGGGTGGCCGGACGCCCGCGGGGTACCCGTTCCGACGGGGGCCCACGACCGCCGTTCCGACGGGGGCCCACGACCGTGCAGGCAGGAGGTGCGTCACCGTGTCCGAGGAAAGGCGTGACACGTCGCGGGAGACACGGCGGCAACGGCCGCACCCCGGTGACATCGGCAGGCGGGTGGCCCTGCGGCGGCAGGAGCTGGGGCTCACCCGGGAGGAGGCCGCGTCCCGCGCCGGGATGGCCCCGGGGTATCTGCGCTACGTGGAGGAGCAGCCGGGGGACGTGGACGTGGGCGGCCTGATCAGGCTGGCCGGGGCGTTGCAGACCTCGGTGGACGAGTTGCGCGGCGGCCAGGTGGACGTTCCGCCGGGGCAGTCGCCGCCGCTGGCCCGGCCGGAGTTGGAGGAGTTGTCGGCGGACGAGTGCCGGACGCGGCTGCGGGATCGCGGGGTGGGCCGGGTCGCGGTCCCCACCGAGGCCGGTCCCGCGGTCTTCCCGGTGAACTACGTGGTGGCCGAGGACGACACCATCGTCTACCGCACGGCGCCCGACGCGGCACCGGCGGCGGCGGTGGGCCGGAAGATCTCCTTCGAGGTCGACCAGGTCGACGACGCGCTCAGCCAGGGGTGGAGCGTCCTGGTCTCCGGCGCGGCGGAGGAGATCACCGAGGCGGAGGCGGCCGACCTGCTGCCGCCCGGCGTCGTACCGCGGCCGTGGCCGGGCGGCGAGCGCAACCTCCTGGTGCGGGTCACCCCGAGCGGGGTCACCGGGCGGCTGATCCGCGCCGGGTGACCCCGGCCGGGCCGCCGGGTCAGCGGCCGGGGTCGTCGTTGTCGGCCGGGTCCGGCCAGGTGCGGGTGTCGCGGGGTTCGACGTAGGGTTCGCGGCCGGGCGGGTGTCCGGCTTCGACGGAGCGGCGGCGGGCGAGTTCGGCGTCGAACTCCAGGCCCAGCAGGATCGCCAGGTTGGTCAGCCACAGCCACACCAGGAAGACGATGACGCCGGCCAGGGTGCCGTAGGTCTTGTTGTAGGAGCCGAAGTTGGCCACGTAGCCGGCGAACCCGGCGGAGACGGCCAGCCACACCAGTACGGCCAGGAGGCTGCCGGGCGACACCCAGCGCCAGCCGCGTCCGCGGACGTTGGGCGCGGCCCAGTAGAGCACGGCGATCATCAGCGCGACGAGGACCACCAGCACCGGCCACTTGGCGATGGACCACACCGTCACCGCGGTGTCGCCGATGCCGAGGACGGTGCCGGCCCGGCGGGCGAGCGGCCCGGTGAAGACCACGATCAGCGCGCCGGCCGCGATCATCAGGAGCATGCCGACGGTGAGCGCCACCCGCAGCGGGGTGACCAGCCAGGCCGGGCGTCCCTCGCGGATGTCGTAGACGGCGTTGGCGGCCCGGATGAAGGCACCGAGGTAGCCGGAGGCCGACCAGATCGCCCCGAGCAGTCCGACGACGGCGAGCACTCCCCCGGTGGCCCGGTTGCCGCCGAGCCGGCCGACCGCCTGGGTGAGCACGTCCCGGGCGGGTCCGGGCGCGAGGTGGCGCAGGTTGTCCAGGACCGCGGTGGTGGCCGAGTGACCGGCCAGTCCGAGCAGGGAGACCAGCACCAGCAGCGCGGGGAAGAGCGCCAGCACGCCGTAGTAGGTCAGGGCGGCGGCGCGGTCGGTGAGTTCGTCGGCGAGGAATTCCCGTCCGGTCCCGCGGACCACCGCCCACCAGGAGCGGGTCGGCAGGTCGGTGGGGTGCTCGGGCGCCCGGCGGCGGCCCGGGCCGTGACGTCGCTTCGGGTTGGCTGCCATGGGTCGACGGGTTTCCCGGCACGCCGTGGTGAATCCCGGCGCCCGGCGCGTTCCGGGCGCGGCGTGCGGCGGCGTACGCGCCGGGTACGGGCGGCGGGCGCCGGGAGCCCGCGGATCCGGATGCGGGCAACCGAGGGAGAAGCCGGACAGAAGAGGGTTCGATGGTTTTTGTCCCGGTTAGGAGTCTGAGCAGTGTGGTGTGGATCGCGTACCGTCCCCGGCGCGCGGACCGCGCCTCGAGAGCGTCCCCCCCAGGGAGACAAGGAGAAAGGCCATGACAGGCGTCACGTCCGGCCCGGTCGCCGGCGACCACGCGGAACGCAACGAGGACGAGCGGGACAGGACCGCCGACAGCGGCCTGTCCGGCGAGGGCGTCCATCCGGTGCCGTCCGACCCGGACAGAGAGTGGAACATCGTGCGAGGCGAGGACTGACACCCCTCGCATGACGCGCGGGCGCCGCCTCTGGACGGCAGCGTCGCGCCGAAGCCAAGGTGTCATCGCCGCCGGCTCCGTACCGGGCGCCCGGCGGCGTGATCGTGGGCCGGCCGCGGAACCCCGTGACCGGTCCCGTCAGCCCCTCGTCAGGTGCGGTGGTCCTCGACGCCGAAGCCGAGGGCGCGCATCAGGTCCTGGACGTTGCGGTAGGTCTCGCCGGCGGGGAGGGACCCGGCGAGCGTGACGAGCCGGTCGGGGGCGTGGTTGCCCGCCAGCGCCGCCAGCACCTCGGCGCGGTCGGCCGGGAAGACCGAGGGGCCCAGGAACCGCGCCAGGTCGGACCGGACCTCGACGTCCTCGGCGGTCATGCCGGGCGGGGTGCCGCCGGTCAGCGTGGTGTCGGGGGCGCGGTCGACGTCCGGCTGGTCCTCGCCGGACGGCTCGGGTTCGCGGGCCTCGTCCGCGCGGGTGGAACGGCCCGCCCGCAGTTCGCCGCCGAGGTCCCGCTTGGCCGCCTCGTCCCGCGAGGGGCCGCTCTTGTCCTGCCCGTGGGTGGTCATCGCTCCTCCTCCAGGGTTGCGAGGGTGCGCCACGCTGCGCGGGTGCCCCGGCGGCGGCCTCCTTACACCGGCTGGCCGCCGTGGGCCGCGGGGCGGGTGTGCACGTACAGCCGCTTGCGGTCGCCGACGTCGAGGCGGTGCGGCAGCGGCAGCTCGTAGCGGACCGGCCGGGCGTGGTCGGCGAGCTGGCGGCGCGGGTTGTAGACGTGGTTGAAGCGCCACAGCATGCGGGCGAAGTTGGTCTGGCCGCGGGCGAGGTTCCCGGCGAGCACCCGGGCGGCGCCCAGCGCGGTGCGCAGGCCGAGGTGTTTGCGGTTGATGACGGACTGGGTGCGCACCAGTTCCCGGTAGAAGACGTCGAGCGGGAGGGTGGTGGGGACCACGGCGTGCTGGATGTCGAAGAGCCGGTAGTCGCGGGTGGTCAGGCGGCGGGCCTCGGTGTGCCATACCTCGGTGCCGGGGTAGGGCGTCATCACCGTCAGGTGGACGATCTCCGGCACGGCGAGCGCGAACTCCCGCACCACCCGGAAGCGTTCGAGGTCCCAGGCGGGGTCGACGATGAGGTTGACGGCCACCGTGATGCCCATCGCCCGGGCCGTCTCCAGGGCCCGGAAGTTGTCGTCGGGGCTGACGCGCTTGCGGTACAGGTCGAGCCCCTCGGAGTCGATCGCCTCCATGCCGAGGAACATGTAGGCCAGCCCCAGCCGCCGCCAGCGCCGGAAGACCTCGGTGTTGCGCAGCAGTACGTCGCTGCGGGTCTCCAGGTAGTAGCGCTTGCGGATGCGGCGGCGTTCCAGTTCGGCGGCGATGGCGTCGCCGTGTTCGGGGCGGATGAAGGCGACGTCGTCCACGATGAAGACGTTGCGTTCGCGTACGGTGGCGAGTTCCTCGGCGGCGGCCCGCGGGGACGCCTTGCGGTAGCTGCGGCCGTAGAACGTCCAGGCGGAGCAGAACGAGCAGTCCCACGGGCAGCCCCGGGTGAACTCGATGGAGGCGCAGGGGTCGAGTTCGCCGATGAAGTAGCGGCGGCGGTGGCGCAGCAGGTCGCGGGCGGGGCGCGGGGAGTCGATGGAGTGCAGCATGCGCGGCGGCGGGCCGTGTCCCTCGGTGGTGACCACCCCGGGGACGGTGTGCGCGGCGCCGTCGGGTACCGCCTCCAGCAGCGGGCCGATCGCGGTCTCGCCCTCGCCGCGCACCACCGCGTCCACCGCGCCCTCGGCCTGCTGGAGCACCTCGTCGGCGACGAAGGAGACGCTGTGGCCGCCGAAGAAGACGTACACCCCGGGCACGGTCTGCTTCAGGCGCCGGGCCAGGTCGATGGCCTCGGGGATGTTGGCGAGGTAGTTGAGGGAGAAGCCGACGGCGTGCGGGGCGAACGAGGCGGCCTCGCGGGCGAGCGCGCCGTGCGACTCCACCTGGAGGTCGACCACCCGTACGTCGTGGCCGTCCTCGCGGGCAGCGGCGGCCACGCGTTCCAGCCCCAGCGGTTCGAGCCGGAGGAAGATCTCGGAATACATCAACGCGCTGGGGTGAACGAGCAACAGCCGCATGCGCCACCTCCCGGGCTCGTCGGACGCCCACCGCACGTGTCCGTCCGCCCGGGCCGGTAAACCGTCCACGGGCCGCTGTCGTCCGCCCGGCGGGTCGCCGTCCGGCGGATGGCGGACCCCGCCGCCGTGGCGTGGCCGCGACCGGGGCGGGCACCCGGGAGGTGTGGCGGCGGCTCCGGCGGGTCCCCGCGAGGATCGGCGCGTCACCGGCCCATGATGGCGGCGGCGGGCGGGTCGGGGCCGCGCCGGGGCGACCGCGGACGGGAGTGTGTCGGGCATGGTGTACGTCTACGGCGTGGTCGCCGCATGCCTGCTGGGTCTGGGTTTCGTGCTCCAGCAGCACGCGGCGCGGGAGGCGCCCCTGACGGATCTGCTGCGCTTCCGGCTCCTGCTCGACCTGGTCCGCAAGCCGCTGTGGTTGGCCGGGATCGCCTGCATGGTGGCGGGCCAGCTGGCCAGCGTGCTGGCGCTGACCCACGGTGACCTGTCCCGGGTGGAGCCGTTGCTCGCCACCAATCTGCTGTTCGCGATGGCGCTGGCCCGGTGGCTGAGCGGGGAACGGCTCGGGGTCTCCGGATGGGCGGGGGTGGCGCTGCTCAGCGGCGGGGTGGCGGCGTTCATCCTGGCGGGCCGGCCGCACAGCGGTACGGCGCACGTGGGGGCGGTGCGTCACTGGCTGGTCTTCGGGGTGGTGCTGGGGGTCGCGGTGCTGATGGTGGTGGTCGCCCGCCATCTGCGGATCGCCGAGGAGCCCCCGCTGCTGGCCGCGGCGGCGGGCGCGCTGTACGGGGTGCAGGACGCGCTGACCCGCACGTCGAGCAACGTGGTGGCCGAGTCGGGCGTCCTGGGGCTGGCGACCAGTTGGGAGCCGTATGTGATCGTGGTGCTGGCGGTGACCGGGCTGCTGCTGGTGCAGAGCGCGTTCGAGGCGGGGCCGCTGCGGATGTCGTTGCCCGCGCTGACCGCGGCCGAGCCGCTGGCCGGGATCGCCTGCGGCATCGGCTTCCTCGGGGACCGGCTGCACACCAGCCCGGGCGCGCTGGCCTGGGAGGTGATCGGGCTCGGCGCGGTGGTGGCCGGGGTCTTCGTGCTCGGCCGCCATCCGGCGCTGCCCACCACCGGCCAGGACGAGCCGTCCGAGGGGTGAGGCCGGTGGATTTCGACGCCGTCGCCGACGAGTTGTACCGGCTGCGCCCGGAGGAGTTCACCGCCGCCCGGGACGCGCGGGCGGCGCAGGCCCGAAAGGCCGGGGAACGGGGGCTGGCCGACCGCGTCAAGGCGTTGCGCAAGCCGGTGCTGGCGGCGTGGGCGGCCAACCTCCTGGTGCGCGAGCACCCCGATCAGGCGGAGGCCCTGCTCGGTCTCGGCGAGGCGCTGCGCCGTGCTCAACAGGGGCTGTCGGGTGAGGAGTTGCGGGAGTTGTCGGCGCAGCGGCGGGTGCTGGTCTCGGCGCTGCTGCGGCAGGTGGAACGGCTCACCGCGCGGGCCGGCCAGCCGGTGGGCCGGGAGGTGCTGGACGCGGTGAACGAGACGCTGCACGCGGTGCTCGCCGACCCGGCGGCGGCCCGTGAGTGGGCCACCGGGCGGCTGGTCCGGCCGCTGTCCGCGCCGGTGGGGTTCGGTGGCGGTGCCCCGGCCGGGGGCGCGACGGTGCACCGGCTGCCCACGGCGGCGTCCTCCGGTGACCGCCGCCCGGGGCGCGCCGGGCCGGTGACCGACCTGGAGGAGGCCCGGCACCGGCGCGAACGGCAACGGCTGCGCCGCGTCGCCGCCGAGGCCGCCGCCGAACTCCGTACGCACCAGGAGGAACTCGCCGCGGCCCGCGACGCCTGCCGCTCCGCCCGCGCCCGCCGGGAACGCGCCGAACGCGACCTCGCCCGCCTGTCCGCCCGGCTCACCGACGCCCGCGCCGAGGAGTCCGCCGCCGAAGCCCGCCTGCGGGAGATCACCCGCACCACCGACGCCGCCCACCACCGCGCCACCCGAGCCGCCACCGAAGCGGGCCTGCCGCCCCCGGAGTTTCCCTGAGCGGGCCTGGGCGTCCCGGCCTGCCGCCGCTCCTCCGCGGGAGCAAACCGCGTCGCACCCCGCGCGAGACCTGCTTCAGGACGTAGCGACCCGCACCGTCGCCGATCGGGGCCGCAGCCGTCCAGCGGGCACACCCCCACACGCCACCACGCGAGCGCGGCGGCCCGCACCGCCGCCCCTGGACGGCGGGGCCGGCCGGAAGCCCGGCGGACACGCGAGCGCCCCGCGTCTCCGCCGGGGCGGAATGGGCGCCGGGCGCTTGGTCGTGGTGGACGGGCGGGGCGTCCGCCGGGCCGTGGCGGGGGCCTGCGGCCCGGCGGGGTATCCGGGGGTGCGGGGGCGGTTACGGGAGGGTGGCGCCTTCGGCGCTGAGCGCGGCGGTGACGGGCTGGAAGAACGTCTCGCCGCCGGAGGAGCAGTCGCCGCTGCCGCCGGAGGTCAGGCCGACGGCGGAGGCGCCGTCGAAGAGGGAGCCGCCGCTGTCGCCGGGTTCGGCGCACACGGTGGTGTCGATCAGGCCGGAGACCGAGCCCTCCTCGTAGTTGACGGTGGCGTCGAGGCCGGTGACCTGGCCGCCGTGGACGCCGGTGGTGCTGCCGCTGCGCTGGACCTGTTCACCGACGTAGGCGTCGGCGGCCTGGGAGATGCTCTGCGAGCCGCCGTCGTAGGTGTCGACCGCGCTGGGGTGGTCGCCGCCGTCGGTGTACTGGACGAGGGCGTAGTCGGTGCCGGGGAAGTGGGAGTCGACGGTCTGGCCGATCTCGCCGCCGCCCTGGCTGTCCGACCAGGAGGAGGCGGCGTTGCCGCAGTGTCCCGCGGTCAGGAAGTAGGGCGAGCCGTTGACGGTGACGTTGAAGCCGAGCGAACAGCGCACGTCGCTGCCCCAGATGGCGTCGCCGCCGGCGAGCAGCGGGCGCAGCCGGGAGGTGACGTGCCGCAGGGTCGCCTTGTCGCCGAGGCGGGCGAGGGCCGCGTCGAGCCGTGCGCGTTTGGCGCCGGTGACGCTGGGGTCGGCGGTGACGACGACCTTGTCCTGGCGGGGGTCGATCGACCAGGCGGTGCCGGGGATACGGGCCTGATGGGCCAACGTGGCGGTGGCGGAGTGCAGTTGGGCGGCGGAGTACTTCACGGTGCGCGGGATCGCGCCGATGGAGCGGACGCTGCCGGCCGCCGATGGGTCGGTGATGGTGACGACGAGTCTGCCGGCCGCGTTGTCGTAGTAGGTGCCGGCCGCCCGGTCGCCGAGCCGGGAGACCAGGGCGGTGGCCCGGGCGGCGTTGGCCGACAGTTGCGCGTGGGACGTCGCCGAGGTGTGCGCGGAGGCGGCGGTGGCCGCTCCCGCGCCGGGCAGCAGGACGGCGGTGGCGGCGAGTGCCGCCGCGCCCGCGCCCGCGAGGGCGATACGTGGGGTGTGGATACGCCGGTGCCTCACTCGGTACCTCCAGTGGGGGATGGCCCGCCGTCGGTGCGGCGGAGCCGGAGGGGGACATGAACCAGCCTTGAGGCGTGTTCATGCCAATGAGCGTGCCGCCGAGTATTCCGACGCGACGAGCCCATCGGCAAGACGGTGTTTCCGGCCTGGCCCACCCGGACCCGGCGAGGGTGTCGCGCACGCCTCCCCAGGTCTCCCGCCACCCGCCGGAGGCCACGGTTCCGCCAGCACCGTCCGTTCCGGCGGACCCCGCGCACCCGGTCCGGAACGGGGCGCGTACGGGGACGAACCACGCCGCGCGCGGCTGTCCGGATGCCGACGGTGGCGTCCGCTATGCGGATCCGTCCCGGGTGGCCCCGGCGTCCGTCCCCGCCGGGTCGGTGGCCTCCGGCAGCCAGTCGCGTTCCGGCCGGTACTCCAGCCACCGGTTGCGCCGGCCCGCCTCGGCGAACCCCCGCAGCAGCGCGGCGAGTCCGGGGCCGCCGTGCTCCCGGGACCACACCAGCGACCAGGCGTACAGCGGCGTGGGGTCGGTCAGCGGCACCACGCGCAGCCCCTCGGCGGCGCCGGACGGCAGCGGGGCGTCGGCCGGGAAGAGCGAGAAGCCGTCCGGGGTGTTCCGCAGCCGGTCCAGGAAGTGCTCGACGCCCAGGTTGGCCGCGGCGGCCTCGTCCTCGATACCGAACCGCGCGGCGAACCGGCGCAGGAAGTCCAGGCGTTCGGGCGCCGCCGGGTACAGCAGCCGGCTGCCGCGCAGGTCGGCCGGGCGCAACGAGTCCGCGCCGGCGAGCGGATGGCCGGCGCCCAGCACCGCGTCCACCGGTTCCAGTCGCACCAGCCGGTGGGCCAGCGCCGCGTCGCGTCCGTCGCCGAGCGGATGGTGGCGGCCGAACCCGGCGTCGATCTCGCCGCGCAGCAACGCCGCCGCCGCGGCCGGCAGATCGCGTCCCCGGCCCACCTCCACCCCGGCCCCGCCGACCATCGCGTCCACCGCCCGGCGCACCGTGCGCAGCGGCGCGAACAGATGGCCCCAGACGTCCAGCCGCACCGGCCGGGCCTCCTGCCGTACCGCGGCCACCGCCACCGCGCCCGCCGCCAGCAGCGCCCGGGCCGGCTCCAGGAAGCGCGAACCGGCCTCGGTGAGCGTGACGTTGCGCCCGCCGCGCTCGAACAGCCGGGCCCGAGCGCCTCCTCCAGCCGTGCCATCCGCTTGGAGAGGGCCTGCTGGGTGAGGAACAACTCCTCGGCGGCGCGCCGGAATCCGCGGTGTTCGGCCACCGCGACGAACGCCCTCACCTGGGCCAGATCGAGATCCACCGCACCGTCCTCGCCACCGACAACCATCGGTTGTCAAGGTACCCGACCGGTTGTTGGACCACCCCTGCCCCCTGGCGGTTGCTGAAGACATCGCGAGGGACGCGAGTGAGGAAGGGGAACCGGGATGAAGGCGTTCGTACCAGGACCGGACGGCGGGGTCGTCCTGGCGGAGGTGGCGGAGCCGGTGCAGCGGCCCGGTGAGGCGCTGGTGAAGGTGGCGGCGTACTCGGTCAACCGGGGCGAGCACCTTCAGCTGGCCGGCCGGCTCGGCCGCCCCGGCGGTGACTGGCGGCCGGGCAAGGACGTGGCCGGGCTGGTGGTGCAGGCGGCGCCGGACGGTTCCGGCCCGCCCATCGGCCGCCGCGTGGTGGGCCATCCGCCGGCGGGCGGCTGGGCCGAGTACGTCACCGTACCCACCGACGCGCTGGCCGAGTTGCCGGAGGAGGTGGGGTGGGCGCAGGCCGCGGCGCTGCCGCTGGCCGGGCTGACCGCGTTGCGGCTGCTGCGGACGGTGGGCCACCCGGCCGGGCTGCGGCTGCTGCTCACCGGCGCCTCCGGCGGGGTGGGCCACTACCTGACCGAACTGGCCGCAGCCGCGGGCGCGTCGGTGACGGCGGTCACCCGCACCGAGGAGCGCGGGGCGGAACTGGTCGCCGCGGGCGCCGCGGCGGTGGTGCGCGACGTGGCGGACGCCGAGGGGCCGTTCGACGTGGTGCTGGAGTCCACCGGTGGCCGGGCGCTGCCCGCCGCGCTGGCCAGGCTGGCGCCGCACGGCCGGCTGATCTGGTTCGGCCAGGCGAGCGGGGAGCCGGTGACCCTGGACTTCTTCGACTTCTTCGCGGGCCCGGTCGGCGCCTCCGTCAGCCACTTCAGCTACGCCGCGGACGACCGGCCGTACGGCCCCGACCTGCGGACCCTGGCGCGGCTGACCGCCGAGGGCCGGCTGCGTCCGCGGATCGGCCGGCTCGCCGACTGGCACGACACCGCGACCGTCCTGACCGACCTCGGCGCCCGGCGGATCCGCGGCAAGGCCGTCCTGACCGTCGGCTGACCCCGCCCCCCGTAACACACCAACGAGACAGAGGGAAAGACACCATGACCCAGCTCGACCCGCGTACCGTCGTCGTCCGTTACGTCAACGCCGTGGCCGAGGGCGACCTCGCCACCATCCGGGACAGCTTCGCCGCCGACGCCACCTGGACCTACCCCGGGGACCTGCCGCTGAGCCGGGTGTGGACCGGCCGTGACACCATCGTCGACGAGTTCCTGGGCGGCGCCGGCGCCCTGTTCGCGCCCGGCGGCGCACCGCGGATCACCCTGACCAACGTGGTCGCCGACGGCGAACAGGTGGTCGCCGAATGGACCTCGCGCGGTGTCGCCGCCGGTGGCCGCGCCTACGACAACGCCTGCCTCGGTGTCTTCACCGTGCGGGACGGGCGGATCACCTCGGTGCGCGAGTACACCGACACCCAGCACGCCGAACGCACCCTCTTCCCGGCCCCGCCCACCCGGTGAACCGGCCGTCCGCACCGGCGGCGCCGTCAGCCCAGCGCGACGGCGCGCCGGCGGACCACCAGGTACTGCGTGCCCAGCGTCACCGCCAGGTAGAGGTAGATGGTGGCGGGGCCGAGGAGGCCGGTGCCGGTGGTGTGGTCGATCCAGGCGTCCAGGCCGATGTGGGCGCCGATGGACAGCAGCCACAGCACGGCGGTGGCTGCGGTGCCCTGGCGCAGCACCGTGCCGTCACCGTCCCGCCACACCCGGGTGGTTGCCCCACGGGCCGCGCCGAACCCGGCCGCCATCACCTGCCCCGCCACCAGCAGCGCGATGGTGAGCGCGGCCGGCGGACGCGCCTTGGTCACCGACAGCACCCCGAAGACCAGGGCCACCACGCCCAGCGCGGCGAGCACACACAACATCGGCACCGCTCCGCCCCCGAGCGCCGGACGCTGCCGGAACTGCCGTACCACCAGCAGCGCGAGGACCACCAGGCCGACCGCGGTCGCCCCACCCGGACCGTGCACGTCCCACTCCCCCGTAAGTTCCCCGGATCACCGGTGCGGCGGTCAGGTTACCGGCAGTGGCACCAGTCGTTCGTCACCGGGCGGGACGATCAACTCCCGGTCGGGTAGGACCACATGGACCGGTGCCTCGTCCGAGGCGGGGACGCTGATGAGCATCTGGCCCGGCTTCATGCGCACCGTGATCCCCCAGTGGCCCCGGTAGCGCAGCGAGAAGCCGTACTCGGACAACTCCGGCAGCGGCGCCGGGTCGAGCCACAGGGCCTCGCCGCGGGTCTCCAGTCCGGTCAGGCCGCGCTGGACGAGGTCGAGGGTGCCGGCCATGGCGCCGAGGTGGATGCCCTCGGCGGTGGTGCCGCCCTGCACGTCGGCCACGTCGCCGGTGAGCGCCTCGTGGCAGTAGGCCCACGCCTCGGCGCGCCGGGCGCGGGCCAGCACCCAGCCGTGGACCAGCCCGCTGAGGGTGGAGCCGTGGCTGGTGCGCCGCAGGTAGTAGTCGACGGTGGCCCGCCAGGTGTCGTCGTCGAGCCGGTGGCCGAGTCGGTGGAGGAGCCCGGAGAGTTCGGCGGGCGAGAAGAGGTATCCCAGCATCAGCACGTCGGCCTGCTTGGACGCCTGGTAGCGGTTGACGGTGTCGCCCTCGGCCTCCAGGATGCGGTCCAGGCGGCGGATGTCGCCGTAGGTCGCGCGGTAGCGTTCCCAGTCGAGTTCGGCCAGGTCGCCGTAGCCGTCGAACTGGCTGACCACGCCCCGGTGGAACGGCACCCGCATGCGACGTGAGACGTCCTGCCAGCGGTCGGTCTCCTCCTCGCCCAGGCCGAGGCGTTCCCGCAGTTCGGCGTGGCGCGGGGCGGGCAGCGCGGCGATCAGGTCGAGGGCGCGGGCCAGCACCCAGGCGGCGGTGACGTTGGTGTAGGCGTTGTCGTCCAGCCCCGGTGCCGGGGCGCCGGGGTAGGCGTCGTGGTATTCGTCGGGGCCGACCACACCGCGGATCCGGTAGCGCTCCAGCACCGGGTCGTACTCGGCCCGGTGCGACCAGAAGCGGGCGATCTGCGCCATCGTCTCGACGCCCTTGGTGTGCATGAACTCGCTGTCGCCGGTGGCCTGTCCGTACTGCCAGATGTTGTAGGCGACGGCCGAGCCGACGTGGCTCTGCAACCGGGAGTGGTCGGCGAGCCAGCGGCCCGAGCGCGGGTTGAGGTGCAGGGTCTGGGTCTCCTCGCGGCCGTCGGAGCCGCTCTGCCACGGATACATCGCGCCGGCGTACCCGGCGGCGCGGGCGGCCCGGCACGCCTGCGGCAGCCTGCGGTGGCGGTAGGTGAGCAGGGCCCGGGAGACCTCGGGGAAGTGCAGGTTGAGGTAGGGCAGCACGAACAGCTCGTCCCAGAAGACGTGGCCGCGGTACGCCTCGCCGTGCAGGCCGCGGGCGGGGACGCCGACATCGAGTTCGGCGGTGTGCGGGGAGAGGGTCTGCAGGACGTGGAACAGGTGCAGGCGCAGGATGCGTCCGGGCTCGCCGGGGACGTCGAGGTCGGCCCGGCGCCACAACTGCCGCCAGGCGGAGTGGTGGGCGGCGAGGAGGGCGGGGAAGCCGGGGGCCTGGGCCACCGCCTCCACCGCGGCGCCCTGCGGGTCGTTGATCGCCGGGTCGCGTGAGGTGTGCAGGGCGACGACCTTGTCGACGGTGACCGGTGCCCCCGGCGCGACGGGCACCGTCAGCCGGTGCGCCGCGGTGCGCTCCCCCAGCCGGGCCCGCATCGGCACCGGCGCGGTCCCTTCGGCGGCGTGGGCCTGGGTGCGGGCGGCGAGCGCGATCCGGATGCCGGAGGTGACGGTGGCGCAGCGCAGCCGCAGGATGTCGGGGGCCTCGGTGCCGACACGTACCTGGCCGAGGTGGTGGCCGGCGAGTTCGCGGTAGCGGGCCACGCCGGAGTTGTCGACCCGGCCGTCGAGCCCGGACTCCACCTCCAGGGTGCCGGAGAAGTCCTCGGCGGTGAACGTGGTGCGTACCGCGGCGAGATGGGGGTCGCCCATGTGCACCAGCCGGGTCTGCTCGACGCCGAGGTGGCGTCCGGCGCGGTCGGTGAAGCGCAGCCAGCGGGTGAGGGTGCCGCCGCGCAGGTCGAGCGTCTGGCGGTAGGCGACCAGCCCCGGGTCCTCGGGGGTGAGCCAGCGGGTGCCGGGGCGGCCCCCGGGTTCGACGGCGATCCGGTAGCGCAGTGGGAGCCAGTTGGGGAGGTTGACCAGGTCCTCGTTCTCCACCCGGTGGCCGTCGACGACGGAGACCAGCCGGTTGTAGCAGCCGGCCGCGTAGGTGCCCGGGTAGTGGGCGGCGCCGCCGGTGACCTCGGTGGCGGCGCCCCGGGTGGCGAAGTAGCCGTTGCCCAGGGTGCACAGCGATTCGCGCAGCCGTTCCTCGGCCGGGTCCCAGCCGATGTAGCTGAAGGAGAAGCCCTCCGGGTCGGCCATGTCAGCCTCCCGCCGGGCGGAGCAGTCGCGTCAGGTCGGTGACGATCAGGTCGGCGCCGTGCGCGGTCAGCTCGGCGGTGGCCCGGCCGCCGGTGCGGTCGACCCCGATCACCGGGTGGAAGCCGCCGCGGCGGGCGGCCTCGGTCCCGGCCGGGGCGTCCTCGGCGACCGCGGTGCGGTCCGGGCGGTGGCCCAGACGGCGGGCGGCGTGCCGGAAGAGCGCCGGGTCGGGCTTGCCGGGCAGCCCCAGCCGGGCCGCCTCCCGGCCGTCCACCACGAGGTCGAGGAGGGCGTCCACCCCGGCCGCGCGCAGCGCCTGCGAGGCGTGCCGGGAGGCGGAGACGGCGGCGCGCGCCACCCCGGCGCGGCGCAGCGCGCGCAGCAGCCGTACGGCGTCCGGCCACGCGGTGACCGGACCCGCGGTCAGCGCGACGGTGAGCAGGCGGTCCTTGGCGGCGGCGACGGCGTGCACGGTGCCGGTGCCGGGCGGGTCGCCGGGGTGGCCGGCGGGCAGGCGCAGGGCGCGCGAGGCGAGGAAGGCGGCGGCGCCGTCGAGGCGGGAGGCGCCGTCGACGTGGGCGCGGTACTCGGCGTCCGGGTCGAAGGGGCGGTCGTCGCCGTGGGCCCGCAGGCAGGCGTCGAACGCCTCCTTCCAAGCGGCGGCGTGCAGCCGCGCGGTGTCGGTGATCACCCCGTCGGTGTCGAGGAGCACCGCCCGCACCCCGTCCAGGGCCGGCCCGGGCACCTCGGTCGCCCATGGTCCGCCGGGGGCGTCACCGCCGTACCCCATGGCCGCCTCGCCTCCTCACCGTGCCGTGCCCCACCCCCAGGTTCCCCGCCCCCCGCCGCCCCGGCATCCGCAGACGGCGGACACGGGGTACCCGGCCCGCGCGAAGACCGCCCGGCGACCGCCGTCCGGGTGAGCCGAGCGGATCGCGGCGGCGCGCGCCGGGGCCGGGCGGGGTGAGGCCGCGCGGACGGGGCGGGGGCGCGGCCGGTAGGGCCGTCCGGGCGGCCATCCGTCTGCCGACGGCTCCGGCGGGGTGAGGGCGGGCTCGGTCCCCCGTTGTTCTGGACCCACCTGAACCCCTACGGCCGGTTCGAGCTGGACAATGAGTTTCCACCTCGGCCTCGCTGTTGTGGCGTAAGCCTAGGTGGCCTGGCCTGAATCGTCGGTCAGAGCAGCCGCGGTCAAGGTGAGGTGCTGGACCAGGACCGCGGCTGCGGTGTCGGCGTCACGGGCCAGCACCGCCTCCTCCAGCATGCGGTGTTCCTTGGTGCCGTCCCGGTCGGGGTTGCGGTGCGCCGACCAACGGCGGGCCAGCTCACTCGCGGTCCACAACCGGTCGAAGGTCTCCAGCAGCGCGCGGTTGCCACACCCCTCCAGCAACGTGCGGTGGAAGGCCCGGTGAGCCTCGGCCCAGGCGCCGGTGTAGTACTCGCCCTCCTCCGGCACGTACGCCGGAGTACGCACCAGACGATGGTGGGCGGCCCGCACGCGGGCCTCCCACTCGACGTCGCCGCGCTCGATGGACATGCGCAGGACGACCGGTTCGACGGTCCGACGGGCTTCCGCGATCTCCTGCCAGCGGCGGTCGGAGAAGGACGGGACCGCGAAACCGCGGTTGGGCAGCCGGTCGGCGAGCCCCTCGCCGACCACCCGGACGAGCGCCTCGCGCACCACGGCCAGGCTCACGCCCTGCTCCTTGGCGAGCTCCTGCGGTTTGAGGGGCGCGCCGGGGGGATGGTCCCCGCGCATGATCGCGTCCCGCAGGTGTGCGTAGACCTGCTCGGAAAGCATCTGCTTCCCCGGCGGGCTCGAGGAGTGCGCCGTCTGAGTCATGAGCTCATCCTAGACGATCCATTGGATAATCGATTATCAGTGTTGCTGTCGATTCAGCAGCCCATGAGGGCGCCCTCGTCCGGAAAGGAACGACCGCTGTGCCTGTCGACGGCCCCTTCGCCCGCCTCCCCCAGGCGGCCTCGTTCACCGTCACCAGCACCACCGTCTCCGACGGCGCCGCGTGGCCGCCCGAGCAGCACTCCTCCGGCCTGCCCGGCGGGAAGGACATATCCCCGCAGCTGTCCTGGAGCGGCGCCCCGGACGGCACCAAGAGCTATGCCGTCACCGTCTACGACCCCGACGCCCCCACCGGGTCCGGGTTCTGGCACTGGGCGGTCGCCGACATCCCCGCCACGGTCACCGAGCTGCCCGAGGGCGCCGGCGACGACACCGGCTCACATCTGCCCGAGGGCGCCTATCAGTTGCCCAACGACGCCCGCGTGGCCCGCTACATCGGCGCCGCCCCGCCGGCCGGACACGGCCCGCACCGTTACTTCGTCGTGGTGCACGCCCTCGACATCCCCTCGACAGGCGTCCCGGCCGACGCCACACCGGCCGTCCTCGGCTTCACCATGGCCGGTCACACCCTCGGACGCGCGGTGTTGACCGCCACTGCCGAAACGCCCGCCTGACAGCGCCGCCCGACTCCCGGAGACACCACCGCCATGCACCTCGACACTCTTCCCGGCGGCGCCGGCGACGGCCCGATGGACCTCAATGCCGTCCGTGACGTCAGCCACGCCGTCAGCGACGCCCACCTGTTCATCTACCTCGTCCCCGAGACCGCCGAGGAGGCGGCCGGGCTCGGCGTGACCGACCGCGGGCCGGCGTATCTGGCCTTCCGGTCGGCCGCGATGGGCGCGGTTCCGTGGCAGGTCACGCTCGCGGCCTTCTACAACTTCAGTCCGCGGGCAGTGCGGGCCATGGCGGGCGTGTGGGACGCCGCGCCGCCGGAGCGGTGGCAGGCCGCCCGCTTCCGGGCCGCCGGCCGTGCGATGCGGCGCGTCGACGTCCATCCCACGGATGACCACCTTGCCGAGGCGCGCTCGCTGATCGACCCGGTCGTCGCCGGTGCCGACTACGCCGGCAAGGTGCTGGCCGCCGCGAACGCCTCGGTCGCGCTTCCCCCCGATCCCCTCGTCGCGCTCTGGCAGCAGATCACGGTGGCGCGCGAGTGGCGCGGCGACGCCCATCTCGTCGTACTCGCCGACAACGGCCTCGGGCCCTGCGACTGCCTCGTTCTGCACACCGCGACCGGCCGCCTCCCCACAGCTCTCGCGCGAGCGACCCGCCAGTGGGACGACGAGGAGTGGAGCGCGGCGACGGCACGCCTCGTCGCGCGCGGCTGGCTCGACTCCGACGCCATGGTCACCGACGCCGGCAGTGCGGCACGCGAGCGCATCGAAGTGGAGACGGACGAGCACTGCGCCGCGCTGTGGGCACCGATCGGCGACGCAGGCGCCCGCCGCTTCGCCTCGCTCATCGCGCCGATCACCAACGCGTTCACCGCAGCAGGGACGTTCCAGGGCGTTCACGGACAGTCTGATCCCGCATGAACGGTCCTGTGCCGGAGCAAGATCAATCGCACCCGGCCGGGCACAGCGGCGTACCTGACCGCGGTGGCGGTGGGCACCGGGGGTGTGGGGCGCCCGGTGCCCACCTGTCGGGGGCGGTCAGCCGTCGTAGACGCCCCAGTTGGTTTCGACGCCGTGGCCGGAGCAGTCGCCGCCGAAGATCCAGTAGCCGGGGCCGACGAGGGGGCCGTAGATGTCGGTGCCGTCCGAGCAGTGCGTCCAGGAGCCGGAACGGCCGCTGTCGACACGGCAGTTGGCGGTCCAGCGGACGCCGTCGCCGCTGCGGCGGAAGCTGTCGCAGCCGGAGACGTGCAGTGGGTGGAGCAGCCGGCCGCCGTGGACGGCGGTGACCGGGCCTTTGGGGGCGGGCTTGGGGTGGTGGTCGGCGGCCGAGGCCGGGGCGGCTGCCACGGTCGGTCCGCCGAGCGCCACGACCCCGGCGGCCACCATCGAGGCGGCGGCCTTGCGGATCCGCGCGCGGGACGTGTTGTGTCCGGACATCTCTCCTCCTTCACCGGGCCGGTCCGCTGCGCTCCGAGGGCAACGGCCGTGGGAAGAAGGGTGGTCGGCCCGGTGTCCCGGGCGCACGGGACGACCGCCCTGTTTGTCCGGGGCATGCCGACCGGTGGCGGCCCGGGACGCGGGTGCGCCGCCGTCAGGACGGCAGTCCCAGCCCGGCCGCGAGCACCGGCCAGGAGGCGAGGAACTCCCGTTGCCAGTACGTCCAGTTGTGCGCGCCGCCCGGGTACAGGTGGGTCCGGGCGGGGATGCCGAGGTCCGTGAGGCGCTGGGTGAACGCCAGCGCGGTGGGCCACAGGGCGCTCTCCATGGCCTGCCCCGACGGGTCGAACAGTCCGCCGCCGACCAGCCCGGCGCCGCAGGAGACGTAGAGCGCGGTGCCGCGCAGCGCGGGCGCCCGCACGTACGGGTCGTGCTCCTGCCACAGCGACCGCAGCAGCACCGGGTCGCCCCACAGCGACAGCGGGTCGAGCAGTTCGCGGGTGACGATGGCGCCGACCACCTCGGGGACGCCGACCAGGGTGGTGTACGTGATGCCGCTGTAGGAGGCGGCGGCGGCGAAGGCGCCGGGGTGGCGGGCGGCGAGAGCGAGCGCGCCGTAGCCGCCGGTGGAGACGCCGGCCACGACGCGTACCCCGTTGGCCCGGTAGCCGCGGCGCAGCAGTTGCATCACCTCGTCGACGGCGAACGCCTCGTAGTCGGGCGGGTCGGCGCTGCCCCAGTCCCACCAGCGGGAGGGGATGCCGGTGGGCCCGGCCGACGGCATCACGGTGATGACGTCCTTGTCGGCGGTGAAGCCGGCGATGCCGGTCTCCCGGGTCCAGGAGGTGTAGTCGTCGTGGGCGCCGTGCAGCAGATGGAGCACCGGCCAGGTGCGTTCGGGCCGCCCCGCCCAGCCGGCCGGGAGCAGCAGGCGCAGCGGTACCCGGGCGCCGACCGCGGGTGAGTCGACCACCAGGTCGGCGGTGCGGGCGTCCAGCCAGGTGGTGGCGACCACGCGGGCGCCGTCGTCGGCGGTGGCGTCGGCCGGGGTGGCCGCGGCGGCGGACGGGGGGCGGGCCACGGCGGCACCGGCCGCCACGGCGAGCAGCCGGGCCAGGGCGGCGCGGCGGGACGGGTGTGCTCGGTGGCTGGGCATGACGGGCCTTTCCCGGGTGCGGGTCATGACGGGTCGTGGGCGGCGAGGTCCCGGCGCAGCGCCTGAGCGAGGGCGTCGACGGCCGGCGGGTCGAGGAGCGACAGGTGGTGCCCGCGGATGTGACGTACCGTCAGTTCCGGGCAGTGGGCGGGCCAGCCGAGGCCGGGGTCGTCGCGTTCGTAGCGGGCGTCGCGCACGGTGTGCGGCGCGGGGTCGGTGGCCTGGTAGAGGAGGGTGGGGCCGGGGTGGCGGCCGGGGGTGTGGCGTTCGCCGCTGCGCAGGTCGAGGTAGGAGGCGCGCTGGTGGCGCAGTACGGCCGCGGGCAGGTCGACGGCTTGCTCCAGCGCCTTGACGACCAGGTCGATCTGGGCGGCGTCGTCGAGTTCGGCCAGTTCCTCGTAGGGCAGCGGCAGCGGGCTGCCGTAGGTGTGCTCGACGTGGGCGGCGAAGCCGGCGAAGCGGCGGCGGGCCTCGGCGCGGGCGGTGAGCGCGGGGGCGGGCAGCGGCAGGACGCTGTCGATCAGCACCAGCGCGGTCACCGTGCCGTGCGGGGCGAGCAGCCGGGCGAGGTGCTGGGCCACCACGCCGCCGTAGGACCAGCCGCCCACCGCCCAGGGGCCGTTCGGGTGGCGGCGGCGCACCAACTGCGCGTACTCGGCGGCCCGTTCGGGGACGTCGGCGAGGTGGTCGAGGCGGTCGAGCCCGTGCACCGGCCGGTCGCCGCCGAGGCGGGTGGCGAGCGCCCGGTAGACCGCCGAGGAGCCGCCCGCCGGGTGCACCAGGAACAGCGGGGCGCCCGCTCCGCCGTCGTGGAAGGTCCGCAGCGCGCCGTCGACCGGGGGTTCGAGGTAGGGGCGCAGCCGGTCGGCGACGGCGGCGACGGTGGCCAGGGCGCGGGTGAGTTCGGCGGGTGGCAGCGGACGGGCGGCGCGTTCGGCGAGGGCGGCGTGGAAGCGGTCGAGGACGGCCGGACCGGGCGCCGGGTCGAGCAGGTCGTCGTCGGCGCCGGGCAGGGCGCCGCCGGCCGCCTGCTGCCAGGCGTGGGCGACGAGCCGTTCGGCCGCGTCCCGTGGGGCGATCCGGCCGGTGGCCGTGGACGCGGCCGGGGCGAGCAGCGCGGCGACGTCCGCGAGGGTGCCGCCGGCCAGCAGGGTACGCGGGGGGACGTCGACGCCGAACTCGGCGGCCACCGCGGCACGCAGCCGGGCCGCCATCAGCGAGTCGACCCCGAGGTCGGTCAACGCCCGCCCGGCGTCGAGCTGTTCGGGACGGTAGCCCAGGACGTCGGCCACGGTGTGCCGTACCCGGTCGAGCAGCGGGTCCGTGCTCTCCCCGCCGGGCGCGGTGGTCCGCGGCGCCGCCTGCGGAGCGGCGCCCACCCAGTGGTGGCGGTGGCGCCAGCGCGGCGAGGGCACGTCGGTGACGCGTGCGCCGGGGTGCAGCAGGCGCGGTGGCCCGGCCGGTACCCCGTGCACCAGCAGGGCGGCCAGCGAGGTGCGGAAGACCGCGGTCTCGTCGGCGCCGCGGCGCAGCGTCGGCAGGATCACCGGGTCGTGGACGCCGGCCGCGCGCAGGGTGGCGGCGAGCGGATGGTGCTGGGTGGGGTGGGGGGAGACCTCCACGAAGACGCGGTGGCCGTCCTCGGCGGCGGCGGTGACGGCCTGGCTGAAGCGGACCGGGCGGCGCAGGTTGGCCGCCCAGTAGCCGGCGTCGAAGGCGGGCAGGGCGCGCGGGTCGTCGAGCACGGTGGTGTAGAAGCGGTGGTCCGGCCCGGTCGCCGGCACCTCGCCGAGCGCCCGTACCAGCGGGGCGAGCAACGGGTCGACCTGCGGGGAGTGTCCGGCGGCGGCCACCTTCAGGGAGCGGGCGAGTCCGCCGTCGGCGGTCACCTCGGCGATCAGGTGGTCGATGTCGGCGGTGGAGCCGGTGACCACGCACTGGCCGGGTGAGGCGTGCACGGCCACCCGCAGCGTGGGCAGCCGGCCGGCCAGGCGCGCGAGACCGGCGGCGTCGCGGTCGACCACGGCCATGGCGCCGCCGCTGAGCCCGGCGAGGAGCCGGGAGCGGTGGACGGCGACCCGCACCCCGGTCTCGGCGTCCAGCGCCCCGGCGGCGACCGCGGCGGCGATCTCGCCCATCGAGTGGCCGATCACGGCGGCCGGCCGCACCCCGTAGGAGCGCCACAGTCCGGCCAGCGCCACCTGGAGGGCGAAGAGCGCCGGTTGCACCACGGCCGGCGAGGACAGGTCGGCGCCGGGGTCGGTCACCTCGCGCAGCGTGAACCCGGCGTGCCGGCGCAGCAGCGGGTCGAGGCGGTCCACGGCGGCGGCGAACTCCGGTTCCTGGTCGAGCAGTTGGCGGCCCATGCCCGGCCATTGGGAGCCGTAGCCGGAGAAGACCCACACCACGCCGGGGTGGCCGGCGGTGCCGGGCGCGGCGGTGACCACGTGCGGGTGCGGGTGGCCGGCGGCGAGCGCGGTGAGGGCCGCCACCGTGTCGTCCCGGTCGCGGGCGACCACGGCGGCGCGGTGCCCGCCGCGTCCGGTGCGGCCGGCCAGGGTGTGGGCGACGTCGGCGGGGTCGGCGCGGTGGACGGGGGCGGTGCGCAGCCAGTCGGCGAGTTCGGCGGCGGCGTCCCGGACCCGGTCGGCGGCGGGGGCGTCCAGCAGCGTGATGGCGGGCGGCCGGGGGCCGTGAGAGCGGGGCGGCGCGGGTGGTTCCTCCAGCACCACGTGGGCGTTGGTGCCGCCGAAGCCGAAGGCGGAGACGCCGGCGGTGGCGGTGCCGTGGTAGCGCGGCCAGGGTTCGCAGCCGGTGACCACGCGCAGCCGCAGGGCGTCGAAGTCGATGTGCGGGCTGGGCGTGGTGAAGTGCGGGTGCGGCGGGATCTCGTCGTGCCACAGCGCCAGTGCGGTCCTGGCCAGCCCGGTGATGCCGGCCGCCGCCTCCAGGTGGCCGAGGTTGGCCTTGGCCGAGCCGATCAGCAGCGGGTGCCGCGGATCGCGCCCGGCGCCCAGGACGGCGCCGAGCGCGGCGGCCTCGATGGGGTCGCCCAGCGCGGTGCCGGTGCCGTGGGCCTCGACGTAGTCCACCCGGGCCGCGTCGACCGGTCCGTGGTGCGGGTAGCAGCGGCGCAACAGGGCTTGCTGGGCCTGTCCGTTGGGGGCGAGCAGCCCGTTGGAGCGGCCGTCGCTGCCGACCGCGGTGGCGCGGATCACGGCGAGTATCCGGTCGCCGTCGCGCTGGGCGTCGGTGAGGCGTTTGAGTACGGTGACCACGCAGCCCTCGCCGCGCACGATGCCGTCGGCGCGGGCGTCGAAGGCCTTGCAGCGGCCGTCCGGGGCGAGGGCTCCGGCGCGTTGGAAGGCGAGGGTGACGGCGGGTGACAGCAGCAGGTTGACACCGCAGGCCAGCGCCAGGTCGCTCTCGCCGTCGGTGAGGCTGCGCACCGCGTGGTGGACGGCGACGAGCGAGGAGGAGCAGGCGGTGTCCACGGCCATGCTGGGGCCGCGCAGGTCGAGGAGGTAGGACAGGCGTCCGGCGGCGACCGACAGGGCGGAGCCGGGCGGTGTCCAGGCGTCCACCGCGCCGAGGTCGGCGGTGGTCAGCCGGGCGTACTCGTTGCCGCTGATGCCGACGAAGACCCCGGTGTCCGAGCCGGCCAGCGAGCCGGCGGGCACCGACGCGTGGTCCAGCGCCTCGCGGGCCACCTCCAGCAGCAGCCGCTGCTGCGGGTCCATGGCGGCGGCCTCCTGCGGGGCGATGCCGAAGAAGTCGGCGTCGAAGCCGGCCACGTCGGCGAGGAAGGCGCCGTGCCGGCTCACCGCGGCGAGCGCCGGGTCGTCCGGGGGCGCGAACCCCGCCCAGCGGTCCTCGGGGACGGTGCCGACGGCGTCGCCGCCGCGGGTGAGGAACTCCCAGAAGGCGCCGGGGCCTTCGATGCCGCCGGGCAGCCGGCAGCCGATGCCGATCACCGCGATCCGGGTGTCGCCGCGGGGGCCGGGCGCGGCCGGTTCGCGGTCCGTACCCGTGGCGGGGGCGCCGGAGCACACCAGGTCGAGCAGGCGCCGCAGGGTGGGGGCGTCCCACAGCGCGGTGCCGGGCAGGGCGACCCCGGTGGCCTCGGTGATCTCCCCGGCGAGCGCGACGGCGTCCCGGGAGGTGACCCCGAGTTCGGCGAACGGCCGGTCGTCGGTGACCTCGGCGGGGTCGGTCCCGTACCGTTCCCGCAGCCGGGCGAGGACGGTGCGGCGGACGACGGCGGCGGTCTCGTCGCGGCCGGCGCTCACCGCCGGGCCTCCGCCGGGTCCGGGGTGTAGCCGGGGGCGCCGTCGGCGTCCGACCGGTAGCAGCCGGCCAGGTAGCGGGTGCGGCAGGCGGTGCGGGAGACCTTGCCGCTGGAGGTGCGCGGTACGGTGCCCGGGGGCACGGCCACCAGCCGGTGCAGGCGGATCCCGTGCCGGGCGGCGACCTCGGTGCGGGCGAGGCGTTCCGCGGCGGCCCACTCGTCCTGACGTACCGTCAGATTCTGTCGGTGTTCCGCGACGACCACCAGGAGTTCACCGTCGTCGTCGCCGTTCCCGTCGGGGACGGTGAAGGCGGCCGCCCGGTCGGTGCGTACCGAGGTGACGGTGTTCTGCACCGTTTCCTCGATGTCCTGCGGGTAGTGGTTGCGGCCGTCCACGATGATCAGGTCCTTGGCGCGGCCGGTGACCAGCAGCCGTCCCTCGTGCAGGGCGCCGAGGTCTCCGGTGCGCAGCCACTCCCCCGCCTCGCCGGGCAGCGGTGCGGCGAAGGTGCCGGCGGTGCGCCCGGCGTGCTTCCAGTAGCCCAGGCCGATGTTGGGGCCGCGCAGCCGGATCTCGCCGACGTGGCCGTCGGGCAGCGGCACGCCGGTGTCCGGGTCGGTGACGCGGATGCGCTGCCCGGCCGGTGCCCCGCAGTCCACCAGCAGCGCCGGGTCGTCCCCGGCCGGGCCCGCCGGGACGACCCGGCCCCGGGCGAGCGCGGCGCGGTCGCAGGCCACCTGCCGGGGCACCGAGTCCGGCCGGTCGGCGCAGGCCAGCACGGTGGCCTCGGCGAGCCCGTACGCCGGGCACTGGGCCTGCGGGCGCAGCCCCGCCGGGCCGAACGCCCGCTGGAAGCGCTCCAGGGTGGCCCCGCGCACCGGTTCGCTGCCGTTGATCAGCACCGCCACCCGGTCCAGCCGCAGCCGGGCGGCCTCCGGTGCCGGGACGCGCCGCGCGCAGTAGTCGTAGGCGAAGTTGGGGGCGGCGCTGAGGGTGCCGGGGTAGCCGCCGAGCAGCCGCAGCCAGCGCACCGGGTGCTGGAGGAAGGCCACCGGGTCCATCAGCACCGACGGCCAGCCGCCGGTCACCGGCGCCGCGACGCTGAGCACCAGCCCCATGTCGTGGAAGAGCGGCAGCCAGCCGACGCTGGTGGTGGTGTCGGCGGCGAGCCCGAAGGCGCCGGCGGCCTGCCGGGCGTTGGCGACCACGTTGCGATGGGTGATCATCACGCCGGCCGGGGTGCGGGTGGAGCCGGAGGTGTACTGGAGGTAGGCGATGTCGTCCGGGTCGGGCGGCGGCAGGGTGCGTCCGTCCTCGTCGTCGGGGATCCGGTCGGTCTCGATCACCGGGGCGCCGGGCACCGCGTGCCGGGCGGTGAAGTCGCGTACCGCGCCGGCGGTCGCGGAGTCGGTGAGCAGGCAGGCCGGCTCGCAGTCGTGCAGCACTGCCGCCAACCGCCCGGAGTGGCCGGGCAGTTGAGGGCCGAACAGCGGCACGGCGATGACCCTGGCGTACAGGCAGCCGAGGAAGGCGGCCACGTAGTCGAGCCCCTGCGGCAGCAGCAGGGCGACCCGTTCGCCGGGGCCGGTCCGCCGGGTCAGCTCGGCGGCCACGGCGGTCGCCCGCCGGTGCAGTCCCCGCCAGGTCAGCGAGTCGTGCACCCCGGTGGCGGCCGGCGCGCCGCCCGGGCCGGGGTCGGGGAAGCGCACGAAGGTGAAGGCCCGGTGGGCCGGGCGGACGGTGGCCCAGTGCCGCAGGTGTTCGGTGAGCGGGCGGTCGTCCGGCGCTGGCCGTGCTTCGCGGACGGCGGACATGGCGGCTCCAGGTTCTCGGGGGGGGGACGGGGAACTCGGGGCGGGGCACGCGCGTCCCGGCGGCGTGCCGGGCCGGTGCGCACGGCGGACGCGGCGGGGCGCGCCCACGGTGGTCACAGCGGGATGTTGCCGTGCCGCCGCTCCGGGGCCGGCCGGCTCTTCTCCCGCAGCGCCCGCAGCGCCCGCAGGACGTACCGGCGGGTCTCGCGGGGCGCGATGACGGCGTCGAGGTAGCCGCGTTCGGCGGCGGTGTAGGGGGTGGCGACCTCGCGTTCGTAGGCGTCGGCGAGTTCGCGGCGCAGCGCGTCGGGGTCGGCGGCCTCACGCAGGGCGCGCCGGTGCAGGATCTCCACCGCGCCGCGCGCCCCCATGACGGCGATCCGGGCGGTGGGCCAGGCCAGGTTGACGTCGGCGCCCAGGTGCTTGGAGCCCATCACCGCGTATCCGCCGCCGTAGGCCTTGCCGGTGACCACGGTGACCTGGGGGACGGTGGCCTCGGAGTACGCGTACAGCAGTTTGGCGCCGCGGCGCACGATGCCGTCGCGTTCCTGCTCGGCGCCGGACAGGTAGCCGGGGACGTCGACGAAGGTGAGCAGCGGGATGCCGAACGCGTCGCAGAAGCGCACGAAGCGGGCCGCCTTCTCGGAGGCGTCGATGTCCAGGGCGCCGGCGGCGTGGGCCGGCTGGTTGGCCACCACGCCCACGGTGGCGCCGGCCGCGCGGGCGAAGGCGCACACCACGTTGGGCGCGAACCGCTCGTGGATCTCCAGGAGTTCGCCGTCGTCGACCACGCGGCGCACGATGTGCCGCATGTCGTAGGCGGCGCGCGGGGAGGCCGGGGCGAGGGTGTCGAGCACCGGGTCGTCGGCGGCGTCGTCCGCGCCGGGGCCGGCGTAGACCGGCGGCGGCTCGCAGTTGTTGGCGGGCAGGTAGGACAGGAGCACCCGGGTGAAGTCGAAGGCGTCGGCCTCGTCGGCGGCCAGGTAGTGGGCGTTGCCGTTGACGGTGGCGTTGGCGCGGGCGCCGCCGAGGGCTTCGGCGGTGGTGTCCTCGCCGGTGACCGAGCGGATGACGTCGGGTCCGGTGACGAACATCCGGGAGGTGCCCTCGGTCATCACGGTGAAGTCGGTGAGCGCCGGTGAGTAGGCGGCGCCGCCCGCGCAGGACCCGAGCAGCAGGGAGATCTGCGGGATGACCCCGGAGGCGCGGACGTTGCGGTGGGCGAGTTCGGCGTAGTGGGCGAGGGAGACCACGGCTTCCTGGATGCGGGCGCCGCCGGAGTCGTTGAGGCCGACGACCGGGCAGCCGGTCCTCAGGGCGTGGTCCATCACCTTGAGCACCTTGCGGCCGAACGCCTCGCCCATGCTCCCGCCGAAGACGGTGGCGTCGTGCGCGAAGAGCGCCACCGGCCGCCCGTCGACCGTGCCGTGCCCGGTGACCACGCCGTCGCCGTACGGGCGGGACGCGCCCAGGGCCGGGCAGTCGTGGCGCACCAGGGCGTCGGTCTCGGCGAACGAGCCGGGATCCAGCAGCAGTTCGACGCGTTCCCGGGCGGTGAGCCGGCCTCGGGCGTGCTGCCGGGCGGCGGCCTGTGGTCCGCCGCCGAGCAGGGCGCGGGCGCGGCGTTCGGCGAGCGCCGTCAGGGCCGCCGCCGTCCGCGGGGGTGTCGTCGTCGCGTCGGCCACCGTCATGCACGTCCCTCCTCACCCGGCCGGGTACCGGCCGTGCCGGTCGGAGGAAAAGACTCCTGGGCGGCGCTACCGGTGGGTAAGTGCGTGTGGTGACAGTTCCGGCACGGTCCGCTGTCAGCGCGGTGACAACACGCCCGCGGGGCGGGCGTCCGGCGGGCCGGTGGCGCCGTGTTGTGTCGCGGCGACAGTCGGAGGCGGCCGGGTTGTGCCGCCGGGGACTATGGCCGCCGCCGGGCCGCTTCGTAGCGTCACCGCTTGCCAAGCGACGGGTCCGAGGGCCTGCGGTGCCGTGCGCGCGCCGCACCGGTCGCGGGACCCGCTGCACCGAACGCGAAGGGACGAGCCCTGGTGAAGACGAAGCGGAAGAAGACAACGGCGGACCACGGGACCGCCGTACCGCACCGCACCACCCGTACGGTGGCCGCCGTCGCGGCCCTGCTCGCCTGCTCGCTCGCCGCGCCCCAGGTGGCGGCGGGCACCGCCCGGGCCGCCGAACCGGCGGCCACCACCTGCGACGCGCCGGACGCGGCGATCTACACCGCGCCCGACGCCGTCACGGCGGCACCGGGCACCGTGCTCGCCTGCCGCCAGGTCACCCTCACCCAGGTGCCCGGCGGCATACCGATGACCGCGTGGAAGGTGCAGTACGCCTCCACCGACAACTCGGGCCGCCCGGTGGCCGTCTCGGGGACGGTGGCGGTGCCCACCGCGCCGTGGACCGGCGCCGGCAGCCGCCCGGTGATCGCCTTCAACCCCGGCACGCTGGGCCTGGGTCCGCAGTGCGCGTTCTCCCGGCAGCTGGCCGGCGCGTACCAGGACGAGTACGAGGGCGACAACATCGCCGCGGCGCTCAAGGCGGGGTTCGCGGTCGCCGCCACGGACGGCGCCGGCTACCTGGGCGGGCAGACGCATCGGTACGTCTCCGGCACCGACGCGGCCCACGCGCTGCTGGACATCGCCCGGGCCGCGCCCGCCGTGCCCGGCAGCGGTCTGGACCCGCAGGCGCGGGTGGGGCTGTGGGGGTACTCCGAGGGCGGCGCGGCCAGTTTGTGGGCGGCCCAACTCGCGGGCTCCTACGCGCCGGAACTGCGGGTGGCCGGGGACGCCTCCGGCGGGGTGCCGGGCGATCTGAAGACGGTCGCCGCCTCGCTCAACGGCGGCGCGTTCGCCGGGTTCCTCGGGGACGCGGCGATCGGCATCGCGGCGGCCTACCCGACGCTGCCGTTCGACTCGCTGCTCAACTCCACCGGGCGGTCGGCGGTGGCCAAGGCCAAGTCGCTCTGCCTGGCCGGCACCGTGGTCTCCTTCGCCGGTCAGCGCATCGAGAGCTACAGCACCGCCGGTTACAGCCTCGACCAGCTCTACGCGCTGCGCGGCACCGACGGACGCAGCTGGGGCGAGATCCTGGACGCCCAGAAGCTCGGGGTCGGGGTGGGCCCGGCCGGTTCCGGCGCCGACCACGAAGTGGCCTTCCCGGTCTTCCAGTACCGGGGCCTGGCCGACGAGGTGATCCCCACCGCCACCGAGGACGCCACCCGGCAAGCGTACTGCCGGGCCGGGATCACCACCGCCTGGAAGACCTACCCCGGTGACCACCTGCTCACCGACAAGGAGGCGGTGAACGACGCCGTCGGCTGGTTCGCCGACCGCTTCGCCGGCAAACCGGCGCCCGACGACTGCTGATCCGCCGCGCGGGCCGCCTTGCCCCGGCCGCGTGTTGTCAGCAAAGTGACAAGACGCGGCCGGGCAATCCGCGTTCCGGTCAGCAGCGCGCGCCCGGACGGGCCGGTACGGTCGACGGCCCGGAGCGGTCCCGCCACGCGGAAGGAGCGGCAGCCACGGTGTCGGAGCGCAAGCTTTCGGTCCATGAACCGTTCAGCCGGTTACCGCCCCAGCTCCACGACCACTTCCTGCCGTACCTCCCCCAGGTCTCCGAGGACGTCGTGGCGGCCATCCAGACGCAGATCCCGGAGTACGCGCGCCCCGCCGACCCGACGTACACGCGCACCGTGCGCACCGGGGTGGAGCAGGGGCTCACCTTGTTCATGGAGCGGCTGCGGCAGCCGGTGGGCGCCTCGGAGTCGGTGATCGACACCTATCGCAGCATCGGCCGCGGGGAGGCCAACGAGGGGCGCAGCCTGGACGCCTTCCAGGTGGCGCTGCGGCTGGCGGCGCGGGTCACCTGGCGGCGCATCAACGAGCTGGCCGACCCCGAACTGGTGCCGCGCGAGGTGCTGGCCGCGCTCGGTGAGGCGATCCTGCTGCACCTGGACGAGATAGCCGAGGCCACCTCCGCCGGGTACACCGAGGCCCGATTACGCGCCGCCGGGGAGCTGCAACGGCGGCGCCGGCGGCTGCTGGAGATGCTCATCAGCGAACCGCCCGCGCCCGCGGAGGTCGTCAGCGACCTGGCGCACGCCGCCCAGTGGCCGGTGCCCAGGGACATCGCCGTGCTCGTGGTGGACCACGCCGGCGAGCCGGAGGCGGCGCCGCCGATGGTCCCGCCGGAGTTCCTGGCCCGCTTCGACTCCCGTCCCGGTTGTGTGGTCGTCCCCGATCCGGACGGCCCCGGCCGGGACCGCGCCGTCGACCTGGCGCTGCGCGGGCACCGCGCCGCCCTGGGGCCGACGGTGCCGGTGCCGCAGGGCGCCCGGTCGCTGCGCTGGGCCACCGAGGCGCTGGTGCTGGCCCGCCGCGGCATCCTCCCCGGTGACCAGGTGGTGCGCTGCGCCGAGCATCTGGCGACCATGCTGCTCTTCCGCGACGAGGCGCTCACCGACGCCCTCGCCGCCCGCCATCTGGGCCCGTTGCAGAGCGTGCGCCCGCCCCATCGCGACCGGCTCGCGGAGACCCTGCTGTGCTGGTTGCAGAGCGGGCGCAACGCCAACGAGGTCGCGGTGCGCCTCGGTATCCATCCGCAGACCGTGCGTTACCGGCTGCGGCAGCTCGACGACCTCTTCGGCGATCTCCTCCAGGACCCCGACGCCCGCTTCGAGCTGGAACTGGTGCTGCGCGCGGCCCGGTTGCGCGAGGGTCGCGGCGCCGGGTGAGGGACCATGGGACGGGAGAGGTGGTGCCCGCGATGACGGTCAGGCTGGCGCTGGCCGGGGACACGATGCTCGGCCGCGAGGTGGCGGGGCGCCTCGCGCGGTGCGGGGCCGACGCGCTGTTCGCGCCCGAGGTCGGGCGGGCCGCCGCCGCGGCCGATCTGTTCGTGCTCAACCTGGAGTGCTGCGTCTCCGACCGCGGCGCCCCGGCCCCCGTCCCCGGCAAGCCGTTCTTCTTCCGCGCCCCGCCCGGCGCGGTGCGCGCGCTGGCCGGGCTCGGGGTGGACGCCGTCACGCTCGCCAACAACCACGCCCTGGACTTCGGCCCCGAGGCCCTCGCGGACACCCGTGAGCTGCTGGCCGGGGCGGGGATCGCGGCGGTGGGCGCGGGGCCGGACGTGGCCGCCGCGCGGGCCCCGGCGGTGCTGACCGCGGGCGGGGTACGGGTCGGGCTGCTGGGCGTCACCGATCACCCGGAGGAGTTCGCGGCCGGTCCGGACCGGCCCGGCACCGCGTACGCGGATCTGTGGTCGGGGGTGCCGGGGTGGCTCACCGACGCGGTGGCCGCGCTGCGGGAACGGTGCGACGTGGCCGTGGTCACCGTGCACTGGGGGCCCAACATGACGCCGCGGCCGGTGGCCCACGTACGCCGCTGCGCGCCTGGGTTGCTGGCGGCCGGCGCCACCGTGGTGGCCGGTCACTCGGCCCACGTACCGCACGGTTTCACCCGGCGGGTGCTGTACGACCTCGGGGACTTCATCGACGACTACGCGGTGCACCCGGTGCTCCGCAACGACCTCGGGGTGCTGTGGCTGGTGACGCTGGACGGCCCGGTGGTGCGACGGGTCGACGCGGTGCCGCTGGCGCTGGACTTCTGCCACACCCGGCGGGCGGTGGGCGCCGAGTACGCCTGGATGCGCGACCGGCTCACCTCGGCCTGTGCCGAACTGGGCACGCCGCTGGGTGACATGGGCGACCGCCTCACCGCGCGCTGGGTGTGACGGCGGGCCCGGCGCGGCCACGGGTACGCTTGGCTCGGCCCCGTGAGTGGATCATGCTCGGGGCGACAGCGCCGCACCGCGGTGGGGCGTGCGAACAACGGGACCTTCAGGGGGTACCAGTGACCTGCTTCTTCGATCCTTCCCACGCTCCGGGCAGCGTCAGCGTGATGTGGGCCCCGCAGTGGGGCGTCTCCCGGCCGATCCAGGCGTGCGGGCCGTGCGCGCAGCGGGTGCAGACCACCCCGCCGCCGTTCTACATGCCGCAGGGCGCCGCGGCCGGTTACCCGCAGCCCACCGCCGGTTACCCGCAGCCCGGCTACCCTCAGCAGGGTTACGCCCAGCCGTCCGGCGGCTACGCCCAGCCCGGTTACCCGCAGCGGCCCGGGCACAGCACCGCGGCCGTGGTCGGCGCGGGCGTGGCGGGGCTGGCGGCCGGCGCGCTCCTCAACGAGATGCTGGACGACCACGAGCCGCAGGTGATCGAGAACACCACGATCGTGGAGAACAACTACTACGAGGGCGACGAGTACGACACCGTCGTCACCGACGACGACGGCGGCTTCTTCTAGCCCGCCGGCGGACCGCCGACCGGCCGGGAAGCGGCCAGGGCGCACACAGGGCACCGGCCCGGCCGACTGATGTCGGCCGGGCCGGTGCCCTGTTCGGCTGGGTCCGTCGATCGGATCCGGTCAGTGGCCGCCCTCGTCGACCACGGTGACGTCGGCGATGTTCCGCTCGATCTCCGGGGCGGGCAGCGCGGTGGCCCGGGCCCAGTAGTAGATGCCCAGCGAGAAGACCGCGATCACGGCCATGTCCCACCACAGCGGCAGGTTGCCCTTGGAGCCGTCGCCGAAGCCGCCCTGCCAGGAGATGACGCCCATGCCGATCAGGTAGACCGGCAGCCACTGGGCGGCCTTCCAGTCCAGCCGGGGCGCCTGCGGCAGCCCCTTGCGGTGCGCGTAGGTGGCGTACCCGCCCAGCAGCAGGTAGCCGAGGACGATGGCGATGCCCAGGCGCCACAGGGTGCCCCAGCCGGACCAGTAGATGATGAAGCTGGAGATGACGAAGGAGACCGGGGATATCCACGAGCCGCCGGGCAGCCGGTAGGGGCGCGCCCGCTCCGGCAGCCGGTCCCGCAACACGCCGAAGGCGAGCGGGGCACCGGCGTACATCAGCACGCTCGCCGAGGTGATGAAGCTGACCAGCTGCTGCCAGCTCGGGAAGGGCAGGAAGCAGACGACGCCGGTGACGAACGAGATGATCAGGCCGAACCACGGCACGCCGCGCTTGTCGGTGCTCTCGAAGAGCTTGGGCGCGTAGCCGTTCTTGCTCAGGCCGTAGGAGATGCGCGAGGTGGAGGTGGTGTAGATCAGGCCGGTGCCGCCGGGGGAGATCACCGCGTCGACGTAGAGGACGACGCCGAGCCAGCCGAGGCCGACCAGGGTCGCCAGACCCGCGAACGGGCCGCTGATGCCGGCGAAGTCGAGGTTGGCCCAGCCCTTGGCGAACGAGGCGCCGGGCAGCGCGCCGATGAAGACGACCTGGAGCAGCAGGTAGATCAGGGCGCCGATGGCGACCGAGCCGAGCGTGGCGCGCGGGATGTCGCGCTTGGGGTTGCGGCTCTCCCCGGAGAGCTGGATCGCCTGCTCGAAGCCGAGCAGGGCGAAGATGATGCCGCTGGTGCTGATCGCTCCGAGGATGCCCTTGACGCCGAACGGGGCGAAGCCGTGCGAGGTGAAGTTGCTGCCGTGGAAGTGGGTGGCGGCGAGCACGAAGATGGTGAAGAGCGGCACGGCCACCTTCCACCAGGTGGCGGCGCTGTTGGTGTGGGCGAGCAGCCGGACGCCGAGGAAGTTCACCGCCACGAAGACGGCCATCAGCACGACTGCGACGACGAAGCCGCTGATGGTCAGCGTGGAGTCCTTGTGCTGGAGGCCCTGGGCCCAGTGCCAGTGACCGGCGTAGCCGATCATGGCCTCGACCTCGATCGGGGCCACGGTGGCCGCCTGGAGCCAGGAGAACCAGCCGAAGGACATGCCGGCCAGGCCGCCGAAGGCGTAGTGCGGGTAGCGGGCGGTGCCGCCGGCCACCGGGAAGAGGCCGCCGAGTTCGGCGTGGACCAGGGCGAGCAGCACGATCGCCACGGCACCGATGCCCCAGGAGATGATGGCGGCCGGTCCCGCCACGACGACGGCGTTCTTGGCGCCGTACAGCCAGCCGGAGCCGATGATGGATCCGACGGACGCCCACATCAATCCGATCAGACCGACATCGCGGCGCAGGGTGCTGGGATCACGTGCCGTCTGCGGGGCGTACTGGTCAACGCTAGCCATGAGGGCCTCTCGAAAAATGGGATGAGATTGAGAGTTGCCTCAGAGTAGGGAGAGTTAAGTGCTCTGCAAAGATCCCGTGTCTGAATAGTTACCTTCCCTGCCGCCGCATCGCAGGTAGGCGCGGGTCAGGGCGCAATTTCCGCCCTCACCCGCGCCTCTTTGGACCCTGTCCGGCTAATCGGACCCAGCAGACACAAGGTCCACACAGAACGGGACCTTGGAAATCCAGTTTCTGTGAAGTAAAGGAATGCGACATTCCCGCCGGACGGCCGCGGCGGCCCCGGCGGGCTACCCGGCCGGCGGCAACTCCCCGGTGCGCGCGACCTCGGCGTACCAGCGCGCGCTCGACTTGGGGGTGCGCACCTGCGTGGCACGGTCCACCCGCACCAGCCCGAAACGCTTCCCGTAGCCGTGGGACCACTCGAAGTTGTCCAGCAGCGACCACACGAAGTAGCCCCGGACCGGGGCACCATCGCTGATCGCCCGGTGCGCCGCGGCGAGGTGATCGTGAATGTAGCGGATCCGGTCGGGATCGTGCACCATTCCGGACGCGTCGGGTTGGTCGTCGAAGGCGGCGCCGTTCTCCGTGATCAGCAGCGGCAGCCCCGGATGGTCGGCGCTCAGCCGCATCAGCAGGTCGTACAGGCCCGAGGCGTCGATCGCCCAGCCCATGGCGGTGCGCTCCCCGTCCGGCCGCCGGAAGTCCACCCGGTCCGCCCCTGGCCAGGGCGAATGCGTGGTGGAGCCGTGTCCGTCGGCGCGCTGCGCGGGCCGTCCGTCGGGGGCGGCGGCGACCAGGGTCGGGGTGTAGTAGTTGACGCCGAGCGCGTCGAGCGGCTGATGGACGGCGCGTTCGTCGCCGTCGCGCACGAAGGACCAGTCGGTGACCGACGCGGTGTCCTCGACGAGGTCCGCCGGGTAGCGGCCGTGCAGCATGGGACCGGTGAAGACGCGGGTGCCCAGCGCGTCGATGCGCCGGGCGGCGTCCAGGTCGGCCGGGTCGTTCGAGGCGGCGCGCACCAGATGGGGGTTGAGGCAGACCGAGACCCCGGCGTGCCCCGGCAGCACGGCGCGCAGCGCGCTCACCGCGAGGCCGTGCGCGAGGTTGAGGTGGTGGGCGGCGGCGAGCGCGGCGGCCGGTTCGGTGCGGCCGGGCGCGTGCACCCCGGAGCCGTAGCCCAGGAAGGCGCTGCACCACGGCTCGTTGAGGGTGGACCACAGCGGCACCCGGTCGCCCAGGGCGGCGCCGACCAGGGCCGCGTACTCGGCGAAGCGGTACGCGGTGTCCCGGTGCGGCCAGCCGCCGGCGTCCTCCAGCTCCTGCGGCAGGTCCCAGTGGTAGAGGGTGAGCGCCGGCTGGATGCCGTGCGCCAGCAGGTCGTCGACGAGGGCACGGTAGAAGTCCAGGCCGCGCTGTACGGCGGGGCCGCGCCCGGTGGGCTGCACCCGGGGCCACGAGACGGAGAACCGGTAGGCGCCCACCCCGAGGCCGGCCATCAGCGCCACGTCCTCGGCCCGGTGGTGGTAGTGGTCCACCGCCTCGTCCCCGGTGTCGCCGCCGGTCACGGTGGCCGGGCGGTGGCTGAAGGTGTCCCAGATCGACGGGGTGCGGCCGTCCTCGCGCACCGCGCCCTCGATCTGGTAGGCCGAGGTCGCCGTCCCCCACAGGAATCCGGTGGGGAACCGCAGGGTTCCGGGGTCGCGGGCGGGTTCGGTCATCGATGGCTCCCAATCGTGCGGGGTCGGGCGGCGGGAGGTACGCGAGGCCGGGCGGCGCGGGGCGGACGGGGTCGCCTGGCTCATCCCTTCACCGCCCCCTGCATCACACCGCCGACGATCTGCTTGCCGAAGAGCGCGAACGCCACCAGCAGCGGCACCGTGGCGATCACCGCGCCGGCCATGATCACCGCCTCGTTGATGTTGTATCCGCCGCCGATGCCGGCCAGCGCCACCTGCAACGTCGGGTTGCCGGTCGGGGTGAGGGCGATCAGCGGCCACAGGAAGTCGTTCCACGCCTGGACGAAGGTGAGCATGCCGAGCACCGCCATGGCGGGACGGGCGGCGGGGAAGACCACGTGCCACACGATGCGCAGCGAGTTGGCGCCGTCGGTGCGGGCGGCCTCCAGCAGTTCGGTGGGGAGCGCCTCGCTCAGGTACTGGCGCATGAAGAAGACACCGAACGCGGTCACCAGGCCGGGCAGGATCACCGCCTGGAGGTGGTCGGTCCAGTGCAGCCCGGAGATCAGCTGGAACAGCGGCAGGACGCTGAGCTGCGGCGGCACCGCGATGGTGGCGACCACCAGCGTCAGCAGCACGTTGCGTCCGGTGAAGCGCAGCTTGGCGAAGGCGAAGCCGGCGAAGGTGGCGAAGAGCACGGTGGCCGCGGTCACCGCGCCGGCCACGATCACCGAGTTGACCAGCGCCAGGCCGAGGGAATGGGCACCGGGTCCGTTGTAGTTCCACACCGCCCGCAGGTTGCGCAGCAGGTTGCCGCCGGGCACCAGCGGCGGCGGGCTCTGGGCGATCCGGCTCTGCGAGGTGGAGGCGGCCACCACCGCGAAGTACAGGGGGAACAGCGAGGCCACCGCCACCACGGTCAGCACCAGATACGCCAGCGGTCCGCCGTGCCGTTGCCGTCCGGCCCGTACGCCCAGGCGCAGGCTCGTCATGTCCGTCCTCCCGCCCTGCCGCGCCGCAGCCGGACGGCCACCGCGTTGGCGGCGCCGATCAGCACCGCGAGGAAGAAGATCACCCATGCGACGGCGGCGGCCCGGCCCAGGTGCTCGGAGCTGAAGGCGAGCCGGTAGACGTAGAGCGCGAGGGTGGAGTACTGGTTGTCCGGGCCGCCGTTGATGCCGAGCTGGCTGCCGCCGAACAGATAGGGCTCGCCGAAGAGTTGGAGCGAGCCGATGGCCGAGATGATCGCGGTGAAGAGGATGGTGGGCCGCAGCGCCGGCACGGTCACCCGGCGGAACTGCTGCCAGCAGTTGGCCCCGTCGATCGACGCCGCCTCGTACAGCTCCTGCGGGACGGCCTGCATGGCGGCGAGGTAGATCAGGGTGTTGTAGCCGGTCCACCGCCAGATGACGATGGCGGAGACGGCCAGTTGTGAACTCCACGACCCCGCCTGCCAGGCGACCGGGGGCACCCCGAACCAGTGCAGCACCCAGTTGACGAAGCCGGCGTCGTCCTGCTGGAAGATGAACTGGAAGATCAGCGCCGCGGCGGCCACCGAGGTGGCGTAGGGGGCGAGCAGCGCCACCCGGAAGAACGCCCGGCCGCGCAGCCGGTAGTTGAGCAGGTGGGCCAGTCCGATGGCGGCCAGGAGCTGCGGCACCGCGGAGAGCACACCGATGGTGAAGGTGTTGCGCAGCGACTTGAGGAAGACCTGGTCGTGCAGGAGCGAGGTGTAGTTGTCCAGCCCGGTCCAGGTCATCTCGTTGGGGGCCAGCGTGCTGACGGAGTGCAGCGAGGTCCAGCCGGTCCACACCAGCGGGAAGACCCCGAAGGCGGCGAAGAGCAGGAAGAAGGGGGCGACGAACAGGTAGGGGGTGAGGCGTACGTCGAGCCGGTAGAGCCGGCCGCGCCAGGTGGGGCGGGCGGGCGGTGGCGGGTGGTGCGGTGCGGGGCCGGCCGGGGGCGGGGGCTGGGGCCCGCTCCCCCGGGCGGCGGTGGCGGACACGGCCACGGCGTTCTCCTTGGGCGGGGTCGGTGCGGTTGCCTGCGCGGGGGCGGCCGGGACGCCGCGGTGGTGTCGGGTCCCGGTGCCGCGCGCGCCGGGTCAGCCGGTGGTGTCCGTCCGGATCTGCGTCATGGTGGCCTGCCACGCCTGGTCAGGGCTCTGGTGGCGCTGTTCCATCAGCAGCACGCCGTTGCCCATGTCGTTGCGGATGACGCCGTCGTAGCGGCCGATCGGGGCGGCCGGGATCTTCCGCGCGGCCTCGGAGAAGATCCGGCCGATGGGGGCGCCGGACAGGAAGGCGTTCTTGGCGCCGGCGACTTGGGGCAGCGGGTAGGCCTTGACGTTGGACGGGAAGTTGCCGACGTTGGGGGTGGCGAAGACCTTGGCCTCCTGCGGGGCGTCGGTCAGCCAGCGCACCAGTGCCTCGGCCTCGGCCACGTGCCTGCCCTGGGCGGGGACGGTCAGGTAGGAGCCGCCCCAGTCGGAGGCCTGCGGGGCGGTGGCCACGTTCCACACCCCGGAGTTCTTGGGCCCGGCGTCGTTGACGATGTTGGCCATCTGCCAGGCGGGGCAGATGGTGGTGGCGAAGGTGTTGCCGGAGAAACCGGCCGACCACTGCGTGGAGAACTGCGCGATGCCGCCGGTCTCGCCAGCCGCCACCGCCTGCCCGGCCAGCCGCCAGGCGGCCTTCACCGCCGGGTTGGTCTCGTACACCGGATTGCCGGAGGTGTCGTAGTACTGCTGGGCGCCGCTGCCCACCACGCTGTTGAACAGGCCCTCGCCGCTGTCCAGGAAGTAGGTGCCCTTGGGGGCGTGCTGCTGGTAGCGCTTGCCCACCACGTTGACGAAGGTGTCCCAGCTTCCGGTCCACAGCGCGCCGACCGCGGCGGGGTCGGTGGGCAGCCCGGCGGCCTTGAACAGCTTGGTGTTGTAGCAGACCGCCTCCGGCCCCAGGTCGGTGCCGAGGCCCACCACCTTGCCGTCCGCGGCCTTGCCCTGCGCCCACTTCACCGGTGCCCACGAGGACGGGTCGACCCCGGACACCTTGGACAGGTCGGCGAACTTCCCGGCCAGCGTGGTGGTCACCTGGCCCATGCGCGAGATGTCGAACGCCTGGATGTCGGCGGCGCCGGAACCGGCCGCGAGGTGGGCCTGGGTGGCGTTCCAGTAGTTCTGCTCGTTGGAGTTGTTGTCCTCGACGATCTTGATATCGGGGTGGAGCTTCATGTATTCGGCAAAGAGGCCCGCGCCCTTGTCGTTGTAGCCGAACGTCCCGAAGTCACCGACCTTCAAGGTGATGGTCCCGGAGGAGGCGGACGTCTCCCCCGGGCCGTCGGAGCATCCGGCGAGCAGACCGGCGGCGAGCGCCGCGGCGGCGGCCACCACCGGCAGGCGGCGGCGTGGCCGGTGAGGGTGCGGACGGGAGGTGGACATGGCGGAGCCCTCCTGAATGGCGACTGGCTGGCGCGCGGTTGGGCGCGAGAAGCTGCGGCTGGACGGCGGTGCGCGGTGGTTCACAGTTCGGTGACATGTGACAAGTGAAGTGTCGGCTACTGTGGGAGCGCTCCCAGCCGACGTGAGTCGAAGACTCTCCGGTCTCCGGGAGGATGTCAAGGGAGCGGAGTCGCCCGGCGGACGACCGGGGCACGCCGCCGACGGAGGGACCGGGCAGTGGAGCACGACAGCCGGGAGGCGACGATGACGGCGAACGGACGGCGGATGCGGGGGCCGACCCTGGAGGAGGTGGCCTCCCTGGCCGGGGTGGGCCGGGGCACCGTCTCCCGGGTCATCAACGGCTCCGGGCGGGTCAGCCCCAAGACCAAGGCGGCGGTGGAACGGGTCATCGCCGAGCTGGGCTACGTGCCGGACCGGGCCGCCCGGGCGCTGGCCGGCCACCGCAACGACGCCATCGCGCTGGTCATCCCCGAGTCCGAGAGCAAGCTGTCGGAGCCGTACTTCTCCGACATCATCCGCGGTGTCGGCGCCGAACTCGCCGAAACCGACACGCAGTTGCTGCTCACCTTGATCCGCACCCCCAAGGAGCGCCAGCGGCTCGCCCAGTTCCTCACCTCGCACCGGGTCGACGGCGTGCTGCTGGTCTCGGTGCACGAGGACGACCCCCTGCCCGACCTGCTGGAACGCATCGAGATGCCGGCCGTGCTCAACGGCCGCCGCTCCGGCCGGGAACGGGTCAGCTACGTCGACTCGGACAACGTCGGCGGCGCCCGCGCGGCCGTGGCCCACCTGGTGGCGCGGGGGCGCCGGACGATCGCCACCATCACCGGCCCGGGCGACATGTACGTGGCCTCCTGCCGGTTCCAGGGGTACGCCGACGCGCTGCGGGAGGCCGGGCTGCCGGTGGACCGCCCGGGGCACGGCCTGGTGGCCGCCGGGGACTTCACCGAGGAGAGCGGCACCCGGGCGATGCGGCTGCTGCTGGAGCGCCGCCCCGAGGTGGACGCCGTCTTCGCCGCCTCCGACCTGATGGCGGCCGGGGCGCTGCGGGCGCTGCGCGAGGCCGGTCGCCGGGTCCCCGACGACGTGGCCCTGGTCGGCTTCGACGACTCGGCGGTGGCCCGGCACACCGAGCCACCGCTGACCAGCGTGCGGCAGCCGATCCACGCCATGGGCAGCACCATGGCCCGGGTGCTGCTGGACGAGATCGCCGACCGCTCGGCCGCCCGCCGCCAGGTGGTGCTCAGCACCGAGCTGGTGGTGCGGGAGTCCGCCTGACCGCTCCGCTCCCCCGCCCAACCTCCTTCAGGAAGTGAACGCATCCGGGCCCCTTGACGCGGCACCGGGGCGCTGGCTTGATGTGATGCGGTGTCAGATGACAGCGCGTCGCCGACACCGGTGACCCGGTGCCCGTAGCCGGCGGCCCCCGCCGCCGCACGTCGCCGCCGCCCCGCAGCGAACCGTACCGCCCCACCAGGCGGGCGGTTCCGCCGCGGCAGGCGTGGGAGCGCTCCCAACCGGCGCCGTCCCACCGCACCACCACGCACCGCATCCACCGACCGACCAGCGAAAGGATCGGCAGTGCCGCATCCCCTCATGCGTCGGCTCAGAGCAGCCGCTACGGCGGCCGTGCTGGGTACCGCGGCGCTCCTACCCGTCGTCGCGTCCCAGCCGGCCCACGCCGGTACGGTCCACGTGGCCAACCCCTACGTGGGCGCGACGAGTTACCTCAACCCCGACTACGTCGCCGAGGTCAAGGCCCAGGCGGCGGCCGACGGCGGCAGCCTCGGCGCCGCGGAGGCGAAGGTGGCGGACTACCCGACCGCCATCTGGCTGGACCACATCGCCGCGATCGCCGGTGACGGCACCCACCGCGGCCTGCGGGCCCACCTGGACGCCGCCGAGGCCCAGGCGAAGAGCTCCGGCTCGCCGGTACTGGTCGAGCTGGTCGTCTACGACCTGCCCGGCCGGGACTGCGCCGCGCTGGCCTCCAACGGCGAACTGCCCGCCACCGCGGCGGGGCTGGCGCAGTACGAGTCCCAGTACATCGACCCGATCGCCGCCATCGTCGGCGATCCGGCCTACGCCGACCTGCGGGTCGCCGCGGTGATCGAGCCGGACTCGCTGCCCAACGCCGTCACCAACCAGAGCAAGCCCGCCTGCGCCGCCGCGACCCCCTACTACGAGCAGGGCATCGAGTACGCGCTCGACAAGCTCCACCCCGTCCCCAACGTCTACACCTACCTCGACATCGCCCACTCGGCCTGGCTCGGCTGGTCGAGCAACATGGGCCCGGCCGCGCGGGAGTACGTCAAGGTGGTCTCCGCGACCAAGGCCGGGTACGACAGCGTGGACGGCTTCATCAGCGACACCGCCAACTACACACCGCTGCGCGAGCCGTTCCTGACCGACCCCGACCTCACCGTCGGCGGCACCGCGCTCAAGGCGGTCAACTTCTACCAGTGGAACCCCTACTTCGACGAGTACGGCTACGACAACGCCATGTACTCGACGCTGGTGTCGGCCGGGTTCCCGGCCCGGATCGGGTTCCTGATCGACACCTCCCGCAACGGCTGGGGCGGCCCCGGACGCCCGGCCGCGCTCGACCCCACCCCGGGCAACGCCACCGACTACGTCAACGCCAACCGTGTCGACAAGCGCCCGTTCCGCGGTGACTGGTGCAACGTCGACGGGGCCGGCCTCGGTGCCCGTCCGCAGGTCCAGCCGTACGGCGCCGACAGCCACATCATCGGCTTCGTGTGGATCAAGCCGCCGGGCGAGTCCGACGGCGACTACCCCACCGCCACGCACAGCCACGGCGACCCGCACTGCGACCCGGCCGGCACCCAGACCGACGGCAACGGCGGCACCTACCCCACGGGCGCCATCCCCGGCTACGACGTCCCGGCCGGGCAGTGGTTCCCGGCGCAGTTCCAGCAGTTGGTGAGCAACGCCTACCCGGCGATCGGCTCCACCGGCGGCACCGGTGACACCACCCCGCCGACCGCGCCCACCGGGCTGACCGTCACCGGCACCACCGCCTCCAGCGTGTCGCTGTCGTGGTCGCCGGCCACCGACAATGTCGGCGTCACCGGATACCGCGTATACCGCGGCACCACCCTGGCGGCCACCGTGACCGGCACCTCGTACACCGACACCGGTCTGTCCGCGGCCACCTCCTACACCTACACCGTCACAGCGTTCGACGCGGCCGACAACGTCTCCCCGGCCTCCGCCGCGGTCACCGCGACCACGGCGAGCGGCGGCGGGGGCGGCACCGGTTCCGGCTGCCGGGCGGCGTACACCGTCGCCAGCGACTGGGGTTCCGGCTTCACCGCGAACGTCACGGTCACCAACACCGGCCAGACGCCCACGAAGTCGTGGACGGTGACCTGGACCTGGGGCGGCGACCAGAAGGTCACCAACGCCTGGAACGCCGCCTACACCCAGACCGGGGCGTCGGTGACGGCGAGCGCCCAGAGCTACGACGCGGTGATCGCCCCCGGCGGCAACACCTCCTTCGGGTTGCAGGCCACCTACTCGGGTGCCAACCCGGCTCCCACGCTCAGCTGCACCGCGAGCTGAGACCGGCGCGGCCGGAGGCGGGCGCGACGCCCCTCCGGCCGCGCCGCTCCACCACCGGCGGTGGGACGGACGGGTGATCCGGCGGCCGGGCGGGACCGGCCGGGCGGCGGGCCCGGTGCGGCGGCCGTAGGATCGCCAGGGCCGGTCACCGGGACACCACGAGGTGCCGGTGACGGATGTGCGTTCCACCGTCCCGGGAGGTCCCATGCGCCTGCGTCCCCGTCCCGTCGCGGCCAAGGGCGGCGTCGCCGTCGCGGCCACCACGCTGGCCCTGGCCGGGGTGGCCTGCCAGGCGCCGGGCGTCCACCGGGCGAGTCAGGCCCCGGCGGCGGACGCCCGCCCCTCGGCGATCGTCCTGGGCCACCGGGGCGCCTGCGCCTACGCCCCGGAGAACACCCTGGCCTCGATCGACATGGCCCGGCAGCTCGGGGTCACCTGGGTGGAGAACGACGTCCAGCGCACCAAGGACGGCCACCTCGTGGTCATCCACGACGCGACGCTCGCCCGGACCACCGACGCGCGGCAGGTCTATCCGGACCGGGCGCCGTGGAACGTCTCGGACCTCACCCTGGCGCAGATCGAGAAGCTCGACGCGGGCAGCTGGTTCTCCTCGCGGTACGCCGGCGAACGGGTGCCGACCCTGGACCGCTACCTCGCCCGGGTGGAACGCAACCGGCAGAACCTGCTGCTGGAGATCAAGGAACCGCGGCGCTACCCCGGGATCGAGCGGCAGATCGCGGACACGCTGCGCCGCGACGGCTGGCTCGACCAGGACCACGTGGCCCGGCGGCTGATCGTGCAGAGCTTCTCGGCGACCTCGCTGGCCGCCTTCCACCGGCTGCTGCCCCAGGTCACCACCGGCCTGCTGGGCAACCCCCCGGTGTCCGAACTGAAGCGGGACGCGGCCTTCGCCGACCAGATCAACCCGGACGGCAACCGGGTGCCACCCGGCTACTTCGCCGCCGTCCACGCGGTGCGCGGGCCGCACGGCCGGCCGATGCGTGCCTTCGCCTGGATCGTCAACGACCCGCGGACCGCGGTACGGCTGACCCGGGAAGGCGCCGACGGCATCATCACCAACAAGCCGGACGTGATGCGGAAGGCGCTGGCGGCCGTCGCCGCGCCGGCCACCCCCAAGAGCTGACACCACATCAGCTTGCGGGCGTGGCCGCCGGGCGGGCGCCGTCGCGCTCCGCAAAGCGCCGGTGAGCACCGAAGGCACCCGTCGCACAACCTCCCAAGCCGGGAATCGCGGCCTTTCACCCTTACGGGTGGTGCCAATTTGACTACGCACTGCAACACTTCTTTACAGCGCCAGGCTTTGACATGGCGAGAGGAGGTGTTTTGCGGTGACCGAAAGCATCGAGGCATACGAGCCCCCCATGCTGGTCGAGGTCGGCTCCTTCGCCGAGCTGACCCGTTCCTACCACTGGGGTGACTACCACGACTGGCACCACGGTTGGTACGGCTGGTGGGACGACTGACCCAGCGCCCTTGCGGCTGCGCCGGTGCGGGGACACCGGCGCAGTCCGCCTGCGCACATCGGTGAGGGGGGTTGTGTGGGGGTGGAGTTCGCGGTCTTTCCGGACCATCCGCACGGCGCGGCGCTGGCGCGGGGGTTGCAGAGCGCGAGCGGGGGGCGGTCGATCGCCCATCCGTCGGGCAGGCCCTGGATCGTGGGGCACTGGGCCGAGGACGCGGTGGTGCGCGCGTCCGTCGGTGACCGGAGCGCCGTGGTCTTCGGCATGACGGACTTCGACGAGCGGTCGCTGGCGGCGGGGCTGGCCACCGTGGTCTCCACCGACGAGACAGGCGCGCTCACCGGCCCGTTGGCCGGCAGCCACCACCTGTGTCTGTCGGTCGGCGGTGAAGTGCGCCTCCAGGGCAGCCTGTCGGGGGTGCGCGAGGTCTACTTCGCCGAGCACCACGGGGTGACGGTGGCCTCCGGCAGCGCCGCGCTGGCCGCCCGGCTGTCCGGCCGCGGGGTGGACGAGGAACGGCTGGCCCTGCGGCTGCTGGCGCCGGACGCGCCGTGGCCGGTCGGCGACGAGAGCGGCTGGGCCGGGGTCACCACGCTGCCGGTCGGCCACTGGCTGCGGCTCGCCCGGGACGGCGGCGGACGGGTGGTGCGCTGGTGGGTGCCGCCGGAGCCACGGCTGCCGATGGCCGCCGCCGCGGCGGCCGTACGGGAAGCGCTGGCCGAGGCGGTCGCGGTCCGCACGGCACGCGGCGGGGTGCTCAGCGCCGACCTGTCCGGCGGTCTGGACTCGGCCGGCCTGTGCTTCCTGGCCGCCGACGGCCCGGCCCGGCTGGTCACGCTGCACGCGCTGGCGGTCGACGCCGGCAACGACGACAGCGCGTGGGCGGCCCGGTCCGCCGAACGGCTCGGCGCCGCGCGGCACGTGGTGGTGGCCGCCGACGACGGCCCCCGGTGGTTCGCCACGCCGCCGTGCGCCGACGGTGATCTGGAGGGCCCGGTCGTGCTGGCCCGCACCCGGGCCAAGGCCGCCCACGCGGTGGCCCACGCGGCGCGGGAGGGCTCCCGGATCCATCTCACCGGGATCGGCGGTGACGAGTTGTTCACCATGCGCCCGGCGTTGCTGCACGCGATGGCGCGGGCCCATCCGGCGGTGGCGGTACGGCAGTTGCGGGCCACCCGGACGCTGGGCCGGTGGTCGCTGCTGACCACCGCGCGCCAGGTATGGGGCGGCGGTGACTACCCGCGCTGGCTGGCGCGCTGCGCCGAGCGGCTCACGCTCACCCCGGGTTCGTCCTGGGTCACCGGTGCCGACTGGGGGGTGCCCCCGGTGATGCCGCCGTGGGCGACGCCACGGGCCACGGCCACCGCGCGCCGGTTGCTGGCCGCCGCGGCCGAGGCCCGTCCGGCACCGCTGGCCCCGCTGCGGGTGCAGCACGACATGATCCGCGCGGTGCGCGCGGCCGGCGCGGCGGTACGCGGTCTCGGTCACGCCGTCGCCGGCCTCCAGGTCGCCTACGAGGCCCCCTACCTCGACGACCGGGTGCTCGACGCGGCGCTGGCGGTGCGGCTGGCCGACCGCTGGGCGCTGGACCACTACAAACCCGTACTGGCGGCGGCGCTGCGCGGCGTCGTCCCCGGCGAACTGCTCGACCGCCGTACCAAGGGCGACTACAGCGCGGAGCTCTTCACCGGGCTGCGCCGCCACCGGGACGACGTGCTCGACGTCTGCGCGGAACTGGCCGACCGGGGCCTGGTGGACGGCCAGGCGCTGCGCGCGGCGCTCACCGGGCTCCATCCGGTGACCCGGGGGCTGCTGCCGCTCGACGCCACGTTGTCCTGCGCCACCTGGCTGCGGGCGGTCGGGCACGACACGGCGTGGCAAGGAGGTGCGGCGTGAGTTTCACACTGGCCCGTCATGTGACCCGTTCGGCCACCGAGGGAGGCATGGTGCTGCTGGACGAACGCAGCGGCCGTTACTGGCAGTTGAACGCCACCGGGGCCACCGTGCTGGAGGCCCTGCTGGACACCGGTGACGAGGCGCTGGCCGCCGCCGCTCTGCGGGAGCGGTGTCCGAGCGCGGGCGACCGGGCGGAGCGGGACGTCGGGCGGCTGGTCGCCATGTTGCGGGACGCCGGGCTGGTGGTGTCGTGAGCGCCCAGGTGACGCTGGACGAGCGGGCGTTGCTGCCGTGGTGGCGGCGGGCGGTGGCGTTGTGCGCGGTCTTCGCGGCCCGGCTGCTGGTGCGCCTGCCGCCGGGGCGGTTGCGGCGGGTGCTCACCCGGGTGTGCCGGGGCGCGCGGCCGGCCGGCGCGGAGTCGGCGGCCCGGGCGCGGGAGGCGGTGGTGGCGGTGAGTCTGCGCTGCGCCGGCCCCTACTGCCTTCAACGGTCGGTGGCCACCGCGTTGTTGTGCCGGCTCTCCGGTCAGTGGCCGGACTGGTGCACGGGGGTGCGCACCGAGCCGTTCCGGGCGCACGCCTGGGTCGAGGCGGAGGGTGTTCCGGTCGGCGAGGACGCGGCGGGGTTGCGCGGTTTCCGGGTGCTGCTGAGGGTCTCCGCCTCGGGGAGGCGGGCCGGGTAGCGGGCCCGGGTGCGCGTCGGCTTCGCGGTGCGCGCGGCGCGGCGCTCCGGTGTGCGGTGCCGGGTCCGGCCACCCGGCGTACGCCGCCGTGGTCCTACCGCCGGGGGCTCAGTCCGCGCAGGGCGGTCTCGACGACCCGGTCGGCGAAGGCGGCGGTGAGCGGGCCGGTGCGGTGGAGCCAGCGGTCGAGCACCGGGCCGAAGATCATGTCGACGGCGAGGTCGAGGTCGACGTCCTCGGCGAGCTGGCCGGCGTGGCGGGCGGCGCGCAGGCGTTCCTTCTTCAGTTCCCGCATGGGGCCGCCGAGGCGTTCGGCGTATTCGGCGGCGAGCGCGGGGTCGTTGACGATCTCGGTGTGCAGGGCGCGCATCGGGCCGTCGTAGCGGGGGTCGCGCAGTTCCTCGACGGTGGCCCGCAGCACGAGTTTGAGGTCGGCCTCCAGGTCTCCGGTGTCCGGGAGCGCGGTGGGGCCGCCGTCGGGCGGTTCGGCCAGGGTGAGGAAGGCGTCGAAGAGGAGTGCGCCCTTCGAGGGCCACCAGCGGTAGATGGTCTGCTTGCCCACCCCGGCCCGGGCGGCGATGCCCTCGATGCTCAGCTTGGCGTAGCCGACCTCGCCGACGAGGTCGAAGGCGGCGGTGAGGATGGCCCGCCGGGAGGTCTCGCTGCGGCGGCGGGAGTCCGGGGTGCCGCTCCGGCGCTGAGTGGTCATGGGGCGACCTTACCAGGAGCGAGACGAGACGGTCCGTCTTGACTCGGGCCGGTCGAGCTGTCATGGTCGCTGGCAAGACGAGACGGCTCGTCTCGCTGGAGGCGACGACCGTCCGCCCGCCCCGGCCCCCGCACCCGAAGGGAATCCCCCATGACCACCGCCCCCTCCGCCGCCCGCGCCCCCCGCACCTGGTTCATCACCGGGGCCGGCCGGGGGCTCGGCCGCGCCTTCACCGAAGCCGCCCTCGCCGCCGGCGACCGGGTGGCCGCCGCCTCACGGGACATCACCGGGCTCGAAGAGCTGGCCGCACACCACGAGGGACGGCTGCTGCCGCTGCGGCTGGACGTCACCGACCGCGCCGCCGTCCTCGCCACGGTGGCGGCAGCCGCCGACCACTTCGACGGCCTCGACATCGTGGTCAACAACGCCGGGGTGCTCGCCACCGGCATGGTCGAGGAGTTCACCGAGGCCGAGGCCCGCGCCCACCTCGACGTCAACTTCTTCGCCGCGCTGTGGGTCACCCAGGCGGTGATACCGGTGCTGCGGGCACGGGGCCGGGGTCACCTGGTGCAGATGTCCAGCATCGGCGGCGTGACTTCGATGGCGACCACCGGACTGTACAGCGCGGGCAAGTTCGCGCTGGAGGGGATGAGCGAGGCGCTCGCCGGTGAGGTCGCCGGGTTCGGCGTCAAGGTGACCATCGTGGAGCCCGGCGGCTACTGGACCGATCTGTACGCCAACGCCACCGCCACCACCCCCGACCCGGCGTACGCCGGACTCCGCGCGGAGCTGGAACGGCTGTGGGCGGAAGGCTCCGTCGACAGCGAACCGCGGCTCGCCGCCGAGGCGTTGCTGACCCTGGTGGACAGCGACGACCCGCCGCTGCGGCTGATCCTCGGCGGGACGGTGTACGACGCGGCGCTGGCGGCATACCGGCGGCGGATGGAGACCTGGGCCGCCTGGGAACCGGTGACCCGGGCCGCCGAGCACGCCGCCCCGGCCCCGTCCGGCCAGGGGTGACGCCCGGGCCTGCCGCCCCGCGTCACCGGGTCATCCGGTCGATGGCGGCCATCGGCACCGCCACCATCGCGGGCCGGTTGCGCGCCTCGTACATCGCCTCGTAGACCGCCTTGTGCACGGTGTAGGCACGCAGCAGCACCGTCTGCTCGCGCGGATCGCGGCCGGCGACGGCGGCGTACCCCCGGCAGAACGCGTCCTGGGCGCGGTCGGCCCAGGCACGTCCGGCCCGGGCGCCGGCCGGATCGGGGGCGCGGTCCGGCACCGCGAGGTGGGCGGCGTAGTCGAAGGAACGCAGCATCCCGGCGACGTCGCGCAACGGTGAGTGCTTGACAGCGCGTTCGGCCATGGGCGCCGCCGGCTCGCCCTCGAAGTCGATCAGTGTCCAGCCGGACCGCGAACGCAGCACCTGGGCGAGGTGGAGGTCGCCGTGCACCCGCTGGACGGGGACGCCGGGCGGCAGGGCGGCGAGGGCCGCGAAGGCGTCCCGCAGCGCACCCGCGTACCGGCGCAGCCCCGGCACGACGTGCTGGGCCTCGTCCAGCCTGCCGTTCATCGCCTCGGCGAGCGCGACGAGTTGATCCCGCCCCATGGTGTCGCTGCCGAGCGCGGCGGCCAGGTCGGCGTGGACGGAGGCCACCGCGCGCCCCATGGCGAAGACCTCCGCCGCGAAGCCGGTTCCGTCCCCCTCCCACCTGCCGTCATCGGTCAGCAGCCGCCGCAGATCGCGTCCGGCCAGCTCCCAGCCGTCCACCGCGCCGGAGAGGAAGGTCTGCACGATGGCGCAGGTCAGCGGCGCACCGTCGAGTTCGCCCTCCACGGCGCCGTGCAGTGGCGCGGTGTACGGGCTGGCGCTGGCACGCAGCGCGCGCTGGAGTTCGAGGTCGGGGTTGACCCCGGTGTGCAGGCGGCGGAAGACCTTGAGCAGGTAGCGGTCGTCCACCACGACACAGGAGTTGCTCTGTTCGGCGCCGATCGGGCGGCTGGCGGAGGCGGGCTCGGCCAGCGGTGCGGCCACCCCGGAGCGCACCGGCGGTTCGCTGCGGAAGGCCAGCGGGTGGTGGGTGCGTCCGGACCCGATCAACCGCAGGATCTCGCAGACGAGTTCGTGGTCGGCGAGGGCGTCGTAGAGGGTCGTCCCGTCGATGTGGCCGATGACGTGGGGGCCCGGCGGCTCCGGCGCCCCGGCCCGGACGGCGAGCGGCACCTGGTAGTGCTGGGCCGCGGTGCCGTCGGCGAAGTCGACGCGGACCACCAGGAAGAGCCCCCGGGGTCCGCCCTCGGCCAGCCGGTCGGCGAAGACGGTGCGCTGCACCACGCCCACCCGGGCCGGACCGGCGCCCTTGCCGGCGAACCAGCGCTGCCGCGGCAGCCAGTCGGCCAGCGCCGCCTCCGTCCCCGGCGGCAGCACCGGTCCGGTACGGCTCACCACATCCGCCGCGACGCTCACAGCACGTCCTCCGACGGCAGCAGCGCGAACCAGTAGAACCCGTGGCCCTTGAGGCTGAGCCGGTAGGCGTCGGTGACCACCGGGGGGAACGGCACGTCACCGGTGATCTCCACCGGGGTGGTCCCCAGGTAGGCGCCGAGCGAGAGTTCGGCGGGCTGCGGATGGCGGGAGAAGTTGTTGACGCACAGCACCGTGGAGCGGGTGCCGTCCTCGGCGACGTGGCGGCGGCGGTAGGCGAAGACCGCCGGGTTGGAGGAGGGCACCTCCTCGAAGTCGCCGAGTCCGAACGCCGGATGGCGCCGGCGCAGCCCGAGCATCCGGCGCGTCCAGTGCAGCAGCGAGCTGGGCCCGGCCATCTGCGCCTCGACGTTGACCGCCTGGTAGCCGTGGACCGGATCGGTGATGGCGGGCAGGTAGAGGCGGGCCGGGTTGGCCGAGGAGAAGCCGGCGTTGCGGTCGGGGGTCCACTGCATGGGGGTGCGTACCGCGTCCCGGTCGCCGAGCCAGATGTTGTCGCCCATGCCGATCTCGTCGCCGTAGTACAGGATGGGCGAGCCGGGCAGCGACAGCAGCAGGGCGTTGACGAGTTCGATCTGGTCGCGGTCGTTGTCCAGCAGCGGGGCGAGGCGGCGGCGGATGCCGATGTTGGCGCGCATCCGGGGGTCCTTGACGTACTGGTCGTACATGTAGTCGCGTTCCTCGTCGGTGACCATCTCCAGCGTCAGCTCGTCGTGGTTGCGCAGGAAGATGCCCCACTGGCAGCCGGAAGGGATCGGCGGCGTCTTGGCGAGGATCTCGGAGACCGGGTGGTGGTTCTCGCGGCGCACCGCCATGAAGATGCGCGGCATGACGGGGAAGTGGAAGGCCATGTGGCATTCGTCGCCGCCGACCGAGTAGTCGCCGAAGTAGTCGACCACGTCCTCCGGCCACTGGTTGGCCTCGGCCAGCAGCACCCGGCCGGGGTACTCGGTGTCCACCAGGCGGCGCACCCGCTTGAGGAACTCGTGGGTGCGCGGCAGGTTCTCGCAGGTGGTGCCCTCCTCGGCGTACAGGTAGGGCACCGCGTCCAGCCGGAAGCCGTCCACCCCGAGGTCGAGCCAGAACCGCAGCGCGGCCAGGATCTCCTCCTGCACCGCCGGGTTGTCGTAGTTGAGGTCGGGCTGGTGGGAGAAGAACCGGTGCCAGAAGTACTGCTTGCGCACCGGGTCGAAGGTCCAGTTGGAGGTCTCGGTGTCGACGAAGATGACGCGGGCGTCGCGGTACCTGGTGTCGTCGTCGGCCCAGACGTAGTAGTCGCCGTAGGGGCCGTCGGGGTCGGTGCGGGAGGCCTGGAACCACGGGTGCTGGTCGCTGGTGTGGTTCATCACGAAGTCGATGATCACGCGCATGCCGTGCCGGTGGGCGGCGCGCAGCAGTTCGGCGAAGTCCTCGACGGTGCCGGTGTCGGGGTGGATCGCGCGGTGGTCGGAGACGTCGTAGCCGCCGTCACGCAACGGGGAGGCGAAGAAGGGCGGCAGCCACAGGCAGTCCACCCCGAGCCAGCGCAGGTAGTCCAGCTTGGCGGTGAGACCGCCCAGATCGCCGATGCCGTCGCCGTCGCTGTCGTGGAAGGCCCGCACCAGGACCTCGTAGAAGACGGCCCGTTTGAACCACTCGGGTGCCGGGGCGAGGGCGGTGGTGGTACGGGGCAGGCCGCCGGGGAGCGGCGCGGCCACCGGGGCGAGCGGTGACGACGTGGGCGTGCTCAACTGTTCCTCCCATGGGTGGCGGGGATGGGGCGACGGTCCGCACGGGGCGGGGTGTGCTGCGGGGACCGGCCGGGCACGCCGGACGCCACCGGTCGTCCGCCCGCCGGTGAGGTTGCGGTCCCGCGGGTGCCGGGGAGGTCCGACGGACGCGCCACCAGCATCACGTCCGGCGGCCCGGGGCTGCCAGGAACCGGTGGAGACTGCGGCAACTCCCGCAAGTCGCGAGATCGTTCAGCGCACCGGCGCCGGATCGCGCGCCGGTGTGACGGGCACCGGACGCCGCCGCCCCCAGCGTCTGGTCGCCGGGCGTTCCACGACGCCGTACAGCACCCAGGCCGCCAGCAGGCTCACCGCGAGGAAGGCGAGCACCAGCCCCACGGCGGCCGGGGTGGACCAGGTGCGTCCGGCGCCGAGCAGCCGGTGACCGTACATCAGCACCAGCCGGTGGACCAGGTACAGGGCGAACGACAGCTCGCCGAGGCGGACGAGCGGCGGCCGGCCGAGCACCCCGGCGCGTCCGGTCACATCCGCCCGGGCCACCGCGGGGATCAGCAGGGCGAGCGGCACGATGGTGACCGCGGTGAGGCTGTACAGGTAGGGCGCCCGGGTGGCCCCCCAGTAGCAGAGCACCAGCAGGGCGGTGGCGGGCAGCGGGCCGACCGGGGACCACCGGCGGGCCCGCACCGTCCGGGCGAGCACCGCGCCGAGCACGAACTCCGGTAGCCGGGCCGCCGGGAGCACGTACACCAGCCAGAACCGCCACTGCGGGCTGGTGCCGTCCGGCATGGAGACCAGCGGACGGGCCGGCAGCGCCTCGGCGACCAGCGGCAGCAGGGCGACCACGGCCACCATCGCCGCGGCCCACCACCACAGCCGTTCGGGGCGGATCCGGCGGATGCCGCGCCACAGCAGCGGGAACGCCAGGTAGAACAGCACCTCGCAGGAGAGCGACCAGGTGACGGGGTTGCCGCTGCCGAACATGGTCACCTGCGGGAACCAGGACTGGATCAGCAGCAGGTTGGTGACGGCCTGGCCGACGGTGAAGACACCACCGGTGGCGGCCAGCAGCGCGAACGCGGCGACGGCGGTGAGCAGATGGCCGGGGTAGACCTTGGCGCACCGCCGCCGCCAGAACGCCCGGGCGGTGTCGCCGGGCGCCGCCGACCAGGCCAGCACGAAGCCGCTGAGGACGAAGAAGAACGACACCCCGAGCCAGCCGGCCTTGGCCACCAGCGCGGAGAACCCGTGCTGCGCCCCGGGGTCGCCGAAGAAGTGCTCGAAGGAGGCGTGGAAGACGAAGACCAGGGCTGCCGCGACGAACCGCAGTCCGGTCAGTGAAGGCAGTCTGGCGGTACGGGGATCGGCAGGTGTCATGACCGACGGCTCCTGGTTCTCGGGCGGTGCCGCCCACGGGGGACACGGCGTCGCCGCCTCGTGGGGACGCGGGGCGCGCCGCCGCGTTGTTCGAATTTCAGGGCAGCAGAGCGACCCCGGCCGTGTAATCAGCGCGGCCCGGATCCGCGACGGTTGCGGCAAGTCACGACAGTCGTCACGCGGCTGTTGTGGTCGGTGCCCCGGGCGGGCTTGAATCGGGTGCGTCTGCGGTGCTTCCGCGCCCTCCCCGGGCTGTCTTTCCCGGGCACCCGGGCATCCCCTTTCGCAGCAGGGAGACATCCGTGTCCAAACGCATCCTGGTGGTGCTTTCCGAGTACGGCTACTGGGGGGAGGAACTCGTCGGTCCGCTGGAGGCGTTCGACGCCCGCGACTACCGCACCACGTTCATCACCCCCAACGGCAAGCGGGCGCACGCGCTGCCGCCGAGCCTGGACTCCGAGTACCTCGACCCGCCGCTGGGCCGTTCGGTCACCAGTCGGGACATGGCCCGGCGCGCGCGGGCCCTGGACGACTCCAGCCGGCTGGACAACCCGCTCAGCCTCGCCGAGATGGTCCCCGAGCGGCCCTACTACAGCGCGCTCAACCACCTCCGTGAGCTGGAGGAGTACCACCGCGGGCTCGCCGGGGCCACCGGCGAACTCCTCTCCGCCTTCGACGCGTTGATGATCGTCGGCGGCAGCGGTCCCATCGTTGACCTGGCCAACAACGAGCGCCTGCACGAACTGGTGCTCGCCTTCGCCGCGGCGGGGCGGCCGATCCTCGCCGAGTGCTACGGCGTGGCGACGCTCGCCTTCGCCCGGGACTGGGAGAGCCGGCGCAGCCTGTTGTGGGGCAAGCACGTCACCGGCCACCCCAAGGAGTACGACTACAAGGACGGCACCGGCTTCCTCGGCGTGGACTTCAACATGGGTCCGCCGCCGTACCCGCTGGAGTACATCCTGCGGGACGCCACCGGGCCGGACGGCCGCTTCCACGGCAACGTCGGCAAGGAGACCTCGGTCGTCGTCGACTTCCCGTTCGTCACGGCCCGTTCCACCCCGGACTCCACGCTCGCCGGCGAGTTGCTGATCGAGGTGCTGGAGAACGGGCTGACCCGCTACGGGTGGTAGCGGCGCGCCCGGTGCCGGGTGCCGTGTCGTGCGCCATGTCGTGATGTGCCGTGTCGTGCCGTGTCCCAGGGTTCCCAGGGAGGGACGGATGTCCGCCAGACCAGGCAAGGCCGCGCTCTTCGAGCAGTTGGCCGCCGACGGCATCACCCATATGTTCGGCAACCCCGGCACGGTCGAGCAGGGCTTCCTCGACCTGGCCGACGGCAGTGCCACGCGCTATGTGCTGACGCTCCACGAGAGCGTGGCGGTGGCCATGGCGGACGGCTACGCCCGCGCGGGCGCCCGGCCCGGCCTGGTGCAGTTGCACAGCGGGGTGGGGCTCGGCAACGCGATCGGGATGCTGTACCAGGCGCGGCGCGGTGGTTCGCCGCTGGTGGCGCTCGCCGGCGAGGCCGGGGTGCGGTACGACGCGATGGACGCGCAGATGGCCGCGGACCTGGTGGCGATGGCCGAGCCGGTGACCAAGTACGCGACCCGGGTGGTGCATCCCGCGTCGCTGCTGCGGGTGGTGCGCCGGGCGGTGAAGATCGCCATGACGCCGCCGCGCGGACCGGTGCTGGTGGTGCTCCCGGCCGACGTGCTCGACCAGGAGACCGAGGAGCCCGCGGTGGCCGCCGGTGTGCCGTCGACCCGGGTGGTGCCGGAGCCGGACGCGATCGAGTGGGCCGCCGACGCCCTGCTCGCCGGGGACCGGCCACTGGTGCTGATGGGCGACGGGGTCGCGGTCAGCGGCGCGCAGCGGCAACTCACCGAGGTGGCCGAGTTGTTGGGGGCGCCGGTGTGGGGGGTCAACTCCTCCGAGGTGAACTTCGACACCACGCATCCGCTCTTCGCCGGCAACCTCGGCCACATGTTCGGCGCGGACAGCGCCCGGGTGGTCGCCGACGCCGACCCGGTGCTGATCGTCGGGACGTATGTCTTCCCCGAGGTCTTCCCCGAGCTGGCCGCCCCGTTCCGGCCGGGCGCGCGGATCGTGCACATCGACGCGGACGCCTACGAGATCGGCAAGAACTTCCCCGTCGGCGTCGGCCTCGCCGCCGACCCGGCGCCCACCCTGGCCGCGCTCGCCGGACGGCTGCGGGCCCGCGGACGCGAACCCCGCCGCGGCACCCGGACACCGCCGGAGAACGGCACCCGGACACCGCCGCGGGCCGACGGCCAGGCGGCGCCGCGGACCATGACGGACCGCTTCGCCGCGGAGCTGGCGGCGCAGGCACCGCCCGGGCTGGCCGTCTTCGACGAGGCGCTGACCTGCTCGCCCGCGCTGACCCGGTGGCTGCCGCCGCGGGTGCCGGGCACCTACTTCCAGACCCGCGGCGGTTCCCTCGGAGTGGGCATCCCGGGGGCGCTGGGGGTCAAGCTGGCCCGGCCGGAGCTGACCGTGGTCGGCTTCACCGGCGACGGCGGCAGCATGTACACCATCCAGGCGCTGTGGACGGCGGCCCGGTACGCCATCGACGCCAAGTTCGTCGTCTGCGACAACGGCCGTTACCGGCTGCTGGACCACAACATCGAGCGCTACTGGCGGGACCGGGCGATCGAGCCGCACGCCTACCCGGACGCCTTCGACCTGTCCCGGCCGCGGATCCGCTTCACCGAGTTGGCCGGCTCGCTCGGGGTGCCGGCCGTCCGGGTGGCGGAGCCGGAGCAGGTGGCGGACGCGGTGCGCGCCATGCTCGGCCACCGCGGTCCGTTCCTGGTGGACCTGGTGACCGACTGACCGTGCGGCACCGCCCCGACGACGTTGCGAGGAGCAAGCCATGCCGACCGTGCAGAACCACGCGGAACTCACCCTGGCCACGGTGGAGGACCTGGCCCGCCGGTGGTACCGGGCGCTCGACCGGCACGACCCACTGGAGGAGGTGGTGCCGTTCCTGGTCCGCGACGGGCTGGTGATGCGCTTCCCCGAGGGCACTGTGGAGGGCCTGGCCGGCTTCGCCGACTGGTACGAGACGGTGACCCACCGGTTCTTCGACGAGGCGCACGAGGTGCGTTCGGTGGCCGTGCTGCCGATGGGCCCGGCGATCGCCGAGGTGAAGGTGGTGGTCAACTGGCAGGCCAGCGTGTGGTCGCCACCCGCCCCGCAGAGCCGGTGGCTCGGCTTCGACGCCCACCAGACCTGGACCGTGGTGCTCGACGGGGGCTCCGCGCGGATCCGCGGCTACACCGTGGACGCGCTGGAGCCGATGCCCGGCTCGGCCGTGCTGTGACCGCGGCGGCCGGCGCCCGATGGAACTGACACGACATCAGCCGGATCGATTCGGGGAATGTGCACATGGGTACCGTCAAACCGCTCAAGACCGGACGACTGGCCGGCAAGCGCGTCGGCGTCCTCATGGAGAGCGACTTCGTGGAGGACGAGATCGACTACTACCTGCGGCGCTTCGCGGAGGAGGGCGCCGAGGTACGGCTGCTGACCCGGCTGTGGGGGCAGCCCCGGCTCACCTTCACCGGGCACGAACACCGGCGCGCCGTCGAGGTCGACGGTGACCTGGAGGCGCTGGACTACCACGAACTGCTCCAGTACTCCGCGCTGGTGGTGCCCGGCGGGATGGTGGCGGACCGGCTGCGGTACAGCGAGGACGTCGACCAGGCGTCGCCGGCGCTGGAGCTGCTCCGACGGGCGTTCCGCATCCCCAACCTGGTCAAGGCGTTCTGCTGCCACGGGCTGCTGCTGGTCTCGGCCGCCCCGGAGCTGGTCCGGGAGCGCCCGGTCGCCTGCCACAACAACCTCGCCGCCGACGTGCGCAACATGGGCGCGGTCTACCTCAACCAGGACGTGGTGGTCGACCGCGACCTGGTCACCGTGCGCACCGCGGACCACTGCCACCTGCTGGCCCGTACCGTCATCGAGCGCCTGGCCGAACTGCGGAAGGCAGCCGCGTGAACGCCCACCTCAGCTGGTCCTTCTCCGACAGCGCGGCCGGCTACGTACTCTCCCGGCAGGGCAGCCGGGTGCAGATCAAGACGCTGGACGACCGGGAACTCACCCTCCATCTGTCCGAGTCCACCTCGGCCGAGCTGCTGCGCAACCTCGGCGAGCCCTACCGGGACGTCACCGAGCGCATCGACGAGTACCTGGTGCACGGCGCCCTGGTCTTCTCCTACGGGCCGGTCTACCCCGATCCGGAAGGGCTGTACTTCCAGGTGTCCAAGCTGCTGTTCGTCGGGGACGGCGAGGTGCCGTACCCGTTCGACCGCAAGGGCTGGTGGGTGCGGCAGATCGAGCGGCTGGGGCGGTTCTACCGCCGCTCGCAGTTCGGTGACGGCCCGGTGGACTTCACCGATTACCGCACCCGGGTCAACACCGCCGGCCACAAGACCGACGAGCACGTGCAGGAGACCGACACCATCTCCCGGATGGTGTACGGCATGGCCAGCGCCTACATGCTCACCGGCGAGGAGGACTTCCTGGAGGTAGCCGAGCGCGGCTCGCGCTACCTCCACGACCACATGCGCTTCCACGACGAGGCCGAGGACATCGTCTACTGGTATCACGGCATCGAGCTGGAGCGGCTGCGCGAACGCAAGCTGTTCGCCTCGGAGTTCGGCGACGACTACCAGGCGATCCCGGCCTACGAGCAGATCTACGCGCTGGTCGGGCTCGCCCAGACCTACCGGGTCACCGGCGACCCGGTGATCGCCAAGGACATCGAGGACACCGTCCGGCTGTTCCAGAAGTTCTTCCACGACCCGCGGCTGGGCGGCTACTACTCGCACATCGACCCGGTGACGCTCAGCCCGCACCACGACGGCCTCGGCCCCAACCGGGCTCGCAAGAACTGGAACGCGCTCGGCGACCACGCCCCGGCGTATCTGATCAACCTCTACCTCGCCACCGGCGAGGAGCGCCATCTGCGCATGCTGGAACACATCTTCGACATGATCGTCACCCACATGCCGGACCGCTCGCCGGGCGGCAGCCCGTTCGTCAACGAGCGCTTCCAGGGTGACTGGACGCCCGACCACACCTGGGGCTGGCAGCAGAACCGGGCGGTGGTCGGCCACAACCTGAAGATCGCCTGGAACCTGATGCGGATGAACGCCGTGCTCCCCAAGCGCGAATACCTCGCGGTGGCCCGGGAACTGGCCCGCACCATGCCCGCGGTGGGCCGTGACCCGCAGCGCGGCGGCTGGTACGACACCGTGCAGCGCAAGGCGGTCAACGGCCGGCACGCCTTCGCCTGGCACGACCGCAAGACCTGGTGGCAGCAGGAGCAGGCGATCCTGGCCTACCTGATCCTCGCCGGCCACACCGGTGACCACGACTACCTGCGCCACGCCCGGGAGGCGTCCGCCTTCTACAACGCCTTCTTCCTCGACCACGACGAAGGCGCCGTGCACTTCACCGTGCTCGCCCAGGGGCTGCCCTACCTGATCGGCAACGAACGGCTCAAGGGCAGCCACGCGATGGCCATGTACCACAAGGCCGAACTGTGCTATCTCGCCGAGGTCTACACGCAGTTGCTGGTCAACGGCGAGCCGATCGAGCTGTGGTTCAAGCCGCGTACCGACGCCGAGTTCCCCGGTCGGCTGCTGCGGGTGGCCCCCGACATCCTGCCGCGCGGCCGGGTGGTGCTCGACCGGGTGCTGATCGACGGCGCCCCCAGCACCGACTTCGACGCCGAGGCGATGACGGTCGCGCTGCCGGTCAGCTCCGAGCGGCAGACGGTACGGGTCCGGCTGCGGCCGGCCGACGGCTGACCGCGCCCCCGCCGCGTTCCGCCCCGGTCGTCCGTACGGTACGGCCGGGGCGGACGCATGGCGTGTGGTGCGCCCCGGGCCGGGTGGCCCGGGGCGGGGTTCACGCGACGCGGGCGAGGGTGGCGACGGTGGTCGGCACGCTCTCCAGCGGGGTGGTCGGGGTGGGCGCGGTGGCCGCGGCGCGCTCCACGGCACGCAGCAACTCCTCCTTGCCGGGCACCCCTTCACGGCGCCAGGGGCCGATCGCCACGGTGGGCACCATGGTGACCCCGTGCCGTCCGCGAGCCTCGGCGACCGCGTCGAGGTGGCGGCGGGTGTACCGCTCGGAGAGGATGGCCGCCCGGTACGCCCTCGGGTCGAGCCCCACCTCGGCGGCGAGCCGGGTCAGCTCCACCGGGTCGGAGATGTCCGCCCACTCGTGGAAGTACGCCGTGGAGACCCGCTCGGTGTAGGCGGTGCCCACGCCGTGGTCGAGCGCGAACTGGTAGCCCAGGAACGCCATCCGGCTGCGCCGCAACGGGGTTCCGGGCGGGCTCGGCAACTCCACGCCGACCCGCTCGGCCAGCGGCCTGACCTCCGCCTCCCAGATGCCGCGCGGGTACTCCCCCACCTCCACGGCGCAGTCGGGGTTGACCTCGAACGGATGCCACTCCAGGACGACGTCCTGGCGGGGCAGCGCCTCCTGGAGCACCCGGCGGGTGATGAGGCTGAACGGACAGATGTAGTCGAACCAGACGTCGATGGTGACGGTCACGGACTCTCCTCACGACGAGCGGAGGTTGACGTGTGCCACGCGTCCCGGCCGGCCGGGACGCGCGAGGGGCCGGGGAGCGCGGCGGGGCGCGCCCCGGTGGGTTCGGGGGGCCGGGCCGGGGAGCCGAAACGGCGCAGCACGGGGCGTTCGTAGCCCACGTGCACCAGCCAGGCCAGCAGCAGCGACACCACGGCGCTGAGCAGCACCATGCCGACGGCGGCCGGGGCGGACCACGCCCGCCGCTCCCCCAGCGCGATGTGCCCGTAGCGCTGCACGAGCCGGTGGACCAGGTAGAACGCGAACGACACCTCGCCCAGCCTCACCATCGCCCGATGGCGGAACGGCGACCGCGTCCCCCGTACGTCGGCCACCGCGGCGGCGCTGATCAGCCAGGTGACGGGGACCAGGGTGACGGCCACCATGCCGTACTCGAACGGCGCGTACAGCGCGACGGCGTAGCCGGCCACCAGGGCGGCGCCGGCCGGCAGCAGCCCCGGGCCGCTCCAGCGTCCGGCGCGCACGATGCGGGCCATCACCATGCCCAGCACGAACTCCAGCGCCCGTACCGGCGGGAAGGCGAAGACGAACCAGTACCGCTGCTCGGAGACGGCCAGCCACGACATGTGCGGCTGCCCCGGCAGCAGCGCGCCGGCCACCGCCGGTACGCAGCACACCGCCGCCACCAGGGCGCCCGCCCACCACCACAACCGCTCCGGGCGGACCCGCGCGACCAGCCGGAACAGCAGCGGGAACGCCAGGTAGAACAGGGCCTCGCAACTGAGCGACCAGCTCACCGGGTCGACGCTGAGGATCACGTTCACGTCCGGGGTCCAGCTCTGCACCAGCAGCAGGTTGCGCACCGCGCCCGGGGCGGGCAGCCCGGCCCAGGCCAGCAGGGCGAGGGCGGCCAGGAAGGTGAGCAGATGGGTGGGGTAGATGCGGAAGAACCGCCGGCGCCAGAAGCGGCGCGCGGGGTCGTCCCGGCGGGCGGACCAGGTCAGCAGGAAGCCGCTGAGCACGAAGAAGTACGAGACACCGACCCACCCGGCCTTGCCGGCGAGCCAGGAGAAGGCGGCACCGGCCGCGTGGTCGCGGAAGGCGTTCTCGTAGGTGGCGTGGAAGGCGAAGACCAGCGCGGCGGCGACGAACCGCATGCCGGTCAGCGACGGCAGGCGGCCGGGACCGGGCCGGCCGACGGTGTCGGATGCGGTGGTCGCGGTCATGGTGGCTCCCGGGAGGAGGGGTTCAGCGAGGCCCGCGTCGGGCGAGAGGTCGGCGCGCCGTCCGGACCGGGCCCGCGCGGAGCCCGGAAGGGGGAGGTACGGCCCCGGGGTTCGCGGCCCGGACGGCGCGTCGTGGCGGCCCCGTCACCGACGGAAGGCGGCGGGGCGGGTCGGTGGTCATGTCGGCCGGGCCGACCGGGCGGTGAGCCGGGGCACGAGCGCGAGCGCGGCCAGGGCGAGCACGGTGTTGGCGACCAGCGCGGCGGTGAAGGCATGCCAGTGGGCGGCCGGTGTGGTGCCGGAGCCGAGGGCGGTGAGGAAGACCAGGCCGACCACGGTGACCCCGAGCGACATGCCGATCTGGGTGGACGTCTCCAGCACGCCCGAAGCGGCGCCGGAGTCGGCCGGCGGCACCCCGTCGAGCGCGGCGCCGAACAGCGGGCTGACGCCCAGCCCCTCGCCGAAGCCGATCACCACGAGCGCGGGCAGCAGGACCCACCCGGTCGCCCGCTCCCCCGCGGTCACCGAGGTCACCAGGAGCGCCACCGTGCCGGCCGCGTTGACCAGGTAGCCGATGGCCGGCACCCGGTGCCCGGCCACCGCCTGGAGCTTCGGTGCCACCAACGAGGCCGCCACGAAGGCGATCGCCAGCGGCGCGAAGGTCAAACCGGCGGCCAGCGGCAGGTATCCGAGACCACTTTGCAGCTGGAGGGTGAGGACGAAGAAGAGCCCGGCGTTCCCGGCGAAGAAGACCAGGGCGACGAGGTTGCCCCCGGCGAAGGCGGGCCGACGCAGCAGCCGGGGGTCGATCAGCGCGTCACCGCCGCGCGCGGCCACGGCGCGTTCGACGGCGAAGAACGCGGCGAGCGCGGGCACGGAGACCGCGAGGCAGATCCAGCACCACGCGGGCCAGCCGGCCGACCCGCCCTCGATCAGCGGCAACGACAGCGCCAGCAGCGCCACCGTGAGCAGCAGCGTGCCGCGCACGTCCAGCCGCGGGCGTCGCCGGCCACCCGGCACCTTGGGCATCACCAGCGCGGCGCCGATCAGCACCAGCAGTCCCAGCGGCACGTTCAGCAGGAACACCGACCGCCAGGACAGCCCGAACAGGTCGGCCTGCACCAGCAGTCCGCCGAGTACCTGGCCGACGACGGAGGCGACGCCGATCGTCGCCCCGAACACCGCGAAGGCACGCTCGCGCCACCGGCCGTGGAACGACGTCTGGAGCACCGAGAGAACCTGCGGGTAGAAGAGCGCGGCGCCGAGCGCCTGCGCGACCCGGAAGCCGATCAGCGCGCCCGCCGAGCCGGCCAGCCCGCAGGCGAGCGAGGCCGCGGTGAACAGCGCCAGCCCGGCCTGGAACATCCGCCGGGCGCCGTGGATGTCGCCGAGGCGTCCCCCGGTCACCAGGAAGAGCCCGTAGGCGAGCACGTACCCGGAGACCACGAGTTCGACCTGCGGGTAGCTCGCGCCCAGCCCGGTGCGCACGGCGGGCACCGCGACGTTGACGATGAACGAGTCCATGACGGCCATGAAGGTGCCGGCCATCACCACCACCAGCAGCCATCCGTCGCGGGCGGACGGCACCGCCGCGCCGCGGGGCCGCGCGGAGGCCACCGCCGTGGTGGTCACACGGGTTTCCGCCACGAAAGCCTCTCCTCGCCGGATGTCGTCGAACGGCACGCCGGCGTCGGGCGGTCACGCCAGGTGCGCGGCCGCCCGCCGTGCCCCGCCGTACGCCGTCTCCCGCGCCGCGTCGTGCCCTTCAACCTTCGCCACAGCCCGGCCCGGGGGACAACTCCGACTTGTGAAAGAAGTCCTTGAGAGGCATGAAGGCATCTGGATCCGGCGGTTGCCGCGCACGCTCCCCTACGGCACGACTCGCGTCACCAACCTGCTCGACGCCGTCTCACACTTCACCTGGCGACGTCAGACCGAGGGTGGAAAGTCCTCACTGGATCAGCTCCTTGTGGGGGTGGTCCGACGACACCGGGCAGACGTGGATCTGAAGGCTGTAACCGCTTCCCACGGTGATCATCGTCGGGCGGTGGGCCAGGCTGTGGGCAGGGGCGGTCGACGCAGCGGCGGCCTGGTCCTCGTAAGGGATCCAACTGCCCGTGCTCGCGTCCCATTCGTCCGAGGCGATGGTCAGCAGCGGGGTCAACTCGGCGTCGCAGACCGCGCAGAGGCGGGGGACCGGGTCGGTGAGGCCCCAGCGGGACCAGCCACCGGTCTTCCAGCCGGGCGCGAGGGACAGTTCGTCGAGGTAGAACTCCCCGGGCGCGAGCTCGTAGGAGCTGTCCGGGGCCGCGCCGGCCGACTGCCACGTGGCCCAGTCGTCCAGCCGTGCCCGCAACTGCGTGCTGAGTTCCATGGGGTGGGGGTACTCGGTGACCTGTTCCGGGTCGAGCAGGCACGGCTCGGGCACGTAGTCCTCGGACTGGACCGCTGCCGACTGCGGGGGCGCCGTGAGGACCTCGGTGACCGTAGCGGCGGACCGCCAGAACAGCGCGGTCCTGGGCCTGGGTTCGGGCAGGTGGTCGAAGGGACACCACAGCACCTGGAGCAGGTCGGCCCCCTCGGGGACCACCGGCAGGGGGACGTCCCGCACGTACAACTGGGCCACGGGCAGCATGGCGACCGGTCCGTCGGGCCACGGCCGATCCGTCCTGAGCTGCTCGTCGGACACCAACTCCTCGGGGCCGAGGCCCGGTTGGCCCGCCGCCGCGGCCTGGATGCGCCGTCGTCGCCGTACATCCGCCGGCGAGACGGCCGGGTTCACCCCGTCCGGCTCATGCGGGCCCTCGCAGTACGGCCACGGCTCGGCGGCGGGCCACAGCAGCGGCCCACCGACCGAGCTGTCGTACGGCGACGGCGACCCGGGGCGGGGATGCAGCCGGGTCGCCGTACGTGCCAGCGGGGCCAGTTGGGGCAGGACCGCGGAGACGTCGACCGGCCGCGGTGGGGTGGTACGGCTCATCCTGGCTCCCGGCGATGTCGGTCGGTGGCGTCAGTTACCGAGGTTGAGGCCGCTGCTGGCCTGGGTGTTGGGGATGACGATGTTGCCGAACAGCTGTTGCCTCGTTCCGTTCGCCCGCTCGACGGTGGCGCTCATGGTGACGCCGTAGGGGATCGTACTGGTGCTGCTGAGGTAGTCGGGTGTCACCTCGTAGAAGATCGCGTCGTTGCCGCCCAGGCCTTTGATGGCTCGCCTGGTCTCCTGCTCGTACGTCCGCATGCTGGGGGTTCCGGTGTTCATGCCCACCTGCCAGCAGGGGACGAGGTTGGCCTGTCCACCGTCGCGCACCTGGCCCTTCCCGCCGAGTACGTTGGCGATCAGGTGGCACCGGGCGACGACGGCCCCCGGCGCGTGTGCCGCGACGAACTTCTGCGCGTCCTGCAGGCCGGTGATGTCCCCGGACGCCACGCTGCCCTCGCCCGGCGGGTTCCGCAGGCACGCCCGTGCCATGGCCGCCCGGGTCCCGGGCGGTCCGGGCGGGACGGTGGTCTTGTTGCGCTGCGGAACGGGCTGGGTGGTGTTCGTCAGCCAGCCGTGGCCGTCGTCGACCGCCCCGCCCGGCCTGTGCTCCAGGCAGTCGGCCTGCGGCCCGCGACGGGTTCCGGTCGCCCAGACCGACTGGTAGACCCCGAACCCGAGATCCTGGTAGATGACCACATTGCCGTCGTTCTGGATGTTGAGCAGGCACCCCACCCCCTGATTCCCGCAGTCCCAGGTGGTGTTGCTGGCCCAGATGGGCTGGTCCGCACGGTTGTAGACCACCAGGTTCCCGTCGAACTGGAAGGCCAGGTAGGCGCCGCCCGCGTTGGCCTGCGGCGCGGTCCACTCGATGTTCCCGTTGATCCGGACCTCGAAGGTGCCCTTGTTCATGTCGACCCAGGTACGGCCGTCCGGCGACGCCCTGCGGCTCCCGTCGCCGAGCCGCCAGCCCCCACTCCACGGATTGTGGAAGGGGCCGATGGCCGTACCCGGCGGAAGGCCGAAGACGATGCCGGAAGGTTTCGCCTTCGGCGTGGGACTGCCGGGGCGAGCGACATGGTGGGCCGGGGCCGGGTGGGACGATCCGGCCGACGCGGTCGGCGCGGTCTGTGCGGCCTGTGCGGCCTGTGCGGGCAGCGTCAGGCCGAGGGTGGCGAGTGCGGTGACGGCGGTGGCGGCGAGAATGCGCGGTAAATGCACGCGTGATCCCCCTTATGGGTCGGCGTGGTGTATTTCCTGGGTCACGGCGGGCTGCCCTTGGCGATACGAACGCCATGGCGACGGGTTCCACTCGCCGACGACCGGACTTTCGGTTGTCTGGGAACTCCCAGCGAGAATGCGGTTGTCGGTGCTGGTCCTCGTTCAGCCGTCGATCTGGTGCTGTCTGCCGACGGTGAAGTGGCGAGGTGGTGATTTCACACCTTCTTCGCATGTTCTGCGCATGCGGCCCCCGGAATTCCGGACTTTGCCTTCGGCTACGGCAGCACGATCCTGCACCGGAACAGCTCCGGGCGGTACCCCTACGGCGATTGTTTTCCCGCCGGATCGACAACAGGGTCGGACGAGTTCCTCTGCTTCTTCGGCAGGCGCGTGGACATCCGAAGCGGCGGCCATACCCACACCGCCCCGGTGACCGCAGAAGTCTGGGACAGCGCTCCGCCTGAGGATGCGTGAAGGAGATCGCTCCAACGGGCGCCGCGCGTCGGCCGCCGGCGGGAGACGGGTGTCCGTCAGGCATCGGCCGACCTACCGCCTTCCGGGTGACCCACGCGCCCGGTGGTACACGGGTGCCCACTCGTGCGGGTGCATCGGCGGTTTGCGCCCTACCCGTCGGCGCGCCCCGGGGGTTGACTGGGCGTCCCTGTCACCGAGCCGTGGGAGGCAAACCCGTGGATGTGATCGTGCGCGCCGGTGGAGGCGACGACGGCGACAAGCTGCCCGGCCAGCCGTGGCCCGGGCCGACGGAGGACCCCAAGCCTGACGGCAGCGCTCCGGAAGGCGACGGGAAACACCGGAGGTGACGACCACCGAGGAGCGGCCTGGCCACGCCGGGCTGGGCCGCTACCTGCACGAGATCGGCGCACTCACCCCCGAGTGGGCCGAGGCGTTCCACGCGGTGCCGAGGTCGGCGTTCCTGCCGGACCTGATGTGGCCGCACGACATGGAAACCGGCCGCTCCTCCCCCGTCGACCGGCGGAAGGACCCCGAAGCGTGGGGCCGGTACGCGCACGAAAACTGTCCGATCGTCACCCAGTGGGACGACGGCGCCCACGACGGGATCGAGCCCGGCACGGTGCCGACGAGTTCGGCGAGCGCACCGTCGGTGGTGTTCCGGATGCTGGCCGACCTCGATGTGCAGCCGGGCCACAAGGTTCTCGAACTCGGTGCCGGGACGGGCTACAACGCCGGCCTGCTCGCCTACCGGGCGGGTGCGGGCAACGTCGTCACCGTCGATGTGGACCCGGCCGTGACGGCGCGTGCCCGGCGGGCCCTGGACGGTCTCGGCCTTGATGTCGAGGTGGTCACCGGTGACGGGCTGGCCGGCTTCCCGGACCGGGCCCCGTTCGACCGGACGATCGCCACGTTCGGGCTGCGCTCGCTGCCGGGAGCGTGGGTGGAGCAGACCCGGCCGGGGGGCGTGATCGTCGCGCCGTGGGGGACGAACTTCGCCCACCACGACGCGGTGGCCCGGCTGGTGGTGGCCGGGGACGGCAGGTCGGCGTCGGGACGGTTCAGGCGGCTGGTGGAGTTCATGAAAGCCCGCTCGCAGCGGCTCGAGTTCGCGGGCCACAGCGCGTACGTGCCGGACGACGTACCCGGCAGCGCGGACGAGTCGTACACCGAGGTGCCGGCCGGGGACTTCCCCGCGCACCTGGACGCTCCGGCCCGGTTCGCGGTCGGACTGCGTGTCCGCGATGTCTGGCATGGCATGTCGGCTTCCGGGGATCGGCGGCTGGCCTGGTTCTACGGCCTCACCGACACGTCATGGGCGGTGGTCGCGTTCCGCGACGGGGAGAGGAGGCATCCGGTGTACCAGTCGGGGCCGCGCCGCCTCTGGGACGAGGTCGAGGCCGCGTGGCGCTGGTGGTGTGCGGTCGGCCGGCCGGGGGTGGACGGGTTCGGGCTGACGATGCGGCTGGACGGTGGCCACGAGGTGTGGCTGGAGACCGGGGACCGGCGGGTGCGGGTGCGGCATGAGTGATCCGCTGATCGGGCGCTCAGCAGGATAGGCGGGTGGCCTTCGACTGCCCGCCTCCAACACGTGGACGATCCGGCCGACGGCTGACGCGGCGAGGCCCGGACCCGACCGGGTGAAACGGCGATACCCCGCCGACTGCGGCTCGTCATCCACGGCCCGGCCACCCTCCTCCCCTGGTCCGCCGCCGCGATCGCCGCCCTCGGCCTGGTGCTGCACCTGCTGACCACCCGGGGCGCCACGGCCGCCAGCACGGAGGCGTCCCGGCTCGCCCAGAAGGTGTGAGGCGGCCCTTCGAGCCTGCGCGGACGCAACGCGCGGTACGCGGCGGGTCCGCCGAGCCGGAGGCTTGCGTACCGGCGGGCGGCCGGCGGGCGCGCACACGCCTAGGCGGAGCGGATCGGGGTGGTGTTCACTGAACGCGCCGTGCCCGTCGGATGTCGTCGGATGGGGGGAAGGTCCGTGGGGCGACCGAGGCGAGAACTGGACCCGCAGGCCGGTCCGTTGGAGGCGTTCTGCCATGACCTGGAGGAGTTGCGGGCCGCGGCCGGGCTGACGTTGCGCAGGCTGGAGGAGCGCTCCGGGTATTCGAAGGCGGCGCTGTCGAAGGCGACGTCGGCGGTGTCGTTGCCCTCGTTGGACCTGACGATGGCGTACGTCGGGGCGTGCGGCGGGGATCAGCGGGAGTGGGAGAGCCGGTGGACGGCGTTGCGGGAGGTGCTGAACGCGAGCCGTCCGGAGTTGCTGACCGATCCGTCCGGCCCCGCCGGGACGGACGCGGCGGACGCGTTGCGGGTCGTCCGGGAGACCGCCGGGGCCGGTCGCCACGGGGAGGCCGCCGCCATGGCCGCCGCCTGGGAGGAGCACGCGCGGCGCAGTCACGGCGACGGCAGCGCACAGGTAGCCCACTGGGCCGGGATCCGCGCCGATCTCGCCCGGATGGCCGGGGACATGGCGGGTGCCACCGGGCTGTGGATCGCCGCCGCCCGTGCCCGCCTGGCCGGCGGACCTGCCGACGACCCCGCGCTGCTCGCCGCGGCCCGCAGCGCCCACTGGTGCTGGCAGCAGATCGCCGACCCCGACCGTGCCCGGCAGGCCGGGGTCCAACTCCTCGATCTGCTGCGGTCGTTACCCGCGTTGGACCCGCGGCACGTCGCGGCGGCCGAGTACCGGCTCGCCGCGCTGGGGCCGGGGGCCACCGCATCGCCGCGGCCGGATCCGGCGGGCACCCGGTGGCCGGGGTCGGCGGATCCCGTCTCGGCGCCACCGGGGACCGCACCGTCCGGCGGCCGGGTTCCCCGCCGCGCCGTCGCCCCTCTGCTGTCCGGCGACCCGGACCGCGTCGGCCCGTTCCGGCTGCTCGGCCGGCTCGGATCGGGCGCGATGGGGCAGGTCTTCCTCGGGGTCTCCAGGGCGGGGCGGCCGGTGGCGGTGAAGGTGGTCCGTTCCGAGCTGGCCGAGGACGCCACCTTCCGCCGCCGGTTCGCCGCCGAGGTCGCCGCCGCCCGCACGGTGCAGGGTCCCTACACCCCGGCGGTGGTGGACGCCGATCCGGACGCCGAGCGGCCGTGGATGGCGACCACCTGCATCCCCGGGCCCTCGCTGGGTGACGTGGTGTCGTCCGGCGGCCCGCTGCCCGCCCCCGTGGTCCGCGCGCTGGCGGCCGGCATCGCGGAGGCGCTGACCGCCATCCACGCCGCCGGGGTGCTCCACCGGGACCTCAAGCCCGGCAACGTCCTGCTCGACCGCGACGGGCCCAAGGTGATCGACTTCGGCATCGCGCACGCCGCCGACCACACCCGGCTCACCCGTACCGGGGCCCAGCTCGGCACGGTTCCGTACATGGCACCGGAGCAGGCGGCGGGGCGGCCGGTCGGACCGGCCACCGACGTCTTCGCACTCGGATCGCTCCTGGCCTACGCGGCCACCGGCATCCCGCCGTTCGGGGAGAGCGGCACCGGCGAGGTGCTCTACCGCATCGTGCACTCCGAGCCCGACCCGGAGGCGCTGGAGTGCGCGGATCCGGCGCTGCGCGAGCTGATCGGGGCGTGCCTGGCCAAGGACCCGGCGCGCCGGCCGACGCCCGGGAGGATCGTGGCCGCCTGCGCGCAGGCGGCCGGCGCCGAGCCGTGGCCGCCGCCCGCGCTCGCCGCCCGGCTCGCCGAGCACGACGCGGAGTTGACCACGTTGCTGGCCCGGCAGCCGGAACGCCGCCGGATGCGTCCGACGCGTCCGGCGCTCCGGTTCAGCCTGGTGCCGCTGGTCCTCGCCACCGGGATCGTGGTGGCCGTGATGCTGGTCGGCTCGCGCGGCGGCACCACGGGCCACGACACCGGGACGCCACCGGCCACCTCCCGCTCCGCGGCACCGGTGCCGAAGCCGGCCCGCGACGGCCAGGACCCGTACACCGGGGCGCACTGCGGACCGGACCAGCAGGAGGCCGACCGGCGCGCGATGACCTGGCCGGACGGCTCCCCCTACGGCTACCTGGTGCTCTTCCACTCCCCCGGCTGCGCGGCGAGTTGGGGTTACGTCTACGGCCCCAACTCCCACAAGTGGTCGGTGCACATCACCGCCCACCGGCAGGGCGACGGGGCCACCGCGCCCTCCGCCTTCTCCGGCGACCTGCGCCCCAACTCCTGGGGCAACGTGCTCTCCACCCGCACCGGCTGCGTGTGGATCGAGGGGTGGGTCAGCGAGGAGAAGGCGCAGTCCCGGCACACCGTCACCGACTGCGTCCAGGACGGCGGCCCGGTCACGGTCACCGGGTCGCCGTGAACCGGCGGCCGGCTCAGGCGATGCCGAGCAGGTGGTCCATGGCGAGCTGGTCGAGGCGTTCGAAGGCCATCCCGCGTTCCGCGGCGGCGGCCACGTCGAACTCCTCGTAGGCGGATCGGTCGGCGAGCAGCGTCGTCACCGTCTCGCCGGGGGCCAGGGTGGGCCGGGCCAGGTCGTCCAGCCGGGCGGCGCGCAGCGCCTCGGCAACCCGGGGGTCGGCGCGGAAGGCGGCGGACCTGGCCTTCAGCGCGAGGTAGTTGCGCATGCAGCCGGCCGCGGAGTCCCACACCCCGTCGGGGTCCTCGGTGCGCGGCGGCTTGAAGTCGAAGTGGCGCGAGCCGCGGTACCCGGCGGATTCCAACAGGTCGACCAGCCAGAACGCCTGGCGGAGGTCGCCCGCGCCGAAACGCAGGTCCTGGTCGTACTTGACGCCCGACTGGCCGTTGAGGTCGATGTGGAAGAGCTTGCCGGACCACAGCGCCTGCGCGACGCCGTGGGTGACGTTGAGCCCGGCCATCTGCTCGTGGCCCACCTCGGGGTTGACGCCGACGAGTTCGGGGTGCTCCAGCCGTTCGATGAAGGCCAGGGCGTGGCCGACGGTGGGCAGCAGGATGTCGCCGCGCGGTTCGTTGGGCTTGGGCTCGACGGCGAAGCGCAGCGGGTAGCGCTGTTCGTGGACGTAGGCGGTGAGCAGGTCGAAGGCTTCCTTGAGGCGGTCGAGGGCGGCGGGTACGTCCTTGGCGGCGCCCGATTCGGCGCCCTCCCGGCCGCCCCAGGCGACGTAGACCTCGGCGCCGAGTTCGACGGCCAGGTCGATGTTGCGCAGGGTCTTGCGCAGCGCGAAGCGGCGCACGTCGCGGTCGTTGGCGGTGAAGGCGCCGTCCTTGAAGACCGGGTGGGTGAACAGGTTGGTGGTGGCCATCGGCACCTTGAGCCCGGTGGCGTCCAGTGCCTGCCGGAAGCGCTTGAGGATGGCCTCGCGGCGGCTGTCGGTGGCGTCGAAGCCGAAGAGGTCGTCGTCGTGGAAGGTGACCCCGTGGGCGCCGAGGGCGGCGAGGCGGTGGACGGCCTCGACCGGGTCGAGCGGGGGCCGGGTGGCGTCGCCGAACGGGTCGCGGCCGGCCCAGCCGACGGTCCACAGGCCGAAGGAGAACCGGTCCTCGGGGGTGGGGGTCAGTTCGTCGGTCACCGTGTCTCCCTGGGGTGTGCGAGGGGCGGGTCCGGCCACGCCCTATTGGTTAAGCCGGAAAACAAACTAATATCGCTGCGCGGCGCCGGGAACCCCCCGGCGCCGGTGAACCGCCGGGGAGGCCGGGTTGGCTGCACAGCAGGACGCGCGAGGAGAACGGGTCGTCATCGGCGTGGACAGCTCCACGCAGGCCACCAAGGCGGTGGCCGTGGGCGTGGACACCGGCACGGTTCTGGGCACCGGGCGCCACGCGCACTCCGTCACCTCCGGGGCGGGCCGGGAGAGCGACCCGGAGCAGTGGTGGGCCGCGCTGACCGGGGCGGTCGCCGCCACCGGCCACGCCGGCCGGGCCGAGGCGGTCGCCGTCGCCGGGCAGCAGCACGGCCTGGTGGCGCTCGGCGCGGACGGCCGGCCGGTGCGCCCCGCGCTGCTGTGGAACGACGTGCGTTCCGCGCCGCAGGCCGCCGCGCTGGTCGAACGGTTCGGCGCCGAGGAGCTGGCGGAGCGCACCGGCAGCGTGCCCACCGCCGCGTTCACCATCGCCAAGTGGGCCTGGCTGCGGGAGAACGAGCCGGCCGCCGCCGACCGGGTGGCCGCCGTCCGCCTGCCGCACGACTACCTCACCGAGCAGCTGACCGGAGCCGCCACCACCGACCGCGGCGACGTCTCCGGCACCGGCTGGTGGACCCCGCACGGCTACGACGGTGAACTCCTCGGCCACGTCGGGCTGTCGGCGGCGGCGCTGCCGGAGGTCGTCGCGCCGGGCACGGCGGCCGGACGGGTACGTGGCGGTGACGGACCGCTGCGGCCCGGCACCCTGGTCGCGGCCGGCACCGGGGACAACATGGCCGCGGCGCTGGGCCTCGGGCTGCGCCCCGGATCGCCGGTGGTCTCGCTGGGCACCTCGGGCACCGTGTTCGCGGTCACCCGGGGCAGGCCGCGGGACCCCTCCGGGGTGGTCGCCGGGTTCGCCGACGCGCTCGGCGGCTGGCTGCCACTGGCCTGCACCCTCAACTGCACGCTGGCGGTGGACCGGTTCGCCGCGTTGCTCGGCCGCGACCGGGAGGCCGTGGAGCCCGGCGGCACGGCCGTGGTGCTGCCGTTCCTGGACGGGGAGCGCACGCCCAACCTGCCGTACGCCTCGGGGCTGTTGCACGGGCTGCGCCACGACACCACGCCCGGCCAGGTGCTCCAGGCGGCCTACGACGGCGCCGCGTACTCGCTGCTGGCCGCGGTGGACGACGTGTTGCGGGCCGGTGGTGAGGAGAACGATCCGCTGGCGCCGCTGCTGCTGGTGGGCGGCGGTGCGCGGGGGACGGCGTGGCGGGAGACGATGCGGCGGCTGTCCGGGCGGCCCGTTCAGGTGCCGGCCGCCGAGGAGCTGGTGGCGCTGGGCGCGGCGGCGCAGGCGGCGGGGGTGCTGACCGGGGAGGCCGCCGACGAGGTGGCCCGCCGCTGGGGCACCGGCCGGCCCGCCGTGGTGCTCGATCCGCGGCCGGCCGACACCGAGGCGCTGGCCCGGATCGGCGACACGCTGCGGCGTTCCCACGACCTGATGGCCCGTCAGCTACCCGCCGCCGAAGGGTGATACGGGTGCTCGACACGACCGGACGCGGCGTCGCGCAGTCACCGTCGGCCGCCTCCCAGCGGGACATGCGCCGGCACAACCTCGCCGCGGTACTGCGCACCGTGGCGGCGCACGGCCCGCTCTCCCGCGCCGCCGTCGCCGATCACACCGGGCTCACCCGGGCTGCGGTCTCCAGCCTGGTCGACCAGTTGCGCGCGGACGGCCTGGTGGCCGAGGTGGGGCGGGCGCCCAGCGGCCGGGTGGGGCGGCCGGGCACCGCGCTGGCGGTCAACGAGCGCGGCCCGGCCGGACTCGGGCTGGAGATCGGCGTGTCGCACCTGGGCGCGTGCGTGGTGGATCTGCGCGGCGAGGTCAGGGTGTGGCTGCACCGCGACACCGGCAACCGCGGCCGGGACGCCGCCGAGGTGCTGGCGGAGCTGTCCGCGCTGGCGGGGCGGGCGATCGACCGGGCCGGGGCGGAGGGGCTGCGTCCGGTGGCGGCGGTGCTCTCGGTGCCGGGGGTGGTCGGCGCCGACCCCGGGGTTCTGGAGCACGCCCCCAACCTGGGGTGGCGGCAGGTCGCGGTGGCCGGGGCGGTGCCGTCGCGCGGGGTGCCGCTGCGCGCGGAGAACGAGGCCAACCTCGGTGCGCTGGCCGAGGTGTGGACGGGTTCGCCCGGCCCCGATGTGCTCCATGTGTCGGCGGAGGCCGGGATCGGCGCAGCGCTGGTGATCGGCGGGCGGCTGTTCCGCGGGGCCCGGGGGTTCGCCGGTGAACTGGGCCATGTCCCGGTGCATCCGTCCGGCCCGCCCTGCGGCTGCGGTGCCCGCGGCTGCCTGGAACGGTACGCGGGGCTGGAGGCGGTACGGACCCGCGCCGGGCTGGCCCCGGACGCCGCCGACGGGGACGTGGTGGCCGCGCTCGCCGCCCGGGCACGCGAGGGGGACGCCCGGACCCGGGGCGCGCTGGGCCGGGCGGCGACCGCGCTGGGCACGGCGCTGACCGGGGCGGTCAACCTGATGGATCCGGCGACGGTGGTGCTCGGCGGCGCCTACGCGGAGCTGGCGCCGTGGCTGCTGCCGGGGATGCGCCGGGAGTTGGCGGCGCGGGTCACCGTACGTCCGTGGCGGGACGGGCAGTTGACGGTGTCGGTGCTGGGGCGACGCGGTCCGCTGCTGGGCGCCGCGCTGTCGACGGTGCGGCGGATCGTGGAGGACCCGGTGGCCGCGGCGCCGGAGGGCGGCTGGGCGGGGTTGCGGGGGTGAACCGTGGCCGGGGGGCGTCCGTCCGGTACGCGGTCGGCGTGGTACCGGTGCGTCGGCGGCGGGTTGAGCCTTCAAGGAGTGAAGAACACGCCGCCGTTGGGATGTTTACCTCGTTCACATCTTGACCTCCATGTGCGGGGCGCGGGAATCTCTGCTGGGCGCCGCCCGCGGTAGGTGAGACGAGTCGGCGGCGACCGCCGCCGTCCGCCCACGTGCCGACGGCGGTTTCGTACTCACAGCCGTCACTGACGACCGGTCCGGTCGCGGCGCAGCCGACGCCGCGGCGCCTCCGGTCCCAGCCAGGGAGGACAGCTTGAGACAACACCCACCCCACGGCGGCCGGACGCGCCGGCGCCTGACGGCCGCCCGTGTGGCCGGCGCACTGGTCACCGCCGCGGCGCTGGTGGCCGCCGTGATGCCCGCCGCGTCGGCGCGGACCACGGCGGCCCCGGAGCACGGCGGCCACGCCACGGCCGCGCACCACGGTACGGCCCCCTACCTCGACCCCCGGCTGCCGGTGCGGCAGCGCGTCGCCGACCTGCTCGGGCGGATGACGCTGGAGGAGAAGGTCGGCCAGATGACCCAGGCCGAGCGCGGCGCCGTCGACTCCGACCAGGGGCAGATCACCGATCTGAAGCTGGGCTCGCTGCTGTCCGGCGGGGGTTCGACGCCGGCCTCCAACACCCCGCGGGCGTGGGCCGACATGATCGACGGCTACCAGTCGCACGCGCTCGCCACCCGGCTGCACATCCCGCTGCTCTACGGCATCGACGCGGTGCACGGCGACAACAACCTGGTCGGGGCCACCATCTTCCCGCACAACATCGCGCTGGGGGCGACCCGGGATCCGGCGCTGGTGCGTGCCGAGGAACACATCACCGCCACCGAGACCCGGGCCACCGGGCCGCAGTGGGTCTTCGCGCCCTGCCTGTGCGTCACCCGCGACGACCGCTGGGGACGCGCCTACGAGAGCTTCGGCGAGGACCCGGCGCTGGTGGAGCGGATGGAGACCGCAATCGACGGCTTCCAGGGCACCCGCCCCCAGGACCTCTCCCGCCCCGACCACGTGCTGGCGACCGCCAAGCACTTCGCCGGTGACGGCGACACCGCGTACGGCACCTCCACCACCAACACGTACACCATCGACCAGGGCGTGACCGTCACCGACCACCGGCACTTCGCCGCCGTGGACCTGGCGCCGTACGTCCCCGCGGTGCGCGAGCACCACGTCGGCAGCGTCATGCCGTCCTACTCCAGCGTGCGGTGGACGGACGTGCCCGGCAGCACCCCGGTGAAGATGAGCGCCAGCAAGGAGCTGCTGACCGGTGTGCTCAAGGAGAAGATCGGCTTCCAGGGCTTCCTGATCAGCGACTGGGAGGCGATCCACCAGCTCCCCGGGGACTACGCCACGCAGGTGCGCACCGCGGTCGACGCCGGGCTCGACATGTTCATGGAGCCGTACAGCGCCGAGCGGTTCGAGCAGACCCTGGTCTCCGAGGTGCGGGCCGGGCGGGTGCCGATGGCCCGTATCGACGACGCGGTGAGCCGGATCCTGCGGGCCAAGTTCGAACTCGGCCTCTTCGAGCACCCCTACACCGACCGGCGCGACATCGGCACGATCGGCTCGCCGGAGCACCGGGCGGTGGCCCGCCGGGCGGTCGCCGAGTCGCAGGTGCTGCTGAAGAACGACCACGGGGCGCTGCCGCTCAAGCCCTCCCAGCGGATCTACGTGGCCGAGGTCAACGCCGACGACCTCGGCAACCAGGCCGGCGGCTGGACGGTGACCTGGCAGGGCCAGTCCGGCAACGGCCGCTTCCCCGGCACCACGATCCTCCAGGGCATCCGGCAGGCGGCCCCGGACGTCACCTACAGCGCCGACGCCTCCGCGCCGACCGCGGGGTACGACGTGGGCGTGGTGGTGGTCGGCGAGACCCCGTACGCCGAGGGCATGGGCGACGTCGGCAACGGCCACACGCTCGACCTGTCGGCCGCCGACCGGGCCGCCGTCGACAAGGTGTGCGGGGCGATCCGCACCTGCGTGGTGCTCGACGTCGCCGGCCGGCCGCAGATCGTCACGGACGAACTGCCCAAGGCGGACGCCTTCGTGATGTCCTGGCTGCCCGGCAGCGAGGGCGAGGGCGTGGCCGACGTGCTCTTCGGCAAGCGGCCGTTCACCGGCAAGCTGCCGGTGTCGTGGCCGCGCGCCGAGAGCCAGGAGCCGGTCAACGTCGGTGACCACCGTTACGACCCGCTGTTCCGGTACGGCTACGGACTGACCACGGGGCGCTGACCGCCGACCCGGGCCGCCCGCACCCCGGTGCGGGCGGCGGGCGGCTCAGACCATGGCGCTGGTGATCACCGCGAACGTGGCGCCGAAGGGGTCGGTGAACATCGCCAGCCGGCCGACGTTCTCCGCGTCCATGGGGGCTATCAGCGCGGTGGCGCCGTGCTCGGCGGCCCGGGCGGCGGTGGTGTCGCAGTCGATCACCTCGAAGTAGGGGTGCCAGTCGGAGGTGGTGCCTGCCGCCAGGTTTTCCGGCTGGAGCTGCATGATGCCACCGTGCTGGGCGTCCTGGCCGCCGCCGGAGGGGGTGACCAGGGTGTAGCCGGGGCCGAAGTCCACGTCGCGCAGGTCCCAGGAGAAGACCGAGCGGTAGAAATCCTTGGCCGCCGAGGCGTCGGTGGTGTACAGCTCCGTCCAGCACAGGGTGCCGGGGGCGGTGACCTCCTCCAGGCCCGCGACGTCGGCGGGCTCCCAGACCGCGAAGTCGGCGCCGGTGGGGTCGGTGAAGCCGGCCATGCGGCCCGCGGTGAAGACGTCGAACGGCCCGAACCGCACCGTGCCGCCCGCCTGCTCGACGGCCTTGGTGGTGGCCTGCGCGTCGGTGGTGTGGAAGTAGAGCGTCCAGGCGGAGCGGGCGCCCTCCTCGGTGAGCAGGCCGGCCGCGGCGACGACGCGGTCGCCGAGCCGGAAGAATCCGTACCCGCCCGCGTCCGGCCCCGCGGACTGGAACTCCCAGCCGAACAGCTCGCGGTAGAAGGCCGCGGCGGCGTCCACGTCCGGCGTGCCCAGGTCGAGCCAGTTGGGCGCGCCGGGCACGAAGTCGATGGTGAGCATGGATGGTCCTCCGGCTCGTACGGTGGCGACGGCCGCCGTGCCGCGCGGAACGCGTCCCGGCGGCGGTCCCCTCGTACCTTCAGCATGGCAGGGCCCACTGACAATCGCCGTTCCGGCGGGTGCGCGGACGCGGGGCGTGGCCTTACGGACGCGGGATGTTGCGTAGGTTCGCCCGGGCCAGGTCGAGCATGCGGCCGACGCCGCCGTCGAGTACGGTGCGTCCGGCGGAGAAGGCGAACCCCTTGACCTGCCCGGCCGACAGGTGCGGCGGCATCGACAGCGCGTTGGGGTCGGTGACCAGCTCCACCAGGGCGGGTCCGTCGTGGGCCAGCCCCTCGGCGAGGGCGTCGCGCACCTGGCCGGGGCGTTCGGCCCGGATCGCGTGGATGCCCGCGGCCCGTGCGATGGCCGAGTAGTCCACCGGCGCGTGGTCGGTCTGGTAGTCGCGCAGGCCGTCCACCATCATCTCGAGTTTGACCATGCCAAGCGAGGAGTTGTTGAAGACGATCGTCTTCACCGGCAGGTCGTGCAGGCGCACCGTGAGCAGCTCCCCCATCAGCATGCCGAGGCCGCCGTCGCCGGAAAGCGAGATCACCTGCCGGCCGCGGTCGGCGAACTGGGCGCCGATGGCGTGCGGCAGCGCGTTGGCCATGGTGCCGTGCAGGAAGGAACCGATCACCCGGCGGCGTCCGTTGGGCGTGATGTAGCGGGCCGCCCACACGTTGCACATGCCGGTGTCCACGGTGAAGACCGCGTCGTCGGCGGCGAGTTCGTCGAGCACGGCCGCCGGGAACTCGGGGTGGATGGGCACATGGCGTTCGACGTTGCGGGTGTAGGCGCCGACCACGTTCTCCAGCGCCCTGGCGTGGCGGCGCAGCATGCGGTCGAGGAACGACCGGTCGGTCTTGGCGCGCACCAGCGGCAGCACCGCCCGCAGCGTCTCGCGGACGTCACCGTGCACCCCCAGCTCCAGCGCCGTGCGAGCGCCGAGCCGTCCCGCGTCGTGGTCGATCTGGACGGTGCGGGCCTGCGGCAGGAAGTCGTCGTACGGGAAGTCGGTGCCGAGCAGCACCACGAGGTCGGCCTCGTGTATGGCGTCGTAGCAGGCGCCGTAGCCGAGCAGGCCGCTCATGCCGACGTCGAAGGGGTTGTCGTACTGGATCCATTCCTTGCCGCGCAGCGAGTGGCCGACGGGGGCGTGGACGCGGTCGGCGAGGCGCATGACCTCCTCGTGGGCGCCGCGGACCCCGGCACCGCAGAAGAGGGTGACCGTGGCCGCCTCGTCGAGCTTGCGGGCCAGCGCCGTCACCTGGTCCTCCGGCGGCAGCACCCGGCCGAGCCCGGTGACCAGGTCGCTCGTCCCGGTGGGGTACCCGGACTCGGCGTGCGCCAGGTCGCCGGGGAGGACCACGACCGACACGCCCTGGTGGCCGATCGCGCGTTGCAGCGCGATGCGCAGGACGCGGGGCATCTGGGCGGGTGAGCTGATCAGCTCGCAGTAGCGGCTGCATTCGGTGAACAGCCGTTCCGGGTGGGTCTCCTGGAAGAAGCCGGTGCCGATCTGCTTGGCGGGGATGTGCGAGGCGAGCGCGAGCACCGGCGCGCCGGAGCGGTTGGCGTCGTACAGGCCCTGGATCAGATGGGTGTTGCCCGGTCCGCAGCTGCCCGCGCAGACCGCGAGTTCGCCGGTGAGCTGGGCCTGCGCGGCGGCGGCGAAGGCGGCGGCCTCCTCGTTGCGTACGTGCACCCACTCGATGCCCTCGGTGCGCCGTACGGCGTCCACCACGGGGTTGAGGCTGTCGCCCACCACCCCGTAGACGCGCTCGACCCCGGCCTGCCGGAGGATCTGCGTGAACTGCTGGGCCACGGTCGGGTTGGCCATACGGTCTCCTCGCGCGTCGTCGGCGGTGCGGATGCCACCGCCGGTGCCGGTCACGGCACGTGTGTCGCTTCCGATCCTGTCCGTGCCGGGCCGCAACCGCAGCGGGAGCGGCCGATCCGGGCACGGCTTCGGCGGGTCGCGGGCGGCGGGCGGTCACCCGGGTGGACTCCTTCGGCCTGACGGCGGGCGGGTGGCGGTGGTTCGGTGGGCGTGGCGGCCCACCGGCGGGGCCGTGGCCGACGGAAGGCGGAGCGGATGAGCGAGCCGACACAGGACGCCCCCGGCGAGGGCCCACCCGGCAGAGGGGTGGCACCCGCCCCGGGGACCACGCTGCTCGCCGAGGTGGCGGCGGAGTTCGCCGGGACGCTGGTGCTGATCCTCTTCGGCTGCGGCGTGGTCGCCCAGGTCTCCGCGGGCGGCGCGCTGACCAACCCCAAGGGCGGTCTGGGCGCCCATGACAGCATCGCGTGGGCCTGGGGCCTGGGGGTGACCTTCGGCGTCTACCTGGCGGGCCGGATCAGCGGGGCCCACCTCAACCCCGCGGTGACGGTGTCGCTCGCGGCCTTCAAGGGGTTCCCGTGGCGCAAGGTGGCCCCGTTCGCGGTGGCCCAGACCGCCGGTGCCTTCGTCGCCGCGCTGCTGGTGCGCTGGAACTACACCGAGATCCTGGCCAGGGCGGATCCGGGGCACAGCGTCAAGACGCAGACCGTCTTCTCCACGCTGCCCGGCAACGGCTCACCGGTCGCCGGGGTCCACCAGTGGGGTGCCTTCCGCGACCAGGTGATCGGAACCGCGCTGCTGATGCTGCTGATCCTGGCCGTCACCGATCTGCTCAACACCCCGCCGGGCGCCAACCTCGCCCCGCTGGTCATCGGGCTGATCGTGGTCGTCATCGGCATGGCGTTCGGCGCGGACGCCGGGTACGCGATCAACCCGGCGCGTGACTTCGGGCCCCGGCTGGCCAGCTTCCTGACCGGGTACCGCGGGGCGTGGCGGGACCAGTGGGGCGACTACTACTTCTGGGTGCCGATCGTCGGGCCGCTGGTCGGCGGGGTGGCCGGCGGGGTGTTCTACCAGCTGTTCGTGGGGCGTTTCCTGCCCCGGCCGGAGCCGGAGCCCCCCGGGGAGCTGCCGTCGGCGCCCGGCGCCGGGGCGTGAACGCGCGGACGCGACGAGGAGAGGCGGCGGGCGATGGCGGACTTCGTCGGCGCGGTGGACCAGGGCACCACCAGCAGCCGTTTCATGATCTTCGACCACGACGGCAACGAGGTGGCCAAGCACCAGCTGGAACACACCCAGATCCTGCCGCGCCCCGGCTGGGTGGAGCACGACCCGGTGGAGATCTGGGAACGCACCAACGTGGCCATCCAGAACGCCGTGCGGGCCGCCCGGATCGCCGCCTCCGACCTGGCCGCCATCGGCATCACCAACCAGCGCGAGACCACCGTGGTGTGGGATCCGCGCACCGGCCAGCCGTACTGCAACGCCATCGTGTGGCAGGACACCCGCACCGACACCATCGCCTCCGCCCTGGACCGGGACGAACGCGGTGAGCTGATCCGCCGGCGCGCCGGACTGCCGCCGGCCACCTACTTCTCCGGCGGCAAGCTGCGCTGGATCCTGGAGAACGTCGACGGGGTGCGCGCGGCGGCCGAGCGGGGCCACGCGCTCTTCGGCACCACCGACTCGTGGGTGCTGTGGAACCTCACCGGCGGTCCCAACGGCGGCATCCACGCCACCGACGTCACCAATGCCAGCCGCACCATGCTGATGGACCTGGAGACGCTGGACTGGGACGACGAACTGCTGGAGATCTTCGGCGTGCCCCGGGCGATGCTGCCGCGGATCCACTCCTCCGCCGACCCCGAGGCGTTCGGCCAGGCCCGCACGAGCCGGCCGCTGCGGACCCCGGTGCCCATCACCGCGGTCCTCGGCGATCAGCAGGCGGCCACCGTGGGCCAGGTGTGCTTCACCCCGGGTGAGGCCAAGAACACCTACGGCACCGGCAACTTCCTGCTGCTCAACACCGGGACGGAGCCGGTGCGTTCGCGGCACGGGCTGATCACCACGGTCTGCTACCGGTTCGGCGAGGGCCCCGCGGTGTACGCGCTGGAGGGGTCGATCGCGGTGACCGGATCGGCGGTGCAGTGGCTGCGTGACCAGATGCGGACGATCCGGGACGCGGCGGAGAGCGAGACGCTGGCCCGTACCGTCCAGGACAGCGGCGGGATCTACTTCGTGCCGGCGTTCTCCGGGCTCTTCGCCCCCTACTGGCGCTCCGACGCGCGCGGGGCCATCGTCGGCCTCGCCCGCTACCACACCAACGGCCACCTGGCCCGGGCCACCCTGGAGTCCATCTGCTACCAGAGCCGGGACGTGGTGGAGGCGATGGCCCAGGACTCCGGGGTGCGCCTGGACGTCCTCAAGGTGGACGGCGGGGTGACCGCCAACGACCTGTGCATGCAGACCCAGGCCGATGTGCTCGGCGTCCCGGTCAGCCGTCCGGTGGTCGCCGAGACGACGGCGCTGGGCGCGGCGTACGCGGCCGGGCTCGCCGCCGGGTTCTGGCGCGACACCGACGAGCTGCGGGAGCACTGGCACGAGTCGAAGCGCTGGGAGCCGCGGTGGAGCGAGGAGCGGCGGGCCGAGGGGTACGCGGGCTGGAAGAAGGCGGTGCGGCGCACGCTGGACTGGGTGGAGGTGTGACCACGCACACCACGGGTCACCGCGGGGCGGGGTGATACGCGTCATTTCGCCGGATCGCCCGGATGGGTAGGGTGGCGCGATCGTAGCGGGCGGCGAGCAGGAGACGCCCGGCGAGCGCGAGAGGGGAATCCGGCGCCCATGGCTGCCGACCTGTCCGGTGTCATCGCCGCGACCACGCAGTGGCTCACCCGTTCCTACCCGGTGACCGGTGGCGCGCTGGACGCCGCGCTGGCGCAGGCCCAGGCCCGTCAGGCGGTGACCGCCGCGGCCTGGCTGCGCTATCCCTCCCAGGCCGACGCCGCGCTGCTGGAGCTGCTCGGTCCGGGTGGCTCGGCGGCGCTGGACCGGCTCACCGGTTCCGGCGCCGCGGCTGCCGACGTCCCCGGCGCCGGTGAGGCGTGGCGCAGCTGGGTGGACGAGGTGGTGGCGAGCTGGGCGGCGTGCCTGCTCACCGACGCTCCGCTGGCCCGGGCCGCGGTGGCCGCGCTCGACGGGTGCGAGCACGCCGCGGGGCTGCCGTTCGAGTTCCGCCGGCTGACCGCCCCGGACCCGCACGACCGGCACGCCGCGCCGCTGCTGCGCCACCCCGATCTGCTGGCGCCGGTCGCCGCGCTGCACCGCTCCGAGCTGCTGCGCCGGCTGTCGGCCGGCCACGCCGCGGAGACCGAAGCCGCGGCCTGAGCGCGTCCCGCCCGCAGCCGCACCGCCGTCGGCCGTGCGGCTGGTCCCTGCCGACGTCTTGACGCGGGGAGTTGGTCTAGTCCAACGTCTGGTCCAGGCCTGTTCGACTCCCCCACCGCTCGTCGTCAGGAGACCGGCATGACCCCAACTCTCCGGCGTCGGTGGCGTGTCGCGCTGACCGCCGGCGTCACCGCCGCCACGGCCACCGCCGTGGCGGCGGCCATGAGTCCGACCGCCGCCGACGCGATGGCCTCCCCCGCCCCCGCCGCCACCGCCCAGCTCCTCACCAACCCCGGCTTCGAGACCGGCACCCTGTCCGGCTGGAACTGCTCGCCCCAGGACAAGGTGGTCACCACGCCGGTCGCCGAGGGCTCCTACGCCCTCGCGGCCACCCCGAGCGGCGGCGACTACGCGCAGTGCGCGCAGACCGTCGCCGTCCGCCCCGGATCGACGTATACGCTCACCGCCCAGGTACAGGGGTCGTACGTCTACCTCGGCGCCACCGGCACCGGCACCACCGATCCCAGCACCTGGACCTCCTCCGCCTCGTGGGCGCCGTTGTCCACCACGTTCACCACCGGCCCCGCGACCACCTCGGTGACGGTGTGGGTGCACGGCTGGTACGGGCAGGGCACGTTCGGCGCCGACGCGCTGTCGCTGACCGGTCCCCCGCCCGCCGACGGCACCCCCACACCGACCCCGACGCCCACACCGACGCCCACGCCGACCCCGACTCCCACGCCCCCGGGCGGCACCGGCGCCTTCCAGCACCCGGCCTACCTCATGCCGCTGGACAACAGCCCGCAGTCGGTCACCGACATCGTCCAGGGCTCCGGCGAGAAGCAGTTCCTGCTCGCCTTCGTGCTGGACTCCGGCGGCTGCACCCCGGCCTGGGACGGGGACCCCGCCCACACCGTGGCCGCCGACACCACCGTGCGCGCCGACGTCGACGCCGTCCGGGCGGCCGGCGGCGACGTGGCGGTCTCCTTCGGCGGCTACAACGGCACGGAACTGGGCGCCAGTTGCGGCGGACCGGCCGCCCTGGCCGCGGCCTACCAGCAGGTCGTCGACGCCTACCGGCTCACCCGGATCGACCTGGACTGGGAGGGCGACGACCTGGACGCCGACATGGCGGTGCGCTGGGCCGCGATCAAGACGCTGGAGCAGCACGACCCGGGGCTCGACGTCACCCTGACCATCCCGATGACCAGCGTCGGCCTGCCCGACACCGGCAAGGACGAGATACGCCAGGCCATCGCGGCCGGCGCCCGGATCGACGTCGTCAACATCATGGACTTCGACTTCGGCCTCACCGCCGGCACCGAGACCGACGCCGCCGAGACCGTGGCCGACGACGTCAACACCCAGCTCCAGGCGCTCTACGGCTGGGACTCCGCCACCGCCTGGGCGCACACCTCGATCCAGCTCATGAACGGCCACACCGACCAGCCCAGCGAGCTGTTCACCCAGGACACCTTCACCGCGCTGCTGGCCTTCGCCCAGTCCAAGCACGTGGCCGCCTTCACCTACTGGGACGTCAACCGCGACCGGGCCTGTGACCCCAACACCGAGCACCGCTGGGCGGACGGCGCGTGCAGCAGCGTTCCGCAGAACCCGTGGGACTTCACCCGGATCGTCACCCGCTACACCGGCTGAACCGGCGCACCGGGCACGCGGATGCGGGGGCAGACTGGACCCATGTGCCGCAGCATCCGCACCCTCCGCCCGCCCATGACCCCCGACGTCACCGAGGAGGAGATCCACGCCGCCGCGTTGCAGTACGTACGCAAGGTCTCCGGCTTCCGCGCGCCGGCGGCCCACAACCGCGCGGCGTTCGACGCCGCGGTGACCGCCGTCACCGACGCCACCCGGCACCTGCTGGCCTCCCTGGAGGTACGCGGCGCCGGCCCGGCCGCACCGCGCGCATGACGACGGCGGCCGGGACCCGTAAGGGGTCCCGGCCGCCGTTCACGCGGGGTGGTCCGCCGGTGGCTCAGCGCGCGGGGAAGGCGTAGCCGTAGCCCTGCGCGTCGAGTTGGTCGAGCAGCCGGGCGAGGGCCGCCACGGTCTGCGAGCGGTCGCCGCCACCGTCGTGCATGAGGATGACCGCGCCCGGCCGCAGGTTGCTGTTGACATTGCGCAGGATGCCGTCGACGCCGGGGCGCCGCCAGTCGTTGGCGTCGTCGGTCCAGCCCAGCGGGCGCAGCCCGTGGTCGGCGGCGATGCCGCGGATCATCGGCGAGAAGTCGCCGCCGGGGGCGCGGTAGTACCACACCTTGCCGCCGTTCCCGGCGGCGCCGGCTATGTCGTTCTGGGCGTCGACGATCTCGTGGACGTTGTAGTCGAACCCCTTGCCGCTCTGCTTCTCGTCGTGGTGCACCGAGTGGTCGCACAGCCGGTCGCCGGCCGCGACGATCTCCTTCGTGAGGTAAGGGTAACGCTGCGCGTTGGGGCCGATCTCGCAGAAGGTGGCCTTGGCGTGGTGCTTGGCGAGCAGCGCGAGCACCTGCGGGGTCCAGCGCGGGTCGGGCCCGTCGTCGAAGGTGAGCGCCACCGACTTGCCGCCGCCCTCCACCCCGTGCGAGATGGTCAGCGGGACGGTGGCCGACGAGCCGGGTGCCTTGCCGGGGGCCGCGCCGGAGGCGCCGGCCGGGTGCGACGGCGTGCCCGGGGCCTTGCCGGCCGGGGCCGACGCCTTCCCGTCGGACGCCGGGGCCGAGGAGGCCGGCGAGGACGGGCCCGACGGCTGCCGCGAGGGCTTCGCCGGGGCGGAAGCGGACGCCGGAGCGGCGGACGGGGTGGCTGGTGAGGAGGGGGCGACGCGTGCCGACGTCGCAGTGCTGTGCGCACCCGAGTGGGTACCGCACGCGGTGAGCGCGCCACCGCCGAGCGTCGCCACGAGCGCGGCGGCTGCCATCGCTTTGGCCCTGGCCGTTGCCACTGTTCTACCTCCGAGGGCACGCCGGGTGCCCGGATCGCTGGTGGGTCTGAGGAACGCGGATGATGCCGGCCCGGACGGCGGTGTCCGGTGGCCGGTCGTAGGGGGAAGGCCGGTGCGGGCCGGCCGTGGTGGAGCCGGTCGCCTTCGGGCGGACCGGCGAGGGGTGCGGATGACACGGGCGGACGGGCACGGAGGCCTGGTCGGGGAACCGGGTGCGCCCGCCTGTCGGGGGGCGCCGCATGCCGCGTCGGTGCCGAGGACCGCCCCGCGCACCGGCCTCGGGGCCGGCGGACGGCACGGCCGGGGCGGCGCCCCGGGCACGTCACTCGCACTTTTCCGATTTGCACCCGGTTGGGTCGGTCCACCCTAAACGAGAAGGGCGCGCGCGCCCCAGGGCGTACCGCGCATCAGTGGTGTGATTTATCTCCCTACAGGCGCACGACGAACCAACCCGGCGCCAATTACGTCTCCATGGTCGACTGAGCCCCGGCACGGGCGTCGTGGGCTCCCCGGTCATGGCACGGAAGCCGCCGGGGGACAGGGGGTTGGGCCATGAAGTGGGGCAAAGCGGCGTTGGCCGTGGGGAGCGCGGGGCTGCTGTGCGGCATGGTTCCGGCGGGGACGGCACTGGCCGCGCCGACCGCGCCGGAACGGGACAAGCCGGTGGTGATCCTCAACGGCAACCTCGACGCCAGGCCGGGCGAACTGGTGGACATCGCGCTGGACGGCGTCGGCCACAAGGCGGGCTCGCACGGCGTGACCGCCTCGTCACCGGCGTTCCACGGCCCGGTGCGGCTGCGCTGGCACAGCGACGCGTACGGCTCGGGCTGGGACGCGCTGGTGGCGCTGCCGATGACCGACAAGCCCGGCTGGTACCGGGTGAACGTCGCGGTGGGCGGCCGGGTGGTGGGCCACGACCAGATACAGGTGGTGCGTTCGCAGCGGCCGTCGTTCGCGGTACGGGCCTCCGACACCGTGGCCCGCCCGGGCGAGCGGCTGTGGGCCGGCTTCGACGACCTGTACCCGGGCGAGACCGGGCGGGACTTCACCGTCTCCTCCCGGGCACTGGCGAAGCCGGTGCGCCTGGTGCACGACAAGACCACGGACTTCTACAACCCCCGGGCGTTCAGCGCCCGTCCGCAGTTGCCGGCCGGTGTCAAGGACGGCACCTACGCCTTCGTGCTCTCCGGTCCGCACGGAGTGATCAAGTCGGTGCGGCTCACCGTGCGGGCGGCCCGCCCGGGCGACCCCGACTACCGCGGCGTGACCCGTGGCCCGTCGTTCTACGCGCCGGGCAACGGCCCGGGTGACGGTCCGGACGCCAAGGTCCGCTCCGGCGGCCGGATCGGCGTGGTGTGGCGGGACCGCTACCCGGACGCCGGTGAGGACGAGCGGCTGGTGGCCACCTCCCCCGCCTTCACCGCGCCGCTCAAGCTGCGCCTGGACGACAGCAAGGGCGCCGACGGGGACGACCCGCGCTACATCGGCGTCGCCCGGGTCCGCACCGGACTGCGCCCGGGCAGCTACCCGGTCACCGTGGTCAGCCACCACGGCCGGGTGGTCAAGACCCGCCGGCTCACCGTCACCGCCGCCCCCGCGGCACACGGCGACGCGGGGCGGCCGACGGTCACCGAGATGGGCGTCGGCGCCGGGGCGCTGGCGCTCGGGCTGACCGGGGTGGGCCTGGCGGTACGCAACCGCCGCTCGACGCGTACCCCGCACGACGCCTGACCGGAGCCGGGCCTAGCGCCCGGACGGGACCGGCCGCGCCGTCCGCCTGTCGCCCGCGGACGGCGCGGCCCCGCCACCTCCGTGGCCGTCGGCGGCCCGGCGTGGGACGCTGGACGCAAGGACACGAGAGGGGCCGCCACCGAGGAGACTCGGGAGGGGCGATGGGACGAGAGGTCCCCCGGCTCGACTTCACCCGCGACGACCGCCGCCGGTACCGGGAGAAGATGCGCGCCTGCCTGGACGCCCTGGCGCTCATGCTGCGCGGCGTCCGGTTCGACCAGGAGCACCCGCAGGTCGGGCTGGAGCTGGAGCTCAACCTGGTGGACGACGACGCCGAGCCCGCCATGCGCAACACCGAGGTGCTGCGGGCCATCGCCGACCCGGCGTGGTCGACCGAGCTGGGCCGGTTCAACCTGGAGGTCGACATCCCGCCGCGCACCCTGACCGCCGGCGGACCGGGCGACTGGGAACGCGAGGTGCGCGCCGCCCTCAACCACGCCGAGGCGCGGGCCGCCGCGCTCGGGGTGCACCTGATCATGGTGGGCATCCTGCCGACCCTGCGGCAGCAGGACGTCGGGATCACCGCGCTCTCCGAGAACCCCCGCTACCACCTGCTCAACCAGCAGGTCTTCGCCGCCCGGGGCGAGGACCTGCGGATCGCCATCGACGGTCCGGACCGGCTGCGCACCTGGGCGGAGAGCATCACCCCGGAGGCCGCCTGCACCAGCACCCAGTTCCATCTCCAGGTGGCCCCACTGGAGTTCGCCGCCTGCTGGAACGCCGCCCAGGCGATCGCCGGGGTCCAGGTGGCGCTCGCCGCCAACTCGCCCTTCCTGTTCGGCAAGGAGCTGTGGCGGGAGACCCGGATCCCCCTCTTCGAGCAGGCCACCGACACCCGCGCGGTGGAGCTGAAGGAGCAGGGCGTGCGCCCCCGGGTGTGGTTCGGCGAGCGCTGGATCACCTCCGTCTTCGACCTGTTCGAGGAGAACGTGCGCTACTTCCCCGCCCTGCTGCCCATCTGCGACGAGGACGATCCGCTGCGCACCCTCCAGGACGGCGACACCCCCGCGCTGTCCGAACTCACCTTGCACAACGGCACCGTCTACCGCTGGAACCGCCCGGTGTACGACGTGGTGCACGGCGTTCCGCACCTGCGGGTGGAGAACCGGGTGCTGCCGGCCGGCCCCACCATGGCCGACGTGACCGCCAACGGCGCCTTCTACTACGGGCTGGTGCGCGCGCTGGCGGAGGAGGAACGCCCGGTGTGGTCGCGGATGTCGTTCGCCGCCGCCCGCGACAACCTGCACGCCGCGGCCCGGTACGGCATCGACGCGCGGCTGTACTGGCCGGGGATGGGCGAGGTGCCCGCCCCCGAACTCGTGCTGCGCCGCCTGCTGCCCCTGGCCCACCAGGGGCTGGAACGGGCCGGGGTGGACGCCGACTGGCGCGAGCCGATGCTCGGCATCGTGGAGCAGCGGTGCGTCACCGGACGCAACGGCGCCACCTGGCAGGCCGAGGCGTTCCACGCCGTCGACGACCGGTTCAACCTCGGCGTCCACCAGGCGCTGCGCCGGGTGACCGCCGACTACATGGAGTACATGCACCTCAACGTGCCGGTGCACACCTGGCCGGTCGACTGATCCCCCACCGCGTCGGAGCGGCGCACTGTAGCAACACCTCCGCCCCGGCGGGGCCGGATCGCGGTGAAGTCAGGAGAAAGGGGGATGCCGGGGCGTCCGCCGCCCGGGCGGTCGGCGGCGACACTAGCCTGCCGCGCGTGGAGATCTTCGCCGACACGCTCCGCCGATTCCCGCTCGTCGCCCGGCCCCGCCCCAACTGCCCGCCGCTGCGGATGCGGACGGACGAGCTGTGCGCGCTCGCGGAGGCCGCGGACCGGGACGACAGCCTGCCGCTGGCGTCCGCCGTGCACAACCAGGCCGCGCTGCTCGCCTCGGACGTGGGGCTGCCGGAGCTGGCCCGGGCCTGGTGCCGGCGGCACGCCGAGGTCTACCTGCGGGCCGTCCCGCTGTCCGCCGCCACCGCGCGCCAGGCGCTCGAACCGCTGGTCAACCTCGGCCGGTTACAGGTGCGGGACGGCGCCGCCGCGCACGCCGTGCGACTGCTGGACGCGGTGTACGAGGCGGTCGCCACCGGCCGGCCCACCGAGGTCGACGGGGTGGCGCTGCCGGCCGCGGAGCTGACCGCGACCGAGGGTGACCACGACGCGGTGGTGCGCTGGCTGTCCGGGGTCCGGCTCGCCGACGCCGTGCGCGCGCTGATCGGCTTGGGCCGCTGGCAGGACGCGGAGGCCCGGCTGCGGCGGCAGGGCGCGGTGGGGGCGCGGATGTCGGAGGGACGCCAGGTGGCGGTGGTCTGCCGGGTGCTCGCAGGCGACGCCGAGGGCGCGCTGGCGCTGGTGGGGCGGACGGTCGCGGGCGAGCCGTGGGAGGCCGCGGTGACCGCGTGCCTGGCCGCGCTGTGCCGGCGGGCGGACGGCCACCCCGCCGCCGCGGACGCCGACGCCGCGCTCGACGCCTGCCGCCGGCTCGACCTGCCGCCCCGCCTGACGGTCTTCGCCACCCGCCTCGCCCTCACCGCCGTCGACGTCAGCGGCGGCACCGGCCACCCCGGCGCCCGCGACCTCGCCCACGACCTCCTCGACCGCACCACCGGCCGCCGCGACGGCTACGCGGCCCGCGAGGTACTCGGACACCCCGGCTGCGCCGTATTTATGACGGAGCATCAGCTCAAGGAGCTGACCGACACCGTGGACGCCTGCGGCCTCGGCCACGGCTCCCTGCCGGCCGCGTCGCAGGCGGCGCTGTCCACCGCGCTGGAGACCGCCGAGGCCGTGATCGCCCGAGTCCTCACGGCAGGCGGCTGAGCCGGACGGCGGGGCAGTCGGCCACGACTCCCTGCCGACCGCCGGGGCCGTGGTCACCCGGGCCCTGACGGCAGGCGGTTGAGCCGGGGTGACCGTCCGGCACGCCGTGTGCTTCGATGCCGCCATGACCGGCAACCCCCTGGCCCCGCGCGTCCGTCGCCGCCGCGACGCCGACCTCGACGGCTGCGCCCGTGCCCTGCGCGCCGTCCACGAACACGACGGCTACCCCGTGGAGTGGCCCGCGGACCCGGTGGCGTGGCTGCGCCCGCCCCAGTTGCTGGCCGCCTGGGTGGCCGGAACGGGTACCGGCGTCGCCGGCCACGCCGCGCTGACCCGTGGCGGCCCCGGCGACGCCGCGGCCGAGGCGTGGGGCGCGTACGGGGGCGCAGACCCCGCGGCCACCGCACTGGTCGGCCGCCTCTTCGTCGACCCGGCGGCCCGTGGCGCGGGCCTCGGCGCGCTCCTGCTCGACCAGGCGGTACGCGAGGCCCGGCGCGTCGGCCTCCATCCGGTCCTGGACGTGGTGTCCACCGACACCGCCGCGGTGGCGCTCTACGAACGGCTCGGCTGGATCCGTACCGCCTCCGCCGACCAGGTGTGGGGTTCCGGCCGCACGGTGACGGTGCGCTGCTACGCCGCCCCGGCGGGGTGACCGGAACGCGGCGGACGTGGCCGGGTGTTCTTCCGGACGGAACCCGCGCACCCCCTGGCGTTCCGTCGCCGGGCGCATACTCTGCGGACATGGACTGCTGCCCTCCGTCCCGCCGCCAGGCCCTGCTGTGGACCGGTCTGGCGGCGGTGGCCACCACCGCACTGGGCGCCGCGCCCGCCGCGCACGCCACCGCACCGGACGCGCTGCTCGTCACCGACCTCGACGTGGTCACCGTCACCGACACCAGCGTGGTGATCACCTGGTTCAGCGGCTCGCGCACCGAGCGGGACCGCTACGGCGCCCCCGCCCCCGTCCCCGGCGACACCGAGCTGCTCCTCGGCGACCCGGGCAACCCAGCCTCGCTGCGTACCGTCCTCCACGAGGACGGGCCCACCGCGTTCCACTACGCGGAGGTGCACGGCCTGGAGCCCGGGCGCACCTACGCCTTCGAGGCGCGTACCGCGGGCCGGCCGGCCCAGCAGTCGTCATTGCAGTTCCCCGGCAGCGGCGGCTCGATGGACCTGCCCGGGGTCTTCACCACCCTCCAACCGCCGCCCGGCAGGCCGCTGTTCACCATCGCGCTGGCCAACGACACCCACATCGGCGAGCAGACCAGCGGCATCGTCCACGGCGCCTGGCCGCCCTCGTTCCAGCAGGACCCGGGGCTGCCGCCGTACCCGGAGGTGATGCTCGGCGCGATGCTGGAGGACCTGCGCCGGCCCGACCGCGGCGCCGACGTCCTCGTGGTGGCCGGCGACCTGACCTCCGAGGCGAGACCCGCCGACGTGGCACGGGTACGCCAACTCCTCGACGGGTGGGGGACGTTGGGCACCGATTACTTCGTGGCCCGGGGCAACCACGACCGGCCGCACGTGGGGGACGCGTACGCCGGGTGCACCCCGGTCTCCGGCGCCGCCGACCACCACGACTGCTGGGGGGACGTGTTCACCTACCGGCGGCAGGCGCTCACCGAGCACGAGGTGGGCGGCCTGCGGCTGATCGGGCTGGACACCACCACCCTGGACGCGCCCGGCGGCACCCTGGAGGAGGCGCAGTTCGCCGAGCTGGCCCGGCGGCTGCGGCACGACAAGGAGCGGCCCACGCTGCTCTTCGGCCACCACCCGGTGACGTACGAGTCGGCGGTCACCACGGCGGCCGGCCCCTCCTTCGACCTCGACCAGCACCAGGCCCGCCGGCTGGAGGCGCTCTACCGGCGCACCCCCGGGGTCTTCCTGCACCACAGCGGCCACACCCACCGCAACAAGCGCACCTTCGCCGACGACGCGGGACGGGTGGAGTTCCTGGAGGTGGGCGCCGTCAAGGAGTACCCCGGCGGCTACACCCTGGTGCGGCTGTACACCGGCGGCTACCAGGTCACCTTCCACAAGACCCGCTCCGACCTGGCCCGCCGGTGGAGCCAGCGCAGCCGCGCCGAGTACTTCGGGGTCTGGCCGCACTACACGCTGGGCACGATCGCCGACCGCAACCACACGGTGGTGCGCGACCTGTCGGGGCTCACCCGGCCCACCGGTACGCGGACGGCGACCGGCGGCTGACCTGCCGTCCGGCGGGCGGCGCTGCCCCATGCCGACGATTTCCGGTCCGCCGGCCGGTGCCCGCTCCCCCGCGCGGGCAGGGATCGGGCATGCCCCTGCTCGTCGGAACCTCGGGGTGGCAGTACAAGGACTGGCGTGGCGTGCTCTACCCGCCCGACGTGCCGCAGCGCGCGTGGCTGGCGGAGTACGCCCGGCGGTTCGCCACCGTGGAGAACAACAACGCCTTCTACCGCCTGCCCTCCCCCGAGACCTTCGCGGCCTGGCGGGAGACGACCCCGGAGGGGTTCGTGATGGCGGTCAAGGCGAGCCGTTTCCTGACCCATATGAAGCGGCTGCGGGATCCGGCGGAACCGGTGGAGCGGCTGCTGCGGCACGCCGCCCCGCTGGGGTCGCGGCTGGGCCCGGTGCTGTTGCAGCTGCCGCCCACGCTGCGGGGTGACGCCGGTCTCCTCGACGCCTGCCTGGAGCGCTTCCCGGCCGGGGTCCGGGTGGCGGTGGAGCCGCGTCACGAGTCGTGGTGGACGCACCCGGTGCGCGCGGTGCTGGAGCGCCAGGGGGCCGCGCTGTGCTGGGCCGACCGGCTGGCGCGTCCGGTAACCCCGCTGTGGCCGACGGCCGGATGGGGATACGTGCGCTTCCACGTGGGCATCGCCTCGCCGTGGCCGCGGTACGGGCGGCGGTCGCTGGTGTCGTGGGTGGAGCGGATCGCGCGGGAGTGGCCGGACGACGCCGACGTCTTCGTGTACTTCAACAACGACCCCGGGGCGGCGGCGGTGCTGGACGCGGTGGCGTTCGCCCGGCTGGCCGCGGCGGCGGGGCGGACGGTGGGGCGGACACCGGCGATTTCGGGCCGTTCCGGGCCGCCGGGCCGCTGACCGGTGCGCTACCCGTGGTGGCGCGGGCCGTGCCGCGCCATGGTGGTACCCGGCCCGCGCGCTCCACCGCGCCGGGCCCGTTCCGGTCCCCGCTTCGCGTCACCCACGGAGGTCGCATGTCCCCCGGAACCGCTCCGCCGCACCGCGCCGGCCCGCCGCGCCGCGTCCATGCCGCCCGCCGGGCCGCCGCGCTGGCCGTGGTCTCGGCCGCCACCGCCGCCCTGGTCACCGTTCCGGCGGCCGGTGCCCACGCCGCCTCCCCCGCCCCGCCGCGTACCTCCGCCCGGGGCGGGGTCCTGGTGGACACCGGCACCGGACGCCAGTTGTGGGACAAGGGGGCCGACACCGCCCGCCCGATGGCCAGCACCACCAAGGTGATGACCGCCCTGGTCGTCCTGGACCGCCGTGATCCGCAGCTCGGCCGGCTCGTCACGGTCAAGCGGGTCTACCGCGACTACGTGGCCCGGATGGGCGCCAGCACCGCCGATCTGCGCACCGGCGACAAGCTGACGGTTCGTCAACTCCTGTACGGCACGATGCTGCCCTCCGGATGCGACGCCGCCTACGCGCTCGCCGACGCCTTCGGCAGCGGACGCACCATCGCCGCCCGGGTCGCCTCGTTCATCGCCCGGATGAACGCCGAGGCGGCCCGACTCGGGCTGCGCCGTACCCACTTCGACTCCTTCGACGGCATATCGCAGCACGGCACCAACCACGCCTCCCCGCGCGACCTGGTCCGGCTGACCCGGTACGCGATGGGCAACAGCCTGTTCCGCACGCTGGTACGCACCCCGCGCACCGTCCAGCGGGCCACCGACGGGCGCGTCTACACCTGGTACAACACCAACCGCCTGGTGGGCTCCTATCCGGGCGCGATCGGCGTGAAGACCGGTTCGGGCACCGCGGCCGGGCTGTGCCTGGTCTTCGCCGCCACCCGGGGAGGCCGCACGGTGGTGGGCGTACTGCTCGGCGACAACAACCGCTTCCCGGACGCGGAACACCTACTGGACTGGGCGTTCGGGGCGCGGCACACCTCCCGGCAGGCGTTGCCCGCGCTGCCCGCCGGCCTCCGGGCGGACTGATGTGACCCGGGCCACCCGCCCCCGGGACCGGGGCGCCGTCCTGGCGGCGCCCCAACTCCCGCCGCCCGCACGGCATGTGGCCCGGGCCACACCAACGGGGTGAAAAGCAGTGGCCCGGGCCACATCCGGCCCCGGCCGCGAGTGAACGTGCTCACAGGCCCCACCGGGCCTACGACCCGGCATAGTGGCGCCGTGCGGTACATCCGGCCACTTCCGGATGTACGGGTCTGACCTGGGCTTTCCTCCCCGTGGACCCGTTCGTCGAGGGGTGGTGCGCGGCGCCTGGAGGGCGTGTGATACGGCGGCCGGTAGTAACGGGCCCTCTTGGCTCCCGTTCCGAACCGGGTTACCAAGGATGTGTCACCACGACACGCGGCAATCCAGTCGCGATCCCGTCCCCCCGACGAGCGCCTCAACTCCCGTGTGCCGTCGGCCCCCGCCACCGCGTCGGGTCCCTCCCCGGACCACCGCATCTCGGCGGGAGACCCCCAACCACGTGAGGTCTTCTCTCTCCATGCGCAAGTTCACCAGCCGTCTGCGTACCACCGCCGCCCTGCTCGCCACCACCGCCGGTCTGGCCGGCGCGGGCGCGGCCCTCGTCCCGGCCACCGCCTCGGCGGCCCCGGCCTCCCCGCAGGCCATCGCTGCGCAGATCGTCCCGGCGAACCAGCTCGCGTCCTTCAACCAGATCATCTCCCACGAGAGCGGCTGGAACATCTCCGCCACCAACGCCTCCTCCGGCGCCTACGGCCTGCCGCAGGCCCTGCCGGGCTCCAAGATGGCCTCGGCCGGTTCCGACTGGCGGACCAACCCGACCACCCAGATCAAGTGGGCGCTGGACTACATGAACTCCCGCTACGGCAGCCCGAACGCCGCCTGGGCCTACTGGCAGACCCACCACAACTACTGATCGGCCCGTCCGATCCGATGACGCGCCCGATCGGGCGAGCGGTCAGCCGTCCGGCCCCGCCGCCATGATCCGCGTCACAGCCTCCGAGGGGGCCCGGTTCTCCGGGCCCCCTCCGGCGTTCCCGGCCGCCCCGGCGCGACGCCCGCGCCACGCACCGTTCGCCTCCCCGCGGCGAGCGGTGTAGGTATAGGCGTATGGCCCGCCCACAGGGCCGATCCTGGGCCCTGTCGGCCCCGCGAGTCACCGGTCGGCGCCGGGGTCGGCGTGAGCAACCGCGTGTCTCGGCCGCGGAGCGCAAGGAACGCGAGGAGCGCCGGCCCCCCGGGCGGCGCCCCCGGTCCCCGCTGAGCCCGCGCTCGCTGGCCGGCCAGGTCTTCGTCCTCCAGGTCTTCGTGGTGCTGCTGCTCGTGGTGGCCGGCGCGGTCGCCCTGGTCCTGCAGGCCGGCCGGGACAGCACCGAGAACGCCCGGAACCGTTCGCTGGCCGTGGCCGAGTCCTTCGCGTACGCCCCCGGCACCGCCGCCGCGCTGGCCTCCCCGCACCCCACCGCCGTCCTCCAGCCCCGCGCCGAGCAGGTGCGCCGGGACGCCGGGGTCGACTTCCTGGTCGTGATGAACCCGCGAGGGATCCGCTACACCCATCCGAACCCGGCCGAGATCGGCAGGCGCTTCGTCGGCGACCTGGGCCCGGCCCGCTCCGGGCAGCCGACCACCGAGACCGTCCAGGGCACCCTCGGCCGCCTGGTGCAGGCGATCGTCCCGGTGCCCGGCGCACACGGCCGGGTGGTCGGGCTGGTCGCGGCCGGGATCCGCACCAGCCAGGTCAGCGGCGCCGTCAACCGTCAGTTGCCGATACTGCTGGGCGCCGCCGCGGTGGGGCTCGCCCTCGCCACCGGCGGCACCGCCCTGGTCACCCGCCGGCTGCGGCGCCAGACGCGCGGGCTCGACCCGGCCGAGATGACCCGGATGTACGAACACCACGACGCCGTACTGCACGCAGTGCGCGAGGGCGTCCTCATCGTGGGCGGCGAGGGGCGGCTGGTCCTCGCCAACGACGAGGCGCGCCGGCTGCTGGCGCTGCCGCCGGACGCCGAGGGGCGCCCGGTGACCGCCCTCGGGCTCACCGGGCGGGCCGCGGAGGTGCTGACCGGCGGCGAGGCCAGCACCGACCAGGTGGTGCCGGCCGGGGAACGGCTGCTGGCGGTGAGCGTCCGCCCCACCGACCGGGCCGGCGGCCCGCCCGGCTACGTGGCCACCCTGCGCGACACCACCGAACTGCGCGCCCTGTCCGGCCGCGCCGAGCAGGCCCGTACCCGGCTGCGCCTGCTGTACGAGGCGAGCATGCGGATCGGCACCACCCTGGAGGTGTCCACCACCGCCGACGAGCTGGTCGCCGCCGCCGTACCGCGGTTCGCCGACTACGTCACGGTGGATCTGCTGGCGTCGGTGCTGGAGGGCGAGGAGCCGCGGGCCGGCGAGGAGGAGCAGATGTGCCGGGCGGCGGTCGGCGGCATCCGTCCCGACCACCCGCTGTATCCGCGCGGCTCCCTGGTGCGGTTCAGCGCGGCCACCCCGATGGGCGCCGGATTCGGCAGCGCCCGGGCCGTCCTCGAACCCGACCTGCGGGCCAAGCCGGACTGGTTCGCCCAGGACCGCGAACACGGCCGGCAGATCGCCGCCTTCGGCATCCACTCGCTGATCACCGCCCCGATCCAGGCCCGCGGGGTGGTGCTGGGGCTGGCCAACTTCTACCGCTCCGAGGTGCCGGCGCCGTTCGAGGAGGACGACCTCTCGCTCGCCGTGGAACTGACCGACCGGGCCGCGGTCTGCATCGACAACGCCCGGCGCTACACCCGCGAACACACCATGGCGGTCACCCTCCAGCACAGCCTGCTCCCGCGCGGCCTGCCCGACCAGCACGCCCTGGACGTCGCCTACCGCTACCTGCCGGCCCGCGCCGGGGTCGGCGGCGACTGGTTCGACGTGATCGCGCTGCCCGGCGCCCGGGTGGCCCTGGTGGTCGGGGACGTGGTCGGCCACGGGCTGCACGCGGCGGCCACCATGGGGCGGCTGCGTACCGCGGTGCGCAACTTCTCCTCGCTCGACCTGCCGCCCGACGAACTCCTGGGCCACCTGGACGAACTGGTCAGCCAGATCGACCAGGAGGAGGCGGGCGACGACGGCGCTCCCCCGGTCACCGGCGCCACCTGCCTGTACGCCGTCTACGACCCGGCCGAGCGCCGCTGCACCATGGCCCGGGCCGGCCACGTCGAACCCGCGGTGACGCGTCCGGACGGCACGGTGGGCTTCCTGACCCTGCCCGCCGGCCCCCCGCTGGGGCTGTCCGGGATGCCGTTCGAGGCGGCCGAGGTGGAACTGCCCGAAGGCAGCCACCTGGTGCTCTACACCGACGGCCTCGTCGAGGACCGCACCCGGGACATCGAGGAGGGCCTCGACATGCTGCGCGCCGCCCTCACCGCGGCGCGGGGCTCGCCCGAGGAGATCTGCCGTGCGGTGCTCGACGCGATGCTGCCGCCGCGCCCCAGCGACGACATCGCCCTGCTGGTGGCCCGTACCCGGGCGCTGCGCCCGGACCAGATGGCCCGCTGGGAGGTGCCCTCCGACCCGGCCGCCGTGAGCACGGTACGGGCCGCCGTGACCCGTCAGCTGACCGAGTGGGGCCTGGAGGAGAGCGCGTTCACCGCCGAGCTGGTCCTCAGCGAGCTGATCACCAACGCGATCCGCCACGCCTCCGGCCCGATCGGCGTACGGCTGCTCCGCGACCACGCGCTGATCTGCGAGGTCTCCGACACCAGCAGCACCTCCCCGCACCTGCGGTACGCGGCCACCACCGACGAGGGCGGGCGCGGGCTCTTCCTGGTCGCCCAGTTCGCCGACCGCTGGGGCACCCGGTACACCGCCACCGGCAAGGTCATCTGGGCGGAGCTGGCGTTGTCGTGAGCGCTGTTGTGAGCGCTGCCGTGAGCGGGGCGGCGGGCGGCCCGGTTGCCGTCATTCGGCCGCCTGCCGTCACTCGGCCGCCTGCTGGAGCCTGGCGTACGCCAGTTGCAGCGCGTCGGCCGCCGCGACGGCGGTCATCCCGCCGGTGATCCACCGGGTCGTACGGGGCAGCACCACGAGCCCGGCCAGCCCCGCCGTGGCCACCCACTGGGTCAGGCAGAACGGGCAGGTCACCAGCTCACCCACGGCGTGCCGCACCGGCCCCGGGCGGGGCGCCTCCATCACCTCACCGGGGCCCGCGGTGCCCTGGTAGGTGGTGAACGGGGCGCGCAGCGGGGTCATCACGGAGTCCTTGGCCAGCATCCGGCTGATCCGGAAGGTGGCCACCGCGAGCAGCGCGAGGTCACCGGCGGCCGGACGGGACGCGGGCCGGCCACGCCACCGCAGCACGGCCGCGGTCGCGGCGGCGGTCAGCGTGGCGTAGCCGGCGAGCAGCGCGGTGTACCCGGTCAACGGGCGCTCGTCGCCCGCCTCGTCCTGCCCCTCCTCGTAGCCCGCGCGGATCCGCGTCCACCATCCGCCCACTCGCCGCCCTGCTCGCACGCGCCCTCCAACGGTCTCGCCACGTTCCGTTCCGCCCGCCGGGCCGGGGCGCCGGCGGGCCGGGGCGGACGGGTACCCGGCGGGCGCGGCGCCATGCCGGAGCGCCGGAGCGGGGCAGGGCGGGGCCGGGCCGCCGGGCGGGGAGGTGTGCTCGCGATCACCCAGTAAATATGATCGATCAGGCTGCGGGAGTGGGCGGTCCGCCCTAGGCTGCCGTCCATGAGCGCACACTATGACGTCGTCGTCCTCGGGGCGGGCCCGGGCGGGTATGTCGCCGCGATCCGCGCCAGCCAGCTCGGCCTGACCACCGCCATCGTCGAGGAGCGGTACTGGGGCGGGGTCTGCCTCAACGTGGGGTGCATCCCCTCCAAGGCGCTGCTGCGCAACGCCGAACTCGCCCAGATCTTCAACCAGGAGGCCAAGACCTTCGGCATCCAGGTCGACGGCGCGGTCACCTTCGACTACGGCCAGGCGTTCATCCGCAGCCGCAAGGTGGCCGACGGCCGCGTCAAGGGTGTGCACTACCTGATGAAGAAGAACAACATCACCCAGTACCACGGGCGCGGCACCTTCATCGACGACCACACCATCCAGGTCCCGCTGGCCGACGGCAACACCGAGCTGATCTCCTTCGACCACTGCGTCATCGCCGTCGGCGCCACCACCAAGCTGCTGCCCGGCACCTCGCTCAGCGAACGCGTGGTCACCTACGAGGAGCAGATCCTCAGCGACACGCTGCCGCGCAGCATCATCATCGCCGGGGCCGGCGCCATCGGCGTCGAGTTCGCCTACGTCCTGCGCAACTACGGGGTCGAGGTGACCCTGGTGGAGTTCCTGGACCGGATCGTCCCGCTGGAGGACGCGGAGGTCTCCGCCGAACTCACCCGGCGCTACCGCAAGTTGGGCATCAACATCCTCACCTCCACCCGGGTCGAGGCGATCAACGACCGCGGCGGTTCGGTCCAGGTGGTGGTCTCCACCGGCGGCCAGCAGCAGGTCCTGGAGGCCGACAAGGTCCTCCAGGCGATCGGCTTCCAGCCCCGGATCACCGGCTACGGGCTGGAACGCACCGGTGTCGCCCTCACCGAACGCGGCGCCATCGACGTGGACGCCCGCTGCCGCACCAACGTGCCGCACATCTTCGCCATCGGTGACGTCACCGCCAAGCTCATGCTCGCCCACGCCGCCGAGGCGATGGGCGTCGTCGCCGCCGAGACCATCGGCGAGGCGGAGACCATGGAGCTGGACTACGTGATGATCCCGCGCGCCACCTACTGCCAGCCGCAGATCGCCAGCTTCGGCTGGACCGAGGCCCAGGCCCGCGAACAGGGCTTCGACGTCCAGGTCGCCAAGTTCCCCTTCTCCGCCAACGCCAAGGCCCACGGCCTCGGCGACAGCGGCGGCTTCGTCAAGATCCTCAGCGACGCCCGCCACGGCGAACTCCTCGGCGCCCACCTCATCGGCCCCGAAGTCACCGAACTCCTCCCCGAACTCACCCTCGCCCAGAAATGGGACCTCACCGTCCACGAAGTAGCCCGCAACATCCATGGCCACCCCACCCTCGGCGAAGCCGTCCAAGAAGCCATCCACGGCCTCGCCGGCCACATGATCAACATGTGACCACCCGGCGCCTCCGCGCCCCGTCTGCCCTGTGGTGATGTGGGCCGGGGGGGGCGTGGAGGCGCCGCGGAAGTGGTCAGGGGGTTCGGCCGTAGTACGCGAGACGACGCCGATGGCGGCGCAGCCTCGTGCGCGGGAAGTGTGTGGCATGGCTGAGCCGTTGGGCGAGGGAGACGATCGACTCGTCGGCCTCCGTTGCTCGGAGGCGTGGAAGTGCCGCAGGGTGTGGAAGCCGTGCTCCCTGGAGGCGGTGTAGCGGCGTGCTCCCCCGCGTTCGGGGTCTTTCAGTACGGCGATGACGCCGGCCTTGACCAGGGCGGGTTTCCACGTCGAGTCGTTGAAGTGGTTCCGCTTGATGGCCTCGCCCTGCTGTGTGGTCACCAGCAGGCGGTGGGTCCGCGGCTGGCGGTGCCTGGCTTCCGCCCGCGTCTGCGGCGGGCGCGGGTCGTCCCACGGCAGGGTCACCGGAACCGGGGCGAACAGTTCTGCGTGCTGCCGGATGGCCAGCGCCACGCTGGGAGGCAGGGGGACGTCGCGGACCTTCTTCCCCTTGGGCAGGGCGAAGCACGGCTTGGCGGCGACCAGTCGGACCTGCCGCCGGATGTGGACGACCCCTTCGGCGAAGTCGATGTCGTCCAGCTCGTTATCGGCAGGAAGGTTCGAGGACCAGTGGTCGGTGGGGGCTGCCGTCCGGGCAGGCCACTCGACCAGCAGCCACAGGACGGGCAGGACGCCGTCCCGCCAGCCCTGTTCGGCCGAGGCCCGGGCCCTGGGGCGGGCGGTTGACGCAGTGGCCGGCCGTGCGGACCCGCAGGGCCGCGAAGTGCGAACGCATCGGGTCGCGGGAGCCCTGTCGCCGGGTGACCTCGGTGAAGGTGCAGCGTCCCGGATCGGCGGCGTGAGCGGTCCCGGTCGGCGGGGCCTGAAGCGGCCGGCAGCCGTTGGCGCCCTTGCGGGCGGGCGCCTTGGAGACCGCGGACATGGGGAGGGTGTGCCCCAGAGACCCCAGAGGTGTCTTGTGAAAACTAGGGGATGGCTCACCGGGAAAACTAGGGGAGGGATCGCCGAGTCGCAGAGCCTACCGTGGGGCGCACGCAGCTTTCCGGAGGTTGATTCATGGCTCATGCCGACCGAGCGCCAGTCTTGACCCGTTTTCCGCCCACGCCATCACTGTTCCATCCCCCGCCGGAGCTGAACGGGCTGCAACGGGACCGGCCGGTCACCCGGTTCCGGCTCGCTGACGGCACGACCGGTTGGCCGGCCACGCGCTACGAGGACGTGTGCCAGGTGCCGACCGACCCGCCCGAGCACACCCGTCCGCGTCGGCTCGTCGCCGGCGCGTTCACCGCCCGTCGTGCGGACGCGATGCGACCGCGAGTGACCGATGTGGACGCCGACCTGGTGGAGAACTCGTGACTAGTCTGCGCTTCGGTGCGTTCCTGCCCCCGATCCACCCGCTGGGGGAGAGCCCGACGTGGTGGCTGCGCCACGACCTGGACTTCATGGCGCACCTCGATCGGCTGGGGTTCGACGAGGCGTGGATCGGCGAGCACCACTCGACCGGTCGGGACCTCATCGCCTCGCCCGAGATCTTCATCGCGGCGGCGGCGGAGCGCACCACCCGGATCCGCCTCGGGACCGGCATGACCTCGCTCCCGTACCACCATCCGCTGTGGGTGGCCGACCGGATGGTGATGCTCGACCACCTCACGCGGGGCCGGGTGATGCTCGGGGTCGGTCCCGGCTCCCTACCCTCCGACGTCGCCATGATCGGCATGACCCCCACTGAGAGCCGCGAGCTCCTCGAGACCCATCTCGACGTCATCCAGCGGCTGCTCGCCGGTGAGTCGGTCACCACGACGGTCGGGAGCCACACACTGGTCGACGCGACGCTGCAGCTGCGCCCGTTCACCGAGCCGTGCTTCGAGATCGCGGTGGCCGCGACGGCGTCGCCGACCGGCGCGCGCCTGGCCGGCAGCCGCGGTGCGAGCCTGATCTCGCTCGGGGCGACCATGAGCCAGGACGGATTCGACGCGCTGGCGTACCACTGGGGGATCGCCACCGAGCGCGCCGCCCACGCGGGACGGCCGGCGCCCGACCGCGCGACCTGGCGGCTGGTCACCAACGTGCACGTCGCCGAGACCCGGGAGCAGGCCTACCGCGACGTCGAGTTCGGGCTGCAGGACTGGTTGAGGCACCTGAATGACAACGCGGCCACGCCTGGGCTCGCGCTGCCCGACGGCAGCACGCGGGAGCTGATCGAGTTCGTCAACGAATCGGGCCTGGGCGCGATCGGCACGGCCGACGACGTCCGCCGCCAGATCCAGCGCATGGTCGACCAGTCCGGCGGGTTCGGCACGGTGCTGCTGCTGGCGCACGACTGGGCCGACCCGACGGCGAAGTGGCGCTCGTGGGAACTCGTCGCCCGTCAGGTCGCCCCACACTTCCAGGGATCGGGGACGACCCACGCCCAGGCGTCCCACGACGCCCGGGCCCGGATTCTCGCGCGGCGCGAGGAGGCGCGCATCGCAGCCGGCGCGGCGCTCGAGCACATGAACCGCAAGTACGCCGACGAGGTGGCCGGGGGGGCCTGACCGTGCCGTCGTGACACGCCTGTCCGTGGAAGACGAACGCCGCCAGGGGATCTCGTGGTCCGGGGCTGTGGCACCGGCGCGTCGCCACCCGGTCCCGCGGGCCGCGGCGTCGCCCGGCGACGTCGGACGGACAGTCAGCGCCCACCGCGAGCGACACCGCCGGATCAAGAAGGAACTTCGCCGGGCCGTTGACCGCGGCCCGGCAGCGAGCACCGATGCCTGCAGAAGGAGACGTTTCCGTAATGGCGACATGGTTGATCACCGGAGCCGCCCGAGGGCTGGGCGCTGAGATGGCCCGGCACGCCCTGAAGGCGGGACACGACGTCGCCGTCGGCGCCCGGCGTGTCGACGCGTTGCCCGACGACCTGCGCGGCGCCGAGCGATGCCATCCGGTCACCCTCGACGTCACCGACCAGGCCCAGATCGACCGTGCCGTCGCGCAGGTCGTCGATCGGTTCTCCACGATCGACGTGCTGGTCAACAACGCGGGCCGCGTGCTGGTGGGTGCGCTGGAGGAGGTCACCGACGCCGAGGCCAGGTCGCTGTTCGACGTCAACGTCTTCGGTTTGATCAACGTGACGCGAGCGGTCCTGCCGACGATGCGTGCCGCTGGAAAGGGCAAGATCGTGCACATCGGCTCCCGGGCGGGGTTCGAGGGCGAGCCCGGGGTGAGCCTGTACAGCGCCTCGAAGTTCGCGGTCGCCGGTATCAGCGAAGCCCTCGCCCGCGAACTGGGACCGTTGGGGATCCAGAGCATGGTCGTCGAGCCCGGGGCGTTCCGCACCGACCTCTTCGACGCCAGCTCCATGTCGGTCTCCGGGGCCCGGCTGGCGGCCTACGACGGCACCCCCGCCCACCTCGTGCGCGACGGGGTCGACGCGGCCAACCACGCCCAGCCCGGGGACCCGGTCAAGGGCGCGGCGCTGATCGTCGAGGTGACCGACGGCGAGACGCTGCCCTCGCACCTGCTGGTGGGCAGTGACGCTTACGAGCGTCTTGAGGCCAAGAACGCGATGGTCGCGGAGCACATCGCCCCGTGGCGCAGCAAGGCGCTGGCCACCGCGCACCGCGACTGAGCCTGACCGTTTCGCAGCGCGCCGCAGCGCCGGGCTCTGCTCGGCCCCACGGCGCGAACGTCCCCCGGCCGTGCCGCCCGGGCCGGCTGGGTGGGCGTGGTCGACGCCCGCGCGGACGCCGAACTCGACGGGCTTCCCGTTGCACTGCGTGGGAAAGTCGCCGCCGCGCAGGCAGCGTGGGTCGTTCCTCACCGGGCGCGGCACACGGTCGTCCCGGAACACCACTGGCCGCACGAAACCGATCCCGCCGCGCTGCGCGGCGCTCGGGGTCGCCGATTCGGAGGCCGTTTTCGGACCCGCCGTCGTCGGCTGGACCGAAGAGCCGGCGCTCGACCGGTTCGTCGACACGGTTTGGTGGGCCGAAGCACTGCGCGAGTGGCTCGGCAGGCCCGGTGACAACCCCTGGACTCCGCGGCCGGACGGCCGCCGGCGAACGGGAACGGCTGGTGGCGCCCGGGTGAACGTGCCGCCGGCGAGGACGACGAGGCCGACGCGGGCCTCCTGTCGTAAACCGGACCAGCGAAGGAAGGAAAGCCGTGCCGAACGCAAAGCTCAAGGAGATCCAGCAGGCCGTCGTGACCGGGGACCCGGGCGCGCTGGCCGGGCTGCGGGTGCCGGAGAGCTACCGCGGCGTGACCGTGCACGCCGAGGAGACCGAGATGTTCGAGGGCATCGCCGGCGCGGACAAGGACCCGCGCAAGTCGCTGCACGTGGAGGAGGTCCCGACACCGGAGCTCGGGCCCGGTGAGGCGCTGATCGCGGTGATGGCGAGCGCGATCAACTACAACACGGTCTGGACCTCGATCTTCGAGCCCTTGCCGACCTTCAAGTTCCTCCGGCGCTACGGGAAACTGTCCCCGCTGGCGAAGCGGCACGACCTGCCGTACCACGTGGTCGGCTCGGACGCCTCGGGTGTCGTGCTGCGGACCGGGCCCGGGGTGCACCGCTGGAAGCCCGGCGACGAGGTCGTGGCGCACTGCCTCAGCGTCGAGCTGGAAGGCCCCGAGGGCCACGACGACACGATGCTCGATCCCGAGCAGCGGATCTGGGGTTTCGAGACCAACTTCGGTGGCCTCGCCGAGATCTCCCTGGTGAAGGCGAACCAGCTGATGCCCAAACCCGCGCACCTGACGTGGGAGGAGGCGGCAAGTCCCGGGCTGGTCAACTCGACCGCGTACCGGCAGCTGGTGTCGCGCAACGGTGCGAACATGAAGCAGGGCGACGTGGTCCTGATCTGGGGTGCCTCCGGCGGGCTCGGCTCGTACGCCACGCAATACGTGCTCAACGGCGGCGGCATCCCGGTGTGCGTCGTGTCCAGCCCGGAGAAGGCGGAGATCTGCCACCGCCTCGGTGCGGAGCTGGTCATCGACCGCAGCGCCGAGGGGTACCGGTTCTGGCGGGACGAGCACACCCAGGATCCGAAGGAATGGCAGCGGTTCGGCGCCCGCATCAGGGAACTGACCGGCGGCGACGACGCGGACATCGTGTTCGAGCACCCGGGCCGGGAGACGTTCGGCGCTTCGGTCTACGCGGCCCGCAAGGGCGGCACGATCGTGACCTGCGCGTCCACCTCGGGGTACACGCACCAGTTCGACAACCGGTACCTGTGGATGAACCTCAAGCGGATCGTCGGATCGCACTTCGCGAACTACCGGGAGTCGTGGGAAGCCAACCGGCTGATCGACAAGGGACTCATCCACCCGACGCTGTCGAAGTCCTACGCGCTGGAGGACACCGGCCAGGCCGCACTCGACGTGCACCGCAACGCGCACCACGGCAAGGTCGGCGTGCTGTGCCTCGCGCCCGAAGAGGGCCTCGGCGTGCGGGACGAGGACAAGCGTGCCCGGCACCTCGGCAGCATCAACGCATTCCGCCAGGTGCCCCGGGATACCGGTCGGTGACGCGGCAGGCGTGGCCGTGAGCGACGAGTTCGGGGCCGAGGCCGGTGAACCGCCACGGGTGAGGTGGGGACTCGGTTCCGGGTAAGGCATCCGAGCCATGGCACGGCCCTCGATGTACCCGCCCGAGCTGCGCAAGCGCGCGGTCCGCACGGTCGTCGTTCCCGGCCGCCGCCCGGCGTGAGTTCGGCGTCGCCGGCGCCCTCCGCGGCAAGAAGGTGATCACCACCGTGCCGGATCCGGCCGCCGCCCGGGCCCCGGACCTGCTCGACCGCGAGTCCGTCGCCCCGGCTCCGAACCGCGCCTGGTCGCCGACTTCACACACGTCGCGGCCTGGGCGGGCGTCGTCCATGCCGCGTTCGTCGTGGACACCTTCACACGTCGCGTTGGCGGCTGGTCCGCGTCGCTGTCGAAGGAGACCCGACTCGTCCTGGACTCCCTGACATGGAGCCGCGGCAGCGCGACCGCGACGGCCGTCCGCCGCCCCCCGGCGAGTTGGTGCACCGCTCCGACGCCGGTTCGCGATACACCTCGTTCCGCCTCGCCGAAGACCTCGACGCGGCTGGCATCGCAGCCTCGATCGGCTCGGTCGGCGACGTGTACGACAACGCGCTGACGAAGTCTACGATCGGCATGTTCAAGACCGAGGTCATCAAACCGCAGCGGCCGTGGACGACACTCTCGCACGTCGAACTCGCCACCGCCGAGTGGGCCGACTGGTACAACCACCGTCGGCTCCACGGTGAAATAGGGCAAATTCCGTCTGTAAAATAGGGCAAATTCCGCCTGTAATACGAAACAAACTACTACCGAGCAACCACGAACCCCCAGCTCACAGCCGCCAACTGAGATCGAAACCAGGGCGGTTCATCATTCAGCTCACGGGTTCAACGGCGTGATCGACTGGGATAGACATGGATATGGCCATCGGTTTTCCGATCCTTCTTCCGCGCGGTCTGTCGGTGCGCGCGCGACGTAGGAACCGCTCCATGAGAGAGGGGATCGTGCATGATCGAGCGAGAGTCCGAGCTCGCTGAGCTGGCTGCAGCTTTTGCCGAGTCCGCCGCTGGGGGTGTGCGGGTCGTCGTGCTCAAGGGGGTTGTCGGGACCGGTAAGACAGCGTTGATGGAGGAGTTCGGTGGCCGGGCTCGTGGGGCGGGGGCGCGATTGCTCCGGGCGAGTGGGGCGCCGACCGAGAGCTCGCTTTCCTTGGGCATCGTGCGTCAGTTGCTTGCTGGTGAGGTTTTCGACCGCGACAGGGCGGTGGTCGTGCGTGGTTTGCTCGACCACCAGTTGCTCGCCGATGCGGCGTGCGACGGGGTGAGTCGCTCTCGGGTGTTGGACGGGTTGGCGACGGCGGTCCTGGAGTTGGCCGAGCAGAGCCCGGTGGTGATCGCCATTGACGACACACAGTATCTCGACGCGTTCTCCCAGGATTGGCTGATCTATCTGATCCGCCGTGCCGGGCTCGCCCGCATCTTGATCGTCCTTGGCTGGCGCGACGACGACATCGAGATGTCTCCGAGCAACTCCCGGCTACTGTGCGCCGAGCTCTACCAGCATGCCTACTTGCGACTGCTGCTGCTGGCTCCACTGTCGTCGAGCGGCGTCGCGGAACTCATGACCGAGCGACTCCCCCAGTCCGTTTCGACGGAACTGGCCGCGGAGGCACACCAGCTCACCGGTGGCAATCTGCTGCTGCTGCATGCGTTGCTGGAGGACAGTTGGGCTGCCATCCGCGGCGATGGCCCGCCGACCGAGCTGAACACCGGTCCCGAGTTCGAGCGGGCGGTCCAGCTCGTCCTGCGCCGGTGCGATCCGGTGACGTTGCGGGTCGCGGGTGCGATCTCGGTGATCGGTGAGCCGTCGCGGTTCGCCTTCCTCGACCGGCTGGTCGGCGTCGCGTCGGACCGGGTCGCTGCCGCCACGCAGATCCTGACCCGGACCGGTTTGGTGGAGGCCGGCCGGATGCGGCACCCGATCATGGCCGGCGCCGTGCTCAACGCCTTCTCGGCCACGGAGCGCTCCGAGCTGAGCCGACGCGCCGCGGATCTGCTCAAGGCGTGTGGTGCGGACTCCTTGACGATCGCGGAGCACTTCGTCGCCTCCGGCCGTCTCGACGACCCGTCGGCCGTGCTGAACCTGGTGGAGGGGGCGCAGCAGGCGCTGGAGGAGGGCCACTCGCGGCGGGCCACGGAGTTGCTGCGGCTCGCGTACCAGGTCGACACCGACGGCCGGCGTCGGGTGGAGATTCTCGCCCTGCTGCTGCGGGCGGGGTGGCGGGACGATCTGCGAGCCTCGGTCGGGCATCTGTCCGAGCTGACCGAGGCGATGCTGAGCGGTCGGCTTCGGGGCCGGCACGCGACGATGCCCATCATCATGCTGCTGATCCAGGGGCGGGTGGAGGATGCCTGCTCCGTGCTCTCCCGGCTGGCGGCCGACGTGCCGCCGGGCTCCCGGCCCTCATGGGAGTTCGAGATGGTACGGATGTGGCTGGCCAACATCTATCCGGGCATCTTCCGGCGCGTGGCCGGCGAGAGCAGGACGAACGGCACGCCGATCATGCCTCCGGGCGCTATCGGTTATCGACTGCTCGAACACTTCCAGAGCTCCCACCACCAGGGGGCACCCGCGGAACGCCTGGTCCAAGCCGACGAGGCGCTGTGGCAACAGCCGCTGACCGAGATCAATCTGTTGCCGCTCATTCTCGCGTTGCACACGATGATGTATGCCGAGCGATTGGAGGAAGCCGAGCAGCGGTGCCGGGAACTGACGCAGACCTGCCTCGACCTCCAGGCACCCACCTGGCGTGCGCTGTTCTGCGCGATCGCGGCGGACATCGCCTTGCGCCGAGGCTCGCTCGGCGTCGCGGCCTCCCGGGCGGCCGCCGCGCTCGAACTCGTCCCGGTCGCCGAATGGGGCGTGATGGCCGCTGAACCGTTGAGTACCCTGCTGACGGCGCAAACGCTACAGGGCAAACACGACGAAGCGGCACGCACGCTCGCCCTGCGAGTGCCGGACGTGATGTTCGAGACGCCGTTCGGCCTGTCCTACCTGCTGGCGCGCGGCCGCCACTACGTCGAACGCGGCCTCGCCCAGGTCGCCCTCGACGATTTCCAGGCCGTCGCCGACCTGCTCGACCAGTGGGGGGTGGCCCAAACCGAGACACTGCCGTGGCGCACCGAGATGGCCGCCGCTCACCTGCAACTCGGGGACCACGAGACGGCCGCGCGCTACGCTCGCGAGCAGCTGCGGCGCATCGGGACGGACAGCCATCTGCGGGTGCGCGGACGCACCATGCGGCTGCTGGCGGCCACCCGCGAACTGCACCTGCGGCCACCCCTGCTGTGCGAGGCTGTGGATGTGCTGCACCGAAGCGGGGACAAGTTCGAGTTGGCGACTGCGCTCGCCGCCCTGCGCGATACATACACCCAACTTGGTGATGCCGGCCGGGCGCGGTCAGTGGCACGCAAGACCAACAGCATCAGGCAGGCGTGCTTCGCGGAACAACCCGCTCGGCGGGTCGACGCGCCGGACGTGCTGGAGGAGACGGAAGTCGACATGCTCGCGCTCAGCGACGCGGAGCGGAGGGTCGCCAAGTTCGCGGCAAAAGGCCTGACCAACCGGGAGATCGCGAGCAAGCTCTACCTCACGACCAGCACGGTGGAGCAGCACCTGACCCGGATCTACCGCAAACTGGGGGTCAGCTCACGAGTACAGCTGCTGTCCCGCCTCGGACCCCAGCCAACCCCCTCACACCCGGCTCTTGAAAACGCCTCCGCCTGAAGGGCTGTCCCGTAACACCTGGTCACGGTAGGGCCCTGCCCACTGGGAAGCCGGGACCGACAGACTGCTCGCCACGATGGCGGGGCGGTTCGCCCGGGTGAAGACCCGGCGGCGGCTCCGATGGGTCCATGGGTCCTGCTCGGGCTGCCGGCCGACGTGCCCGGCAAGACCCGCTGGTCGATCGCCGGGCACGCTGATGACCCGGACCCGCATGGCACGCAGCACCTGCTGGCCCGGGCAAGCTGGGACACCACCGACGGGTGTCCACGACGACCTGCGGAACCACGTCACCTTCCACCTCCGCGACGCCGACGCCGTGTTGGTGGTCGACGAGACCGGCGACCTGAGGAAGGGCCGGTGCACGATCGGGGTCGGCGCCAGTACACCGGCGCCGCCGGTCGGATCGAGAACGCCCGAGTCGCGGTGCATTCGACCTCCGCCGGCGCCCGCGGACACGGCCGTGATCGACCGGGAGCTCCACCTCCCGCGGCCTTGGATCACCGAACCGGACCGGCACGACGAGGCCGGCATGCTCATCCGCGTCCTGGCCATCGGCCGCGGCCTCCGCAGCCGGACCGCCGTCGGGCTGCGGCGTGCCGACGAGATCACATCCTGCCCCGGCATGCCTGGCAACGGTTCTCGGCCGGGTCAGGAACCCAAGGGCAGCGCCGGCACGACTGGGCCCTGAACAGCCACCTGATCCCACCGGCGGGCCGAGGAGCCGGCGTTCCATCGCTGCTGTTCCCCCGAGATCGTGCCGCCGCGCAAGTCGCGGAGGGGCTGGCCGGGCTCGACGAACACCAGGTTCGGCGCCGGACTTCCTGGCAGCGCCGGACACTGCTTCGCGGTGCTCACCCACGCCCTGCTCGCCATGGTCGCCGCCAGTGAACACACCGAGCAGCCCGCCACGGACGGGCTGACTGCGCTGACCGGCAACGAGATCCGCCGACTCTGCACGGTCTTCGTCATCGAACCCGCCCCGCCGCCGAGCTTGCCCCCAGTCCTGGTCACGCCGGCGACGACGCCACCAACACCGCGCCAGGATCAGCCACTACCAACGCCAGGTGGTGGCCACCCTCGCACGCGCACGACGAACTACGGCCGGCGTACTGGAAGCAGGGGCCCCTGGCCGGCCGATGGGACAGATCGCCGTTCTCCGAAGATCAATCATGCCGCTTTGACCGGGATCCCCCGGAGGCCCCGCAGCGTGAAGTCGGGGCCGAATTCAATATCGCCCGCGATCTCGTACTCCGGCAACTCGTCCAGCAGCCGATTCAACCAAATATGCATCTCCATCCGAGCCATATGAATTCCAAGGCAGATGTGAGGCCCGAAACCAAATCCGATATGTGCTTTACGGAGACGGAAGATGTCGAAGGAGTCCGGGTTGTCCCAGCGAGCGGGATCGCGATTCGCGCATCCCAGAAGAGCCACGACCGAGGAACCCTCGGGGATCGTAAAGCCCTCGACCTGCGACTCGTCGCTACAGGCGAAGCGCAAGACCGATTGCGTGAGAGTCGACCAACGGTGGACCTCCTCGAGTGCGGCGGGAACGAGCGACCTGTCGGCGACCAGCGCGCGACGTTGGTCAGGATGGCGTCCCAGCGCGTACAACATCATCGCCATCACCTGTGCGGTACTCTCATTCGCCGCAACCGTCAGCATCGTCCCGTTGGCCAATATTTCCCGATCAGGCATGGACGGCGCGAAATCGTCGAACACCATCTGGCCCATGAGCGATCCATCAGACACCCCCAGCGCACGGTGCCTTTCGATGAGGCCGCCGATGTACGAGTTCAAAGCAACTGCTGCCGCAGCGCCCTCGGCGACAATCTCTTGCCCCCTCGGAGTCGGGTCCAGCCGCGCGCCGAGAACCGCCGCCGTTGCGTCACTCCATTTGATGAAGTCGTCGTACACGTCCTCTTCGACGCCCAGCAACTGGGCAGTGACAACAGTGGGAATGATCCGCGTCATCTCCGCGAGAGCGTCGAGAGATTCGCCGGAGCGAAGGCGTTCGACGAAACGATCCACGTATACGTCCACAACTCGCTGTATCCGCGCCGCCCACTCGGCCTCGACAGCCCTGCGCTCGAATCCTGGCTCCCAGATTCCGCGGACCCTCTGATGCCGTGCACCATCGGTGCCGAGAAAAGTCGGTCCGCCGAACGCTTTCTCCATCTCCGGGAGCACGTTCGCCGAGTTGAAATGGCGGATGTCACCAAGCACTCGCGCGCAGTTGTGATGCGACATGATCATGTACTGATCGTGGTGGGAGTTGTAGACAACCGGCCCCAAAGCTCGCCATGCGGCCATGGTCTCATAGGGGTCCTGCACGAAGTCTGGATCAAGCATGTTCAAGTCCACGGTGGGACATTCCGTCACTGCGGAGTTCATCGGACGTCCTCTCCCTGGCCGGGATCGATATCACCGGGCGTCATTGCGGCCAACACGTGTTCAGCGGGAACGTTGTAGCAGTGGGCATCAAGAGTGTGCAGCTGGGACAAGCGGATGAGCTCATCCTTGTCAGTCGCCTCGATGAGACCTCCGCACATCGGGCAGCTCACTTCAAGGCCGGCGTCCATGGCCGCACCCTCTTCCGGTTCGTCGCTGAACAGACCCTGGCGTTCCGCCGTGATGCCTCGTTCGGAACGGAAGCCGAAGAGCACACGCCTCACGCAGTCGGCTATCTCGGCGATGTGCTCGTGTATGAAGAAATGACCTCCGGTCAGGACCTTGATCTCGAAGGATCCGGCTGCGTGTTCTCGCCAAGCACTTGCCTCCTCGAGCGACACGCTCGGATCGCGATCGCCCGTTATTGCCATGATCGGCACGTTCAACGTCGTCTCTGTTGTCGGCGCACGATACGTCTCGACGGCCCGATAATCGCCACGGATCACGGGAAGGATCACGCGTCTCATCTCGTCGTCTTCGAGAAGAGCCGGGTCCGTGCCACCCAGCGATCGGAGGTTGGCGATGATGCTGTCGTCATCGGCCGCATGAGAATCCTCATCACGATGACGCGACGGGGCGCGGCGCCCGGACGCGAACAATGCGAGCGGCGCGCGTCGATCATCTCGCTGGAAGCGACGCGCCACCTCGAACGCCACCACCGCACCCATGCTGTGACCGAAGAATGCGAGTGGCTGCGTTTCCCACGGGATCAGCGCCTCACAAATCTCATCGGCGAGCTGACCAATGTCCTCGATCAAAGGCTCGTGACGACGGTCCTGTCGCCCTGGATACTGGACTCCGAGCACCAAGATGTCCGGTTCGAGCGATTTTGCCAGCGAGTGAAAATACCCTGCCGAACCGCCCGCGAACGGAAAGCATACGAGATGTACTCGACCGCGCCGAGCCGAGCTTCGCAGCGGCCTGATCCAGGATCCGCCACTCGTGGTTGATGCGTGCACGTTCCTTCTTTCTCAGGCTGCGCGACCGGCAACACCGCTGGTCGCCGAGAACGGGAATCCGAAGCAATCGACGCACAGCCAGGTGGTCGGCACCGGCCGCGGGGAGTCCTGCGATCCGACGCGTGACGGCGGCCTCAGGGCGTAGCTGTCCGGTCTACTGATCGAATGGGCTCCGCCCTGCCGGGAATTCGAAGGTACCGACTTCCGGCCTGGTCAACGGGATCACTTTGCGGCTGGCGAACTTCCAGATCCCGTCCTCGCGAACGTATTCATCCTTGTAGTACGCGGTGGCCCGTGAGATCCCGCCGGCCCGCACATCGCCCTGGGCGAAGACATGGCAGTTACCGGACGCTCGGGATTCGTGAATCTCATTGATGACATGATTGGCCGTCAGATGGCAGAGGTTCTCCATCTGCCCGTAAATATCGACTTCGAAGTGATGCCGGATCTCGTCCTTCCCGGTGAACCTTCCCAGTCCGAACTCTTCTTCGTCGAAAACCGGGCCGACGTCGCTCCACAGCTCCATCAAAGAATCGAACTGGCGAGTGTCGAGCCGATACGCATACTTGGCCGTCAGCTCAATGATGTCGAGTCGATCGACCATGCGAGAGAATGCGTTCTCCGTCACCACGGGAAGCCTCCGGTAACTTGTTCGCGCCTGGGGCGCTGACAGGACTTCGGTTGATCGATGAGCGACGTCTTTTTCGTGAACCGGCACCAGCTCCTATCGAATTTTGTTGGGAAGCATCATTCCGGCATCCACGGGAAGGGTGATTCCGGTAATGTGACGTGCCTCGTCCGACGCCAGATAGAGCACGGCGTCGCTGACCCCCCGCGAGTCCAGCCAGCCGACGGGCAACGCGCTCATCTCCTTCATCACATCGTTTGCAGCCTCCGGTGTCGGATCGGAGACTCCGGGCAGGAAGAGTTTTCGCATCGGAGCATTGTTGACCATCGGCGTGTCGATATTTCCCGGATTGACCGAATTCACGCGTATGTTGTGCGGTGCCAGCTCTGCTGCCAAGGCACGCATCAACCCGACCACGCCGTGCTTGGATGCGGTGTAGTGCGACATGGTCGGCACGCCGATCAACCCCGCTGTCGAGCTGACGAAGACCAGTGATCCGCCCTCGTTCCGTTCGATCATGTGGGGAATCACCGCTTTGACGGTTTTCCACGATCCCGTCAGATTGACGTCAATAATTTCCTGCCAGGCTTCGTCGGAAAGTTCCCACGAGAACCCGAAGCTGGATATTCCAGCATTTGCGCACACGACGTCGATATGACCGAACTCGGCTATCGCCTCATCGACGACACCCTGCAGTTCCTCGAAGTTGCGCGTATCCGCCCGGCGGGCGAGGATCCGCCGGCCCAGCTGTTCGACCAGTTGCGTCGTCGAGGCAAGATCCTCACTGTTCGCCCCTGGATACGGCGTGGTTTCGAGGTCCGCGCACAGGTCAACAGCTACGATGTCTGCCCCTTCCTGGGCAAGTCGCACCGCATGCGAACGTCCCATTCCACGCGCAGCGCCAGTAACCAATGCGACTTTCCCGGCGACCCGGCTCAATTCTCGACCTCCACGTCAAAGAAAACAAGGATGCTCGATTCGGATCGTTCACTCGGCAGCGGCGAACATGATCAGTTTCACGTCGGCCCCTTCGACCTTACCGAGATCGTAAGGACGCCAAGCCATGAAACCCGTCTGGCCGAGGTACCGGCCACTGGTACCCACACTCGGGTAGTAGGCCCAGTCCCCCGACAGGAGTGACCCGAGGTCGATCCAACCGGCAACCCGGATCGTTCCGGATCCGTCCTCGAAGACGACTTCGTTGGTCAGGTAAGCCATGAACTGGTTGTCGGATTCTCGCTGATAGAGAATCTTGTAGCCACCCGAGGTGGTGGCCACTTTTTCACCGGACCTGGTGAACAGGGCGTGCTCGTAGGTACCACCCTGGCCGACCTGGATGTTCTGGAAGTCCTCGATGTCAGTGGTGGCGCTGATCGTCGTCTCGACCAGTTCCTCGTAGCTGTTGAGCACGGTTGGACCCTTTCTTGACCGAGTAGTTCAGACCTTGCGGTAGACGTCCTTGAGCACGATCTTCCCGTCGCTCAGGATGAAGAGGTCGACACCACGATTGACCACCTTTCCGTCATCGGTCTCCACGGTCCACCGAACCAGCCCCATGTTCTCACCGAACATGATCGGCGATTCGAACTTTCCGTCGACCCCAGAGGCGATCATCTTTTCGCGCATCGCGTTCATGCTGGTGATCAGATCGCCGATCTGATCCTTGGTGTGGACCGTTCCGAGTCCGTCTCCGTCGGGCGTGATCCACTGCCCGTCATCGGCGAAACATTCGACGGCGGTCTCGATGTCGCCGGCCCCCGAGCTCTTGAAGAACCGGTCGATCACTTCTGCTGACATGGTTCCGCTCCGTTCTCGTCGTTGACGGTGCTCATCGGTCATGCGTGCAACCTGACCGGTAGCCGCTCCAAACCACGGAACTGCAGGGTGTAACGCCAGGTGAGTCGTTCCAGTGGCTCGGCCGCCTCCCAGTGGGAGAACCTGTCCAACAGCCGGGCCAGCACGATTTCGCCCTCGAGTCGTGCCAGCGGCGCACCGACACAATGATGGATACCGTGCCCGAAGGCCAGGTGTGTAGCAGCATTACGGCGAATGTCCAGCCGGTCCGGCTCCGCGAACCGATTCGGGTCCCGATTCGCCGAGGACAGCGCCAGGAACACGACCTCGCCGGCGGGAATAACAGTATCACCGACCTCCACCGGTTCGGTAGTGTAGCGCAATGTAGAAAGGTTCAACGGGCTTTCATACCGCAAGAATTCTTCCACTGCGTTCGGTATGAGGGTGGCATCCCCGCGCAACAGCTCCAACTGTTCGGGATACTTCAGCAGGGCGTACACCGAGCTGCTGATCAGGTTGGCGGTGGTCTCGTACCCCGCGTTCATCATCAGGAAGATGGTGGAAAGCAGCTCGGACTCTTCGAACCGCTCCTCGTTGTCCGGATCGATCATCGCGTTGATCAGGTCGTCCGCGCCGTCATGACTGCTCGCCTTCTGGGCCACCAGGGTCCGGAAGTACTCGAGCGACGCCATGTAGGCCTGATACTTCTCCGACGGCTCCGAGTCGACACTGGTCAGCGCGCGGTTCCACCGGCGAAGATCCTGGTGGGCGGCGCGAGGTACACCGAGCAACTCGCCGATCACCGCGATGGGGATGGCCATCGCCACCGACTCCACCAGGTCGATCTCGGCTCCCGTCGGGATCGCGTCGAGCAGCTCGTCGGTGAGCTCCTCGACGCGCGGCCGCAGATCGAGTGTCCGGCGCATCGTGAACGCCCTGCTGAACATCCGGCGCAACCGCGAGTGTTGCGGCGGATCGCTGAACAGCATGCTCTCCGACGTGATCGCCGCGCCCGAGACGTCCTCCGTGCTGTGCTTGGCGATGATCGGTGCGGCACCCCCGGCCGCCTTCGAGAGTCTGGGATCGGCCAGCAGCCGGCGCACATCGCTGTATTCGGTGACCAGCCATGAACGCAGGCCTGTGCTCAATGTCTTGATGACGAGCCGCCGAGGGCCCGTCCCGGCGCGCATCTCGTGGTAGGTCAGGTACGGGTCCTGGATGAAGTCCCAGCTCAACAGGTCGGCCTCGGCTGTCCCGGTGCCGGAGGCGCAGGGCTTCGTGGAGTCGGTCATGAGGGGGCGTCCCTTGTGCTCGAGTGGGGGAACGAGGGGATCAACTGGTCCGGACCGGTCTCGGTTCACTGGCCGGGACCGCCCAGTTCTCGATTGATGAAGTCGAACAGTTCGTCGTCGTCGGCGTCCGCGATGAGCCGGCTCTGCTCGGAACGGCCGCCTTGATCGGCGAGCGCGGCGGCCATCTTCTGGACTCGCCGCAGCACCTGGTCCTTGGCCGCCTCGTCGATGCCGTCGTCCGCCGTCACGGCCGAGAGCACCTCCTCCAGCCGGTCGAGTTCGGCCAGCGCGGACTCGGCCCGGTCGGCGTCCGCGCCGAACATCGCCGTCCGCAGGTGGTCACGGAGCGCCAGCAAGGTCGGGTGGTCATAGGTGAGCGTCGCCGGCAGCGTCAGCCCGGTCGCCGCGACGAGCCGGTTCCGCAGCTCGACGGCGGCGAGGGAGTCGAAACCCAGCTCGACGAACGCCTTGGTCGGCGACAGGGCCTCGGTCGAGCTGTGACCGAGCGCCTCGGCCACCTGCGCCCGCACCAACTCCAGTAGCACGGCGTCGCGTTCGTCGCCGTCCAGAGCGTCCAGCCGCGCCCAGGACCGGGACCCGCCGTTCGGCTCGGCGAGCCGATCCCCCGCGGCGGCCACCGGGAACGCCGCCCGGTACTCGGGCAGGTCGCTGATGACCGTGCACTTGACGGTGCCCGCGGTCGCCTTGATGAATCGGGTCCAGTCGACGTGCGTCATGGCGATGTAGGTCTCGTCGTCGTCCAGTGCTCGCCGCAGTCCGGCCAGCGACGGGCCGGGATCCATCGGGTGCAGACCCCGACGGCTCGCCCGGTCGGTCGCGCCGGTGTCGTCGGCCATGCCTCCGCCGGCCAGCAGGCCCCAGCCGATCGTCGTGGCCGGCAGACCGCGCGCCCGCCGGTGGTGGGCCAGGGCGTCGAGGAAGGCGTTCCCTGCCGCGTAGTGTGCCTGGCCGGGTGAGCCGATGAGGCCGGCGGCCGAGGAGAACAGCACGAAGGCCGAGAGGTCCAGGTCCTGGGTCAGCTCGTGGAGGTTCCACGCTCCCTCCACCTTGGGCCGTAGCACGTTGTCCAGCCGGTCGAGAGTCAGCTCGGTGATGACGCCGTCGTTGGCCACCCCCGCGCTGTGGAACACGGCGGTCAACGGCAGGTCGTGGGGAAGGTTCGCGAGCAGGGCCTTCACCTGGCCCCGGTCGGCGACGTCGCAGGCGGCGATGGTCACCGAGGACCCCAGGGCGGTGAGGTCGGCTTCGAGCTCGATGGCGCCCGGTGCTTCACGGCCCCGGCGGGAAGTGAGCACGAGGTGAGGCGCGCCCTGCTCGGCCAGCCAGCGCGCGGTGCGGGCGCCCAGGCCGGTGAGGCCGCCGGTGACCAGCACGCTGCCCGACGGTCGCCAGCTGCGACGCGGCGGCTGATCCGGTTCGGCGCGGACCAGTCGGCCGCCCAGAACGACTCCGTCCCGCAGCGCTGCTTGCTCCCCGGTGCCGCCGTCGCCCAGCAGGCGAACCAGCCCGTCCGCCGAGGCGTCGTCGGGGGTGACCGGCAGGTCGACCAGACCGCCCCAGCGGTCGGGGCGTTCCAGTGCGAGGGTGAGTCCGAAACCCCACAGCAGGGCTTGGTCGGGATGGTCGAGGCCGTCGCCGGGGACGGCGTTCACCGCGCCCTGGGTGAGACACCACAGGGGCGCGTCGATCCCGCGGTCCTCCAACGCCTGGACCAGGCTCACCGTGGCGGCCAGACCGGCCGGCACGCCCGGGTGCCCCGGGACGCGGGACTGCTCCACCGCGAGCAACGAGACCACCCCGGCGAGCGGCGGCTCGTCGAGCCGGGTCGCCAGCGCGGCCCGATCCAGCTGGTGCTCGCCGACCTCCAGGCCACGGACCTCGGCCCCGGCGGCGGTCATCGCCGCTTCGATCGGCGCGACCCAGGCATCGTCGCGGTGGCCGGCGGGCACCACCAGCAGCCAGGTGCCGGTGAGCGTGCCTTCGCGCCGGGTCGGCACGGGCCGCCAGCTCAACCGGTAGCGCCAGCTGTCCACCACCGTCTTCTCACGCCGGCCGAGGCGCCACCGGGCCAGTGCGGGCAGCACGGCGCCAAGGCCGTCCCGTTCCTCGGTGTCCAGCTCGGCGCTGAGCGCGTCGAGGTCGCCCTGTTCCACCAATCCCCAGAACCGGCTGTCCACGGCGTCCGGGTCGGCTGTCGCCGTGGCCGGTGTCTCCGGCGTGTCCGGCCAGTAGCGCGTGTGGTGGAACGCGTACGTCGGCAGCGGGGTGCGTCCCGCGCCGCCCGCGGGGAAAAGGGCCGGCCAGTCGACCTCGACCCCGGCGGCGAACAGGGTGCTCAACCCGGCGAGCACGGATTCGGTCTCGGGACGGCCTCGCCGGAGGCCGGGCACGGCGACGACATCCGCACCGGTCACGCATGCGCGGACCAGACCGGTCAGGGTCGCGTCCGGCCCCAACTCCAGGAAGCGGGTCACCCCGCCTGCCCGGAGTTCGCGGACCGTGTCGGCGAACCGCACCGCGTTCCGGACGTGCTGGACCCAGTACTCGGGAGTGGCCACTTCGCTGCTGGTCATCGGTATCCGCGGGGGCTGGAACTCCAGACCGTCGAGCGCGGCCCGGAATTCCGCGAGCATGGGGTCCATGAGCGGGGAGTGGAACGCGTGGCTGACGGCCAGCCGCTTCGTGCGGTATCCGGCGTCGCGGAGGCGTTGTCCGACCTCACCGACGGCGAGCTCGGTGCCGGAGACGACCACCGACTCGGGCGTGTTGACCGCGGCGATCGACACCCCGGCGCCCTGCTCGGCCACCAGCGGCGCCACCACGTCCTCACCGGCGTTGACGGACATCATGATCCCGCCCGGCGCGAGCCCCTGCATGAGCCGGGCCCGCGCGGTGACCAACGCGCAGGCATCGGTCAGCGACAGCACGCCCGACACGTGGGCGGCGCTGATCTCGCCGACGGAATGGCCGGTGACGAAGTCGGGCCGGATGCCCCAGGACTCGAACAGCCGGAAGAGGGCCACTTCGATCGCGAACAGCGCGGGCTGGGCGAACTCGGTGGTGTTCAGCCGGGCGTCGTCCTCATCGAAGATCATGTCCCGAAGCGACGGGTCCAAGGCCGCGCACACCTCGTCGAACGCCGCCGCGAAAACCGGGAAATCGCGGTGGAGTTCCTGGCCCATCCCACCTCGTTGTGACCCCTGGCCGGTGAAGACGACGGCCAGACCACCGCTGCCGGCCACACCGGTGGCCTCCACGCCGGGCGCGCAGGTGTCGTCGGCGAACGCCGCGAGTCGCTCGCGCAGTTGCTCGCGGTCGGCGGCGAGCACCACCGCCCTGTGATCGTGGATCGCGCGATCGGTCACCAGCGACCGCGCGACGTCGGCCGGCGTCAGTTCGGGCCGGTCGGTCATGTGGGCGTGGAGGCGCGCCGCCTGGGCGCGCAGGGCCGCCGGCCCCCGGGCCGACAACACCACCGGCTGCACCCGCCTGCGCGCGGAGCCCTCGTCCGGGGCCGGCGCCGTCGGCGGCGTGGTGCGGTCCTCGGGCGGTTGTTCCAGGATGATGTGTGCGTTGGTTCCACTGAGGCTGAACGCGGACACGCCCGCCCGCCGCGGGTGGCCCTGTTGGGGCCAGTCGCGGGCCCGGTCCAGCAGTGCCACCCCACCGGAGGACCAATCGACCTCAGGGGACGGGGTCTCGGCGTGGAGCGTCCGGGGCAACAGACCGTGCCGCATCGCCATGATCATCTTGATTGCTCCGGCGGCGCCGGCGGCGGCCTGCGAATGCCCGATGTTCGACTTGATCGAACCCAGCCACAGCGGGGTGCCGGACTCGCGGTCGCGTCCGTAGGTGGCCAACAGGGCCTGCGCCTCGATGGGATCGCCGAGCCGGGTCCCGGTGCCGTGTCCCTCCACCACGTCGACCTCGCTCGCCGACAAGCCGGCATTGGCCAGCGCGGCACGGATGACCCGTTGCTGCGACGGGCCGCTGGGCGCGGTGAGGCCGTTCGAGGCGCCGTCCTGGTTGACCGCCGAGCCGGCCAGGACAGCCAGCACGCGATGGTGGTTGCGGCGGGCCTCGGAAAGTCGCTCCAGCACGAGCAGGCCCACGCCCTCGGCCCAACCGGTGCCGTCCGCTCCGGCACCGAAGGCCCGGCACCGACCGTCCGGGGACAAGCCCCGCTGCCGCGCCATTTCCACGAACATGCCGGGGGTGGCCATCGTGGCGACCCCGCCGGCCAGCGCCAGCGAGCACTCGCCGGAGCGCAGCGCCTGGGCCGCCAGGTGCATGGCCACGAGCGAGGACGAACACGCCGTGTCGATGGAGACGGACGGCCCCTCGAAGCCGAACGCGTAGGACAACCTCCCGGAGATGATGCTGGCCGCGTTGCCGGTCAGCACCCGGCCGCCGAAGTCACCGGGGTCGCGGGCCAGCAGTGCGGGGTAGTCGCTCCCGTTCGCGCCCACGAACACCCCGATGGGGCCGCCGCGCAGGACGGAGGGGACGATGCCGGCGTTCTCGAACGACTCCCAGGCCGTCTCCAGCAACAACCGTTGCTGCGGGTCGATGGCGATGGCCTCGCGCGGCGAGATGCCGAAGAAGTCGGAGTCGAACTCGGCCAGGTGGTCGAGGAATCCGCCCCCCTGGGCGTACGTCGTGCCGACCTGGTCGGGATCCGGGTCGTAGAGGCCGGCCAGATCCCAGCCGCGGTCGACCGGGAAGCCGGTGATCGCGTCCCGGCCCTCGGCCACCAGCCTCCACAGTTCGTCCGGCGAACTCACCCCGCCCGGGTACCGGCAGGCCATGCCGACGATCACGATCGGGTCGTCACCGATCGCGGTGACAGGCCCGGCCGGAGTGACGTCGGCGGTGTCGGCCTCGTCGCCCACCAGCTCGGACCGGACGAATGCGGCCAGCGCCTCAGGGGTGGGGTGGTCGAACACCAGCGTCGCCGGCAGCCGCAGCCCGGTGGCCGTGTTGAGCCGGTTGCGCAGTTCGACCGCGGTGAGCGAGTCGAACCCGACCTCGTGGAAGGCGCGGGTCATGTCGACCGAGGCGCCGCTCGGGTGGCCGAGCACGGCGGCGACCTGCTCGCGCACCAGTGCACCGACGGCCTTCACCTGGTCGGCCACGGAGGAACCGGCCAGTCGCACCGCCTCCAGTCCCGCCACCGACGATGTCGCCGCGCGCCGGGCCGGACGCCGCACCAGGCCGCGCAGCAGGGCGGGCACCGTGCCGGCCGACCGCACAGCGGCCAGGTCGAGGCGAGCGGCCAGCACGTTCGGGCGAGCCAGATCGGCCGCTGTGGACAGCAACTCGAGGCCCTGGGCGGTCGCCATCGGCAGCATTCCGCCCCGCCCCATGCGAGCCACGTCGGTCTCGCTGAGGTTCTCGGTCATACCGCTGTCCTCGCCCCACCAGCCCCAGCTGATCGAGACCGCGGGGAGGCCCTGCCGGTGTCGCTCGACGGCCAGCGCGTCGAGGAAGGCGTTGGCGGCGGCGTAGTTGGCCTGGCCCGGCGCTCCGAAGGCCGTGGCGGAGGAGGAGAACAGCACGAACGCGGAGAGGTCCAGCTCCCGGGTCAGTTCGTGCAGGTGCCAGGCGCCGTCGACCTTGGGGGCCAACACCGCGTCGACCCGTTCGGCGGTCAGGGAGTCGAACACGCCGTCGTCCAGCACTCCGGCGCAGTGCAGCACCGCGGTGAGCGGGAACTCGGGCTCCACCGAGCGCACCAGGGCCGCGACCTGCTCGCCGTCGGCGACATCGCAGGCGACGACGCGCACCGCGGCGCCGAGCTCCGACAATTCGGCAGCGAGCCGGACGGTCCGGTGCGAGTTGTCGCCCTGCCGGGAGGCCAGCACCACATGGCGCACCTGGTGGTCGGTGACGAGGTATCGAGCCACCTGCCCCGCGAGCGCGCCCGAGGCACCGGTGATCAGTACGGTTCCGGCCGACCACGAGGTGGCTTGCGGGGTGTCGGTGGTCCGCAGGCGGGCCAGCCGCGGGGCCCGGAGGACACCGCCGCGCACCGAGACCTCCGGCTCACCCGATTCCACGGCCGCGTGCAGCGCCGCGGTGGTGGTCGCGTCGGCGCCACCCTCGACGAGGACGATGCGGTCGGGGTTCTCCGACTGTGCCGAGCGCAGCAGGCCCCGCACGGCCGCGCCGGTCAGGCTGTCGGTCGTCACCACCACCAGCCGCGAGGACTCCCAGGCGGGATCGGCCAGCCACGTCTGCACCGAGCGCAGCACGCCGTTGACCGCCGCGTGGACGTCTGCGGTGACGGCGAGCCCCTCCCCCGGTACCGACACCGCCACGAGGGCCGGAACCTCGGCTGCCTCGTCCCGCCCGGACATCAGCTCCGCGAGCCCGAGCGGGCCGTCCAGCACGGTGGCCTCGGAGCGGGGCGCGATGTCGTCGACCCGGCCGCACTCGACCCAACTGATCTCGAACAGCGAGTCGTCGCGGGACGCGGCGGCGCGGAGCTGGTCGGCGGAGACCGGGCGTGAGGACAGCGCCGCCACGCTGAAGACGGGAGCGCCGGTGTCGTCGAAGGCGTCCAGGGCGACGGTGTCGGTGGCCACCGGTCGGACCCGGACGCGCAGCGCGGTGGCGCCCGAGCCGAACAGCCGCGCTCCGGTCCAGGAGAACGGCACCAGACCCTGGGGGGTGTCGGAGGTGAGGGCCTGGAGCACGCCGCCGTGCAGACCGGCATCGAGCAACGCCGGGTGCACGCCGAAGCGCTCGACGTCGGTCCCGCTCGGCGGCAACGCCACCTCGGTGTAGAGCTCCGCACCGCGCCGCCAGCAGGCCACCAGCCCCTGGAACGTGGGCCCGTAGTCGTGGCCCGCCTCGGCGAACAGGTCGTACGCGCCGGCGACGTCGACGACGTCGGCTCCCCGCGGCGGCCATTCGGTGAGCGGATCGGGTTCCGGCAGGCTCCCTGAGCCGGACACCGTTCCGGTGGCGTGCCGTGTCCAGGGGGTGTCGTCGGCGTCGCCGTCGGGGCGGGCGGAGATCGTGATCCTCCGGCGGCCCCCCTCGTCGGCCGCTTCCACCAGAACCTGCAGCGCGACCGAGCCCGCCGGGGCGATCAGCAGGGGCGACTCGATCGTCAGCTCGTCGAGCACGGTGCAGCCGACCTGCTCGGCCGCCCGCAGCGCCACGTCCACGAAGGCGGTGCCGGGTAGCAGGGCCTGCTCGAACAGTACGTGCTCCCCCAGCCAAGGCTGGGTCTGCGGCGCCAGCCGGCCGGTCAGCAGCACGGCCTCGCCGCCGGCGACCTCCACGGCGGCCAGCAGCAGTGGATGGTCGAGCGGGTCGAGGCCCACCGCGGCGAGACCGGCCGGCGGCTCGGGGATGTCGAGCCAGTACCGCTGGTGCTGGAACGCGTACGTGGGAAGCGGGGTGTGCCGGGCCCCGGTGCCGTCGAACAGGGCCGGCCAGTCGACCTCCACTCCGGCGGCGAACAACGTGCCGAGTGCGGTGAGCGCCGTGTCGGCTTCGTCGCGGTGCCGACGCAGGCTGGGGACCGCGACGACGTCCGGCTCGACGAGACACTCGCGGATCGCGCCGGTCAACGGCGCGTCGGGGCCGATCTCGAGGAACCGGGTGACGCCGGCGCCGTGCAGTTCGCAGACCGTGTCGGCGAACCGCACCGTGTCGCGCACGTGCCGCACCCAGTACTCCGGATCCGTCATCTCCTCGCCGCCCACCATCGGAATGCGGGGCGGCTGGAATGCCAGGCCATGGACCAGGGCGCGGAACTCGTCGAGCATCGGGTCCATGAGCGGCGAATGGAACGCGTGGCTGACGACGAGCTGTTTCGTGCGGTATCCGTCCTCGGTCAGGCGCCGCACGATCTCGGTGACGGCCGGTTCGAGCCCCGAGAGCACCACCGAACCGGGGGTGTTGACCGCCGCGATCGACACCGCTTCGGCGTACTCCGCGACGAGCGGGGCGACCACCTGCTCGCCGGCGGTCACCGAGACCATCACACCGCCCGGGTCGAGCCGCCCCATCAGCCGGCCCCGCTCCGACACCAGCCGGCACGCGTCCGGCAGCGACAGCACGCCGGCGACGTGCGCGGCCGCGATCTCGCCCACCGAGTGACCGGTGAGGAAGTCCGGCCGGACACCCCAGGACTCGAACAGCCGGAACAGCGCGACCTCGACCGCGAAGAGCGCCGGCTGGGCGACCTCCGTGGCGTCGAGCCGATCCTCCCCGTCGCCGAGGACGGCCTCCCGGACGGCGGGATCCAGCTGATCGCACACCTGGTCCAACGCGGCCGCGAAGACCGGAAATTGCCGGTGCAGTTGCGAGCCCATGCCGGGGTGCTGCGCGCCCTGACCGGTGAACACCATCGCCAGCGGGCCCCGCCGGGCCACATCGCCGACGACCCCGGCTCCGTCGTCCCCGTCCGCGTACTGGGCCAACCGCTCCAGGGCCTGCGCGCGGTCGGAGGCGAGCAGTACCGCCCGGTGATCGTGGCGGGCCCGGTCGGTCACCAGGGAGTAGGCGACGTCCGCCAACGCCACGTCGGGCCGGTCGCGCAGGGAGGAGCGGAGTCGGTCCGCCTGACCCCGCAGGGCCGCGGGCCCGCGAGCCGTCAGCACGAGCGGCCACAACGGCAGGGTCGCCGCGGGCGGCGGGGCCGGGGCGGCGGACTCGGCCGGGGGCTGTTCCAGGATGACGTGTGCGTTGGTCCCGCTGACGCCGAAGGAGGACACCCCCGCCCGGCGGGGCCGGCCACGATCCGGCCACTCCCGAGCCCGGTCGAGCAGCGCGATCGCGCCCGACGACCAGTCGACCTGCGGCGACGGGGTCTTTGCGAACAGGGTCCTGGGCATGATCCCGTGCCGCATCGCCATGATCATCTTGATCGTGCCGGCGATGCCCGCCGCCGCCTGCGTGTGGCCGATGTTCGACTTGATCGACCCCAGCCAGAGCGGGGCGTCCTCGGTGTGCTCGCTGCCGTAGGTGGCCAGCAACGCCTGGGCCTCGATCGGATCGCCGAGCCGGGTCCCCGTGCCGTGTCCCTCGACGACGTCCACGTCGGAGGCGGACAACCCGGCGCTGGCCAGGGCCTGGCGGATCACCCGTTGCTGGGACGGACCGTTGGGGGCGGTCAGCCCGTTCGACGCGCCGTCCTGGTTCAGCGCCGAGCCGGCCAGCAGTGCCAGCACCTGGTGTCCGTTGCGCCGCGCGTCGGACAGCCGTTCCAGCACCACCAGGCCCACGCCTTCGGACCAGCCGGTGCCGTCCGCGTCCGCGCCGTACGCCCGGCACCGCCCGTCCGCGGCGTTCGCGCGCAGCCGGCTGTACTCCACGTACAGGTCGGGCGTCGCCATCACCGTCACACCGCCGGCCAGCGCGAGCGAGCACTCCCCCGACCGCAGCGTCTGCGCCGCCAGGTGCATGCTGACCAGCGATGACGAGCACGCCGTGTCCACCGTCACAGCGGGGCCCTCGAAGCCGAACTCGTAGGCGACCCGGCCCGACGCGATGCTGCCGGCGCTGCCGTTGCCCAGATAGCCCTCGAACTCCTCGGGCTTGGTGTGCAGCCGCGAGCCGTAGTCGTGGTACATCAGCCCGACGAACACGCCGGTCCGGCTGCCACGCAGCGAGGTGGGATCGACGCCCGCGTTCTCCAGGGACTCCCAGGCCGTTTCCAGCAACAGCCGCTGCTGCGGGTCGATCGTGATCGCCTCGCGCGGCGAGATGCCGAAGAACTCGGGGTCGAACTGGTCGGCGTCGTGCAGGAAGCCGCCCTCACGGGTGTAGGTGGTCCCGGGGTGATCGGGATCAGGGTGGTAGAGCTCGGCCAGGTTCCAGCCCCGGTCGGTGGGGAAGGCGCCGATCACGTCCCGCCCCTCGGCGACGACGTCCCACAGGTCGTCGGGCGAACTCACCCCACCCGGGAAGCGGCAGGCCATGCCCACGATCGCGATCGGGTCGTCCCCGGTCCCGGCTGCGGTCGCGCTGACGGCCGGCCGGGCCGGGGCGACCGCCCCGCCGCCGATGTCGCCCCGCACGAACTCGATCAGGGCGGCCGGTGAGGGGTAGTCGAAGATCAGTGTGGCCGGCAGCCGCAGCCCGGTGGCCGTGTTGAGCCGGTTGCGCAGCTCCACCGCGGTCAGTGAGTCGAACCCCAGAGCGCTGAAGGGCTGCCGGTCGTCGAAGGCGTTGCTCGAGGAGTGCCCGAGCACGGCCGCGGTATGGGTGCGCACCAGCTCGGCGACGGCCTGGTCGCGCTCGGCCGGCTCCAGTGCGGCCAGGCCCTCGCGAGGTCCGGCCGCCCCGGCCAGGTGGGGTTCGACGACCCGCCGCGCCGGACGGCGCACCAGCCCGCGCAGCGGTCCCGGGACCGTGGCCGCGGTGGAGAGGCCGGCGAGGTCGAACGGGGCGGCGATGACCCGGCCCTGCCGGCGGGCGGCCGCCTCGAACAGGGTGAGACCGAACGCGTTGTCCACCGGGCGGATACCGGTGCGTGCCATCCGGGCCCGGTCCTGGGTTCCGAGGTGGCTGCCCATCCCATTGGCCTCGGCCCACCATCCCCAGGCGATCGACACCGCCGGTAGGCCGAGCCTTCGCCGGTGCTCGGCCAGCTCGTCGCAGAACGCGTTGGCCGCCGCGTAGTTCGCCTGGCCGGCGGCGCCGAACACCGACGCGGCCGAGGAGAACAGCACGAACGCCGACAGCTCGGCGTCCTGGGTGGCCTCGTGCAGGTGCCAGGCACCGTCCACCTTGGGCCGTAGCACCGCATCGACCCGGTCGGGGGTCAGTGAACCCACGGTCGCGTCGTCGAGCACACCCGCGCAGTGCACCACGGCGCTGAGCGGGAACTCCGGCGGCACCGAGCCGACGAGGTCCATCACCTCATGGCGGACGGCGAGGTCACACGCGACCATCCGCACCGAGGCACCCGCCTCGGTCAGCCGCTCGACCAGCTCATCGGCGCCAGGAGCGGCCGGACCCCGCCGCGACACCAGCACCAGCCGCCGCACCCCGCACTCGGCCACGAGGTGCTCGGCCACCAACCCGGCCAACACGCCGGACGCCCCGGTCAGCAGCACGGTCCCGGTACCCCACACCGAAGACCGCTCGTCCGGCGCCGGCCCGGCGGGCTCCCGGAGCGCCTCGGCGGCGACCCTGTTCAGGCGGGGCGACCACAGCCGTCCGTCGCGAACCGACACCTCCGGCTCACCCGATTCGATCGCGGCGCGGGCGAGCGCCTCCACCGACCGCGCCCCGGCCGGCTCCGGATCGGCGAACGCCCGCTCGACGAGGACCACCCGCTCCGGGTTCTCCGACTGTGCGGAGCGCACCAGACCACCGACCGCCGCGCCCACGAGTCCGCCGTCGGTCACCACGACCAGCCGCGACCGCTCCCACCGGGCATCGGTGAGCCAGTCCTGTAGCACCCGCAACGTGCCGTTCACCGCGGTGTGCACCGAGTCGACCGTCGACTCGGGTGCCCGGTGGCCGGGAACGCGCAGCACCACCAGCTCGGGCAGCGGTGCGCCACCGTCAACCGCCGAGCCGAGCGCGGCCAGGTCGGGGTGGGACCACGCATCGACCGTGTGCTCGTCCTCCGACGGCGCGGTCCGCGCCGGATCGGACAGCGCCAGCCAGCCGACCGGTCCTTCGGTGCTCGCCCCCGGACCGGCCTCGGCCGGTCCGCACTGCACCCAGCCGAGCTCGAACAGCGCGTCGCCGTGTGCGGTGCCGACGTCGCGCAGCTGCTCGGCGGAGACCTCCCGGGCGGCCAGTGAGTCCACCCTCAGCACCGGGCGGCCGGTGGTGTCGAACCCGTCCACCGACCACGAGGACGGCCCCGTCGGGGAGAACACGAGCCGCAGTGCCGCGGCGCCCGAGGCGAGCAGCCGCACCCCGGACCACGAGAACGGCGCTCGCACGCCGGGGTCGTCCGGGTCGGCCCCCCGCGAGTCGAGCCGGCCCATCGCCAGGCTGTGCTGGCCGGTGTCCATCAGGGCCGGGTGCAGGCCGAAACGCATCGCATCGGCCGCGAGTCCCTCGGGCAGCTCCGCCTCGGCGAAGACCTGGTCACCCATCCGCCAGGCCCGCCGCAGCCCGGTGAAGGCGGAGCCGTAGTGGTAACCGAGCGCGCTGAGCCGCTCGTACGATCCGGCGACGTCCAGTTCGGTCGCCCCGGTCGGCGGCCAGGCCACGTCCGTCGGCCACGGCGCCGGCTCCGGGTTGTCGCCGGGTACCGCGCTCCCCGACGCGTGCCGCGTCCACGAGGCGGCCACGGCCTCGCCGGGTTCCGCCGGCCGGGAGTAGACCTCGACGGTGCGGCGGCCGTCGCGGTCGAGAGCCCCGACGAGCACGTGGACCAGCACGTCGCGCCGGCTCGGCAGGATCAGCGGCGCCTCGATGGTCAGCTCCTCCAGCCGGCCGAGGCCCGCCTCGTCGGCTGCGCGGATGGCCAGCTCCAGGAAGGCCGTACCGGGCAGCAGCGGTCGATCGAAGAGCGCGTGGTCGCCGAGCCACGGGTGAGCGTGCAGCGAGAGCCGGCTGGTGAACAGGAAGCCGGCGTCACCCGCCAGAGTCACTTTCGCCCCGAGCAGGGGGTGATCGACCTGTTCGAGGCCGCTGGCGGCCAGGTCGCCGGGCGCGGTCGCCGACACGGTCGGCCAGTAGCGCTGCCGCTGGAAGGCGTAGGTCGGCAGGCCGACCCGGCGCGCCCCGGTGCCGGCGAGGGCCGCGGACCAGTCCACGGTGAGCCCGGCCCGCCACGCGGCAGCCGTCGATCGCAGGAACGTCTCCGGGTCGTTCTCGCCGCGGCGCAGGGTCGTCAGCACGGTCGCCTCGACGCCGCGCTCCTCGGCGGTCTCCTCGATCGCGGGGGCCAGCAGCGGGTGCGGGGCCACCTCCAGCAGCACGCGGTACCCGTCGGCCAGCAGCACGGCGGCGGTGTCGTGGAACCGTACCGGCTGCACGAGGTTGGTGAACCAGTACCGGCCGTCGAGTTCGTCGCCGTCCACCCGGCGGGCGAACGTCGTGGAGTAGTACGGCACCGAGGCGGTGGCCGGGCGGATGTCGCTCAGGAGCGCGAGGAGCTCGTCCTCGACCACCGCCATGTCCGGGGAGTGCGTCGGGTAGTCCATCGGGACGGGACGCGCGCGGACACCGGCGGCCTCGTACTCGGCCCGCAGCGCGGCGACCCGGTCGAGCGGACCGGTCACGACGACCGATCGCGGACCGTTGATCGCGCTGACGTGCACGCCGGTCAGGCGTGCGACCTGGTCGCGCACCTGCTCGACCGGCAGCCCGACCCAGAGCGTGGCGTACCCGGTCACCTGGCCGGACACGCGCGCCCGCGCGGTCAGGACCCGGGCCGCGTCGGCGAGGGTGAGGATGCCGGCGATGTGCGCGGCCGCGACCTCTCCCACGGAGTGCGCGATGATCGCGGAGGGCACCACCCCTCGGGAGATCCACAACCGGGCGAGCGAGACCATGACCGCGAAGAGCGTCGGCTGGACGTGCTCGGCGTGCTCGAGGTCCACGCCGTCCGCGCCGGCCAGGAGATCGCGCAGGGTGTGGCCGTGCCAATCCACGTACGGCGCGAGCGCCGCCTCGCACTCCGCCATGGACGCGGCGAAGACCGGCGAGGAGTCCCACAGCCGCAGGGCCATCCCGGCGTACTGCCCGCCCTGGCCCGGGAACACGAACACCGGATCGGTGTCGCCGGAGCTGACGGGTCCGGTGACCGGGGTGGCGCCGGCCACCAGGTCATCCAGCCCGGACAGGAGTTCGGTGAGGTCGGAGCCGAGCACCACGGCCCGGTGATCCAGCGAGGAGCGGGTGGTGGCCAGTGAGAACGCCACGTCGGCCAGCTCCGCAGGGCCGGCCGCCCCGAGTGTCATGAGGTGCTCGCGCAACCGCACCGCCTGGCCGCGCAGCGCGGCTTCGCCGCGGCCGCTGAGCAGCAGCGGCAGCACCTGCGGCGCGTGGGACCGGTCCGCCGGTCCCCCCTCGGGTTCGGTGTCCGGGGCCTGCTCAACGATGACGTGCGCGTTGGTCCCGCTCGCCCCGAACGACGACACCGCTGCCCGTCGGGGACGCCCGGTCGTCGGCCACGGCCGGGCGTCGCCGAGCAGCCGGACCGTTCCGCTCTCCCAGTCGACGTGCTCCGAGGGCCGGTCCACGTGCAGGGTCTTCGGCAGCACACCGTGCCGGATCGCCATGATCATCTTGATGACGCTGCCGACCCCGGCCGCTGCCTGGGAGTGGCCGATGTTGGACTTGAGCGAGCCCAGCCAGAGGGGCTCGCCCTCCCCCCGGTGCCGGCCGTACACGGCCTGCAGCGCCTTGATCTCGATCGGGTCGCCGAGCACCGTGCCGGTGCCGTGCCCGTCCACCGCGTCCACCTCGTCGGGGCGCACGCCGGCGTTGGCCAGCGCCTGTCGAAGGACCCGCTGCTGGGCAAGGCCGTTGGGCGCGGTGAGGCCGTTGGAGGCACCGTCCTGGTTGACCGCCGAGCCACGGAGCACGGCCAGCACGCGGTGGCCGTTGCGGCGGGCATCGGAGAGCCGCTCCAGCACCAACAGGCCGGCGCCCTCGGCGAAACCGGTCCCATCGGCGCCCGCGCCGAACGCCTTGCAACGACCGTCGGCGGACAGCCCTTGCTTGTCGAACTCCTGGAGGTCGACCGGGGTCGCCATGACGGTGGCCCCGCCGGCCAGTGCCAGCGCGCACTCCCCGGAACGCAGCGCCTGCGCGGCCAGGTGCATCGCCACCAGCGAGGACGAGCAGGCCGTGTCGACCGTCAACGCCGGCCCCTCCAGGCCGAACTGGTAGGAGACCCGCCCGGCGAGCACCGCGGCGGAGGTCCCGGTGAGCAGGTAACCGTCGGCCAGCTCGGCGCTGCCTCGGAGCAGGTCCGCGTAGTCCTGGTCACTGGTGCCGGCGAACACACCGGTCTGGCTGCCCCGCACCGACTTCGGGTCGATCCCGGCCCGCTCCAGCGCTTCCCAGGTCAGTTCCAGCAACAGCCGCTGCTGCGGGTCCATCGAAGCCGCCTCGCGCGGCGAGATCCCGAAGAACCGCGCGTCGAACTGCGCAACGTCGTCGAGGAAGCCACCGCCGCGCACATGGGTGGCGCCCTGACGCGTCGGATCCGGGTGCAGCAAGGTGTCGAGGTCCCAGCCCCGGTCGGTCGGCAGCCCCGACACCGCGTCGCGCCCGCCGTCCACCAGTTCCCACAGCTGCTCCGGCGAGCCGACCCCACCCGGGTAGCGGCAGGCCATGCCGACCACGACGATCGGATCGTCGGCGAACGCGGCAAGGGGGACGGCCGTGCCGGGTTCCTCGTCAGCCGCGTCGGTCACCAGCCCGACCAGGTACGACGCGAGGGCCGCGGGGGTGGGGTGGTCGAAGGCCACGGTGCCGGCCAGCCGGAGATCGAGCGCCGCGTTCAGCCGGTCCCGCAGCTCCACCGCCGCGAGCGAGCTGAAGCCCAGGTCCTGGAAAGTGCTCTCCAGGTCGACCTCGGCCGGCGAGTCGAGGCCCAGCACCAAGGCGACCGAGGTCCGCATCAGATCGTTCACGACACGACGCTGGTCCACGACGGCCAGCACGTCCGTGACCCGGGCCTCGGCGCTCGGCTCGGGAACGGGGGCGGAAGGCGGGTCCGAGTGCGCCGGGGCGGCGGAGCCGTCGCGCGGCAGCCAGTGCCGATGCCTCTGGAAGGCGTAGGTCGGCAGGTCGACCCGCCGGCTCCCGTCGGGGAACAGCGCCGCCCAGCTCACCTCGCCGCCGCCGGTGAAGAGGCGACCGGCCGCGTCGAGCAGGGCAACGGCCTCGGGCCGGTCACGGCGGGAGGCGGCCACCGCCGTGACCCGCGGGTCGGTGGACAGGCATTCCCGGACCATGGCCGAGAGCACCGCGTCCGGCCCCAGCTCCAGGAAGCGGGTGACGCCTCGCTCGTGCAGGGTGGCCACCGCGTCGGCGAAACGCACCTGCTCGCGCGCCTGCCGGACCCAGTGCTCGGGGTCGCCGAGCGTGGCCGCGTCGGCCAGGGCACCGGTGAGGGTGGACACCACCGGGATGTCGGGCGCGCCGAAGGTGAGTCCGGCGACGACGGCCCGGAATTCCCCGAGCATCGGGTCCATCAGTGGCGAGTGGAACGCGTGGCTGGTCGTGAGCCGACGGGTCCGGTACCCGGCCGCGGTCAACCGGGCCACGACCTGTGCCACCGGTTCCTCCGCGCCGGACACCACGACCGAGTCGGGGCTGTTCACCGCGGCCACGGAGACCCCGTCCTCGGCCGCGATCAGCGGAGCCACCACGTCCGGGGCGGCGTTCACCGCGACCATGGCACCGCCGTCGGGCAGCGCCTGCATCAACCGGCCGCGCGCCACGACCATGCGTCCGGCGTCGGCGAGGGACAGCACGCCGGCCACGTGCGCGGCGCTGATCTCGCCGACCGAGTGACCGGCGACGAACTCGGGGCGGATGCCCCACGACTGGACGAGCCGGAACAGTGCGACCTCGAAGCAGAACAGCGCCGGCTGGGCGAATTCGGTGCGGTCCAGCAGTGGACCACCCTCCCACATCAGCTCGCGCAGCGATCGGCCCAGCAGCTCGTCGACCACCGCGCAGACCTCGTCCAGCGCCGCGTCGAACACCGGGTACCGCGCCGCCAGCTCTCGCCCCATTCCGGCGCGCTGGGCACCCTGCCCGGTGAAGACCATCGCCAGGCGGCCTTCCCTCGCCCGGTCGACGTGCACCGCGGGACTGTCCGTGCCGGCGGCCAGCGCGGACAGACCGGCCAGCAGGGCCGCTCTGTCCTCGGCGACCACCACGGCACGGTCGGCCAGCACGGCGCGGGTGGTGACCAGGCTTCGTCCGACGTCGGCCGGCTCCAGCTCCGGGTGGCGCTCGACGAAGGAGCGCAGCTCCTCGGCCTGACCGCGCAGCCCGGCGGCGCCCCGACCGGTCACCACGAACGGCCACGGACCGGTGCCGGCCCGCCCCGTCGGCACCGACGCGGCCTCGACCGGGTCATCGGGGGCCTGCTCCAGGATGACGTGCGCGTTGGTCCCGCTGATCCCGAACGACGACACCGCGACCCGCCGGGGACGGCCCCGGTCGGGCCACGGCCGCCGGTCGGCCAGGAGCCGGACCGTCCCCGCCGACCAGTCCACGTGGGAGGTCGGCCGCTGGGCGTGCAGCGTCCTGGGCAACTGCCCGTGGCGCATGGCCATGACCATCTTGATCACGCCGCCGACGCCGGCCGCCGCCTGCGCGTGTCCGATGTTCGACTTCAGCGATCCGATCCACAACGGCGTGTCCGCCGTTCGCTCCCGGCCGTAGGTGTCCAGCAGGGCCCGGGCCTCGATCGGGTCGCCCAGCCTCGTGCCGGTGCCGTGCGCCTCGACCGCGTCGATGTCGGTCGAGGCCACACCGGCGTTGGCCAGCGCGGCCCGGATCACCTGGCGCTGGGCGGCGCCGTTCGGCGCGGTGAGGCCGTTGGAGGCGCCGTCCTGGTTGAGGGCGGAGCCTGTCACGAGGGCCAGCACCTGGTGGCCGTTGCGCCGGGCGTCGGACAGCCGCTCGACCACGAGCACGCCGACGCCTTCCGCCCAGCCCATGCCATCGGCCTCGTCGCTGAATGCCTTGCACCGGCCGTCCGGGGCGATCCCGCGCTGCCGGGCGAACTCGATCAGCGAAGCCGGGCCCGACATGATCGTCGCCCCGCCGACCAGGGCAAGCGAGCACTCCCGCGAGCGCAGCGCCTGGGCGGCCAGGTGCAGCGCGACCAGCGAGGAGGAGCACGCCGTGTCCACGGTGACCGCGGGCCCCTGCAGACCGAACGCGTAGGACAGCCGTCCGGAGACGACGCTGGCGATGTTGCCGGTCAGCACGTAGCCCTCGTAGGCCGACGGCACGGTGCGCAGCGAGATGTGGTCCTGGTAGCTGACGCCGACGTACACGCCGGTCTGGCTTCCACGTACCGCGTCGGCGCTGATCCCGGCTCGTTCGAAGGCCTCCCACGAGGTCTCCAGGAGCAGCCGTTGATGCGGGTCCATCACGGTCGCTTCCCGAGGGGGGATGGCGAAGAACTCGTGGTCGAACAGGTCCGGCGACCGCAGGAAACCACCGCCCCGGGAGTAGGTCCGGCCCACCTTCCGGGGGTCGGGGTCGTAGAGCTCGTCCAGGTTCCAGCCGCGGTCCGTGGGGAAGCCGGACACCGCGTCGGTACCGTCGGCCACGAGCTGCCACAGGGCTTCGGGACTGTGGGCGTCACCCGGGTAGCGGCAGGCCATGCCGACGATGGCGATCGGCTCCCGGCTGCGCGCCTCGACGTCGCCGAGCCGCTGCCGGATCCGCTCGTTCTCCTTGAGTGCGTTGCGCAGCGCGTCAACGAGCTCGTTCATGGACGGGGTGGTCATGAGGTCGGCCCCTCCGCTCGGTCGCTCGCGTCGGCTCGGCCGTATGCGGCGCGTATGAGATCAGCCATGTCCATCGAGTCGATCGCGGTCGTGGGCCCGGCGCTGTCGGCCGGCTCGCCCTCGGGAACGGTCCCGACCAACCGGAGCAAGGCGTCCACCAGCCCGGCCTGCCTCAGCGTGGCGATCGGAATACGGTCGATGATCTTCTTCAGCCCTGCGTCGTCGACGCCCTCACCGGTCTCGCTCCCGTGGGCCCCGGCGTCCTCGCCGAACAGCTCGGCGTGGACCAGCTCGGCGACCGAGGCGGGCGTCGGGTAATCGAAGATCAGCGTGGCGGGTAGCTGCAAACCGGTCGCCACGCCGAGCCGGTTCCGGAACCGCAAGGCGGTGAGCGAGTCGAAACCGGATTCCTGGAAGCTGCGCCCTGACTCGACCGAGCTGACGTCAGGATGTCCGAGCACGGCCGCCACCGTGGCCCGGACGAGGTCGGTGATCGCATACGTCCGCTCGGTGGCGGGCAGGCCGACGAGCCGCTCGCGCACACCGGTGTCGGCCGCTCCGTCCGCCGGCCCTTCGGGGTCGTCCTTCCCCGCCTCGAGCAGCTCGGCGAGGAGTGACATCGATCGGGTGCCGGCGAGTTCGGTGGCGAACGAGGACCACTCGACGTCCACCACGACCACGGCCGTCTCGTCGCGGTCGATCACCTGGTCCATGGCCTGGACGGCGCGGCGCGGGTCCATCGCGCGCAGGCCGCGGGCCGCCAGTTGGTGCTCCACTCCTTCGCGGTCGGCGATCCCCGGGCCTTGCCAGAGTCCCCAGGCGATGGAGGTCCCGGTCAGACCGAGGGCCCTGCGGTGCGCGGCCAGTGCGTCCAACGAGCTGTTCGCGGCGGCGTAGTTGGCCTGGCCGGCCGGGCCGACCGTGCCGACGAACGACGAGAACAGGACGAAGTCGACGAGGTCGCGGTCCTTCGTCAGCTCGTGCAAGTGCCACGCGGCGGCCACCTTCGGGCGGAAGACCCGCTCGAAGCGTTCCGGGGTGAGCCGGTCGATGACGCCGTCGTCGAGCACGCCCGCGGTGTGCACGACCGTGGTCAGCGGATGTTCGGCCGGCCAGTCGGCCAGCAGGTCGGCGAGCTGCGCCCGATCGGCCACGTCGCAGGCGACCACCGACACCGAGGCGCCCTGCCCGGTCAGCTCGGCGGCCAGCTCGGCCGCGCCGGGTGCGGCCGGGCCACGACGGCTGGCCAGCACCAGGTGTCGCGCGCCGCGCCGGACGAGCCAGCGCGCCGCCTCCGCCCCGAGAGCGCCGGTGCCGCCGGTGATCAGAGCGCTGCGCTCGACGAGCGGCTGACGCGTCCGGGGCGCGGGTGCGGTGACCCGGGTCAGCCGGCGGCGGAACACCGCGCCGCCTCGCACCGCCAGCTCACTCTCGCCGTCTCCGAGCGCCCCGGCCAGCGCCGCCAGGTCCGCGGGGCCGACCTCGCGTGGCAGGTCGACGACGCCACCCCACGACACGGGTTGCTCCAACCCCGCGTGCCGGGCGAACCCCCACAGCGCGGCCTGCCGTGGCTGGGTGACGGCGTCTCCCGGCCGGACGACGACCGCGTCCTGGGTCACGCACCAGATCGGGGTCGACAAGCCGAGCCCGCTCACCGCCCGCACCAACGCGAGCGTGCCGCTCAGGCCGACCGGCACGGACACAGCGTCGGTGTCCTCGGCCGTGTCCATCGCCAACAACGACAAGATGCTCCCGGCCGGTTCGCCGTCCAGCGCCCTGACGAGCTCGTGACGGAGCGCCTCGGCATCCGCCGCTCGGGGGACGTCGAGGCGGCCGACCTGAACCCCTCGGGCGCTCAGCGCTGCGATGACCTGCCCGAGCCACGCCGGCTCGGCGCATTCCGCCGGCACCACGACCAGCCAACGGCCGGTGAGCGGTCGGTCCGATCCCTCGGTGGGGCGCCAGGTGACGCGGTACTGCCAGCCGGCCAGTGTCGCCTGCTGCCGGCTGCGCTCACGCCACGACGACAGGGCCGGGAGCACGGTGCCCAGTGAGGAGCGGCCAGCGTCGTCGGAGATGGCGAGCGCCGTGGTCAGTCCGTCGAGGTCGCCCTGGTCGACCATCTTCCAGAACCCGGTGTCGACCTCGGTGCCACGGGACGAGCGGCTGGGCGGCGTCTCGATCCAGTAATGGGTGTGCTGGAAGGCGTAGGTGGGCAGTCGCACCGGCTGCTGACCCGAGGGGAACAGCTCGGACCACCGCACGTCGACACCACCGACGAACGCCTCGGCGGCGTTGCGCAGGAATTCCCGCGCGTCGCCGTGGCCGCGGCGCAGCGTTCCGACCGTCGTGACCGACGTCCCCCTGGCCTCGGCGAGTTCCTGTATCGCATGGACGAGTACCGGGTGCGCGCCCACTTCGTGGAACGATCGATGCCCGTCGCTGAGCAGTTGGTCAACCACCTCCGCGAAACGCACCATCTCGCGCAGGTTCCGGTACCAGTAGTCGGCGTCGAGCTTGCGGCCGTCGAGCAATGAGCCGGTCACCGTCGAGTAGAACGGAACCGTGCCGGGCGAGCACTCGACCACCCCCAGCGTGTCGGCCAGCTCAGCCCGGACGACCTCTACTTCCGCCGAATGCGACCCGTAGTTGATCGGTACGCGCCGGACCCGCGCTCCCTCCGACTCCCAGACGGACAGGAGTTGATCGAGCTCGGCGGTGGCCCCGGAGACAACCGTGGACATCGGTCCGTTCACCGCGGCGACGCCGAGCGCGGGACAACCGGCCAGGCGTTCGCGCACCTCGTCCGCCGATCGGTTCAGCCAGCCCATGCCGCCCTGCGTCGCCAGACGCCGGAGCACCCGAGATCGCAGGGACACGACGCGCGCGCCTTCGGTCAGCGACAACGCCTCCGCCGCCACGGCGGCGGCGAACTCACCTTGGGAGTGCCCGACGACAGCCGAGGGTCGCACGCCGAGCGATGCCCACAGCCGGGACAACGAAACCCCGACCGCGAACAGCGCCGGCTGGACGACGTCGTCCCGGTCGAGGCTCGGCGCGCCCGGCACCCCGGCGAGCACGTCCCACAACGAGAAACCGTCCCAGTCGACCCATGGCGCCAACGCCTCGTCGCAGGTCCGCATCAGCTCCGCGAACGTCGGACTGCTCTTCCACAGCTCGATGCCCATCCCGAGCCACTGGCCCCCCTGCCCGGGGAAGACGAAGACCGGGCCGTCGTGGTCGGTTTCACCGGCTCCCGCCACCACCAGGGCCGAGTTCTCCGACTGGCCCGCCGCGATCGCGTCCAGGCCGGCCAGCAGCTCATGGCGGTTCTCCGCGATCACCACGGCTCGGTGGGGATGCGGGGCCCCGCGGCTGGTCAGTGCCGCGCCGAACCCGGCCACGTCGGTGTCCGGTGAGTCGGCCAGCGCGGCCCGCAGCCGGGTCGCCTGGCCGGCCAACGCCGCCCATCCCCGGCCTGACACCGGGAAGGCGGAGACTCCGAGCCGCGTCACGGCGTCCGAGTGCCCGGCCGCCGGCTGCTCCGGCGCCTGCTCGAGGATGACGTGCGCGTTCGTGCCACTGATGCCGAACGAGGAAACACCGGCACGGCGGGGCCGACCGGTCCGCGGCCAGTCGTGGTTCCGGTCCAGCAGAGCGACGGCCCCCTGCGACCAGTCGACGAACGGCGAGGGCCGCTCGGCGTGCAACGTCCGCGGCAGGACGCCGTGACGCATCGCCATGACCATCTTGATGACGCCGCCGACCCCGGCGGCAGCCTGGGTGTGCCCGATGTTCGACTTCAGCGAACCCAGCCACAGCGGGGTTTCGCGGTCCTGGCCGTAGGTGGCCAGCAGCGCCTGGGCTTCGATCGGGTCGCCGAGCTTGGTGCCGGTGCCGTGCCCTTCGACCACATCGACGTTCGACGGGGTCAGACCGGCCGAGGCCAGCGCCTGGCGGATGACCCGCTGCTGCGAGAGACCGTTCGGGGCGGTCAGGCCGTTCGACGCGCCGTCGGAGTTCACCGCGGAGCCCTTGAGCACCGCGAGTACCTGGTGGCCTTGTCGGCGTGCGTCCGACAACCGCTCGAGCACCACGAGGCCGACACCCTCGGCCCAGCCGGTGCCGTCCGCGCCCGCGCCGAACGCGCGGCACCGGCCGTCCGGGGACAAGGCCCGCTGGTGACCCAGGTCGACGAAGGTCATCGGGGTGGACATCACCGTGACCCCGCCGGCCAGCGCGAGCGAGCACTCGCCCGACCGCAGTGCTTGTGCGGCCAGGTGGAGTGCCACCAGTGACGACGAGCACGCGGTGTCGACCGAGACGGCAGGCCCCTCCAGGCCGAACTGGTACGCCACCCGCCCCGAGAGCACGCTGCCCGCGCTACCGGTCAGAACCGCTCCGCTGAGCTGGTCCGGAACCAGGTCCACCGCCGGCGCGTAGTCGTGGTACATGACACCGGCGAACACCCCGGTCCGGCTGCCGCGCAGTGAGTCCGCGTCGATACCCGCACGCTCGAAAGCCTCCCAGGCAACCTCCAGCAACAACCGCTGCTGCGGATCCATCGCCGTCGCCTCACGGGGCGAGATCCCGAAGAACCCGGCATCGAACTCACCCGCGTCGTGCAGGAACCCGCCACCCCGCGCATACGTCGTCCCCGGATGATCCGGATCCGCGTGATACAACCCCTCCACGTCCCAGCCACGCGACTCCGGAAAACCGGTGATCCCCTCCCTGCCCTCGACCACCAGCGACCACAAGTCCTCCGGAGAACCCACCCCACCCGGATAACGACATGCCATCCCGACGATCACCACAGGATCATCGGGATCGCCCGCCGGCGAACTCGTCGTGTCCGCTGTCCCGCCGCTCGGGGTGAGTTCGCCGGACAAGTGGTCGGCGAGGGCCCGTGGGGTCGGGTAGTCGAACACGGCCGTGGTCCCCAGGCGCGATCCCGTGACCGCGTTGAGCCGGTTGCGCAGCTCGATGGCGGTGAGCGAGTCGAGTCCGAATTCCTTGAAGGTGCGGTCGGCACCGATCGAGTCCCGCCCGTCGTAACCGAGGACTCGCCCCGCCTCCGCGCGCACCAACTCCAGCAGTCGCCCAGGACGGGATGTCACCTCCTCTCCGACGCGGCGCGGTCCGTCCGGACGGCCCGGTACGGCCGCTGGGCGAGCCGGGCGCGGCGCGCTCGTGGTCAGTTCGCGGAGCAGCGGGTGGGCGTTCCCGCCGTCCGTGGCGGAGGCGGTGTCCAGCCGCAGTGGTACGAGCAGCGGCTCGCTCCGCCGAAGAGCGGCGTCGAAGAGTGTTAGCCCCTCGGTTTCGGACAACGTCGCTATTCCGGAGCGAGCCATCCGGTTGAGGTCGCCGGCGCTGAGCGCCGCCGCCATACCGCCCCGCTGGTCCCACAGTCCCCACGCCAGCGACATCGCCGGGAGTCCGAGTCGGGCGCGATGGTGGGCGAGCGCGTCGAGGTAGGTGTTGGCGGCGGCGTAGTTGGCCTGGCCCGCCGCGCCGATCAGGCCCGATATGGAGGAGTACAGCACGAACGCCGACAGCGGCATGTCGGCGGTGAGCTCGTGCAGGTTCTTCGCCGCCACCGCCTTCGGACCCATGACCGCGTCGAGGCGCTGCGGACTCAGCTCGGTGAGCACGCCGTCGTCGAGCACGCCGGCCGTGTGGACCACAGCGGTGAGGGGTCGATCGGCGGGCAGCCCGCGAAGCACCGCGGCGAGTTCGGCGCGGTCGGCGACATCGCAGGCTTCGGCTCGCACGTCCACACCCAGCGCGGTCAGCTCGGCCACCAAGGCGCGTGCCTCGGGCGTGGCGGGGCCGCTCCTGCTGACCAGCAGCATGCTCGTCACTTCGTGCTCGGTGGCCAGGTGCCGCGCGAGCAGCCGGCCGAGTCGGCCGAACGCCCCGGTCAGCAGCACGGTTCCGCGCTCGGGTATCGGCTTCTCGGCGGCGGGGTGCGGGCCGGGGTCCACGGGCAGGCGCGTGAGGCGCGGGACACGAACGCCCTCGGCGGACAGAGCCAGCTGCGGCTCCCCCGTGGCCACCGCGGCGGCGAGCCGTCGGGCCCCCTCACTGCCCGGCGCCACGTCGACGAGCACGATACGGCCGGGGTGCTCGGACTGCGCGGTACGCAGCAGACCCCACACCGGCGCGTTGTCGAGATCGAGGCGCCCGTTGCCCCCCGTGGCGACGGCACCGGTGGTGACGACGACCAGTGGCGCGTCGGCCATCGTCCCGTCGGCCAGCCAGTCCTGTACCAGTCGCAGGACGCGGTGCGGGCCGCCGACGTCCGTGACGTCGGTCGGGGGAACCACGGTGATCACCGTGGACGGCGTCGGGGCCCCGGCCGCCATCGCGGCCCGCAGCGCGGAGAGGTCCGAGTACCGGTCGAGCGGTGAGCCGTCACCGGTCAGCTCGGCACCGAGGTCGTGCGGGTCCTCCCCCACCATCGCCCAGTGACCGGTGCCGGGGTGGGCGCCGACCTCCTTCGGCAGCCACGACAGCCGGAACAGCGCCGCCTCGCTCCGATCCGCCGGCGGAGTGCGTGGAGCGTCGGGCGCAGGCCGCAGCACCAGCGAGTCGATCGACGCGACCGGGTTGCCTTCGAGGTCGGTGAGCATCATGGCCACCGAGTCGGCGCCGGTCCTCGAGATGCGGGCCCGCAAGGCGGGCGGGGCCGCGGTGTGCACGGTGACACCGCTCCACGCGAACGGCACCAATGTCTCGTCCGCGGTCTCGAACAGGCCTACCAGCGCGGCCTGGATGGCGGCGTCCAGGAGTGCGGGATGCAGGTCGAACCCGGGACCGCTGTCTCCCGCCGCCTCGTCCAGGACGATGTCGGCGAACACCTCGCCGTCGCCGCGTCGGACGGCTCGCAGTCCTCGGAACGCCGGCCCGTAGTCGTACCCCCGGCGGGTGAGCCCGGCGTATGCGGCGGCGATGGCGATCGGCTGTGCATCGGGACCGGCCTCGCCGTTCGGGCCGGTTCCGGACGCCGGTCCGACCGACGGGAGCCCGGCAGGCGGGGCAACGGTGCCTTCGGCGTGCCGGGTCCAGGTGCCGTTCCCGGCGGTGTCCGCCGTTCGGGACAGCACGCGCAGTGCACGGCGACCGGTGCCGTCCGGCGCGTCGATCACCACCTGGAGCTGGGTGTCGCCGTGCTCCGGCACGACCAGGGGGGCGCGCACGACGAGCTCTTCCACCGGGCCGGCGCCGGTTCGCCGCGCGGCGTGCAAGGCCAGGGCCAGAAACCCGGTTCCGGGAAGGATCGGGGTGCCCAGCACCACGTGGTCGGCCAGCCACGGTTGCCGGTTCACCGACAGTCGGCCGGTCAGTACGAGCGCGCCGGCATCGCCCAGCGGCATCTCGGCGCGCAGGAAGGGATGATCGACCGGCTCCAGGCCGACGGCGGCGAGGTCGGTGTCCGGGCGGGAGGGGGGTTCCAGCCAGTAGTGTTGGCGTTGGAAGGCGTAGGTGGGCAGTTCGGTGTGGCGGGCGCCGGTCCCGGTGAACACCTCCGGCCAGTTCACCGCCACCCCGGCGGTGAACAACGCACCCAGCCCCGCCAGCACCGACTCGACCTCACCATGACCATGCCGCAGACCAGGCACCGCCGTGATCTCCTGGCCGTCCAGACACTCCCGCACCGCCCCGGTCAGCACCGCGTCCGGACCCAGCTCCACAAACCGCGTCACACCCCGCTCACGCAACCCCATGACGGTGTCGGCGAACCGAACCGTGTCACGCACATGCCGCACCCAATACTCCGGATCCGCCACCGCCTCGTTCACGGTCCCGATACACGGCGGCTGAAAAGCCAACCCGGCCACCACCGCACGGAAATCCTCCAGCATCGGCTCCATCAACGGCGAATGGAACGCATGACTCACCACCAGCCGTTTCGTCCGGCACCCCCGCCCCGACAACCGCCGCACCACCCGCTCGACCGCGGACTCCGCCCCCGACACCACCACCGACACCGGACTGTTCACCGCGGCGATCGACACCCGACCACCCAACTCGGCCACCACCGGCGCCACCACGTCCTCACCCGCGGCAACCGCCACCATCACCCCACCAGACGCCAGCCCCTGCATCAACCGGCCCCGCGCGGTCACCAACGCACAGGCATCCGCCAGCGACAACACCCCCGACACATGAGCCGCCGCCACCTCCCCCACCGAATGACCGGTCACAAAATCCGGAACCACACCCCACGACCCGAACAACCGGAACAACGCCACCTCAACCGCGAACAACGCCGGCTGCGCGACCTCCGTCGAATCCAGCAGACCCCCCGCACCGCCCTCACCGAAAACAGCCGCCCTCACCACCGGATCCAGCAACCCGCACACCTGATCAAAAGCAGCCGCGAACACCGGGAACCGCCCATACAACTCCCGGCCCATACCCACCCGCTGCGAACCCTGACCGGTGAACACCACCGCCACCCGGCCCCCACCCGCCACACCAGAACCACACCCCACACCGGACCCACCCCCGGCAACAACCGCCAGCCGATCCAGCAACTGCTCCCGCCCCGACGCAACCACAACCGCCCGATGCCCATGCACAGCACGATCAGCCGTCAACGAATACGCAACATCCGCCAACGCCACACCCGGCCGCTCCACCACGAACGACCGCAACCGAGCAGCCTGACCACACAACGCCCCCACCCCACGACCCGACAACACAAACGGCAACACGGGCAGTTCACGCGTAGCTGTCCGCGTCGGCCGCCGATCGGCCGTTGCTGGTTCATTCGGTGCTTGCTCCAGAATGACGTGTGCGTTCGTCCCGCTGATGCCGAACGAGGACACTCCGGCTCGCCGGGGCCGGCCGGTGTCCGGCCATTCTCGTGACCGGGTCAGCAACGCCACCCCGCCGGAAGACCAATCCACCTCGGTCGAGGGGTCCTCGGCGAACAGGGTGCTGGGCAGGAACCGGTGCCGCAGCGCCATCACCATTTTGATGACCCCGGCAACGCCCGCCGCCGCCTGCGGGTGTCCGATGTTCGCTTTCACCGATCCGAGCCACAGGGGTGAGCCGTCGGTGTGCTCCCGCCCGTAGGTTGCCAGTAGTGCCTGTGCTTCGATCGGGTCCCCGAGTCGAGTGCCCGTGCCATGTCCTTCCACCACATCGACATCGGCGGCCGTCAGCCCTGCGTTGGCCAGCGCCTGCCGGATCAGCCGCTGCTGCGATGGTCCGTTCGGGGCCGTCAGTCCGTTCGAGGCCCCGTCCTGGTTCACGGCCGAACCCGCCAGCAGCGCGAGCACCCGGTGCCCGTTGCGCCGCGCGTCGGACAACCGTTCCAGCACCACCAGGCCCACGCCTTCGGACCACCCGGTGCCGTCCGCGCCCGCGCCGAACGACCGGCACCGGCCGTCCGGGGACAATCCACGCTGCCGCGCGAACTCCGTGAGGATCATCGGAGTGCCCATGACCGCGACACCGCCGGCCAGCGCGAGCGAGCACTCGCCCGACCGCAGTGCTTGTGCGGCCAGGTGAAGTGCCACCAACGATGACGAACAGGCCGTGTCGACCGTTGTCGCGGGCCCCTCGAGGCCGAACTGGTACGCGATGCGCCCGGAGAGGACCCCGGGCGTGGTACCGGTGAGCAGGTATCCGGCGGCGTCAGTTCCTACCGCGCCGTATCCGTGCGGTGTCGCCCCTACCACCACCCCGGTCCGGGTGCCGCGCAGTGAGTCCGCGTCGATACCCGCACGCTCGAAAGCCTCCCAGGCAACCTCCAGCAACAACCGCTGCTGCGGATCCATCGCCGTCGCCTCACGGGGCGAGATCCCGAAGAACCCGGCATCGAACTCACCCGCGTCGTGCAGGAACCCGCCACCCCGCGCATACGTCGTCCCCGGATGATCCGGATCCGCGTGATACAACCCCTCCACGTCCCAGCCACGCGACTCCGGAAAACCGGTGATCCCCTCCCTGCCCTCGACCACCAGCGACCACAAGTCCTCCGGAGAACCCACCCCACCCGGATAACGGCAAGCCATCCCGACGATCACCACAGGATCATCGGGATCGGCGATCGACGCAGCCTGGGTGTCGACAACGGCATCCGCGCCCAACACCACTGATTGCAAGTGGTCGATGAGGACAGCGGGGGTGGGGTAATCGAAGATCACCGAACTCGGTAGCGTGATCTCCAGGGCGCGCGAGAGCCGGTCCCGCAGTTCGGCGGACATCAAGGAATCGAAGCCCAGATCCCTGAACGTCTGGCCGAGTGCGCCCTCACCGAGCACGCCGCCGCCGAGAGTGGCTGTGATGTGCGCGCGAGCCAGCTCCGTCATCCGGTACGTGCGCTCGGTCTCACCGAGCCTCCGCAGCTCACTCACGAGAGCCGGCGTCTCCACCGATGTCTTCTCGTCGTCGAGCGGCATGCCGAGCCAGTAGTGTTGGCGTTGGAAGGCGTAGGTGGGCAGTTCGGTGTGGCGGGCGCCGGTCCCGGTGAACACCTCCGGCCAGTTCACCGCCACCCCGGCGGTGAACAACGCACCCAGCCCCGCCAGCACCGACTCGACCTCACCATGACCATGCCGCAGACCAGGCACCGCCGTGATCTCCTGGCCGTCCAGACACTCCCGCACCGCCCCGGTCAGCACCGCGTCCGGACCCAGCTCCACAAACCGCGTCACACCCCGCTCACGCAACCCCATGACGGTGTCGGCGAACCGAACCGTGTCACGCACATGCCGCACCCAATACTCCGGATCCGCCACCGCCTCGTTCACGGTCCCGATACACGGCGGCTGAAAAGCCAACCCGGCCACCACCGCACGGAAATCCTCCAGCATCGGCTCCATCAACGGCGAATGGAACGCATGACTCACCACCAGCCGTTTCGTCCGGCACCCCCGCCCCGACAACCGCCGCACCACCCGCTCGACCGCGGACTCCGCCCCCGACACCACCACCGACACCGGACTGTTCACCGCGGCGATCGACACCCGACCACCCAACTCGGCCACCACCGGCGCCACCACGTCCTCACCCGCGGCAACCGCCACCATCACCCCACCAGACGCCAGCCCCTGCATCAACCGGCCCCGCGCGGTCACCAACGCACAGGCATCCGCCAGCGACAACACCCCCGACACATGAGCCGCCGCCACCTCCCCCACCGAATGACCGGTCACAAAATCCGGAACCACACCCCACGACCCGAACAACCGGAACAACGCCACCTCAACCGCGAACAACGCCGGCTGCGCGACCTCCGTCGAATCCAGCAGACCCCCCGCACCGCCCTCACCGAAAACAGCCGCCCTCACCACCGGATCCAGCAACCCGCACACCTGATCAAAAGCAGCCGCGAACACCGGGAACCGCCCATACAACTCCCGGCCCATACCCACCCGCTGCGAACCCTGACCGGTGAACACCACCGCCACCCGGCCCCCACCCGCCACACCAGAACCACACCCCACACCGGACCCACCCCCGGCAACAACCGCCAGCCGATCCAGCAACTGCTCCCGCCCCGACGCAACCACAACCGCCCGATGCCCATGCACAGCACGATCAGCCGTCAACGAATACGCAACATCCGCCAACGCCACACCCGGCCGCTCCACCACGAACGACCGCAACCGAGCAGCCTGACCACACAACGCCCCCACCCCACGACCCGACAACACAAACGGCAACACCGCCGGTGACCGCCCGGAGTCCGCTTCGCCGGTCTCAGGATTCCCGCGCGGGGCGGTCGAGCCGGGGGGGACATCACTGATGACCAGGTGACAGTTGGTGCCGCCCATTCCGAAGGAACTGACGCCGGCGATCAAGGGGCTGTCGGGCGCTTCCCACGAACCGAGGCCCTGCTGCACTCGAAGATTGAGTTCGTCCAGCGCGATCTCGGGGTTCGCCAGCTCGAAATTGAGGCTGGCGGGGAGTTGGCGGTGGCGGATCGACATCACCACTTTGATGAGGCCCGCGATCCCCGCGGCAGCCCCCAGATGCCCCAGATTCGTCTTGACCGATCCGACGGGCAGCGGTCGCGTTCGCGGCCGGGCGGAGCCGACAACGGCACCGAGCGCCGAGGCCTCCACAGGGTCGCCGGCGGGTGTCCCCGTTCCGTGCAACTCGACGTATTGGAGTTGTTCGGCACTGATGCGAGCGCGCTCGTGAGCGCGGCGCAGGACGTCTCGTTGCGCGAGCTCATCAGGCTGGGTCAGGGCGTGGCCGTTGCCGCCGTGATTCACCGCGCTCCCGAGAATCACGCATTGCGGGGTGTCACCGTCGGCCAGGGCGTCCTCGAGCCTCTTGAGTACGACCAGACCACCGCCTTCGCCTGGTACGTAACCGTTCGCGCGAGCGTCGAAGGTGTAGCAACGGCCGTCCGGTGACAGTGGCCCCCAACGGTCCGCGATGTCCACGGACTCCGGCAGCAGGTTGAGCTGCACGCCGCCCGCGACGGCGAGGTCCGACTCACCGGTGAGCAGACTCTGGCAGGCCAGGTGAACGGCGACCAGCGATGAGGATTGACCGCTGTCGATGCCCACACTGGGCCCGCGCACGTCCAGGAAGTGGGAGAGCCGGTTGGCGATCACCGCACGTTCGATGCCGGGGTAGGTGTGCTGGGTCGCCGCGGCGGAACCGTTGCGGTGCACGAGATGGGCGTAGTCGTCGGCGAAGGCACCCACGAAGACACCGAGTCGGCCGCCGCGTACGCTGTCCGGCACGATCCCCGCGTCCTCCAGCGCCTCCCATCCCAGCTCCAGCACGAGTCGCTGCTGCGGGTCGACGGACGCCGCCTCCCGGGCGGAAATACCGAAGAACTCGGCATCGAACTCGTCGACGGCGTCGAGGAACCCGCCCCAGGGGGGCGCGACCGTCCTGCTCGAGCCACGACGTCCGGGCGGGCGCTCGGTGATCGCGTGACGTCCCTCGGCCAGGAGGCGCCACAGTTGCCGAGGCCCATCAGCGCCGGGGAAACGGCAGGACGCACCAACCACCGCGATGTTGTCACCTTGGGCCCGGACATCCACCCGGATCGTCCCCTTCCACATCTCACATTGCGTCTTGCGGGGTCACGGCGGCGAGCGCCGGACACAATCTCCGTGGCGCGTCGAATTCCCCGGGCCGGATTTGTGCGCGGCCAACTTCAGCCGGTCAAGACTGCGGAAAGTCCCACCTGGTCGCGGACTCCCATCCGGCGATTCCCGCCCACCCGTAGATCCGCTCGGGGTTCAGCCGGAACACCGGCGCACTCTGGCCGAAACGCGTGTGGACACGATCCTCGCTCACCGAGAGTTCCCAGTCGTACTTCACCCCGACGCCTTCGGCGAGCACGTTGATGTCGTCCCCGATCACTCGGGAGCAACTGCCCTCGACCATCACCACGTCCTCGCCGACCTGCAAGTTCACGGAGGCCCGCGGGTTGACCTTCAAGAATTCACCGCAGCGGTTCTGGCTCGAGAACCAGAAGGTGTTCCGCTGCCAGATACCCCACAAGGGCCTGCTGTGTGGGCGTCCGTCCGGGCTGGTGGTGACCAGCCAGTACGTGGACGCGGACTTGAGCAAGTTCTCCGCCCAGCCCCACGGTTGTGTCGGCCCCGGCGCGGTCTGGCTGAAGATGAATGCCGACGTCCCCTTCGGGTTCTCCGCGTTCTTCAACACCTCGGCAGTCATGTTGCTGTCCCTTCGCTCGTCCGCTGTGGGCGACCAGCGAGACGCACCGGTCTGGCTTCCGCGGTTCATGCTCGCAGCGCGATCGCGACACCGGCACCCCAAAAGAACCGCGTGACCACCGGGGTGGCGACTAGGGGGGTTAGGGGGGTGCCCGCGCCGACGTCGCAAGAGCATGGTTGTTCACGCGACCGCCCAGAGGTGGTCTTGATCGTGGTCCCGCCCAAGCCCTTTGCGCACGAGCTCTTCGCCGGACCGCCGGCCTCAGCAGACGCCTGCCACGTGTCCAGGCACGACAAGTCCGGGGTACGCCGGACCACTCCGGGGTCCCCCGGGCCACTGGAACAGACGGAAGACAGATGGGGTTGCTCGTATGGAGAACGAGGACAAGCTTCGCCAGTATCTCAAGTTGGTCACGAGCGACCTCTACCAGGCTCGCAAGAAGATCACCGAGATGGAGGCCCAGGACACCGAGCCGATCGCCATCGTCTCGATGGCCTGCCGCTTGCCCGGCGACGTCTGGTCACCGGAGGACCTCTGGGAACTGGTCGCCAGTGGAACCGACGCGATCGGCGAGTCGCCGACCGACCGGGGCTGGGACATGGACAGCATCTACGACCCGGAGCCCGGGAAGCCCGGAAAGACGTACACCCGCGAGGGCGGCTTCATGTCCGGCCTGGCCGACTTCGACGCGGACTTCTTCGGCATCTCCCCACGCGAAGCTCTTGCCATGGACCCGCAGCAACGGATCGTCCTGGAGGCCGCCTGGGAGTCGTTCGAACGGGCCGGCATCGACCCGGAGACCCTCCGCGGCACCGAGACAGGTGTGTTCATCGGCTCCAACACCCATGACTACGTGCCGTTGACCGTCACGGCACCCCGCGAGGTCGACGGCTATCTGCTGCTGGGCAACGCGCCCAGCGTGCTCTCCGGCCGCGTCGCGTACACATTCGGCTTCGAGGGCCCCGCAGTCACCGTCGACACCGCCTGTTCCTCGTCGTTGGTCGCGATGGACTACGCCGTTCGGGCCTTGCGTCGCGGCGAGACCACGATGGCTCTGGTCGGCGGCGTCGCGTCGATGTGCTCGCCACTGGTCATGGTCGACTTCAGTCGGCAGCGCGGGATCGCGCCCAACGGCCGGTGCAAGGCGTACGCGGACACCGCGGACGGCACCGGCTGGTCGGAGGGGGTCGGCCTGGTCCTGCTCGAGCGGCTCTCCGACGCGCGGGCCAACGGCCACCCGGTGCTTGCCGTCATCCGTGGTTCGGCGATCAACCAGGACGGTGCCTCCAACGGCCTGACCGCTCCCAACGGCCCCGCCCAGCAACGGGTCATCCAGGCGGCGCTGGCCGACGGCCAGGTTCCGATGGAACAGGTCGACCTGGTCGAAGGGCACGGCACCGGCACCCGGCTGGGCGACCCGATCGAGGCTCAGGCCCTGCTGGCCACCTACGGCCGCAAGAAGAAGGACGGCGAGCCACTGTGGCTGGGCTCGCTGAAGTCGAACGTGGGTCACACCCAGGCGGCCGCGGGCGTCGTCGGCGTGATCAAGGCAGTGATGGCCATGCGCCACGGCGTCCTCCCCAAGACACTGCACGTGGACGAGCCGACGCGCGAAGTGGACTGGTCGGCCGGCGGGGTCAAGGTGCTGACGGAGAACCGCCCGTGGCCGGAGAACGAGTGGCCGCGCCGGGCAGGTGTGTCGTCGTTCGGCATGAGCGGTACCAACGCGCACGTCGTCCTGGAGCAGGCGCCCGCGCCGGAGGCGGTCGAGGCCGAGCCGGTGAGCGCACGGCCGACCGCCTTGCCCTTCCTGCTCTCCGCCCGTACTCCGCAGGCCCTGGCCGGTCAGGCGACGCGGCTGCGTGACTGGCTCGCCGACGAGGACGTCGCCCTGCTCGACGTCGCGAAGTCGCTCGCGCTGCACCGCGTGACGTTCGAGCACCGCGCCGCCGTGGTCGCGGGCGACAAGGAGGGCCTGCTCGCGCAGCTCGACCTGCTGGCCGGCGGCGGCAGCGGTGCCACGGCGGTCGTCGGCACCGAGTGTCGCGGTCTCACCGCGGTGATGTTCCCCGGGCAAGGCTCGCAGCGCATCGGCATGGGCGCCCAACTCGCGGCCGCCTTCCCCGTCTTCGCCGCGGCGTACTCGGAGGTGCTGGGGTGGCTCGACCCCGAGCTGCCGCGGATCATCGCCGAGGGCGGCCCGACGCTGGACCGGCCCGAGTACGCGCATCCCGCGCTGTTCGCGATCGAGGTGGCGCTCTACCGCCTGGTCGAGTCGTGGGGTCTGCGCCCCGACTACCTGCTCGGACAGTCCTGTGGGGACATCGCGGCGGCGCACGTCGCGGGTGTGCTGTCACTCAAGGACGCGGCCACCATGGTCACCGCCCGAGCACGGCTGATCCAGACCTCGGCCGCCGGTGTGATGGCCTCGGTCGCGGCCGGCGCCGACGTGGTGGAGCCGGTCATCGCCGGCATCGAGGGCGTATCGCTCGCCGGTATCAACAGCCCGAGCTCAGTCACCATCTCGGGGCTGAAGGGCCCGGTCGAGGCGGCTGTGGCGCGACTGTCCGAACTCGGCCACGCGTCCCGCACGCTGCGGGTCGGCGTCGCGGGCCACTCGGTCACGATGGAGCCGATCCAGGCCCGGTTCCGGGCCGTGGTGGAGACCTTGACCTATTCGGCCCCGACCATCCCGATGGTGGTGCCCGCCGAGGTGCTGTGCACCCCTGAGTTCTGGGTCCGGCAGATGCGCGACCCGGTGGACCTCGTCGGCGGCGTGGCCCGGCTGCGCGAGCGCGGCGTCACCCGGTTCATCGAACTGTCGCCCGCCGCGTCGATGACCAGCCACGTACGCGAATGCTACGGCGACGAGTCGGTGGTGGTCACACCGTCCCTGCGCAGTCGGCGCGACGAGGCGGAATGCGTCGCCGTGGCGATGGCCACCCTGCACGCCGCCGGCGTCGAGGTGGACTGGGCGGCCTTCTTCGCCGGCACCGGCGCGCGACGCGTCGACCTGCCCACCTACGCGTTCCAGCACGAACGCTTCTGGCTCGAGACCAGCCACGTCGGAGGGAACGACCTCAGTTCGATCGGCCTGCGCTCGGTGGACGCCCCGCTCCTGGGTGCCGGAGTCTCGCTCGCCAACGACGGCGGCTTCCTGTGCACCGGCCGCCTGTCGCTCTCCACCCAGCCCTGGCTTGCCGACCACGCCCTGTTCGGCCGCGCCCTGCTGCCCGGCACCGCGTTCGTCGAGTTCGCGCTGCGCGCGGCGGACCAGGTCGGCTGTGAGCTGGTCGAGGAGCTGACCATCGAGGCCCCGCTGCCGCTGGAGCGGGGCGGCGTGGCGCTGCAGATCGTGGTCGGCGAGCCGGAGGAGTCCACCGGCCGACGGTCGATCACCATCTGGTCGCAGCAGCAGGACCCGGACTCCCCCGACATCGACGCGGCCTGGACACGGCACGCCAGCGGGTTCGTCTCGGGGACCGCCGGCGCGAGCCGCGACGACCCCGAGATGGCCGAGTGGCCACCCGCCGGCGTCGAGGAAGTCGGGGTCGGCGATCTTTACGAGACCTTCGCCGCCGCCGGGTACGCCTACGGGCCGGTGTTCCGCGGTCTGAAGGCCGCCTGGCTGCGCGACGGGGAGGTCTTCGCCGAGGTGGCCCTGCCCGAGCAGGTGGGCGACGCCGGCGCGTACGGCATGCACCCTGCCCTGCTGGACGCCGCGCTGCACGCGATCGCGGTCACCGGCACCACCCAGGGTGTCGTCCCCTTCGTGTGGTCGGGCGTCCGGCTGTACGCCGTCGGTGCTTCCGCGCTGCGCGTACGGCTGACCCCGGTGGGGGCCGACACGGTGGCACTGCTGGTCGCTGACGGGACCGGCCGCACGGTACTGTCCGTCGACTCGCTGACCTTGCGGTCCGCCACCGCGGAACAGATCGCCGAGAGTGCTCCCCAGGCCCACGACTCCCTCTACGAGATCGAGTGGATCTCCGCGGGTGAGGTCGAGTCCTCGTCGCCCACCGGCTGGGCGAACCTGGGCGGCGGCGCGCCCGCGACGGGCACGGCGTACGACGGCTTCCCGGCGCTGCGGGCCGCCCTCGACGCCGGGGGCGAGGTGCCCACCGTGGTGCTGGCCGCTCCCGGTCACGACCACGGCCACGACGTGGCCGCGAACGTGCACTCAGCTGTCAACCAGATGCTCGAACTGGTCCGCGCCTGGCTGGCCGACGAACGGCTGGCCACCTCACGGCTGGTCCTGGTCACCCGTGGCGCGTTGGCCACGTACGAGGGCGAAGTCGTCCGTGACCTGGTCGGCGCGGCCCTGCACGGCCTGTTCCGCTCGGCGCGTGCCGAGAACCCGGGCCGGCTCGTCCAGGTCGACCTCGCGCCCGGCGAGCCCGACTCGGCCGTGGTGGCGGCGCTCGACGCCGGGGAGGACGAGGTCGCCGTGCGCGCGGGCACGATCCTGGTGCCGCGGCTGGTCAAGGTCTCCTCCTCGAGGACGCTCGCCGTGCCGGCGGAGTCGACCGCCTGGCGCCTGTCCGCCCCCCACCCCGGTACTTTCGACGGGCTCGCCTTGATCGAGTCACCCGAGGCGGTCGCGCCCTTGGCCGAGGGTGAGGTGCGGGTGGCCGTCCGAGCCGCCGGCGTGAACTTCCGGGACGTCATGTCCATCCTGGGCCTGGTCCGCGGTCAAGAAGTGCTCGGCGGCGAGGCGGCCGGCGTGGTGACCGAGGTCGGCCCGGGGGTCGTCGGTCTGGAGCCCGGGGACCGGGTGATGGGCCTGTTCTTCGGGCCGTTCGGGCCGGTGGCCGTGGGCGACCACCGGATGGTGGTACCGATCCCGGACGGGTGGTCGTACCTGCAGGCCGCGACAGTCCCGATCACCTACCTGACCGCGTACTTCGGGCTCGTCGACGTGGCCGGCCTGCGGCCCGGCGAGTCCGTGCTCATCCACGCCGCCGCCGGTGGCGTCGGCATGGCGGCCGTGCAGCTGGCCGCCCATCTGGGCGCCGAGATCTTCGCCACCGCCGGCCCCGCCAAGTGGGCGGCCGTTCGCGAGCTCGGCGTCCCCCGCGAACGCATCTCGAACTCCCGCACCGCACAGTTCGCATCCGATCTGCTCGGCGCCACCGACGGCCGCGGCGTCGACGTGGTCCTCAACTCGCTCACCAACGAGCTCGTGGACGCCTCGCTACGACTGCTGCCGCGTGGCGGCCGGTTCGTCGAGATGGGCAAGACCGACATCCGCGACGCCGACCGGGTGGCCGAGGCGTTCCCCGGTGTGCGCTACCAGGCGTTCGACCTGCTCGGGGTGGCGCCCGAACGGGTCCACGAGATGTTGGTCGAGTTGCTGGACCTGTTCGACCGCGGCGCTCTCACCCTGCCTCCGACCACCACTTGGGACGTCCGCCGGGCCCCGGACGCGTTGAGGTTCCTCAGCCAGGCTCGGCACGTCGGCAAGATCGCCCTGACCATCCCGGTGCCCGTCGATCCGGCCGGGACCGTGCTGGTGACCGGCGCCTCCGGCGCGCTGGGCGGCTTGGTCGCCCGGCACTTGGTCGCCGAGCACGGCGTACGCAACCTCGTGCTGGCGAGCCGGCGCGGCCCGGATGCTCCCGGCGCCACCGAGTTCACCACCGAGTTGACCGAGCTCGGCGCCTCGGTGACGACTGTCGCCTGTGACGTCTCCCACCGCGAATCGCTGCTCGGGGTGCTGGCCGCGATCCCCGCCGAACATCCGCTGACCGCGGTTGTGCACATCGCGGGCACCAGCGACGACGGCGTCATCGGCTCGCTGACGACCGAGCAGATCGACACCGTGTTGCGTCCCAAGGTGGACGCCGGTTGGCTCCTGCACGAGCTGACCCAGGATCTCGACCTCTCCGCCTTCGTGCTGTTCTCCTCCGCCGTCGGGGCATTCGGCGCCCCGGGCCAGGCCAATTACGCCGCCGCCAACGCGTTCCTGGACGCCCTCGCCCGGCACCGCCGCGCGTTGGGTCTGCCCGCCGTCTCGCTCGACTGGGGCCTTTGGTCCGCCACGAGCCACATGACGTCCTCGCTGCGGGAGGCCGACTGGGAACGGATGGCACGCGCCGGTATCAAGGCGATGTCCGACGAGGAAGGCCTGGCCCTCTTCGACGCGGCCGTCACCGTCGGCGCCCCGGTGGTGCTACCGGTCCGGCTCGACCTGGCCGCGTTCCGCGGGGAGGTGCCGCCCCTGCTGCGCCACCAGGTCTCCGGGCGGGTGCGTCGTACCGCCGTCGCGAGCGGCGGCGATGCCAGCTCGTGGACCCGCCGTCTGCTCGCCCGGCCTCCGGCCGCCCGGCATCGGATCGTGCTGGACGCTCTCGCCGCCGAGACCGCGGCCGTGCTCGGGCACACGTCGGCGTCGAGACTCTCGCCGGACCGGACCTTCAAGGACATCGGCTTCGATTCGCTGGCCTCGGTGGAGCTGCGCAACCGGATCACCGCGCTCACCGGCCTGCGGCTGCCGGCCACGGTGGTCTTCGACCACCCGGACCTCACGTCGCTGACCGCGTACGTGCTCGGCGAGGTGGTCAGCGCCAGCTCCTCCGCGTCGGCGGCACCCGCGGTCGTCACGGCGGACACCAGCGGCGACGCGATCGCCATCGTCGGCATGGCCTGCCGCTACGGCGGCGGGATCGACTCGCCGGAGGCGTTGTGGGCGATGGTCGAGGAGAGCCGGGACGCCGCCACGGAGTTCCCGACCGACCGTGGCTGGAACCTGGCCGAGCTGTTCGATCCCGAGCCCGGCCGCTCGGGCACGACCAACGCCCGGGCGGCCGGCTTCCTGCCCGGCGCAACCGAATTCGATCCCGAGTTCTTCGGCATCTCACCTCGTGAGGCCACCGCGATGGACCCGCAGCAGCGCCTGCTGCTGGAGTCGGCATGGGAGGCGTTCGAGCGTGCCGGTATCGACCCGTTCGCGCTGCGCGGCACGAAGACCGGTGTGTTCGTCGGCCTCAGCGCCCATGACTACGGCAACTTGCTCGCGCTCGAATCGCGCGGTCTCGACGGCCACCTGCTGACAGGCACGGCGCCCAGCGTGGCCTCGGGCCGCATCGCCTACGAGTTCGGCCTTGAGGGCCCCGCCTTGACGGTCGACACCGCCTGTTCGTCCTCGCTGACCACGGTGCACATGGCGGCGCAGGCGCTGCGGGCCGGTGAGTCCGACCTCGCGCTGGCCGGCGGTGTGGCCGTGATGTCCACACCGGTGGTGTTCCAGGAGTTCGCGCTGCAGGGCGGCCTCTCCGCGGACGGCCGCTGCCGGGCGTTCGGCGCGGACGCGGACGGCACCGGCTGGGCCGAGGGCGTCGGACTGCTCGTGCTGGAGCGCTTGTCGGACGCCCGCCGCAACGGCCACCAGGTCCTCGCGGTGGTGAAGGGCTCCGCGGTGAACCAGGACGGCGCCTCCAACGGGTTGACCGCGCCCAACGGCCGCTCGCAACAACGGGTGATCCGAGCGGCGCTGGCCAATGCCGGTGTCTCCGCCGCCGATGTGGACGTCGTGGAGGGACACGGCACCGGCACCAGGCTCGGCGACCCGATCGAGGTGCAGGCACTGCTGGCGACGTACGGGCGGGAGCACACCGAGGAAAACCCGCTCTGGCTCGGCTCTTTGAAATCGAACCTGGGCCACGCGCAAGCGGCTGCCGGCGTGGCCGGGGTGATCAAGATGGTCCAGGCGCTGCGACACGGCCTGCTGCCCCGGACGTTGAACGCCGAGGAGCCCACCCCGCACGTGGACTGGTCGGACGGTGCCGTGAAGCTGCTGACCACGGCACAGCGGTGGCCGGAGCGCGACCGGCCCCGGCTCGGCGCCGTCTCCGCGTTCGGGATCAGCGGCACCAACGTGCACGTGGTGCTGGAGCAGGCACCGGAGCTCGGCGAGCCGCCCGCTCCGCCCGCGCCCGAAAGGGTGCTCGCACCGTCCGTCAAGCCGTTCGTCCTCTCAGCACGCGGCGCGGCGGCACTGCGCGGTCAGGCAGCCAGGCTCAGTGCCTACCTCGCCGAGCACCCGGAGGTGGACCTCGACGCGCTCGGCCGCTCGCTCAGCGGCCGAGCCACATTGGAGCACCGGGCCGTGGTGCTCGCCGAAAACCTGGGCACGCTGACCGCGGGGCTCACGGCGATCGCCGCCGGCACGGCGGACTCCAACGAGGACGTCGTGCTGGGCGACGGCGGTGAGGCGACCCAGCCGGTCTTCGTCTTCGCCGGTCAGGGCGGCCAGTGGAGCGGCATGGCGCTCGACCTGTGGAACACCAGCCCGCTGTTCGCCGCCGCCATGACCGAGTGCGACGCGGCGCTGGCCCCGCACGTCGACTGGAACGGCGCCACACTGTCGGACGTCCTCACCGGCGCTTCGGGCGCGCCGAGCCTGGACCGGGTGGACGCGGTGCAGCCCGCGCTGTTCGCGGTGATGGTGTCCTTGGCGCGGCTGTGGCGGTCGCTCGGGGTCGAGCCGGCAGCGGTGGTCGGTCACTCCCAGGGCGAGATCGCGGCGGCCGTGGTGGCCGGTGTCCTCACGCTGGCCGACGGCGCCCGCATCGCCGCGTTGCGCTCGCGCTTGATCGCCGGCCTGACCGAGCGCGGCGGGATGGGCTGGATCGGCCTGCCGGTCGCCCGGGTCCGGGAACGGCTCGCCGACTACCCTGGGCTCGGCGTCGCCGCGGTCAACGGGCCGCGGTCGGTGGTCGTCTCCGGCGCCCGCGACGAACTGCAGAGCCTGTGCGCGGCGCTCGCGGCCGAGGAGGTCCCGGCGCGCACGCTCCTGGTGGATTACGCGTCGCACTCGCGTGGGGTGGAGGAGCTGCACGCCGAACTCGTCGACGCGCTGGCCGATGTCGCGCCCGCCGAGGCAGAGGTGCCGTTCTACTCCACGGTCACCGGCGGGCGGGTCGACGGCACCGAACTGAACGCCGAGTACTGGTACCGCAATCTTCGGGAGACGGTGCGGTTCAGCGCGGCCGTCGAGGCTCTTGTGAACGACGGGCACAGCTGCTTCGTGGAGCTCAGCGCGCACCCGGCCCTCGTCGACGCGGTCGAGGCGGTTGCCGAGGCCCGAGGCATCGAGGTCGCCGCGTCGTGGTCGTTGCGGCGGGACGGCGGTGACGTCGAGTTCACCCGCTCTGCGGCCACGGCCTTCGTGCACGGGGCAACGGTCCGCTGGGGGACGGCGTTTCCCGCCGGAGGGCGAATCGACCTGCCCACGTACGCGTTCCAGCACCGCCGGTTGTGGGTCGAGCCCGCCGGCGCGGCGACCGCGAGCGTCGCCGACCTGGGGCTGGCGTCCGCCGATCACCCCCTGCTGGGCGCCACCGTGGAACGCGCCGGCGAGGACCAGGTGCTCTTCACCGGCAGGTGGTCGCCGGCGACCCAGCCGTGGCTGGCCGATCACGTCGTGCTCGGCACCCTCCTGCTGCCCGGCGCCGCCTTCGCCGAGCTGGTCACCCACGCCGGGCGCCACGTCGACTGCGCCCGCTTGGAAGAGCTGGCCTTTCAGGCACCGTTGGTGCTCTCGGAGAAGTCAGGTGTGGCGGTGCAGGTCGCGGTCGGCGCCGCTGACTCCACCGGGCGGCGTTCGGTCACGGTGCACTCACGGCGCACCGGGTCCGGCGCCGGCGGCAGGTGGATTCTGCACGCGGAAGGCACGCTCGCCCCTGTCGGTACCGGCCCGGTGCCGGGCGGTCTGACGACCTGGCCGCCAACCGGCGCGGAGGCGGTCGACGTGACCGACATCTACGCCCGGCTCGCCGAGCGCGGATACGCCTACGGGCCTGCCTTCGCCGGGATCCGCGCGCTGTGGCGGGACGGCGAGGACATGTACGGCGAGGTCGCGCTGCCGAGCACGGTCCGTGCCGATGCGGGGCGGTTCGGCCTGCACCCGGCACTGCTGGACGCCGCCTTGCAGGTGCCGGTCGCCGGACTGATCGACAGCGAGAGCGAGGCGGTGATGCCGTTCTCCTGGAACGGCGTCACCGTGCACACCCGAGGAGCGAGTTCGCTGCGGGTCGCCTTCCGGCGCAAGGGCCCTGACTCCTCCACGATGCTGCTCACCGACGGCGCGGGCGAGCCCGTCGCCTCGTTCGACTCCATCGTCGCGAGGCCGGTCAGTCGTGCACAGCTGCGGAGCGCCGTGGACAGCGCGAGCGACAACAACGTCAACGACGAGAACTACCGCGTCGAGTGGCGCGCGCTGCCCAGCGGCACCCGCACGCCGGTCGGCGGTACCTGGCTGGCGGTGGTCGCCGAGGGGCAGCCGGCCGAGGGCTGGGCCGCGGAAACCGTGCGCCGCCTCGCTGCCCACGCGCCCGGCCTGGTGACCTGGACCGTACCGTGCGGGAACCTCGACCGGGCGGCGCTGGCCCAGCGGCTCCGCGAGCTCGTGGCGAACGGCACGAGCCCGGACGGGGTGCTGTCGCTGTTGGCCGAGGACGAGACCCCGTGCGAGGACTCGCCGGCGCTGCCACAAGGGCTCGCGGGCACGGTGGTGCTCACCCAGGCCCTGCTCGACGCCGAACTCGACGTCCCGATCTGGGCGGTGACCCGGGGCGCGGTGGCGGCCGGTCCCCAGGACCGCATCGGCTCGCCCACCCAGGCGCTGGTCTGGGGTTTCGGGCGTGTCGCCGGCCTCGAACACCCGCGGCTCTGGGGCGGCCTGGTCGATCTGCCGGAGACGGTGGACGACGACGCGGTCGCCGAACTGGCCGGTGTACTCGCAGGCAACGGCGAGAACGAGGTCGCCGTACGATCCCAGGCCGTCCTGGCCCGCCGTCTGGTCCGGGCGACAGCGCCCGAGCAGGAGCCGCCCGAGTGGCGGCCTCGCGGCACCGTGCTCGTGACGGGTGGCACGGGTGGCCTCGGTGCCGAAGTGGCCCGCTGGCTGGCCGACCGCGGTGCCGAACATCTGGTGCTTGCCAGCCGCAGCGGCGCCGATGCGGCCGGGGCCCGGCGCCTGGTCGAAGAACTGGTCGCCAAGGGCGTCCTGGTCTCGGTGACGGCCTGCGATGTCGCGGACCGGGCCGCCGTGATCGAATTGCTGGCCTCCGTTCCCGCCGAGCACCCGCTGACCGCGGTCGTGCATGCCGCGGCCAGCCTCGATGGCGGGCCGATCGCCGACACGACGTTGACCGAGTTCGGCGACATCCTGGCTGCCAAGGTGCTCGGTGCGGCGCACCTCGACGAGTTGCTCGACCACGACAGCGTCCGGACAGTGCTGCTGTTCGGCTCCATCTCGGCGACCTGGGGCGTCGGCAACCAGTCCGCGTACTCGGCTGCCAACACCTACCTCGATGCCCTGGCTCGGCAGCGGCACGACCGCGGCGGCCACACCGTCTCGGTGGCGTGGGGCCCGTGGGAGGCCGGAATGCTCGCCGAGGACGAGGAGATGGCCGACTCGCTGCGCCGCGGAGGTCTGCCCCTGCTGCCGGTGGACTCCGGGCTGGCGACCCTGGACCGAATCGTCGCCGAGGACGAACCGTGCCCGGTCGTGGCACGAGTCGAATGGGCCCGGTTCCATTCCCGCTTCACCTCGCTGCGGCCCAGCCCGTTCCTGGCCGACCTGCCGGATGTCCGCCGGCTGCCGACGGCGGAGTCCCAGACCTCGGTCGAACGCGGCGCGGCCCTGATCGAGAAGCTCACCGCGCTGCCCGAGGAGGATCGGGAACCGGCCGTGCTCGATCTGGTCTGCTCGCACGTCGCGGCCGTGCTCGGCCACGACTCTCCGGAGCAGGTCGATCGCAAGCGGGCTTTCAAGGACGTCGGCTTCGACTCGCTGATCGCCGTCCAGCTGCGCAACCGGCTCAATGCGGCGACCGGGTTGCGGCTGCCGGTGACGCTGGTCTTCGACTACCCGAATCCGACGAGCCTGGCCTCGTTCCTGCGCTCCGAGGTGGCCGCCGCTGTGCCGTCGCCGACGGACGCGGCACTGGCCGAGTTCGACCGGCTGGAGGCGTCGCTCTCCGCGATACCGATCGAGGACGCGGACGTGCGCGACGTCCTCGTCAGCCGGGCGCGCGAACTGCTCAGCCGGCTCTCGGGCCCGGCGCGGGCCGCGAGCGTCGAGGGCGACGTGGCGACGCTGACGGCGGCCTCCGACGACGAACTGTTCAGCTTCATCAACACGCAGCTCGGCCACGAGTGATCCGTGTCCACGCGTGGAACGTGCCGCGGCGTCGGCTGAGGGGTCGAGGAGCAGATGGACAACAACGAGCACAAACTGCGGCGCTACCTGAATCTGGTCACGGCAGACCTCGTGCAGGCCCGCAAGCGGTCGGAGGAGCTCGAGCGGCGGATCGGCGAGCCGATCGCGATCGTCGGCATGGCTTGCCGCTACCCGGGCGGCGTGCGCTCACCGGAAGACCTGTGGGAGCTGGCGATCACCGGGCGGGACGCGATCACCCCGTTTCCCCGCGACCGGGGTTGGGACCTCGACTCGCTCTACGACCCCGATCCAAATCACCCGGGCACCAGCTACACGCAGCAGGGCGGCTTCCTGACCGATGTCGCTGACTTCGACGCGCAGTTCTGGGGCATCTCGCCCCGTGAGGCCACCGCGATGGACCCACAGCAGCGACTGCTGCTGGAGACATCGTGGCAGGCGCTCGAAAGGGCTCGGATCAATCCCCACTCGCTGCACGGCAGCGAGACCGGGGTGTTCGTGGGCCCGAGTGTGACCGACTACGCGGCCCTGTTGGCGCGCTACCCGACCGGGTTCGAAGGGCTCCTGCTCGGCGGCCTGGCAGGAGCCATCATCTCCGGCAGGATTTCCTACCTCCTGGGGCTGGAAGGTCCGGCGGTGACCGTCGACACCGGTTGTTCCTCGTCACTCACCGCCTTGCACCTCGCGGCGGGTGCGCTGCGCGCCGGGGACTGCTCACTCGCCCTGGCCGGTGGCGTTTCCGTGTTGGCCACGCCGGGCTCGTTCGTCGAGTTCAGCACCCAACGCGGGCTCGCTCCGGACGGCCGGTGCAAGTCCTTCGGCGATGCTGCGGACGGTACGTCCTGGGCCGAGGGCGTCGGCATGGTCGTGGTCGAGCGGCTTTCCGACGCCCGCCGCCACCGGCACCCGGTCCTGGCAGTGCTGCGCGGCTCGGCGATCAACCAGGACGGAGCGTCGAACGGGCTGACGGCACCGAGTGGCCCGTCCCAGCAGCGGGTGATCCGGCGTGCGCTGGCCGCGGCCGGGCTCAAGCCCTCCGACGTCGACGCCGTCGAGGCACACGGCACCGGCACGACACTGGGCGACCCGATCGAGGCCCAGGCGCTGCTGGCCACGTACGGGCGTGACAGGCTGCCCGGCCGTCCGCTGTTCCTGGGGTCGCTCAAGTCCAACCTGGGCCACAGCCAGTCCGCCGCTGGAGTGGGCGGTCTGATCAAGACGGTGATGTCGCTCCGGCACGGCATGTTGGCACCGACGCTGCACGCCGACCCGCCGTCCACCGAGGTCGACTGGACGGCCGGCGACATCGAACTCCTGCAGGAGCCGCGGTCGTGGCCGGAGACGGAGGACCGGCCACGGCGTGCGGCAGTTTCCGCCTTCGGCATCGGCGGCACCAACGCGCACGTCATTCTCGAGGCGGTGTCCGAAGAGGACGCCGGACGGGAGGGCGACGGCATCGCGCACCGCACGCTGACGGCCGTCCCCTGGTTGGTCTCCGGCCGCACCGCGGCCGCGATGCGCGCCCAGGCCGCGCGGCTGGCCGCCTTCCTGACGAACCGGGCCGAGCCGGCCGATCCCACCGACGTCGGATACTCACTGGCCACCACTCGCGCCGCCCTGGACAACCGCGGCGTCGTCGTGGCCGCCGATCGGGACGGCCTGCTCACCGGGGTGCGGGCACTCGCCGAGGGCAGGCCGCATGCCGCGGTCACGACAGGCGCCACCGCGCGCGGACGGCTGGCCTTCCTGTTCACCGGCCAGGGGGCGCAGAAGCCGGGCATGGGCCGCGAGTTGTACGCGGAGCATCCCGTCTTCGCCGAGGCGTTCGATGCTGTCTGCGCGCACCTGGACGGTCCGATCGGCCGTTCGCTGCGTGACCTGACCTTCACCGAGGACGACCCGCTGGGCCTGCTCGACCGCACCGGATTCGCCCAGCCGGCCCTCTTCGCCGTCGAGACCGCGCTGTTCCGGCTCGTCGAGTCGTGGGGTGTACGCCCGGACTTCGTCGCGGGGCATTCCGTCGGCGAGGTCACCGCCGCGCACGTGGCCGGGATACTGTCGCTCGAGGACGCTTGCGCGTTGGTCGCCGCCCGGGCGCGGCTCATGCAGAGCATGCCTCCCGGCGGCGCGATGGTCGCTGTCCGTGCGGCCGAAGAAGACATCCTGCCGATGCTGGATCAGCTGACCGGCCTGGTGTCCGTCGCCGCGGTGAACGGTCCCACCTCCGTGGTGCTCTCCGGCGACGAGAAGACGCTCACCACTGTGATGGCGAGACTCACCGACAAGGGCCTCCACCCGCGCGAACTGCGGGTGAGCCACGCTTTCCACTCACCGCGGATCGACCCGATCCTGGCCGACTTCCGATCGGCGATCGAGAGCATCTCGTACGCCGCGCCGCGCATCCCGATCGTGCCGCTCGCACCGGGTGACGCGGACCGGGGCGAGCGGATGCGTTCGGCGGACTACTGGGTCGCCCAGGCCCGTGCGGCGGTGCGGTTCCACGACGGTGTCGTGCGCCTGAGCGAGGCCGGTGTCACCACCTACCTGGAGCTCGGGCCGGGCGGGGTCCTCGCCGCCCTCGGCCAGGACTGCCTGCCGCCGGCCGGTCCGGGCGTACCGGAGCGGGCCTTCGTGCCGACACTGCGTCAGGGCCGGGCCGAGCCGGCCGCGCTGCTGGACGCGGTGGCTGCCCTTTTCGTCCGCGGTGTGCGGGTCGACTGGCGCGCGGTCTACGCGGGCACCGGCGCCGCCCAGCTCGACCTGCCCACGTACGCCTTCCAGCGCCGCCGCTACTGGCTGGTCGATCACCTGCCGACAGGGGCGAGCCTGCTGGCCGACCAGGGCGTCGTCGGCGGGACGGGCGCCCCGCCGCCGGACGCGGTGATGGCCGAGACGGTCACCGAGATCCCCTCCGTACGCGGCAAGATGGCCGATCGCCCGCGCCAGGAGTGGGCGGAGATCCTGCTCGCCGAAGTGCGCGACCAAGTGGCGCAGTTGATGGGCTACGACGCGTTCGAGGACGTCAACCCCCAGCGCGGTTTCGCCGAGTTGGGCTTCGACTCGCTGACCGCGGCCTGGCTCACCGAGCGCCTGAGGGCCGTCACCGGTCTGGAGCTGTCCCGCGCACTGGTCATCGACTGTCCGACGCCGCACGCCGTCGCCACACATCTGGCCGACCGCTTCGCCGTGCTCGAGGACCTCGAAACACCACCGGCCGCCCCCGCCGCCACACCGGCGCGTCCGACGCCGCCAACGACCGAACCGCTGCCGGTCCTCTTCGCCCAGGCCTGCGCGCGGAACCAGGTGAAGGATGGGCTGGAGCTGCTGGCCGTCGCCGCCCGGATGCGCGTGGGTACCGGCTCGCCGAAGATGCGGGAACCGGTCAGTTTCTCCCAGGGGCTCGCGGGCCCGACCCTGGTCTGCATCCCGTCCGTGGTCGCGCCCTCCAATGTCTACCAATACGCTCGGATGGCCGACACGCTGCGCACGACGCACAACATGGCTGTGCTGCCGTTGACAGGCTACGCCGACCACGAGTCCCTCCCCCCGAGCCGAACCGATCTGGTGGCTGCTGTCAGTGAGACCGTGCTCGCCAACGTGACCGGCCCCTACGTCCTCGTCGGATACTCCTCCGGCGGCTGGATCGCACACGCGGCAGCCGCCCGACTCAAGGATCTGAACACCGCACCGGAGTCACTCGTGCTGCTGGACAGCCACCTGCCCGGCAGCACAGGTCTGGCCGACATCCAGGTCGACCTGCTCGGCGACGCGTACGCCGAATGGACCGCGACGCAGCCGCTGCGCGGCGCCGAACTGACCGCGATGGCACACCACCTCCAGCTGTTCGACGACTGGGCACCGACCGACATCGACGGCGTACCGACACTGCTGCTGCGCGCCACCGAACGGATGGGCGGCCGGCCCCCCACAGGCGAGCACTGGCAGGCCCACTGGGGTCCCGACCACGACGCCATCGACGTGCCCGGCACCCACCTGAGCATCATCGACGAACACGCCGCGAGCACCGCCTCAGCGATCAGCGGCTGGCTGGCCCGACGGCCCACCCATCCCTGACACGCCGACTCGATCTCGGCGGCGCGCCGCTTCGTAGCAAGGCAACCGCCGACCGCCCTGGTCGAGCGTCCGCGGTGAGCACCATGGCGCTTGGAAGGTGGCCCGGTGGAACAGGTCCTCCCGTGCGGGCAGCGGCCGGGCGGCTCGTTCCGCGCCCAACTCCCCGGCGGCCCGAGGGAGATCCGGGCGTGCCGAGGCTCGGCCACCGGCCAGCAGGAAACCGGCCGCTGTTCGCGTTCCCCTTGGTGGACTGTCCGGTTGCTCGCACCGTCCGGTGGGGTCGGACCAGCTGCCATGCCGCAGGTCCGGGGAGCGCACGGTGCCAGGGATCGGCTGACGACGCTTCCTGCCTCGCTGGGGTGTTCGGCTTTACCGGTCAGTCCGGTATGTCGGGCAGGGACGGGGGGCAGCAGGCCGGGTACGGCGACGCCGGGCAGCAGGTACCGCCACATGTCCGTCACGCGTTCGGGCGGGTCTTGCGGTTGGTGGAGACGGTCAAGGACCGGTGCGCGGTCCTCCAGGGTTCGCCGTGGGAGGGCTGGACCCCGTGGCCCGGTCTACCGGCGCAAGGGGCAGACGACGTTGAAGGCGTCGTACACCAACCACTACCGGCGCGGGCTGATCAAGCTGCTGGACGTACTGGAGTTCCGCTCGTCCAATCACACGCACCGGCCGGTGATCGAGGCCCTGGTGCTGGTGGCCCGGTGCGCGGCGGCGGGGACACCACGTACTACCCGCTGGGCGAGAGGGTGCCGGTGCACAGGGCGATGGGCGGGGACTGAGCGGAGGTTGTCCACCGCACCGACAAGCGGGGCCGGCGCCGGGTGGTGCGCATGGTCTACGAGGTCGTCGCCTTCCAGGCCCTGCGCGACCAGCTCAAGTGCAAGGAGATCTGGGTGGTCGGCGCTGACAAGTGGCGCAACCCGGATGAGGACCTGCCCCAGGACTTCGCCGAGCGGCGCGAGGAGAACTACCGCGAGCTGCGCAAGCCACTGGACCCGCAGGTCTTCGTCGACGAACTGCGCGAGCAAATGACCGTCGAACTGGGCATGTTGAACGACCGGCTGCCGAAGATGGGCTGGCTGGAGATCGCCGAACGGAAGTCCGGCCGCCGACGACTTCCACTACGGTCCGGACAACGCGTACGGGAACGGCGCGCAGGATGCCGACCGCCTGATCTACGAAGACAGTATCGCGCCCATCCACCAGGCCGGACAGAGCGTGCTGTGGGACGGCCTCCACCGCATCGACGAACACCTCACCTTGGAGTCCGCGCCCGGTCACACTCCCGGCTCGTCCGTGCTGCGCCTCGCGTCCGGCAGCGACCGGGCAGTCTTCGTGGGAGATCTGTTGCACAGCCCGGTGCAGATCCTGCACCCCTGCTGCAACAGCAGCGCCTGCCTGGCCCCGGAACAAGCGGTGGCCAGCCGCCGTCGGATTCTCGGGCGGGCGTCCGACGAACGGGAGTTGCTCGTTCCCGCGCACTTCGGTGGCGCAGGGGCCCTGGAAGTACGACGGGACAGTGACGGCTTCGCCCTCGGCCCATGGGCAACAACCACCCGGAAGAAGAGTGCGTCCACCTTCGAGTGAGCCGTGACCTCGTCCGTTCACCGCCACGCCGTCCTCCCAAACCCTCAACGCCTCGGCGGACGCGCGACCGTCGCCACCTGCGTCAGCCCAGGATTCCACGGCTGAGCCGGGTGCATCGACATCCGGCACGGAACCACCCGCCGCTCGGGATCTGCGCCACCACGACATCGAGTGGTCTTGCTGCGTCGGGGAAGCCACCCCCGCCAACCTTTGCAACGTTGTAAGGTGACGCTCGGACGGTCCCGCGTGTGCGCGCCCTTGACGGAGACCCGGCCCCCGCGGCGCGCGGCTCCCCCACTCCGACGTCTCAGTCTCGAGGAGAAACATGGCCGCCTGCACAGCAGTTCGCGAGGCTCTGCCCGTCACCGCGCACGAGTCGCCGGTGGAACGCTGGACGCTTCGCTCCCCCAGCGGGGTCCAGGCCTCCGTGCTCAGCTTCGGAGCCGTCCTCCAGTCACTGCGCGTGCCGGACGCCGCCGGGACCGCGGTGGACGACATCGTGCTGCGCCTGGCAGGCCCCCGGGAGTACGCCGGTCACGGTTCCTACCTCGGGGCGGTCGTCGGACGGTACGCCAACCGCATCGCCGGGGGCACGTTCCACCTGGACGGGGTGGTGCACCGCGTCCCCGCCAACGACCGGGGCAACGCGCTGCACGGCGGCCCCGACGGCTTCGACCAGCGCGTGTGGCAGGCGAGTCCTGTTCCCTGCGCCGACGGCTCGACGGGCGTGCGGATGACCCTCGACAGTCCGGACGGCGACCAGGGGTTCCCGGGGCGCCTCACCGCCACGGTCGACTACGTCCTGCGCACGGACGGCACCCTCGTCATCGACTACTCGGCCCGCACCGACCGCCCGACGGTGGCCAACCTGACGCACCACGCGTACTTCAACCTCACCGGGCGGCCCGAAAAAGGCGTGCTGGGCCACGTCCTCACCGTCGACGCCGACACGTATCTGCCGATCGACGACACCGCGATCCCCCTGCCGGGCGCGCCGGAGCCGGTGCGAGGCACCCCGTTCGACTTCACCGGCCCGCAGACGCTGGGGGGACGCATCGGTACACCGCACCCCCAACTCGCCACGGCGGGCGGGTACGACCACTGCTGGGTCCTGCGCGGCCACGCGGCAAGCCATGCCCCGGACGCCCGGGAGAACGCACCCACGCGCCCACTCGTCCCGCACCGGGCCGCGCGTCTGGAGGAGCCGCGCAGCGGCCGGGTCATGGAGGTCCGCACCACCGAACCGGGTTTGCAGGTCTACAGCGGACAGCAGTTGGACGGCACGCTCCGGGACGCCGAAGGACGGCCGCTCACCCCGCACGCGGGCGTGTGCCTGGAGACCCAGCACTTCCCGGACTCGCCCAACCGCCCGGACTACCCCAGCACGGTGCTCCGGCCGGACCGGCCGCTGCGCAGCCGTACGGAGTTCTCCTTCCCGCACCTGAGAGCCTGTGGGTGAGCGCGGCATCCAGTCGATCGGCCTCGGCCTTGAGGTCGAGGACGATCTCCGGCTGAACGAGGGCGAGTTCGCGCGAATCACGTTAGGGGGGATGATCCGTTCGCGATGCGGTCATGCCGGGGCTGCGCCCGATGGTGCCCCGCCGTCGTCGCCGCCCTACGGGGGCGAGAGCACGGGCCGCCTGCTCTCCCTCCAGACTCCTGGCGGACTGGGCGGGGTCACCGCCGTGCCGGAGATCGTCCACCAGGCAGTAGGCCGACCGCGGTCGGTCATCTCCACGCTGAACGCACCCAGTTGCTCGCGCCGCCCGGCCGGCTCTTCCTGCCGGGCGGACTGTTCGGCGCCCGGTCAGTCCGGTAGGTCGGGCAGGGACAGGGAAGGCAGCAGCCCGGGTATGGCGACGCCGGGCAGCAGGTACCGCCACATGTCCGTCACGCGTTCGGGCAGGTCCTTGCGGTTGGTGGAGACCTGGGAGGACAACTGGACTCCGGTGAACGCGCTTTGCAGAACGGTGGCGAAGCGTTCGGGCTCGACGCTCGGCAGGAGTTCGCCGTTTTCCGCGGCGGCGCGGATGAGTTCTGTCAAAGACCGGTGCGCAGTCCGCCAGGGTTCGCCATGGGAGGGCTGGACCCGGTCCACGGACAGCCGGACGAGTCCTTGCAGTACGGGATCGTGCATCAGAACGTCCGCGTAACGGTAGGTGAGGGCGATAAGGGACTGCAGCTTCAGGCGGCGCACCGGCGGCACGATCACATCGGCTTCCGCGGCGACGATCGCGTCGGCGACGGCCTCCTTGGACGGGAAATGGAAGTACATCGTGCCACGGGGCACACCACTGCGCTCGATGATCATCTCGGTGGTGGTCGCGGCGTACCCGATGGCTCCGAACAGTGCCCCGGCCGCCTCCAGAATCGTCCTGCGCGTCTTGATCGAGCGTGCCTGCTGCGGCTGCGCCATGCCGAATACACCCCTTATCGCTGTCCACCGCGTCCATGGGCCGGTTGGCGGGCGGATCCGCACCGGCAACCGTCGAGGCGCCCTGCGGCCCCTTCCTGCTGTACCAGGGCAGGTGTTCGCCGCCTGGCAACTCCCACCGTGAGGGTATCTCCGCCAACAGCGCCCGGCGCCGCATGCCCTCGCCGCGCGCACGAACGGCCGGCCTGCTGGTACACCGCCCGCACCTGGCCGGGCTGCGGGGCTTCGCCGCGCGAACCGCGCCGTGCACTCCGCGCGTTGATCGCCGCCGGACACGCACCACCGCGAAGGCGGCACGGTGCATGGCTGTACCGGTCACGCGCACACCGCCTCGAAGACCGTCCGCACCGGCACGGCCCCCTCGCCCAGCCATGCCGGTCTCGCCGGATCCGACGCCCCCGGCAGGCGTCGTCCAGCAGTTCACCGCTGGTCGGATCGGGCACGCCGTCGGGCACCCGGCGCAGCGGGGGCCGCGCTGTCCGGTGGTCCTCCCTCGCCCTGCGATGGCGCTGGGGCCGCCGCTCCCCCGGGCCGCCGGCCCCGCGCCGTCAAACCGTCTGCCGCATCTGTTCGGGGTCACCCCGCGCCCCGGCCGCATCCGGACCGGCCGACCGAAGCGCAGCCGTAGACGCCGGAACCCGTTCCGCCCGACGGCGAAACCGCCGCTTGCGCGCAGACTCGCGGACGAGGGCCGCCCGGATTCCCGAATCCCGCGCTGTGCACCGTGGTGCGGGCCGACTGGATCAGCTCCCCACCGTCACTCAAGGTCCGCATCGGACACGGAGCCCGGGCCGTCGATGTCGCCCGCCCCCACCGCCTCCGTCACCGGGCTACGCGATCGGCTGGTACGCCTCGCCCGTCGCTTGGGCTCAGAAGCCGATCAGCGTGGTCAGCGGCCGGTGATGGCTGGCCCGTGCGGGGCCCAGGGCTCCTGCGGTGTCAGCGCCCTGGCGGCGGTCTGGGGCGACCAAGAGCACGGCCGTAGTCCGCACGGCACGGCTCAGATCGGCCGGGAGCCCAGGCGTCACTGCTCACAAAACGTCACAGCCCTAACAACTACTTTAATGACTTCGTTAGGTAACACTAGCCGTTAGTGTAAGTTGGGATGCCTCAAGAGGGTGGGCTCGGCGAGTCCGACGATCCGGCGCCCGGTTGGCCGTCTCCCGTCGCCGCTTGGTCTCACCACCGCAACGGACGGCAAGTGGAGGAACGATGCGCACTGTGATCGTGGGAGGGGGCCTGGTCGGGCTCACCACCGCGGCTTCGCTGCGGCTGATCGGGCATGAGGTCATCGTGCTGGAACACGCGCCGCAGGTGCGGGCCGCCGGGGCCGGTATCGGTCTGTGGCCCAACGCGCTGCGGGAGTTGGACACCCTCGGCATCGGCGACGACGTCCGGCGCATGGGCAAGACCGTCGACGCCTGGTTCTTCGACGCCGCCGGACACCCGATACGCGCGGCCGGCTACGACCCCGCCGCCCACCAGTTCCTGATGGTGCCGAGGCCGGACCTGAACAACCTCCTCGCCGACACCCTCGGCAGGGACCGGATCCGCCTGGGAACACACGTCACCGGCTTCACCGAACACGACACGCACGTGGAAGTACACCTCGCCGACGGTGCACCGCTGCGTGCGGATCTCCTGATCGGAGCGGACGGCGTGTACTCCGACGTACGCGCCGCCCTGGAGCCCGGCAGCGCGGCGGTCGTGCATGCCGGCAACTACGCCTGGCGGGCCGTGCTGCCTTCCGGGGACGACGAGCGGCCGGAGGGCACGTTCGTCACGATCGGCGCCGCGCGGACCCGAGGCGGCTACACGCGCATCGCGCAGGGCCGGACCATGTGGTGGATCGGCCAGTTCGACGCCGGTGAACTCGTCGGCAGCAAGAAGGACCGGGCGCTGCGACGGGCCCGCAACGTGGCCGAGTCCGGCTGGCACGACGAGCTTCTGGAGATGATCACCGCGACCCCGGAGGAGTCCATCCTGGAGAATCAGATCATGCTCGTCCCCGAGCTGCAGCGCTGGACCACGGACCGGGTCGCGCTGATCGGGGACGCCGCGCACGGCCTGTCCCCGCACATCGCGGCGGGCGGCACCCTGGGCATCGAAGACGCCGGAGTGCTACGCGCCGAACTGGCGAGCCGATCCACCACAGCCGCCGCCCTCGCCCACTACGAGAAGGCCCGCCGATCCCGGTTCGAGCAGGTGCGTGAACACTCCACCGCGGTCGAGCACGCCAACGGGGCCACCGAATCCGCCGAGCGCTACGCCGCCTTCACCCACTGGATGGTCACCACCGCCCCCACCGCCTGATCCGGGCCCACAACCGCAGGCAGGCTCAATCCGCAGCAGCCCACCTCACGGCCGCCCCAGGACTGCTCGTCTCCGGAAGAAACCCCTCGATACTCCAGCAGTCACCCAAGGAGGCCACGCTGGCGACCGAGCGGCGCGACACCGACCGGATCCTCTACGGCCTGATGGAGGACCGGTTGGCGGTCTGCGTCAGCCGGTGCCTCAGCGTCGTCTGTCCGGGCAGATCGTGCTGCGGCGCATCAGGTGTCGCCAGCTCGCGGACTCCGAGGGGGCTGAACGTGATCCGGAAACACATCAGCATGGCCAGTACGGTGGAACGCCGCCTGCTGGTCAACTACCGGGCCGATCCGGCGGCCGGGCGCTGTCCGCGCCGCTGCGGCCGAAGCTGGCAGACAGCGGTTGGGCGCTGGGCGGGGTCCGCCTGATCCGGCTAAGGGCTGTCCCGTAACTGCTGGTCACGGGTGAGATGATCTGGCTGTGTCTGGTGTGATCACGGCGTCTGAGCCCTCCTGGATAGCCCCGTTCACTGGGCTGAGCCCGCGCCAGTTCGGCAAGCTGATCACCGCGCTCCGGCGTGAGGGTGTGGACCCGGTGCGCAAGGGTCGGCCATGGAGCCTGCCGCTGGAGGACCGCGTGCTCCTGATCGCCGCGTACTGGCGGACGAACCTGACCCTGCGCCAACTGGCCCCGCTGTTCGGGGTGTCCAAGTCGGCGGCCGACCGCATCATCGACCACCTCGGGCCCGCGCTCGCGCTCCAGCAGCGCAAGCGGTTCCGCAAGGACACCGTGCTCATCATGGACGGCACCCTCGTTCCCACCCGTGACCACACCATCGCCGAGCAGTCCAAGAACTACCGGTACTCCACCAACCACCAGGTCGTCATCGACGCCGACACCCGGCTCGTCGTCGCGGTCGGCCGACCAGTCGCAGGCAACCGCAACGACTGCAAGGCGTGGGAGCTGTCCGGCGCGAAAGACGCCGTCGGCAAGACCACGGTCATCGCAGATGGCGGCTACCGGGGCACCGGCCTGGTCATCCCGCACCGCCGCGAGAAGGGCCAGACCGAACTCCCGGAATGGAAGGAGGAGCACAACGCCTCCCACCGCAAAGTCCGCGCCCGTGTAGAGCACGTCTTCGCCCGGATGAAGGGCTGGAAGATCCTTCGCGACTGCCGGCTGAAGGGCGACGGCGTCCAGCACGCCATGCTCGGCATCGCCCGCCTGCACAACCTCGTCCTTGCCGGGTGACGCAGAAACCAGCAGGCCACCAGACCCGTCAGAGATCATTTACGGGACAGCCCTTAGGGTCGGGTGCCCGGGCTGCGTGCTCCGCGGCACCGGCCTGCGGATCGCAGGCTACGGCGCACCGGCTCGCCGTGGAGTGGTACGGGCCGGCGGACCTCCACACCGACGTGTACGTCCGGCGCCGGCCGACAGCCGACCCTCCCCCGGGCCGCGCGGCCTCGCCGACTTCCGCGTGGAGGAGACTGGGGACCGGCTCGACGTCGCCTACGCCAGTCGGGACGGCGGCACGCACCTCGGTCACCGCGACCGCCATCGACCAGCCGCGTGACAGCCTGCTGTTCGCCGACATGGCAGAGATGGTCGGGAGATGACGCCCTGCCGGATCGGTTCGGTCGAGTCCTCCTACGTCGACGACCCGACCCGGTTGCCGCCCGGCAGTGCTACTCCGGACAGCGTCTTCCTGATGCGTGGGTGCCGGAGCCATATCCCTGATGGCGCGTCAGGTCGTATGACAGGGCCTCACCGTCCGGCGAGGGTGTCGAACCAGGTGCGGATGAGGGGGTAGGAGGCCAGCGCCGAGCCGTTGTGGTCGGGGGCGCCCGCGTCCGCCACCGGCGCGTCGACCCCGGCACGCGCCAACTGTGCTTTGCAAGCGAGGGTGTTGGTGGGTGCCACGTCCCGGTCGCCGTCCGCGTCGTAGAGCTGGACCGGCACCTGCGGGGCCCACTGGCAGACGCTGTCCGCCACCCGGAACATCTGCGCGAGCTTGCCGGTCGGGTGTTGGAGTCGCCGCAGGAAGGCGGGGGTGAAGAGTTGCTGCAGGCTGTCCGGGAGGGCGGCGGCCACCTGCTCGTCGGTGTGCTCGCCGTCGAACAGGTCGGTCACGGTGCGGTCGTAGGGCGCCTGGAAGGCCTCGGCGGGCGAGCCGTAGAGCGGGTGCAGCCGGTTCCACGCGACCACCAGGTCGGCGGCGTAGAACGTGGCGTCCCGGCCGAGCAGTTGACCGCTAAGAGCGGCCGGCAGCTCGCTGCCCGTCAGGTCGTACGGTCCGCTCACCGGGGCCAGTGCTGTCAGCCGGTACCCGGGGACCTGCCCATGCTGCAACGCCCGCCCGATGCTCATCGCGGCTGCCCCGCCCTCGGAGAAGCCGGTCACCAGCACCCGGCCGTCGGCGCGCATGCCGTGCCGGGCCTCGACCTCCCGGGCGGCGACCAGCAGGTCGGTCGAGGCGGTGGTCTCCGAGGGCGCGTCCAGGTACGGGTGGGTGCCGGGCCCGACGCCCAGCCCCAGGTAGTCCGGCGCCACCGCGGCGAAGCCGTCCCCGGCGAACATCACCGCCGCCGCGCGGTTGGGCCCGTCCGCCACTGACGGGGCCTCACCTCGGTAGGCCATGGTGCCGTGCGCGTACTCGACGGTGGTCAGTGCGCGCGGCCCCGGATCGCGCGGGAGCGCCACCAGCCCGCTCGCGGTGGTGGGCCGCCCCTTAGGGGTGACCGTCCGGTACACCACCCGCTCCAGCTCGACCCCGCCCCGTTCGGCCGGGGTGACGAAGCCGGCGTCCCGGACACTGGTGGTGGCCTGTTGGGCATCCAGCGAGGCGAGCGGGGTGACCGAGACCACGGCGCCGCGGTGTACCCGGCCGGCGCCCGGGTCGGCCGCCATCGCGGTGGCGCTGCCGGCCCCGGCGGTCAGGCAGAGGACGGTGGCGGCTGCGGACAACCGCAGGGCGGTACGGCGGTGCGACTGCTGCTTCGGCATCGGATTGGTCATCGACGTCTTCCCTCGTTCGGTTGCGCTCCCGGGAGCTTTCCGGTGCGCCCAACGCTTCCAGCGCGGCGGCCCGGGAACGATGGCGCTGCCAGGCGTACCGAAGGTGGGGTGAACCCCCCGGTACGCCCGGGGGAGAACGGGGCCTCAGGTGCCGAGCGAAACGCACCCGGAGCGCCAGGAGGCGTGCAGCGCTGTCGTCACCCACGTTGACCGGGCCGCTCAACGTGGGGCACCTCCCGGCCAGGGCTGGCGGACAGTGCGGCCAGGGACGGCCCGGGCTGCGTCGGCGAGCGTGCCGTAGCGCAGCACAACCGGCTCGGGCAGCTCGGCGGCGGTCTCCGGTGAAACAGCATGTGGTCCTTCTCGTAGTCGCGGGCGGTTGGACCGAGGTAGTACGCCCGGGCGTCGCAGTAGAGCGGGTCGACCTGGTCGGCCTCCAAGGCGTACTGGTCGCTACCCATGTCAGCGCCCTGACGACGTCGGCGAATGGCACCGGCTCACCGGTGCGCTCGCTCACCCTCTGATGGCACGCCCGGGCACCGGTGTCGCGTTCGACTTCATGGAGCTTCGGACGGCACACCTCGGTCGCGGAGTGCAGCGACACGGTCAAGACAGCCGGCACCGGCGTCAGGCCCACCAACCTCCCGGACCGCAGCGGATGCCGACGCACCGCGGCCGACAGCTGCCTCTCCAGCCCGAGCGGGTCGGTCATCGGCTGACGCCTTACCGACAGAGCGTCGATCCCCGCAAGCGCCTGGCCTCGCCAGCCGGTCACCACGGCCTGGCGCCAGCCCGCCGTTCTTGCCGCCTCCGCGAACCGGACCTCGTCCTCTTCCGCGATCAGGCCCACCGGGCGTACGTCCAGCAACCAGGACGCGCCCGCCCCAATACGAGGAAGTCCGGGGCGTGCGCGCCCTTCCTCGCCGAGCGCGTAAACCGCGGGCGGAACGGCTGGGCCAACACCTCGGCGAACCGGTTCACGAAGTCCAGAGCCAGCAGCAGCCACCGCTCGACCAGGCTTTCGAAGCCGTGCTGCCGACCGGTGGAGACCAGGCACTCCGGCCCGGGACGGTGCCGCTGGCCGATCCGCCAGGCGAAGCGCTGCACCGGTGCCGACGCCATCGCCGATACCTCGCCCAACACCCGCCCCGGACTGACGACCTCGGCCATTCCCATTTTCCACCTCGTTGTCCACGACCTGGACCCCGTCGGGTCCAGGCACCTGGCACGCACGCCGGGGCGCACACGGTCCGCCACATCCCCGAGCCGGTGGGCGCAGATCACCCCCTGGCCGTCGGCCCTGCCGTCACCTCCGGCGGCGGTGACGCCGTCATCAGCCGGGCGGAGGTGACCTCGGCGGTCGCCGACGTGCTACGGCGTGAAGTCTCCTCGGGTGCCGACCGAGCCCGCCGGCCGGCACCCGGTGGCGAGCTACTTCTGCTGCGGGTTCGGAGTCTGCGGTTGGCCGAGTTCCTTGGGCCCGTAGTGGGCAACTGCCGCTCCTGTTGCCATGGCCCAGTAGCGGTCTCCGTATGACCAGTGCCACCACTCCGTGGGGTAGTTGACCAGGCCGGCGGCAGTGAGTGCGATGCTCAGGATGTTCCGATGGGAGCGAGCCTTGTCGCTGATGTTGTCGGCCTGCGTGTAACCGGCGCCAGCACTCTCCTCCGGAGTCGCGTTCATACGCGTACCCATGTCGAGTTCGCAGCCGTCGTCATCGGCAAGGGTCAGGTCAACCGCTGCCCCGGCGCTGTGCGGTGCGATCTCGGGAGGGGACACGTAGCGGCTGGCTGCCGAGCGGACCTGCTCAGCGGCCCATTCCGGGTGTTCAGCACGCAGTTGGGCCGCGTACTTGTCGAAGTAGTGGCGCTGAAGGGACGGTGGGCGGTACCCCTCGACGAACAGCAGCCGCATCCCTTGAGGTAGCTGTGCCTGTGCTTCGAGGAGGCGGTCGAGCACTCCTTCCCGCAGGTAAGCGAAGGCACCGGCAGAATCCTGCAACTTCCGCTCGTCGATCAGCAGACGGCTGTCTCGCCGCAGGTCCACGAGCCGTTCACCACACTCCTGAACAGGCACGGCTGCGACCTTCGGGTCGGACATCAGAACGATCTCAGTCATGACAGGATCATCTCGTGGCCTCGCGCCCCTTCGACCGGGCTCTTCCGAGCTGCCGTGACGACGCGCGTCCCGCCAACGCCAGCCGGAGCGTGGGAGGCCCTGTCCGAGGCGCAGCGCGAACGCCTGGCCCACTTGGACATCCGGCCGGTGCCCGCGGCTCCCTGCGGCCCCGCAGACGGCCGCCCGGGGCCGGGTGCCGCCTTCGCACGGGCCCTGCGCGATGCCCTGGTCACCACCACCGGCACCCAAATCGCCGTCGTCACCGCCGACTCCGATAGCCGCGCCGACCGGAGCGGGGCAACCGTGATCTCCATCGGCGCCGCCGGGATCATCCTCGGCCAGCGTGGACGCGGCGCCCCCGTCGTAGTGCCTTGTCATCGTTGCCACACGGGCTCACCGGTGCTTCGTGGTCGAAGCCACGGACATACGCCCCGGCCGCCGAGGACACGATCCGTTGCGCATCAACGCCATCTCCTCGCCATCGGCCCATCCGGCGTCACGTGGGTCAACTCGCGACCGTTGAATACGCGAGCCCACCAGTATCAACCGAGCGACTCCGGGCCCGCTCGACGTGACACCGCTGCGAGGCTGTCTGGGCTGGGGGTTGCTCGCCGGAGCCGCTGCGGAGAAGGGATTGAGCGTTCCCTGGCGGCTCCGCTCTACCTGAGCCGACGTCACCCGGGCTCGGCTCAAACGTCGTTGCCGTCGGGGCCGTCGTTCGGGAGGAGGACGACCTTGCCCAGTGGGTGGTCGTGTTCCAGGTGGGAGAAGGCCGACCGGACCTCGGACAGCGGATAGGTCCGGCTGATCGGCACATGGATCCGGCCGGTCGCCGTCAGCTCGGCCAGCTCGGTCAGCACGGCCTGACCGGTGCCCTCGGCACTTCCCTGCGACCGGGTGCCGAGGGTGGTGGCGGCACGGTAGTCGAGGGTGTTGACCCGGTGGGGCAGCACCCCCAGGGAGAGCGCGATCCGGGGGTAGTCGCCGCCGTGGAAGTCGAGGAAGGCGTGGGCCGTGCCGGCCCCGTCGCCCTCGATCGCCCGGCGGAGGCGTTCGGTGACTCCACTCCCGTAGTGGACGAGGGTGGCGCCCTGGGCCTCCAGCCAGTCCCGGTGTCGCGGGGAGGCGATCGCGACCACGTGCGCCCTTCGCAGGCGCAGGAGTTGGACGGCGATGGTGCCGACCCCGCCGGTGGCCCCGCTGACCAGGACCGTCTCGCCGGCCCTCGGGGCGACGGCGGCGATCGCGGCCCAGGCGGTGCTGCCCGCGACGTAGAGGGCGCCTGCGGCGGTCCAGGGGAGCCCGTCGGGCTTGCGGACGAGTTGGTCGTCCGGGACGACGACGTACTCGGCGTGGCTGGAGCGCTCCCAGGACCAGCCGATGACCGGGTCCCCGGGTGCCCAGCCGGTCACCGCGGACCCGGTCGCGGTGACGGTGCCGGCCAGGTCACTGCCCTGGCCGGAGGGGAACGTCGCGGGGAACCGCTCGTGCAGGGCCCCGGTACGGATCTTGGCCTCGCCCGGGTTGATCCCGGCGGCCCGCACCCGTACCAGCACGTCGCGCGGGCCCAGCGGACGCGGTTCGACGTCCTCGACGCCGAGCACGTCGATGTCTCCGTAGCGGTGGAAACGTACGGCTTTCACGGGCGTTCCTCCAACTGGACGTGGCCGTTGATGAAGGCGGCGACCTGGTCGAGGGCCTGCGCCGCATCGTCGTCGAGCGGGATTTCCCGGCCGCCGGCCTGGATCAGCAGCGGTGGCAGTCCGCGTAGATCGGCGTGGGGCGGGCCGGCCAGCGGGGTGCGCGGGTCCGTTCCGGCGAGGGCCGCCACCGCGCGGTCGGCGGACTCCTGTGAGGTGACGTCGAGTTCGACCACGTTCAGGTCGAGCCGTTCGGCCTCGGCCAGGCGGTGCAGTTCCTTGGCGCGGGCGGCTTTGCGGGTTTCGGGGGCGCGCATCGAGGCGTGGACGCGGTGACCGGCCCGGGCGAGTGCCCGCGCGGTGAGGTTGCCGATGCCGGTGGCGGCACCGGTGATGAGCACGGTCGACACGGTGGGTCTCCTGTCGGAGGGGGTGAAGGGGAGGAGAAGAGAGGGGGAAGTGGTGGAGGGGGTCAGGCGATGCCGCCGTTGCTGAACAGCACTTGGCCGTTGATCCAGTGGCCGGCGGGGCCGGCCAGGAAGGAGACGGCCTCGGCGATGTCTTCGGGGGTGCCGAGCCGCTCCAGGGGTGCGGCGGCGGCGATCCGGGCCATCAGCTCCTCGCTCTTGCCCTCCACGAAGAGCGGTGTCGCAGTGGGGCCGGGGGCCACCGCGTTGACGGTCACATCCCGGCCGCGCAGCTCGCGTGCCAGGATCAGGGTCATGGCCTTGACCGCACCCTTGGTCGCCGCGTAGCCGCCGTAGCCGGGCTGCTGGAGCCGGGTCACCGAGGTGGAGAAGTTGATCAGCGCGCCGCCGGGGCGCAGCCTGCGGGCGGCGAGCTGGGAGACCACGAAGGTCCCCCGGACGTTCACCCGGTGCATCCGGTCGAATGCCTCCAGTTCCATCTCGGCGAGCGGGGCCAGCAGCATGATCCCGGCGGTGTTGACGACCGCGTCGACGCCGCCGAAGCGTTCTTCCGCAGCGTCGAAGAGCCCGGTCATCTCCGTCGGCTCGGCGACATCGCCGGGCAGGGCCATCGCCGTGCCACCGGCCGCGGTGACCGACTCGACGACCGCCTCGGCCTTCGCCGCGCTGCCCGCGTAGTGGACGACGACGGCCATGCCGTCCGCGGCCAGCCGGCGCGCGATCGCGCCACCGATGCCGCCCGAGCCGCCGGTCACCACGGCCACCCTGGGCCGACCGGATCCGTTCTGCGATACCGCACTGTTCACAACTGCTCCTCATCCGGCATCCGGCATCCGGCATCCGGCCTCAGGACGGACACCTGGCACTGTGGGAGTCCGGGCGATCCGCCCGGCGACGGGATCAATACTCCGCCGCCTCGAAGTATTCGTCCAATGCATCACCGGCATTTAGATTATTCGGATGGTGCATATTGAACGGGTCGACCTCAATCTGCTGGCTCCGCTCGCCGCGCTGCTGGAGGAGCGGCATGTCTCGCGCGCAGCCGAAGTCGCCGGGATGAGCCAGCCGGCGATGAGCCGGGCGCTCCAGCGGCTGCGGGACACACTCGGCGACGAGTTGCTGGTGCGCACCCCGGGCGGGTACCGGCTCACCCCGCGGGCCGAGCGCGTCCAGCGTCAGCTGCGGGCAGTCCTGCCGCGGCTGGAGAGCCTGTTCGCCCCGGAGGGGTTCGACCCTGCCGAGGCCGCCGAGGCATTCCGGGTCGCGGGTACCGACTTCACCCAGGTGTTCGCGCCCGCGGTCTTCCAGCGTGTGTTCCGAGAGTCGCCGCGCTCCACACTGCACTTCCGCACCTGGCACGACGCCATCTACGAGGACCTCGACCGGGGCGTCGTCGACCTGGTGTTCTTCGCCAGATCGACGCCGGCCACCGCCCTGCGCACCGAACACCTCCTCGACGACCGGTTCGTCTGCGTGCTCTCCGCGGACCACCCGCTCGCCGAACGCCCCGGGATCGCCCTGGAGGAGTACCTGGACGCCGCCCATGTCATCGTCGGTACCATCGGCGCGCGCCAGACCGCGATCGAGCAACGCCTGGAAGACCTCGGAGAGCACCGCCGGGCCGGACTGACCGTCCCCTACCACTCCCTGGCCCTGCGCTCGGTCCCGGGCACCCGGCTGATCCTCACACTGCCCGCGCGGCTACTTGCGGAGCGGCACCCGGACCCCGGGATCCGGATCCTGCCCGCTCCTCAGGAAATCCGCCCGCTGGACTACCAGATGGCCTGGCACCCCCGGCTCGACGGTGATCCGGGACAGCGTTGGCTCCGTGACGTCATCCGCGCCGTCACCGCCGAACTCCCTGAGCCGGCCGAGCAGTTCTGAGGCAGCGCCCACCCTGTGGTGGGCGAACGCCGGCGACTGCTGTACCCCGTGGTGGCCGTGATCGCGGCATCGGAGGGCTGCTGGAGGGGCGGATCACAGGGCTGGACCGACCCGGCGCAGTGACCGTCGCAGAGCTCCGGCGTCCCGGGCCGTCCAGACGCTCGGGTAGATCGGTCGGAAGCCGAGTTCCCGGCGGATCCGCTGATTGGACACGATCCCGAACCACGGGTCGGGGTCCGTGAGCTCGTGGAGCCCGGCGGGCACCTCGACGCCGTTGAGCTGGTACAGCTCGACCGTCGTGACGGGGGCGTCATCGGCGATGTTGTAGATCCGGCCGGCGATGCCCGGCGCGCACCCTTCACATCACCCATCCGCACAACACCTCCATCAGCCAGGTGCTCGACGCCTTCCACGCCCGCTATCCCGGCATCTCCCTGTGCGTCGAACCGTCCGTCCCGGATCCCACGCCCTTCGAAGCGGTCGCCTCCCGGCAGTGCGCCCGCTTTCTCGCGTTCAGCTCCCAGCGCCGCACCTACGGCCGCACCCACTTCCAGCGGGCGGTCGCAGACCTGCCGGACCCTGACCGCATCGACCAGCCCTACCTGCTGCGTGCCTTCGGCGGACTCCAGGGTCTCGAAGCGGCCTGAGTGTCGGCTTCCTCCTCGGCGGCGTCTCAGCGGTCCTGCGTATGGACGCGGTGCCCGTCGAAGGAGAAGCGCCGGGTCATGGCCCGGTAGCTGCGCACGGACCGCGGCCATACAGCGGTGTTGTGTCCGTTCCGGGGGTCCAGGTACCAGCTTCGGCACAGGTGCGGAAGCCACAGGGTACGTTGGACGTACTGGTGGAGTCGGGCGGTGTACGCCCGCTGGGTCTCCGGGAGCACCTCCACTTGAGCCAGTCCGCGCCGCGACATCCGCGCCAGGCAGTCCAGCACGTAGTCGAGTTGTGCTTCCAGCAGCAGGGTGAGCGAGGCGTGACCGAGTCCGCTGTTGGGTCCGAGCAGGAGAAACATGTTCGGGAAGCCGGCAACCATGATGTTCCGGTCGGCCGCCATGCCATCGCTCCAGGCGTCCGACAGACGTCGTCGCCCCTGTCCGACGATGCGACGCGCGATGGCCGGTCTGTCGACCCTGAACCCGGTGGCGAGGACTATGACGTCGGCAGGCCGCGCGGTCCCGGCGCGGGTGACGACCGAGCTGTCGGTGATCTCGGAGATGGGGTCGGTGACCAGTTCGACGCCGGCTCGCCGGAGCGCCGGATAGTAGTCGTTGGACAGCAGGACGCGCTTGCAGCCGAGAGGGTAGGCCGGGGTCAGTCGGCGTCGCAGGTCGCGTTCGGGGATCTGTCGGCGCATGTGGGCACGGGCCAGGCCGGCCACGCACGTGCTGACGGCACGGTGGACGGGCCCGGCGAAGCAGAGCAGCCAGCTCTCGCGTAGCCAGTAGACCGCCGTTCTGACCAGCCGGCGCAGGACCGGCGAGCGCCGGTACAACGACCGCTCGGTGGCGGTGACGGGGCGTTGCAGACGGGGAAGAACCCAGGGAGGCGACCGCTGGTACACATCAAGGGCTGCCGCCGATGCCGCCAGGTGGGGAACGCACTGGACGGCGGAGGCCCCTGTCCCGATCAGCGCGACACGCTTGCCGTCGAAGTCGCACGTGTCGTCCCAGCGTGCCGTGTGGAGCACCGCACCACGAAAGGTGCCAAGGCCGGGCAGCTCGGGAACATGTGGTTCGCTGAGCAACCCCGTGGCGGTGATCAGGAACCGGGAGAGATAGCGGCGGCCGGCCGCCTGGATGTGCCACCGCATCTCCGTCCCGTCCCATCGGGCTTCGTCAACGGGACTGTTCAGTCGCAGATGCGGCTCGAGCCCGAAGTCGGTCACGCAGTCGCGCAGGTATGTGTGAATCTCCTCCGCCTTCGGCAGCGTTGAGCGCCATCGGGGGGCGGGAGCGAAGGAATAGGCGTAAAGATGCCCCGGCACATCACAGGCCGCCCCCGGGTAACGGTTGTCGCGCCAGGTTCCCCCGACGTCGTGGAAGCGCTCCAGCACGACGAAATCCGTGATTCCCGCCTGCCGCAGACGGATGGCCGCGCCGAGTCCGGACATTCCAGTTCCGATGATCGCAATGCGGTGTTCTTCGGCCGGGAGTTGTTCGCCACGGGGGTGTTCCGCGCCCGGCATCTGCTGAAAGGTCGTGTTCATCAAGGAGGTTCCGGCCACATGGTTGCGTCGCGGGTTCAGAGCAGGTGGTGATCAGGGCCAAGCGAGGCCCGGTCGGTCCTGAGGCGGGGAAGGCGGCCGGACAGAGGCCGTGCGACAAACGTAGGTGCGTGTGACCGCGTCATTCGGATACGCCGCGCATGCCTACCTGCGCTCACTCGAAAGTGTTTCGAAAGTGGCCGTAACTCAACTCCCGGCCTTCGAGGGCCGAGTTGCGTCCAGCAGTGGGGATCGGCCACAGGCCCCGGGAGGTCTCGACCACGGTGACGCCGGTGTAGTGCGGCGTCACCGGCGAGAGTGCGGGACGGACCGGGACCGGGCGCCGTCCCGTCTGACAGGGTCAGGTGCCGGCGCTCAACGCGGGCTGCGCCGGCTCCGGAAGGCCGCGACGCTGGCCCGGTGTGCGCAGGTTCGGGTGCAGTACTGCTTTGAGCCGTTGCGTGAGAGGTCCACGAAAGTGGCCCGGCAGGTCGGCCCGGCACATACGCCGAGACGGGCGGGACCGAGCGTGGCGATCACCGAGGCCAGTGCGCTGAGCGTAGTCGCGGCAAGGTGCGCCGACCAGCGGTCGGTGTCGGAGGTCACCTCGGTCCACCAGCGGTCGCCCTCGTGGCGCAGTACCGGGGTGGCGCCGCTGCGACGCAGGCCGTCGTTGATCAGAGCCGCGGCTTCGACCGCGTCCGCGTTCGCCCGTTCGAGCACCTCACGCACCGTCGCGCGCAACGCGCGGACTTCCGCCAGGTCGGCGCGGGTGAGATGCCGCGGACCGGCCCCTTGGTCCGCGGCCGAACTCGGAGGCTCAGCCGCGGGATGGTCGTCAAGGAAGTCCCGGAGTTGCTCCACGGTCTCGAGCGCGTCCTCTCCCTTGATCGGCCTCAAGGTGTTGGCCAGGTCGACGGCCGTCTGGACCACCAATGGACTGTAATACGCATCCCGCATTTGACGTATCTCCCCACCGCTCCGTAATGTTACACGCAAAGGAGGATTAGCATGTCACAGCATACTCGGCAGGGGACGACGCCGCAGGCGATCCCGGCTGGAGTGGCCCCGGCACCGGAGCGAACCGACGCGCCGGACGGGCGTCGGCTGGGGCTGACTTTGGGGATGCTGGTGCTGCCGATGTACGTGGCACTGGGAGCGCCGTCGGTGGCCCTGCCGGCCGTCGGCCGCGCGCTCGCGGTGCCGTTCGGGGCCACCGCATGGATTCTCGCCGCGTGGTCGCTGACCTCCGCGCTCGCGATGCCGGTCGCGGGTCGGCTGCTGGTCCGCTGGAGCCCCTTCCAGGTCCTCGTCGCCGGGGTCGTGACGCTCGCCGCGGGCTCCGTGCTCGCCGGAGCCGGGCCGACACTGTCCGTCGTGATCGTCGGCCGACTGATCGGCGGCGCCGGGGCGGGCGCGACCGTGATCGCCGTCTTCGCCGCGGCCACCGCCCTTCCCGGGCGGCAACGGATCCGCGCCCTGGGAATCATCGCGGCCGCCAGCGCGACGGCGTCGGGGTGCGGGACGCTGTTGGGCGGGGCGGTGACCGCATGGCTCGGGTGGCGTGCCGTGCTCGCGATCCCGGCCCTCGCGCTGCCCCTCCTGCTGGCCGCGTTGCCGAGCAGGCGCGCGCTGACGCGGAGCGGCAGCGGCGAGCGAAACGGCTCGACCGGGCGACTCGACATCGTCGGCGCGGCCGTGCTGTCGGTACTCGCCGCCTCCTTGATCACGTTGCTTCAGGCACACTCGGTCGGCCTGCCCGCTCCGGTCACGCTCGTCGTTGCTGTCGCCGGGGCGCTCGCCGCCGTGGGACTGTGGTGGCGTGTGCGAAGCACGCCCGACGGGTTCGTGCCTCGGCGGGTGATCGCATCCCGCGGTTTCCTGGCGGCCGGGCTCATCGGCGGGACCGTCTTCGCCGGCTACTACGGGGTGCTGTTCCGCGCCCCGTCCCTGATCGAGCAGGCCACGGGCGGTGGCCCCCTGGAAGCCGGCGTGCTCCTGGTCCCGGCCGCCGCCTGCTCGGTGCTGGCCGGGCGGCTGGTCGGCACTTTGACCGACCGGTTCACCGGCTGGCAGATGTCGGCCGGGCTCGCGGCACTCACCGTCGTCGGCGTGCTCGTGGTCGCGATCTTCACCGGGCCGGTCCCGATCGTCGCCGGCACGGCGTTGACCGTGTGCGGGTTCGCCGGCGCCCAAGCCGTACTGGTGAGCCTCGCGCCGGACCTCGTCGCCGCGGACGACCGCGACACCGCGCAGGCCCTGCTCAACTTCATGAACGCCCTGGGTGGCGGGATCGGTCCGGCCGCTGTCGCGGGTCTGTCCGGCATCGTGGCGGTGCCGGTGGCCCTCGCCGTGCTCGCGGCTCTCCCCCTGGCCGGACTCGTCCTCAGCCTGACCCGGCGCCCTACCGCCGACCGCCGCCCCGAACCCGACGCCACGCGTGGGAGACCGCGATGACGGTCCACTGCCTCTGATCCGATGACGCCTCGACCAGTAGGGAGCCTTGCCATGTCCGCCGAGCCATTCGAGGTCAGTATCACCGAAGCCGAGATCGCGGACCTGCGTGAACGATTGCGACGGACACGGTGGCCCGAGCGCGAGCCGGTGGACGACTGGTCACAGGGCTTGCCGCTGGCGTACGCGCAGGAGCTTTGCCGCAGCTGGGCCGAGGACTACGACTTCGGGTTCGCCGAGCGGCTGAACGTGTTCCCGCAGTACCGCGACACGATCGACGGGCTGGGCATCCACTTCCTGCACGTCCGCTCGCCGGAGCCGGACGCGTTCCCGCTCGTGCTCACGCACGGGTGGCCGGGCTCGGTGCTCGAGTTCCTGGAGGTCCTCGGCCCGCTGACCGACCCGCGCGCGCACGGCGGTGACCCGGCGGACGCGTTCCACGTGGTCGCGCCGTCGTTGCCCGGGTACGGCTGGAGTGACAAGCCGTCGACGACCGGGTGGGGCGTCACTCGCACCGCGCGCGCCTGGGACACATTGATGGTCTCGCTGGGTTACGAACGGTACGGCGCGCAGGGCGGTGACTGGGGTTCGGCGGTGTCCGGGGCGCTGGGCGAGGTGGCGCCCGAACGGGTCGCCGCCGTGCACCTGAACCTGGGATCCGTGGCGGCCGGCACGTTCGACGACCCCACGCCCGCGGAGCTGGCGAATCTCGAGGCCGAGAAGGAGATGCGGCGCACCGGCCGGGGGTACTCGGCGATCCAGGCGACCCGGCCTCAGACGCTCGGCTACGGCCTCACCGACTCCCCGGCGGGGCAGGCCGCCTGGATCGCCGAGAAGTTCTGGGCGTGGACGGACAACGACGGCCATCCCGAGGACGCGTTGTCGCGGCAGACGATCCTCGACGAGATCTCGGTCTACTGGTTCACCGCGTCGGCCACGTCGTCGGCGCGCCTGTACTGGGAGAGCTTCGCCAACTTCCGGGACAAGGTGACCGCGCCGTCCGGGCTGTCGGTCTACCCGCGCGACATAACCCGCCCGTCGAGGCGGGAGGCCGAGCTGCGCTTCACCGACCTGCGCTGGTTCGAGGAACTGCCGCGTGGTGGCCACTTCGCCGCGCTGGAGCAGCCGGAGTCGCTGGTCCAGCAAGTGCGCGGGTTCTTCCGCCTGTTCCGCTGACCGTCCGTGCCACCCCCTGGGAAGCCCACGCCCGGGGGATGGTCCTGTCCGTCCCCCGGGCCACCGGCGGAACGACGGACGCGCTCGGCGAGCGGACGCGTCAGGGGCGGAGTCAGGCCGCTCGGCCGTATCCGTCCGTGCCGGGGTCGTCGCCGCGCAGCGGGCTTCGTGGGTGGGGTATTCGCGGGCCAGGTCTCGTCGCGGCGGGGCGTCCGGGAGGTGGCGCAGCAGCTGGACGGTGTGGACGACACGGCCGGCCTCGCGGAAGGCGGTGCAGGTCGCGTTCGGCGACGTGCCGGGCGACCGATTCCACGCCGGGACGGGCGTACCGCTCCAGGGAGCGGATGGATGCGTGGCGGGAGCGGGCCGGCAGCTTGTCCAGCGAGACGGTGGAGACTGCCTTCGAGCCCGTAACCGGCGGCGAACCGCATACCAAGCGGGAGCCCCGTGCCGGCGTCAGCCGTCGCCGGCACGGACATGGCCGGCATGGCCGCCACGCTGAACGATGACCGGTCGAAGACACGACGAATCCAGCCAAGGCCTTCCAGCGCCTTTGATCAGGATGAACGATCGAAGGTAGCGGTTCACATGTCAGCGGCGGCTCGCGTGCAGATGGGCCGCGAAGAACTCGGCGGCGGCCGAGGAGGTGGCCTCGAACTGTTCGACATAGGGGCCGAAGTGGCCGCCGGGTATGATCCGCAACCATTTGGGCTCCAACGCTCTGTTGAAGGCGGACAACTGCAAGTCGGTGCCCGACGTGGTGTCGTCGTCTGCGACTATCATCAGCAGCGGCCTGGGACTTACCATCTCGATATAGTCGCTGGCGTTGTAGACACGGCTCCACTCGCCGGTGCGGACGGTGACCTCGTTGCGCCACGACGGGGCGATCTCTCCGACCGCGGTGAAGTAGTCGGACGCGTCGTCGGCGGCGTAGACGGGGCCGTCGGCAGCGCCGCCGATCACCGGGCGTGTTGTGACTTCGCCGGTTCGCATGCGGACGATCCGCTCAGCCGCGAACTGCCTGCCGGCTGCCGCCAGTTGCGCCATGGGAGTACGCCGCCATCCGGTCTGCACGCCGTTGACTGCGGGCACCTGGCAGACCACGGCCTTGACCCGCAGGTCGCTGGCCGCCACGACGATGGCGTGCCCGCCGCTGTAACTGGTCCCCCACACCCCGATGAGGTCGGGGTCGACCTCCGGCAGTGTACTGGCGTAGGTGATGGCGTGCCGGTAGTCCTCGATCTGACGCCACGGATCGATCTCCTGGCGAGGACTGCCGTCGCTCGCGCCGAAGTTGCGGTGATCGTAGACCAGCACCGCCAGCCCGGCGGCGACGAACCGCTCGGCGTAGCGGTCCAGGTACGCCTCCTTGACCAGGGAGAACCCGTGCGCCATGACGACGGCGGCGGTCGGGGTGCTGTCAGGGGCCGGATAGAACCAGCCGCGCAATGTGGTGCCGTCCGCGTCGAATTCGACGTCGCGGCGTGTGCTGGAGTTTGGAACTGCGGACATGAGCGGGGCTCCTTCGTGGAACGTCGGCAGGTGGGGCCGACGACGAGGGTGGTGCGGGCGGCGCGCACCGTGACCGTGTGCGGGGTCCTGCCGTACCGGGACGACATGCGCGAGGTGCTTCGCCCGCTCGCTCAGCGCACGGCTCGTTGGCTCCCGGCGGCAGGGGCGCTTCTCAGTGGCCCGTGCGGTTCCCCGCCCACACCGGGGGGATTCGACCCGACCACGGGCTGGCCTGTTCCAACTGGCCGGCAAGGCGGAAGAGGCGGCTTTCGAAGCCGTATCCGGCGGCGAACTGCATACCGATCGGAAGCCCCGTTCCGGCGTCGGCCGTCAACGGCACCGACATGGCCGGCGTGCCCGCCATGTTGAACGGCATGGTGAACGGCGAGCGGTCGAAGACGCGGTCGATCCAGCCGAGGCCGTCCAGCGTTTGCGCACTCTCGGCATAGGCGCCCAGGGGCGTGGGAAGCTCCGGCACGGTCGGGGTGAGCACTATGTCGTAGGTGTCGAAGCACCGTGCCAGGCTGCGGGCGACACGGTTGCGGATCGTGAAAGCGGCGACGAACTGGGCGCCGCTGACCCGCTGCCCGTAGTGGTAGCCGGCCAGGGTCGCAGGTTCGAGGGTGGAGGAATCGATGGGCCGGTCGAAGGCGGCAGCCAGTTCGTCGAGCGAGGCCACCAGGTTCGCCGTGAACAGGTGGGCGTTGGCCAGGACGTACTCCTCCCAGTCGGCCCCGAGGCCGATCCCGGCCTCCTCCACCTGGTGGCCGAGGGATTCGAGCAGACCCGTGGTGCGGGAGAGGGCGTCGGCCACCGGTGCGGTGGTGCGGCGTCCACCCCATGCCTGGGTGAGGACACCGATCCGCAGCCGGCCCGGGTGGCGGGTGACTTCCTCCGTGTACGGCCGGGACGGCTGCTGGGCGAAGTACGGGTCACCCGGTTCCGCGCCGCGGATCTGGTCGAGCAGGGCCGCGCTGTCGCGTACCGTGCGGCTGACGCTGCCGTGCACGGCCAGGCCGCTGAAGACCTCGTCGAAGTCGGGGCCCATGGAGACCCGGCCGCGGGTGGGCTTCAACCCGAAGAGGCCGTTGTAGGCGGCGGGGATACGGAGCGAGCCGGCGGCGTCGGTGCCGTGGGCAAGGGACACGACCCCGGCAGCTACAGCCGCGCCCGCACCCCCGCTGGATCCGCCCGCGCTCCGCTCCAGATTCCACGGGTTACGGGTCGCGCCGTACAGCACGGGTTCTGTCGTGATGCTGTAGGCCATCTCCGACGTCGCGGTACGTCCGAACGTCACCAGTCCGGCGCGGCGCAAGCGCAGCATCAGGAAGGAGTCGGCGCGTGCGACGTTGCCGGCCGCGAGGCGGCTGCCCAGTTCCATGCGCCGCCCGGCCATGGAGACGCCGATGTCCTTGACCAGGAAAGGGACCCCGGCCAGCGGGGTGCTGCCGGGCTTGGGTACGTCGTCGGTCGGCCAGGTCTCCACAACGGCGTTGATCTGCGGATTGACCGCCTGTGTGGCTTCGATCGCGGCAGCTTGCAGTTCGTCGGGGGTCACCTCCCCTTCGGCCACCAGCTCCGCGAGTCCGACCGCGTCGTAGTTCACGTACTCGGCAACTCTCATTTTTTGCTCCTAGCGGAAAGGACGATACTGATGAGTCTCTGACGATACCAGGCGGTATCGCGTAGAACGAAGTGGTACCGTAGGAGCGGTGAGGCAAGGGGTCCCGCACCGACCGGACGTCACGGAGCAGTCATGACATCGACCGCCAGAAGGCCGAGCAGGGTGGCGAAACTGCCGCCCCGTGAGCGCATCCTTGACGCGGCGGAAGAGCTCTTCCAGAACGAGGGAATCCGGCAGGTGAGCCTCCAGGCGATCGCCGAGAAGGCCGAGACCACCAAAATGGCGATCTACCGGCACTTCGAAACCAAGGACGAGTTGGTCGCGGAGTGGATGCGGATCGTCGCCGCCGACTACCAGGCGGCCATCGACCGGGTCCAGACGGAGTACCCCGGCCGGCCCAGGGAGCAGATCCTGGGCTTGGCCCGCTTCATCGCCGAGGGATTGCCCGCCATCTCGCACCGGGGCTGCCCGTTCATCAACTCCCTCGCCGAATTGCCCGACCGCTCCCATCCCGCACGGCAAGTGATCGAGAAGCACAAGGCCCACCAGACCCGCAGGCTGGTGGGCATGTGCGCCGAGGCCGGGCTGCCCGACCCCGAGCAGGCCGCAGCCGAGATCACCTTCGTACTCGAAGGCGCGCAGGTCAGCAGGCAGAACGGAAGCATCGATCAGGCGGGGGACCGCCTGATGAGAATCGTCGAGGGGATCGTGGATCGGCACCGCTCCCCCCTCGGCGCATCTCGGCCGACCATCGGCTGACAGCCTCGAATCCGTGTCCCCCGATGCCGAGAACCCGGTGCGCAGGCCTGGCGGCCCTGTCCGTGCCGCTGGCCGGTGAGCTGGTCGCCGCGGTCACCCGCCGGCGTGGCGGCGCGTCCGAGAGGTAGCGCAGAAGGACAGCAGGGGCGGTCGCCGGGGCTCGGTCCACCAGGCCGGAGGCGCGCTACGGGCGGCGCGGCGGACCCGCCCGTCTCCCGCACCCGGCGGGCCGGAGACGGAGTGATGGCATCGCGCACCACGCACTGGGCGGCGCCCACGGTGCTCGCTCCCGGGTTCCTGGCCGTCCCGGCCCGCCCGCGCCGCCGGCAGCGGCAACCGCTCCTCCCCGGCCGCCGCGACCGGCGAGCCCGACCCGCACGGGACGACGCCCCCGCGAGAGTGCCGTCCGGTCGCGCTGCCCACCGACGCGTCGCACGCCGCGGATCCGGCCGCGGCGACCGCCCCAGCCGGCGGGCTGCGCGCGGCCGGGCGGAGCGGCGGAACGAAGCCATCCTCACGGCGCACTCCGCCCGCCCCGCCTTGTCCTGATCAACAGGTGACCGTCCGGCGCCAGTACGAGCGGGCGGCGACGGCCAGGGCGACCCCGTACACGGCGAATGCGGTCATGCCGATCCAGCCGGCCGACAGGGCATCCTGTGAGGAGTGGAAGTCACCTGCTCTCATCGTCACCACGCCGGTCGTGGCGAGGGTGCAGTAGACGGTTCCGAGCACTCCGTACGGGGCCAGGGCGGCGGCGCCGATCAGGGCCGGGGTCAGCGGGAGCCAGCGCGGAACGCGCCGGCCGGTGAGGGGGAGCGTCCAGCGCAGGAAGACGCCGAGTGCGGCGAGCAGCACGGTGGGGTCCAGGCCCCAGGATTCCAGGATGAGCCACATCCCCGAGGCCCCGTTGCGTCGGGAGGACGCCAGCATCTCCTCGTTGCTCGTTCCGGCGAAGGTGCCTCCCCATGCCCACAACTGCTTCATCGCGATGTACGGCAGGAACGCCACCGTCCCGGCGCAGGCGGCGAGTTGGACCCGCGCGGGGGCACGGGACGATACGGGCACGTGGTCCCTGGGGGCCGACGGCGGAAGGAACGGTCGGTCGCCACGAGCAGCAGCACACCGACGGCGGCCATGGCACGGTTCGCGGCAGCCGCCCAACTGTCCACGCCTTGCCCGAACAACAGCGTGATCAGGTCCATCAGCAGGCTGAACGCGGCGATCCCGGACAGCCCGCAGAGCATCCACAGCAGCACCCGCAACCCGGTACGCAACCCGCACCGCACGACCGCCGCACCCACCAGGGCGGCCAGCGCTCCCACCGCCACGACCGCGTAATCGAGGCCGGAGGACGCCCGGGCACCGAGCCCGTGGAACAGCGGTCTTCCGATCACCGCGCAAACGAGACCGAACGCCGCGTACGTCGTCCCCCACAACACCGTCACCGGACCCACCCGACGCCACCAACCACGCCCGTGAGCGGAGATCGACCACGGCTTCGTGGGTGAGCAGGGCGGGCAGCCGGCAGGCGATGTCACTTCCGGCCGGGAGGCGGGTATCCGCGGGTGCCGATGTAGTCGTGGAGGACGCGGGTGAAGGCATGGGTGGCGGCGGTGCGGTAGGCGTCGGTGCGGTGGAGGAGGGCGACGGTCCGGGTGGGGAGGGGCGGGGCGAGGGGGACGGGGTGGAGGGCGGGGTGGTCGTGGGTGATGGCTTCGGGGAGCACGGTGGCGGTGGGGGTGCGCTGGACGAACTCGGTGAGGGCCTGGATGGAGTTGGCCTCCACGGTGATCTCCGGGTTGACGTGGTGGTCGGCGAAGTAGGCGTCGATGTGGCCGCGAGTGGCGAAGTCACCGGTGAGCAGGGCGAGTTGCAGCCCGGTGAGGTTGTCGACCGGCAGTGGGGTCCGGTGGGCGAGGTCGGCGTGGTGGGTGCCGGTGACGAGGGTGAGTGTTTCGGTGAACAGCGGTGTGGCGGTGATGCCGGGCAGGTGGGGGCCGGTGAAGGCGATGCCGAGGTCCACGTCGTCGGCGAGCAGCCAGTTTTCGATGGCGTCCTGCGTTGTTTCCCGCACGGTCATGCTGATGCCGGGGTGGCGGGTGTGGAGCTGCGCGGTCAGGGGGCCGACGAGGTAGGCGGTGAAGGTGGGGGTGACGGCGAGGCGGAGGTGGCCGCGGGAGAGGTCCTGGACGTCATGGACGGCGCGTTCGGCCGCGGCCAGGTCACGCAGGGCCCGCCGGGCGTGGTGCGTGTACGCCTCGCCGGCGTCGGTGAGCCGTACGGCACGGCCGGTGCGGTCCAGCAGCTGCACGCCGAGGGCCTTTTCGAGTTGCCTGACCTGCTGGGACAGCGTGGGCTGGGAAATGTGCAGGTCTTCGGCGGCGCGGGTGAAGTTGCCGTGCTCGGCCACGGCGAGCAGGTAGCGCAGGTGCCGCAGTTCCAGGGCCATGGAGAAAGCATAGATCCCATCGATGGAAGTCATCGACAGCAAGTCTTGGACTCTATAGGGCCAGGTCATGCATGGTGGATTGCGTCCGGCCCCCACATCGCGCCGGTCCCCGGCACAACGCGCCGGACCCGCACATCGCGCCGGCCCCACAGCGCGGGCGGCCACCGAAGGGAGTAATCCATGCGCAACCTCGCCGAGGGCGTCGCGCGTTTCCAGCGGGACGTCTTCCCGGCCAGGAGGGACCTCTTCGCCCGCCTGGCCACGCGGCACACACCGCACACGCTGTTCATCGGCTGTTCCGACGCTCGCGTCGTCCCGGAGCTGATCACCGGTTGTGAGCCGGGTGAGCTGTTCGTCGTCCGGACCGCCGGGAACCTGGTGCCTGCCCACGCCCCCGGCGCCGACGGGGTGGCGGCGAGCGTGGAGTACGCCGTCACGGTGCTGGGTGTGACCGACATCGTGGTGTGCGGCCACTCGGCCTGCGGCGCCATGACCGCCCTCGCCCAGCGGCACGATCTGAGCGCCGCGCCGGCGGTGGCCGACTGGCTGCGTCATGCGGACGCCTCCGTCGCCCGTACCACCACGGGTGACGTGGCCACCCTGGTCCGCCGGAACGTGCTCGCGCAACTGGCGAACCTGGCCACCCACCCCTCGGTCGCCCGCGCCCTGGCCGGACGGAAGGTCACCCTGCACGGCTGGGTCTTCGACATCGGCACCGGCCACGTCGAGGTGCTGGACGCCACCGGGACCGCCCCGGCGACGGCAGCCTGACCCGGCCCCCACCCCCGCCGCCGCACCGAGGCGGCCCGACACCCCCCGTTCCGGCAGTCACCCGCGAACGACACAACGACACGACGGCACAACGACGGCACAACACGAAAAGGACACCGCCCCATGGCACACGCCCAGCTCGACCCCACCGCCCGCCAGGCCCTGGCCGCCCAGGCCGTCGAGGCCAAGACCCGCAAGAACCTCACCTGGCAGCAGATCGCCGACGCCGCCGGCCTCTCGGTCGCCTTCACCACCGCCGCCGTCCTCGGCCAGCACGCCCTGCCGGAGCGGTCCGCCCAGGCCGTCGCCGGACTGCTCGGCCTGGACGACGACGCGGCGCTGCTCCTCCGGACCATCCCCACCCGCGGGTCGATCCCCGGCGGCGTCCCCACCGACCCGACGATCTACCGCTTCTACGAGATGCTCCAGGTCTACGGCACCACCCTCAAGGCCCTGGTCCACGAGCAGTTCGGCGACGGCATCATCAGCGCGATCAACTTCAGGCTGGACGTGCAGAAGGTCGCCGACCCCGAGGGCGGCGAGCGCGCCGTGATCACCCTGGACGGCAAGTACCTGCCGACCAAGCCATTCTGACGAGACATCAGCCCAGCCCCGGGCGAGCCGGGACACCACCCGCCCGCCCCTCCTCCCCAAGGAAGTAATCATGGACTTCGTCCAGCGCACCATCGACATCGCCCGGCAGAACGTCGCCGAGGGCGGCCGACCGTTCGCGACCGTCATCGTCAAGGATGGTCAGATCCTCGCCGAAAGCCCGAACAAGGTCGCCCAGACCAACGACCCCACGGCGCACGCGGAGATCCTCGCCATCCGCGAGGCGTGCCGGAAGCTGGGCACCGAGCACCTGACGGGTACCACCATCTACGTGCTGGCCCACCCCTGCCCGATGTGTCTGGGCTCGCTGTACTACTGCTCCCCCGACGAGGTCGTCTTTCTCACCACCCGCGACGCCTACGAACCCCACTACGTCGACGACCGCAAGTACTTCGAACTCGCCACGTTCTACGACGAGTTCGCCAAGGACTACACCGAGCGGCGCCTGCCGATGCGGTACGAACCGCGTGAGGACGCCGTCGACGTCTACCGGTTCTGGCAGCGACGCAACGGCGGTGAACGGCACGTTGCCGACGCCCCCACCACCACCTGAGGACCACCATGCCTGATGTGATCGAGAAGGTCGCCTGGATCCACCTGGACGCCGGCCGGCTCCTGACCGCCCGTTCCCACGGCAGCGCGGCGTTCTACCTGCCCGGCGGGAAACCGGAGCCCGGCGAGACCCCCGAGCAGACGCTGGTCCGCGAGATCCGCGAGGAACTCGGCGTCGGCCTGGACGCCTCCACCATCACCCCCCTGCTGGTCGTCGAAGCCCCGGCCCATGGCAAGCCGGCCGGCACGACCGTGCGCACCGTGTGCTGCACCGCCGCACACACCGGCGAGCCGAGCCCCCGATCCGAGATCGCCGAGATCGCCTACTTCACCCACGGCGACCTCGCGCGTGCCAGCGCCACCACCCGCGAGGTGCTCGACCACCTCGCGGCGACGGGCCAGCTCCTGCGCTGCTGACCGGAAGGCACGGCGCAGGCCACGTTGCCGGCCCGGACGGAACCGTTCACCACACCACCGGCGGCTCGTCCGGACCGGCGCTCACCCGGGCCCGGGAGCCACCGTGGTCGGCGGTGCGTCCCCGCCAGGTCGCCAAGCCGGTCGCGCCACCGAAGCCGCGCGGGGTGGTGAGGACCGGGAGGCCGTGGTCCACGGTCGAGCACGGTGAGCGCGCCGTAACGCAACAGTACGGTCGCGTTGCCGATGACGTGGACGCCGACCGCGTCGTGAAGGGCAACGCCTCGAACGACGACGACCGTTTCCAGCGGTTCTGCGTTCAGGAGCGGGTGGGCGGGGGTGTCTGGCGTACGGTGACGTGCGCTCGCGGGGACATCGGCATGGGCGGATCCGTCGACACCTGGATGAAGACACGGCAGCGGGGTACGTCGCGGTTCCGCGGCGCGTTCTACGAGGATGATCCCCGTCGGAAGCGGCACCTCGGCCCGAAGTGGCTCACGCCGACCGTAAGTGTCAGGGTCCGCTGACCTCGGGTTCCCGTGGGGCGGTGCCGTCTCGGCCGCCGACCGCGGTGGTCGGCGAAGCCCAGCGGCCGAGGCGGGCGGCGGCGTCCCGCGTCATGCGGCGCACCACTTCTCCGGCGGGCGGGGTGTCGTGGATCTGGCTCACCCCTTCGCCGACGGTCACGTTGGCGACGTCGAAGTCCTGTCGTGAGACGGCGTCCTCGAACTGCCCAGTGCATTCGGCGAGTTGGGCGGTGAGTTCCGTCTCGCGTCCGTGCCACCTGTCGACGAACCCGTTGCGTAACACGCGGCCCTTGTAGTCGTCGGGCCAGTCGTATCCGCGCACGATGTCGAAGACGCTGGTGCGTACGGTGTCGTCACCGCCGGCGGCCATCGCGCGGGCCTGGGCGCGAGCCGGGACCACGGCTTCCTCCGTCGCCCAGAAGCGGGTGCCGACGAGGACACCGTCCGCGCCGAGGGCGAGCGCGCCGGCGAGCCCGCGGCCGTCCGCCACGCCGCCCGCGGCCAGCAGGAGCGTGGCCGGGGAGCGGTCGGCGATCAGGTCGGCGACGTCGGGTACCAGGGTGAACGTCGACCGCGTCCCCACCCCGTGCCCGCCGGCCTCCCCGCCCTGCGCGACGACGGCATCGGCTCCGGCGTCGAGGGCCTGGCGGGCCTGGTCGAGCGTGTGGACCTGACACAACAGCGGTACGGCGGCGGCGCGGATCCGGTCGGCGAACGGGGCCGGGTCGCCGAAGGACAGCATGACCGCGGCAGGCCGGTGCTCCAGGGCGACGTCGAGCAGTTCGGGGCGGCGGGCCAGGCTCCAGGTGATGAGGCCACATCCGACCCGGGTACCGGCCGCGGCGGCGAACTCCCGCTTCAGCCACTCCCCGTCGCCGTAGCCGCCGCCGAGCAGGCCCAGTCCGCCCGCGCTGGTCACGGCGGTGGCGAGCCGGGCCCCGGCGACACCGTCCATGGGGGCGAGCACGACGGGGTGCGTGATGCCCAGGGCGTGCGTGAGGCGCGTTGTCAGCAAGGTGAAGCCCTCCTCGTTCAGGCGTCCGCCGGGTCAGCGGGCGGACGGTGCGCGGGCGGGTCCGTGCGGCCGGTGGGCCGGCGGAGGTGTCAACGGCCGGGGACGGGCAGGGCGCCCTCGGTGTACTGGGCGCGTCCGAAGCCGAACGACCAGTCCTGAGGGCCGTTCTCGACGATGCCGATGAAGATGTCCGCACCGCCGATGCCGAGGGGTTCCAGTCGCTCGGCGATGGCCTGGAAGACGCGTTGTTTGACCTCGGTGGTCGGCCCAACTGGGTGAAGATCTGGATCATCACCAGGCGGTCGGTCCGCTCGAAGCCGAGGCCGGCGTCGAGGGCGATGACGTGGTCCGCGTCGTGTTCGGTGACGATCTGGAACCTGTCCCGCTCGGGGATGGCCAGCACGTCGACGAGCGCCCGGTGTGTCGCGTCGGCGATGGCCCTCAGCTCGTCGGGACGACGTCCGCGGATGAGATCGATGCGTACGAATGGCATGTGTGTCGTTCCCTGCCGGTCCGCTGGTTGGTATGTGGGCGGTCAGCGGGTCAGTGGTACCCACGTTCCGTGGGCGGCGGCCCGCAGTACGGAGGAGAGGCCGGCGTCGTGGAAGGCCGATTCGATCTCCCGCAGTCCCTCGGAGAAGTGGGCCCAGCCGACGTAATGGGCCGGGACGACGGTGCCCGCGCCGAGGACGGCCGCGGCGGCAGCGGCGCTTCGGCCGTCGAGGGAGAGGGGGCGGCCGTCGAACTTCGCCGGGACGCGGGCCGCTCCGGCGTGCAGGACGGCCGCGTCGATGTCGGGCACCCGGCGGGAGATCTCCGCTACGGTGCGGATCGACGCGTTGTCGCCGCTGACGTAGACGGTGGGGAGCCCCTGCCCGGACAGCACGAACCCGGTGACTTCGCAGTTGACGTTCCCGTCGGCGTCGCGCTCGCCGTCCTCGGGGCCGTGGACCGCGGGGACCGCCAGCACGGTGAGGTCGCCGCCGCCGTCCGGGCGGGGCACGCGGTGGGCGGCCCACGGTGCGAGGCCGACGGCCGTCGGCCCCAGCCGGTCGGCGGCCCGGGGGCCGGTGAGCACCAGCGGGGCGGCCCGCGCGAACGCACGGCCGCGCTCGTCGAGGTTGTCCGGATGCGTGTCGTGGCTGACCAGGACGACGTCGGCCGGCCCCACACCGTCCTCGTCGACGGCGGGGCCCGCCGTCTTGGTGAGGTACCCGTGCGGGCCCGCCTCGTCGAAGGTCGGATCGCTGACGATGCGCAGTCCGCCCAGGTCGATCACCGCCGTGGGGCCGCCCAGGACGGTGATCGCGGATTCCTGGCGGCACAGACTCGCGCGGAAGGTTTCGCTCATGTCATCGACGCTAATGACTTCCGCGCCGCGCCAGAAATGCCTGTTGTGTTGTGTTCATGTGTGTCACGCATAGATCCGTGGGCGCGGATCACCCCGGGGCGGCGGCCGAGTGCCGCTGGCTTGTCAGGAGAGCGTCGCCGGGGTGTCCCGCAGGGTGACGTTGGCGTGGCTCTCCTGGAAGCTCTGTTCCGAGACGACGGTCAGCCGGGCCGTGGCGCGGAACTCCGGCAGGGTGGTGGAGCCGCAGGAGACCATCGTGGTCTTCAGCTTGGCGGTGGTCAGGGCGAGCCCTTCGGCGAGGTCGCGTCGCCCCCGTGTCCCAGGGCCCGGGCAGGCAGAGATCGGCGGGGCGGCCGGGTACGTCGCCACCGACTGCGGCAGAGCCCTGACCGGCTCGTTGGTCGAACGGGGTGCGGTCGTGACCGGGAAGCCTATCGGCTGACCCGGCCGGGCACGAATCGTGGCCCACACCGGCAGCCGCCGCTCAGCACGGCCGAGTTGGCGTCGACGGCTCGGACGCTGTCGGTGTGGGCCCGTGGTTCCTAAGGGCTGTCCCGTAAATGATCTCTGACGGGTCTGGTGGCCTGCTGGTTTCTGCGTCACCCGGCAAGGACGAGGTTGTGCAGGCGGGCGATGCCGAGCATGGCGTGCTGGACGCCGTCGCCCTTCAGCCGGCAGTCGCGAAGGATCTTCCAGCCCTTCATCCGGGCGAAGACGTGCTCTACACGGGCGCGGACTTTGCGGTGGGAGGCGTTGTGCTCCTCCTTCCATTCCGGGAGTTCGGTCTGGCCCTTCTCGCGGCGGTGCGGGATGACCAGGCCGGTGCCCCGGTAGCCGCCATCTGCGATGACCGTGGTCTTGCCGACGGCGTCTTTCGCGCCGGACAGCTCCCACGCCTTGCAGTCGTTGCGGTTGCCTGCGACTGGTCGGCCGACCGCGACGACGAGCCGGGTGTCGGCGTCGATGACGACCTGGTGGTTGGTGGAGTACCGGTAGTTCTTGGACTGCTCGGCGATGGTGTGGTCACGGGTGGGAACGAGGGTGCCGTCCATGATGAGCACGGTGTCCTTGCGGAACCGCTTGCGCTGCTGGAGCGCGAGCGCGGGCCCGAGGTGGTCGATGATGCGGTCGGCCGCCGACTTGGACACCCCGAACAGCGGGGCCAGTTGGCGCAGGGTCAGGTTCGTCCGCCAGTACGCGGCGATCAGGAGCACGCGGTCCTCCAGCGGCAGGCTCCATGGCCGACCCTTGCGCACCGGGTCCACACCCTCACGCCGGAGCGCGGTGATCAGCTTGCCGAACTGGCGCGGGCTCAGCCCAGTGAACGGGGCTATCCAGGAGGGCTCAGACGCCGTGATCACACCAGACACAGCAAGATCATCTCACCCGTGACCAGCAGTTACGGGACAGCCCTTAGGTCGGCCGCACGGCGTCGGCTTCGGCGTCACCGCATGTGTCGTCGGACGACGGGGCGGTGCGGGGGCCGGGGAGTGCGGTGGGGGTGGCGGTGGGGGTGGCGAGGCCGAGGCGGGTGTGGATGATGCGGGCGAAGTCGGCGATGGTGCCGTTGCTGCGCAGCAGTTCCATCGGGGGGATGTCGATGTCGTACTGCTGGCGCACGGTGACCAGCATTTCGGTGGCCATCAGGGAGTCGAGGCCGTACTCGTCGAGGCGGCGGTGGTGGTCGATGTGTTCGGGGGTGGTCTGGAGGACGCCGACGAGGAGTTGGGCCATGGAGTCGGCGATGAACTGGTGGGCTTCCTGGGAGGAGAGGCCGGCCAGGAGGGACAGGAGTTCGTCGCGGGTGTGGGTGGTGGTGTCGATGTGGGTGGGGAGCAGGGCCGCGATCCTCGGGGTGTGGATCGCGGGCAGAAGCTTCAGCAGAGGGATCCAGTTGTAGCGGCCGATGCCGACGCAGGGTTCGCCGGACACCAGGGTGTTGTCCAGGGCGCGGAAGGCCTCGGTGAGGGTGAGGGGTTCGATGCCGGCCTGGGTCATGGTGCGGGTGAGGTTGTTGCGGGCGACGTATCCGGTCTCGCCGATGGCGCCCCAGGCGACGGCGTTGGCGGGGAGTCCGGTGTGGCGGCGTTGCCGGGTGAGGGCTTCGAGGTAGAGGTTGCCGGCGACGTAGGGGGCCTGGGTGAGGTGGCCGACGGTGCCGGTCGCCGAGGAGTAGGCGAGGAAGAGGTCGACCGACCGGTCGCGGGTGAGGGTGTCGAGGACGCGGGCGCCGACGAGTTTGGGGGCGAGGACGGCGCGGAACCGGTCGTCGGTCAGTTCGGTCAGGGGTGCGTCGTCCAGGTGCATGGCGCAGTGCACGATGCCGCGCAGCGGGTGGCCGTCGGACTCGATGTCGCGGAGCAGTTGTTCCACGGCCCGCGGGTCGGTGACGTCGGCGGCGAGGGCACCGGCGTGCACGCCGCGGGACGCCAGGTCGGCGAGGAGCGCATCGGCTTCCGGCGCCTGGTCGCCACGGCGGCCGACCAGGGCGAGGCGGCGGGCACCGTGGTCGGCGAGCCAGCGGGCGGTGGCCGCGCCGAAGCCGCTCAGTCCCCCGGTGACCAGGTAGGTGCCGTCGGGGTGGAAGGCGGGCGCGGGGCGGTGGCGTTCGATGACCGGGGGCTCGTCGGCCGGGTCGAAGGTGATGACGAGCTTGCCGATGTGCCGGGAGTGCTGCATCAGCCGGAAGGCGTCGGCGATGCGGGCGGCCGGGCGGACGGTGTGCAGCAGCGGGCGGTAGCGGCCGGACCGGATGGCCTCGCCGAGTTCCCGGAACTGCTCCTTGGCCAGCTCGGGTTCGTGCAGCAGGGCGGTGAGGTCGACGCCGAAGAAGGCGATGTTCTTGGCGAAGGGGCGCAGCAGGAGCGGCTTGTTCTCGTAGATGTCGCGTTTGCCCAGCTCGATGAAGCGTCCGCCGTAGGCGAGGGTCTCCAGGCTGCGGGAGATCCCCTCGCCGGCCAGCGAGTTGACGACGACGTCCACGCCCCGTCCCGCGGTGATCCGCCGGATGTGTTCGGCGAAGTCCATGCTGCGGGAGTCCAGCACGTGCTCGACGCCCAGGCTGCGCAGCAGTGAGCGTTTGACGGGGTCGCCGGCGGTGGCGATGACCCGGGCGCCGACGTGCCGGGCGTACTGGAGGACGGCGAGCCCGACGCCGCCGGCGCCGCCGTGGACGAGGACCGTCTCCCCGGCCGTGAGACGGGCCAGACGGCCCAGGCTGTACTGGACGGTGAGGAAGACCACCGGCATGGTGGCGGCCTGCGCGAAGGTGATGCCGTCCGGCAGCCGGATCGCCGCGTCGGCGAAGGTACGGACGTGGGAGGCGAACGCTCCGGGGGCCAGAGCGGCGACGCGGTCGCCGGGCCGGAGGCCGGTGACGCCTTCGCCGACGGCTTCGACGATGCCGGCGCATTCCATGCCGGGGTCTTCGCCACCGGTGTTGGCATCGGCGGGCAGGACGCCGATGGTCTGCATCAGATCACGGTAGTTGAGGGCGGCGGCGTGCACGGCGATCACGATCTCACCGGGGCCCGGCCGCGGGCGGCGGGACTCGGTCCAGGCGAGGCGGTAGGCGAGCCCCGGGTCGTGGGCTTTGAGGGTGTAGGCGGGTACGTCGGCCGGGCCGCAGGTGCCTTGCGCGGCGGTGGTGCGTTCGGTGAGCCGGGGGACGAAGCGGCCGGCACGGGTGAGGACGATCTCGTCCTCGTCGCCGGGTGTCAGCAGTTCACGGGCTGCGGCGAGGCCGTCGCGGGCCGGGTCGTCACCGCGTTCCAGGGAGAGCCGGCGCACCGTGATGCCGGGGTGTTCGTTGGCGAGGGTGCGAGTCAGTCCCCAGATGGCCGCGTCGGCCGGGGCGAGGGGTCGTTCGGGGGCGGGCAGGGCGCCGGTGGGCCGGGTGATGAGCCACAGCACGATCCGCCGTCGGGCGGCGGGGAGACGTTCGCAGGCGGTGGCGAAGGCCCGCAGTACGGCCGCTCGCCGGGTCGTGGTGTCCAGCTCGGAGGCGGCGTCGGTGTGGACGTCGCCGTCCAGGACGAAGACGGCGTTGACCGTGGCGGTGTCGTCCCCGGCGGCGAGGTGGTGGTGCCACTGCTCGGTGTCCTCGGGGTCCGGGATGCGCTGCGCATCGGGCCCGGTGGAGCGCAGGGCGTCGGTCAGCGCTCGGGTCAGCGTGGCGCTTTCCGTCGGTTCGGTTCGGGCGGTCGGGTCGCCGGCCACGATCCAGCGGTCGTGCGGTGCGGGTGTGGGCAGCGGTGCCGTGTGCGTGGTGTGGTGCGGGGTGGCGGCCAGCAGGACGGAGAAGTCTCCCCCGGTGTGTTCGGCCCCGTGCGCGGTCTGCACGATGTCGGTGTAGCCGGTGTCGCGCAGCAGTCGCGGCCAACGGTGCGCGGGCAGCAGCAGGGTTTCGGGCCGCAGGTCATGGTCGGTGACGTCCCAGAACGCTTCCATGAACCCGAACAGCGGGACCATCAGCAGTGGGTTGTGGGTCTCCACCGCCAGCAGTTGTCCGCCGGGCGCCAGCAGGCGGCGCACCGTGCTCAGGGCGCGGGTCAGGTCGCGGGCGGTGTGCAGGGCGTTGGCGGCTACGACGAGGTCGAACCCGCCGTCGGTGAAGCCTTGTTCGGCCGGGTCGCCGTTGAGGTCGAACGTGCGGTACTCGACGAAGTCGAATGCGGCGAGGCGCTTCTCCGCCCGGACGCAGAACAGCGCGGAGACGTCGGTGAAGGTGTACCGGGTGCGCTCGGGTGGGAGCAGGGGCAGCAGGGCGCGGGTGGTGCCGCCGGTACCGGCACCGATCTCCAGGACGCGCAACGGCCGCTCCTTCGGCCAGCGGCTGACGATGGCGCGCACGAGGGCCTGTGCCGTGCGGTTGAGGTGGTGCGTGCCAGGTGCGGTGCTGAAGAAGTCTTCGAGCCGGTCCATGCCTCCGTCGGACACCAGCGCCTCCAACGGATCCATCGTTCCGCGCAGCAGCTCACCGATGTGGTCCGCGTTGTGGGTGTACAACGCGATCTCGGTGCAGTAGGCGGGGAGGTCGCGCACCATACGGCACATGAGCGCTTCGACGTCGAAATCCGTGCGGGTGAGTTCCCACCTTCCGGCGAGGTCGGTGCGCAGCAGCCCGTGTTCCTCCTGCAGGGATGCGAACAGTCGCAGCAGATCGCGGTGGCGCGGGAGCACACCGCTTTCGATCAGGTCATCGACCGTGAAGGGCCGGACCGGGTCGGACAGCAGGTCGGCGAAGGCAGCAGCAGTGCTGTGCGTGATCATCTCGTGCGACAGCTGCCGCGCACGGTCCCAGTCCTGTTCCCGCCAGGCGGGCAGCAGCCTCTCGATGTCCGCTTCGGCGTCCTTGAGGATCTGGGACGGACCCGGCAGCGGGGACGGCTCGCACGGCAGGTTCGTGTCGGGCGCCGCCCGCATGACGAAGTCGTGGACGTTCAGCCGGTTACTGCGCATCCCGTCGAAGCCCCGTAGCCGACATCCTTCCAGCTCCGCGACGACCGTGCCGTCGCGGTCCATGACGGTGACGTCCCAGCACACCTCGGTGGCGGAGCGGGCCCGTTCCCTCACGTGCACCATGCCTTCGGCGGGCGGTGTCCGCCAGACGCGGACCGCGTCCAGCGCGCCGGGCAGGTAGGCGCGGCGGCCGTCCGCCAGCAAATCGGCCAGCAGCGGGGCGCCGGCCTGCAACGCGCCGTCCAGCAACGCGGGATGGGCTTCGTAGCCGTTGGCCGGATCGGTGTGCCGGTAAGTGGCCAGCACCTCGCCGTCCCCCGTCCACGCTTCGCACAGCACCTGGAAGGACGGACCGTAGTCCAAGCCGGCCGAGGACAGCTCGCGGTACTGCGCGGCGATGTCGACCCGCCGGGCGCAGCGCGCGCCGACCGCCGCCAGGTCCACCGGTGCGGGGCGTTCGCGCAGCAGACGGCGTACCCGGCCGCGGGCGTGCACGCGGACTTCGCCGGTGTGTCCCTCCCCGGCGCCGATGGTGACGATGCCGTCCTCCGGCGAGACGGTGACGTGCAGCGAGACCTGGCCCGGGTCATCCCACGGCACCACCACGGCCCGGTACAGCTCAAGGTGCTCAACCTCGGCGGGGGCGTCGAAGACGCGCCGTCCGGCGGCCAGGGCCATCTCCGCGAAGCCGGTGGCGGGCAGGATGACCGCGCCGCCGACGCGGTGGCCCGCCAGCCACGGCACCTGTACCGCGTCCACCAGTCCGACCCACGACGGCGCCGGTGCCGCCAGCCGGTCGCCCAGCAGCGGGTGGTCGTACCCGCCCTTGCCCAGGCCCCCGGTCCACGCCGACGGGTCTCCGCTCCAGTGCCGCTGCCGCTGCCAGGGGTAGGCGGGGAGCGTGGCCACCCGGCCGGGCCGGGGGAAGTGCACGCCCCAGTCGGGATCGGCGGCGCAGGCGAGCAGCGCTGCGGTGGCGTTGTGCAGGTCGATCGGTGCGTCGCCACCGCGGCGAACCGTGGGCACCACGGTTGCCTTCTTGTTCGCGGCGCCGGTGATCCGTCGGATGTAGGGACGCAGGATCGGGTGGGGGCCGATCTCTGCGAAGACGTCGTAGCCCTCGTCCAGCAGGTGCTCGATCGCGGGGGCGAAGAGCACGGGTTGGCGCATGTTGTGCCACCAGTACGCGGCGTCCAGCGTGGCGCCGTCGATGGGCGCGCCGGTGACCGAGGAGACCATGGGGATACGGGTCGGACACGGTGTCAGTGCGGCCAGGGCGGCCTTCAGCGGTTCCTCGCCGGGATCCATCGCCCGGGTGTGGAAGGCGTGGTCGAGGTCGAGCAGGGTGCAGGCGACGCGGCGGTCGTGCAGTTGCCTGACGAACGCCTCGACGTCCTCGGTCGGGCCCGCGACGGTGACGTCCCGGCTTGTGTTGACGCAGGCGACATCCACTCCGGGGAAAGCCTCGATCTCCCTTTCCGCCTCCGCCCGGGAGAGCGTGACGGAGGCCATCCGGCCCCGTTGCGCCAGTTGTGACTGCACCCGGCTGCGGGTGGCCACCAGCAGCGCCGCCTCTTCGAGGGTCAGCGCGCCGGCCACGCAGGCCGCGGCGATCTCGCCCACGCTGTGTCCCACCACCGCCGCCGGCTCGACGCCCTGGGCGCCGAGCATCCGCACGATGCCCAACTGGACGGCGAACAGCAGTGGTTGGGCCACCTCCGTGGACGCCATCCGGTCTGCGTCGGCGGCGCTTCGCATCTCCTCGGCGACCGACCAGCCCAGCATCGGCTCCAGCACCCGGTCGGCGTCCTCGACCGCTTCCCGGAACACCGGGTCGTCCGCGTACAGGTCGCGGGCCATCCCGGGCCACTGCGCGCCGTTGCCGGAGAAGACGAAGACACAACGGCCGCCGGGCACGGCTTCGGCGACCGCTCCCAGGGCCCGTTCCGTCCGGGACGGGGGTTCCTGGGCGTCGGCTTCGGGTGCCGTCGCCGGGCCGTGCGGGCGGGAGGTGTCGGTGTCTTCTCCCAGTCCCCGCGCGAGTGCGGCGGCCAGTTCCGGGACGGTGGCTCCGGTGCCCGGCGCGTTCCCGGCCAGCGCGGCACGCAGGGAGGCCAGCTTCTGCCGGGCCGCCGTCGGGCCGGCCGACGCCGTTTCCTCGCCGGAGGCCACCGGGACGTCCTCGGCGAGCCGCAGCAGCCGTTCGGCCGCCTGGCGCGGGTCGGCGGCGAGGACCACCGCCCGGTGCGGATGCCGGCCGCGCCGTACGCACGTGGTGTACGCCAGGTCGTAGAACTCCTCCGGGCGCGCGGACGCCAGTCGTTCGGCGGTACGGCACATGGCGCCGACGAGAGCGGTACGGGTGCGGGCGCTGACGACGACGGGCAGCCGGACCCCGTCCCCCGAGGCGTCGGCCGGGTCGGACACGGAGTCGGCGGGGACGGCGGGCGCGGGCAACGCCACACCGGCGGTCACCGGGGGCGCGGCCAGGATCGCGTGGGCGTTGGCCCCGCCGAAGCCGAAGGAGTTGACGCCCACCACGGTGCGTTCGCCCACCTCGATCGGCACGGCGTCGACGGCCGGGGCCAGCCGCAGCGCGGCGAAGTCGACGTGCGGGTTGGGCGGTGTGGCGTGCAGCGTCGGCGGCACCAGGCGGTGGCGCAGCACGAGTAGGCCCTTGAGCAGTCCCGTGATCCCGGAGGCCGGTTCGGAGTGGCCCAGGTTGGACTTGACCGAGCCGATCGGCAGCGCGCCACGGGTGCGGCGCACCCCGAGGGCCTTGCCGATGGCGTGGCATTCGATGGGGTCGCCGGCGGGGGTTCCGGTGCCGTGTGCCTCCAGGTAGGCCACGTCGTCGGGGTCGATCCCGGCCCGGTGGTAGACCTGCCGCAGCAGGGCTTCCTGGCTGTCGGCGTTGGGCAGCGCCAGGCCGGGGGTCCTCCCGTCGCTGCCGACCGCGCTGTCCACCACGACGGCGTGGATCCGGTCGCCGTCGGCGAGCGCGTCCGTCAGCCGCTTGAGCAGTACGACTCCGCCGCCCTCGGCCCGTACGTACCCGTCCGCCCCGGCCGAGAACGAACGGCACCGGCCGCTCGGTGAGAGCATCGACGCCTGGCTGAAGCCGACGTAGTGGTACGGGCTCAGCAGGACGTTGACGCCCCCGGCGAGCGCGACCCGGCTGCGTCCGGAAAGCAGTGCCTCCTGGGCCTGTACCAGTGCCACCAGCGAGGACGAACACGCGGTGTCCACCGCGATGCTGGGTCCGCGCAGGTCGAAGTGGTGCGAGAGCCGGTTGGCGGCGATCGAGGAGGCCGCGCCCGACATGGTGTAGGCGTTGACGGCCCGTGGTGACAGCATCTGCAACGCGCCGTAGGAGTGGTCGGAGATCCCGACGAAGACCGCCGTGTCCGACCCGGCCAGCGATTCCGGGGCGAGTCCGGCGTCGTCCAGCGCCTCGGCGGTCATCTCCAGCAGCAGCCGCTGCTGCGGGTCCATCTGTGCGGCCTCACGTGGCGCGATGCCGAAGTAGTCGGCGTCGAAGGAGGCGATGTCGTCCAGGAAACCGCCGGCCGCGGTGTAGGACTTGCCCGGCCTCGGCATGCTGGTGTCCACGAACCGTGCCTGGTCGAACCGTTCGGCGGGAACCTCGGTCACCAGGTCCCGGCCGGCCTCCAACGCGCCCCACAGGCCGTCCAGATCACCGATGCCACCCGGCAGCCGGCACCCCACCCCGACCACCGCGACCGCCCGCCCGCTGGGCCCCGCCCCGAATCGACCACCACGCATACCCTGGCCCTTCCGTCCAGTTCAGCCCGCCCCCGGCCGCGGGCGAACCCCCGGCGACCGGTCCCGATCGACCACGATCTTGGACGGACATAACGGGCATAAGCAAATAAGGGTTACTCCATCCGGGAAGCGGTGCGCGGTGTCTTCTTCCCGTCGGCAGGGCGGGACGCGTTTGTCATCGCACCGGTCGACGTACTCGGGAGGCGGTCCGGCGGCCAGGAGCCGCGGCCATGTACCGGCGCACGGCGCGGTACGACTCCAGAGCGCCGGTCTCGGTGTACGGCACTCCGACGCGTCGGCAGTGCCGGACCACCAGGGCCCTGGCGTGCCGGAGGTGGGGGCGCGGCATGGCGGGGAACAGGTGGTGCTCGATCTGGTAGTTGAGGCCGCCGAGCAGCCAGTCGGTGAGCGGCGACGGCCGTACGTTGCGTGAGGTGAGGACCTGCGCGCGGAAGAAGTCCCATTCCGTTTCCGCGTCGGCTATCGCCATGCCCTTGTGGTTGGGGGCGAAGCTGCATCCGAGGTGGAGGGCGAAGAGCGTCTGGTGGAGCACCGCGAAGGCCGCGGCGCGCACCGGGCCCAGCGCGGCCAGCAGGCAGGCGGCGTACCCGGTGAAATGCGTGAAGAGCAGGACGCCTTCCAGCAGGCGTTCCCACCTGGGGCGCCTGCGCAGGCCCAGCGCGCTGCTGAGGCTCACCACCGCGGCGTCCAGGGCCAGCAGCGGCAGGAACAACACCCCCTGGGCGACGGCCACCACGCGTCCGGGCAGCCACCGTTCCGCCGCCGCGAGTGTCCACGCCAACGCGCTCTCGACGACGTTGGGGTCCCGGCGCGGGTCGTTGGGGCGGGCGTGGTGGCGCACGTGGCGGTCCCGCCATCCGGTGAATGCCACCCCGGCCGACAACGACATGTGCACCAGCCCGATCAGCCGGTTTCCCGCCCGCGAACGCACGATCTGCCGATGGCTCGCGTCATGCCCCACGAAAGCCACCCGCGCGGACCACAACGCCGCCGCCGGTGCCCCCGCGAGCACCCACCACGACCCACCCGCGACCACCAACACACCCCCCAACGCGGCCAACCACACCCCATTGACCGCCGCGTCCCGCACGTAATACCCGGTCGCCTTCTCCAGCAGCCCCGCCGCCCGGACCTCTCGGACCAACTCCGAGAAGTCACCGCCCGAAGACCCCGACCCGGACTCCGCCGCCGTCACCGATGTTGTCACGCCCGGTGAACGAGGCGGGGGGTGTGGCGTCACGCGAAGACACCCCGGCCGGGAACGCGACGTGGCGGTCATGTTCCCGCGACCTACGGGCCCTTCACCGGCGGATACGGCTCCGACGGCACACCACCGTGCGGGCGCCTGGCTGAGCCACCTGGCCGATGGGCACGGCGCGGGATGGGCCGCATGGACACGTCCACGGCAGGGCGCGGCGGGGCCGGAACCTCACGCCTCGGCGCGGGCCCGGCCGAACTCGGCCATGACGTGGAAGGCTGCTTTGGGTTCCCATCCCAGGCCGGCGTAGGGGCCTTGGGCGGTGCCGGGGGGCAGGATGCGGACGACGCCGAAGCTGGCGGCGTCGAAGTCGTGTTCCGGGTCGTCGAGGGCGGTGGTCGCCAGGTCGCGGCGGGCGAAGGTGTAGACGAAGGCGGCGTCGACGCCGGCGGTGTCGTAGATGTGGAGCATCTCCCGGATGTAGGAAGCCTGTTCCCGCTCGTCGCGCACTGTTCCGGCGGCCATGCTCAGCGGGCGGGCGTCGTCGCCCCATTCGACGATCGAGTCGCCTCGGCCGCCCAGGTCGTAGGCGCCGCGGAAGGTGCCGCAGCCGAATTCGGTGACGCCGAGCGGTTTGTCCCGCGCGACCTGGGCGCGGAGTGCGTCGGGAAAGGATTCGGCGTTGGTGGCGTCGCGGTAGCCGGCGTCGGTGGCGGCGATGTCGAACGGTGTCCAGTCGACGCCTTCGAAGGCGAGGGAGGCGTAGCCGACCGGGCCGCCGAAGCGGGCGCGTACCTCATTCACGACGCGTGCGAGGAACGCGTTGAGCTGAACGTCGAGTTGAGGGAGGAGGGCGCGGAACGCGGCGGGGTCGGCCAGGTGCGCCGATCGTTCCCGCAGCGTGTCGCCGGGCAGGAAGCCGTCGGTGAACAGGGTGATCTCGGAGCCGGTGAGGAAGACGACGCGTGCGCCGTCGCGGCGCAGGCGCTCGGCGCGTTCGGCGGCGTCGAGGAGGAACGCCAGGAGTTCGTCCTGGGTCAGGCCGTTGGTGAACGGTGCGTACCAGACCTCCAGCCCCGCGTCGGCGGCGGCCCGTGCGGCGGTCTCCAGGCGGTCGGCGTCGCCGCCGGTGACGCGGACCGCCTCGCAGCGCAGGTCCTCGCGGATCACCCGCATCTCACGCTGGACAATGTCCGGGAGGAAGGGTTCGTGGGTCGTGGTCCCGCCCGACAGGAATCCGGTGTCGTAGTTGATACCGAAGGCGCGCATCACCGCTCCGATCCGTCCGATCTGCGATCACTTTAGGGTACCGACCGTACCCTATCTCGGAAGGAGGGGCCACGATGGCGCCCGACCAGCAGCGCGGCAACGCGACCCGGCGCCGGGGCGCGGTGCTGGAGGAGGCGATCCTGCGAGCGGCGGCCGAGGAGTTGAAGGCCGGCGGATACGCGGGCATGACGATGGACCGGGTCGCCCAGCGCGCGGGCACCAACAAGAACGCGATCTACCGGCGTTGGCCGTCGCGCGCCGCGCTGGGCGTCGCCGCCTACCGCCACCTGGCCGACGCGGAGCTGCGCGTCCCGGACACCGGAACGCTGCGCGGCGACGCGCTGGCACTGCTGCGCGCGGCGAACACGACCTGGTCGTCACCCCAGGGCGCGGTACTCCGCGACCTGCTCGCGGCGGCGGCCGACACCCCCGAACTCCTCACCCTCCTGCGGGAACAGGCCGGTGCGAGCGACACGGACACCGCATGGCTCACCCTGCTGGAACGCGCCGCGGCCCGCGGCGAGGCGACGGCCGGGGCGGTCCACCCACGCGTCGCCTCCGTCCCCCTGACCCTCCTGCGCGGCGAATACGCCGTCCGCGGCCTGCCCCAGGTCCCCGACGAAGTGCTGACCGAGATCGTGGACGAGGTCTTCCTGCCCCTGGTCCGCGGACGCGCGACCCAGCGGTGAGCGGGCGCGTCACCTACGCCGGAACACGGACCACCCACCCCACGCCCCCGCCCCCGCCCTCCTCACCCCACCGCCCACCCAGCCGTACGTCCTCTGCGTGAGCCGCACCGCCGCGAAAGCCGTCCTACTCGCGGTTCGGGGCGGAAGAGGGCGTTGGGCGCACACTGGTGGACGTGGGGCGGCAAGAGTGGGCGGGGGTGGGCAGTAGCCTGGGGGTGGGGGGGCAGGAAGACATGGACGATGTGCTCGGGGAGTTGTTCGGGTCGCTCCGGTTGCGGGACGCGTTCCGCAGTCATTGGCGTGCGCGGGCGCCGTGGGGGATCCGGGGGCCGGCGGAGACGTGTGCGGTGTTGCACTACATCGTCGAGGGCGGGTGCTGGGCGACGCTGGCGGAGGAGGTGGAGTTGCCCGGAGCGGCGCTCCATCTGCGGAGTTCGCTGTTGCGGCGGGGGGACGTGGCGATCTTCCCGTGGGGGGCGCCGCATGTGCTCAGCGACCGGCCGGGCCGGGAGGTGGTGCCGTTGGCGGCGGTGCTCTCCGGTCGCGGGCCGGAGGGGGACGGGGTGGTGCGGCTGCCCGGGCCGGGCCCGGAGACGACCATGCTGTGCGGCGGGCTGTACTACAACTCCGTGGGCGAGTCCGCGCTGTACCGTGCGCTGCCGCCGATGATGGTGGTGGATCACAGTGTCGTACGGCGGCAGCCGTTGCTGCACCACACGCTGTCCGCGCTGGCCGCGGAGGGCCAGGACGACCCGGTGGAACGGGAGTTGACCAGTGTGCGCGGCTTCGAGACGGCGCTGGTGCTGGCGTTGCGGCTGGCGTTGCGCGCTGAGGCGGCCAGTCGGCTGGCCGACGCGTATCCGTCGTTGCGGGCGCTGTGCCACCCCGGGATCAGCCGGGCGCTGATGGCGGTCTACCGGCGGTACGGCGAGCACTGGACGATCGATCTGCTGGCGCGGGAGGCCCGGATGTCCCGGACGGCGTTCACGACGGTCTTCCGTGAGCTGGTGGGCGAGAGCCCCGGGCGACACCTGACGGATCGTCGGATGCGGGAGGCGGCCCGGCTGCTCGGTGAGACCGGTGAGGCGCTGTCGGTGATCCCCGCGGCGGTCGGTTACCGCAGTTCGGTCGGGTTCCATCTGGCCTTCCGCAAGTGGTCGGGGATGACGCCGGGGGAATACCGGGACGCCTGCTCGGGCCGGCGTGGAGCGGCCGTCCGCGCGGTGTCCTGAGCCGGGCCGGCCACATCGCGGCGGGGGCGCGGCCGGGCCTCGTCGAAGACCCGGCCGCGCCCCTCGCCATCTCAGCGCGCCCAGACCTGCCAGTCGCGGGCGGCGATCCAGTCGGCCACCGGGGTCGGCCGCACGCCCAGCGTCGACTCCAGTGCGGCCGGGTCGGACTCCAGCAGCGCGGCGCCCTCCTCGGTGGCGGCCCAGCGGTAGGTGCCCGCGATGCCGGCGGCGGTCTCCGCTCCGAACGCCTGGGCCAGCCCGGCCTCGAACCGCTCCGGCGGCAGCGGCACGTAGCGGATCTCGCGGCCGAGGACGGCGGCGAACCGCTCGGCCAGTTCCGGGCCGGTCAGCGTCTCGGCGCCGCCCAGGTCGATGGTCCGCCCGGCCACGTCCGCCGTGGTCAGGGCGGCGACCGTGGCCTTGGCCAGGTCCTCGTGGGAGAGCCAGGCGGCGCGCACCGACGGGGGCAGCGGGAACGCCAGCACCCCGTCGTTGACCAGGGCGGGGCCGGCGATGGGGCTGTAGAGGTTGTCGAGGTAGACCGGGGGGCGGATCGCGGTGGTGGGGACCCCGCTGTCCAGCAGGATCCGCTCGGCCTGCCGCCTGGTCTCGAAGCCGGTGAACTCCGTGGTCTGTGCGGGGATACGGGTGTTGCCGTTGACGACGAGCCGCGCGACGCCTTCGTCACGGGCCGCGCGGGCGACGTTCCGCGCGAACCGCACCACCGTGTCGGGGTCGTAGACCTGCGGGATCAGGACGGAGGCGTGGGTGACGCCGGCGAACGCCTTGCGCACGGCCTCGGCGTCACCGAGGTCGCCGGTGAGGACGTCCACCCCGGGGACGGCCTGGTCCGCCGCCGGGGCCGTCCGGGCGAAACCGCGCACCGTCCGCCCCTGCTCGGCGAGGAGCCGGGCCACCGCGCCGCCCTGGAACCCCGTCGCACCGATGACGAGAACTGTCATTCCTCGTTCCTTCCGTTGCCTTGTTGTGAGGTGAGCCGGCCGCCCGCGGGTCGGGGCGGCCGGATCGCGGCCGGGTCAGGGCGTGGTGTCCCACGTCCTCCCCGGTTCCGCCGACGCCGGGCCGAGCGCGTCGAGCAGCGCGTCGTTGGCTTCGCGGGTGCCGATGGTCACCCGTACCCCCTCTCCGGCGAACGGCCGTACGGTCACGCCGCGTTCCGCGCAGCGGCGGGCCAGAACGAGGGCTCGTTCGCCGACCGGGAGCCACAGGCAGTTGGCGTGGCTGCGCGGGATCCCGTCGACGCGTGCGGAGAGCGCGTCGGTCAGCCGGTCGCGTTCGGCGGCCAGCACGCGCACCCTGCGGCGCATCTCCGGTTCGGCCCGCAGTGCCGCCAGGCCGGCCGCCTGGGCGAGCGCGTTGGTGGAGAACGGGGTCACCACCTTGCGTACCGCCGCGGCCACCTGCGCGTCGGCCACCAGGAAGCCGAGCCGTATCCCGGCCAGCCCCCACGCCTTGGACAGGGTGCGCAGCACCACGACGTTGCGCCGGTGGCCGTGTTCGGCGAGCGTGTCCGGCAGCCGGGGGTCGGTGACGAACTCCCGGTACGCCTCGTCCACGGCCACCACGATGTGCGGGGGCACGGCGTCGAGGAACGCGGCGAGTTCGGGGCGGGAAATGGCCACACCGGTGGGGTTGTTGGGGTGGCAGAGCAGGACGAGCCCGGTGGCCGGGGTCACCGCGGCGAGCATGGCGTCGAGGTCGTGCCGGTGGTCGGGCAGGCACGGCACGGGTACGGAACGTCCGCCGCCGGCGGCGATCAGCACCGGGTACGCCTCGAAGGAGCGCCAGGCGTGCACCACCTCGCCGCCGCCGGCCGCCGTCGCCCTGACCAGGTGCTCGATCAGCGCGGCGGATCCGGCGCCGGTGACCACCCGTTCCGGTGCGACGCGGTACCGGGCGGCCAGCGCGTCGCGCAGTTCGGTCGCGGCCATGTCGGGGTAGCGGTGCACCCGGGCGGTGGCGTCGGCGACGGCTTCGGGCACCCCGGGCAGCGGGCCGAACGGGACCTCGTTGGTGCTGAGGTTGACGTGGCGCTCCGGGATGCGGTGCACGATGTAGGAGGGGACCGCGTCGAGGTCGGCGCGGGTCAGCCCGGTCATACCCTCACCTCCGCGCGCCCGGCCGGCACGGCCGCCGCGTCCACGGGGAACGTCGGCTCGTCGAGGGGCAGGAACGGGACGAACGGCGGGACCTCCTCCTGGGAGATCCGCAGGTCCAGCAGTCCGGGCAGGCCCGTCCCGGCGGGGACGTCGGCGGCCCGCGCGGCGTAGTCGGCGAGTGCCCGGTCGAGTTGTTCGCGGCTGTCGACGCTCGCCACCCACAGGCGGTCCGGGCCGCCGAGTCCGCGTGCCACCGTGGCGATGTCCACCGGCGCGTAGCGCACGGCCTCGATGCGGGCGTCGAAGAACGTCTGCTGCCTGGTGACGCACATGCCGTGCATCGCGTTGTTGAAGACCACGTACAGGATGGGCAGCCGCAGGTCGACGGCGGTGTGCACCTCCAGGCCGTTCATGAGGAAGGCGCCGTCGCCGCAGATCACCACGGTGCGCGAGCCGGCCCGGGAGCCGAGTTGGATTCCGACGGCCGCGCCGATGCTGTAGCCCATGCCGCCGGCGCCCAGTGCGATGGTGGAGCTGGCCCCGCCGGGGACGTCGCTGAGGTGGATCGCGGCGGAGGCGCAGTTGCCGGCGTCCAGTACGAGGTGTCCCTGGGCCGGGAGCCATTTCGCCAGGGTGGTGATGGCCTCGCTCTGTCGCAGTGCGCCGCCGGAGGGTGCCGGGTCGAGCCGGCGGGCCGGCCTGGGCCGGTACCGGGTGCGCCGGTAGCCGTCCAACTCCGGGGCCTGGAAGGGCTGTTCGCGCAGCAGCGCGAGGAGGCGTCGTGCCACCACGCCCGCGTCCGCTCGCACCACCAGAGCAGGCGACACCGCGCGGGACGCCTCACCGGGGTCGACGTTGACCACCGCGACGCGGTTTCCCCGCAGGTCGCCGAGGGGGCCCCGGGTCATCGCGTTGAGTCCGGCGCCGATGGCGACGACGAGGTCGGCCTCGCGCAGCGCGGCGTGCGCGGAGGGGTGGCCCACCGCGCCGGCCACCCCGAGGTAGAGCGGGTCGGAGTTGGGGAACTCGGCGCGCGCCGACATCGTGACGGCCACCGGGATCCGCGCCGCGCGCGCGAACTCCACCACCGCCTCGCGGTCGGCGCTGCGTCGCACACCGTGGCCCAGCAGCACCACGGGCCGCCGGGCCCGCCGCATCGCGTCGAAGAGGGCACGCACCTCGACCGGGTCCGCCTCGGGCGGCGTGACCAGGTCACCGGGGGCGGACGGCCAGTCGGCCGGGCGCGGGGGCACGGTCCGCTCGAAGACGTCCCTGGGCAGCAGCAGCGCCACCGGGCCGGGCCGGCCGGACAAGGCGGTGCGGGCGGCGTGCGCCATCTCGTCCCAGAACCGCTCGGGGTCGGTCAGTGTCGTGGTGTGTTTGGTGACGACCGACAGCAGCCGTCGGGCGTCGACGGTGCGTCCGATCCCGGATCCGTCCTGGAAGGCCCCCTTGCCTGCCAGTTCCTGTGGTGGCTGTCCGACCAGGGCGAGCACCGGGACGGACTCGGCGTAGGACTCGGCCAGTCCGACGGCCAGGTTGACCAGGGCGCCGCCGGAGGTCGAGCAGCACACGCCGAGCGTGCGGTGGACGCGGGCGTGGCCGTCGGCCATGAAGGCGGCGCCGTCCTCGCGGCGGGCCAGCACCGAGGTGAGCCGGCCCCGGCCCAGGCGGTGGATCGCGTCGTGCAGGTGCTCGATGTTGGCGCCGCTGACGCCGAAGACGTAGCGCAGACCCCAGTCGCGTAGCACCGTGACGGTCGCGTCGGCGACCGTGCGGGTGGCGGGGCCGGGCGGCGCCGCCTGTGGTGTTGCTCCCCGTTTCATCTTTCCCCTTGTCACTGCTCCCCCGTTGTCGCCGGCCGGGCCGGCCGTTCCCGTGCGCCGTCCCCGAGGTGGCGGCGTCCCCGTCATCGGTCCGCCCGCCAGCGGACGGTCATCGCGCTCACGAGGTCACCGCCGTTGGCGAAGGTCCCGAACGCGAGGACGTCGCCGTCCTCGACCAGGCCGCGGTCGAGTGCGTCCGCGACGGTCACGGGGATGGAGCCGGCGAAGAGGTTTCCGTACTTCGCCAGCGTGTCGTGTGTCCGTGCCTCGTCGATGCCGCAGCGTTTGCGCCATTCGGTGAGGAAGTCCTCGTTGGGTTGGTGGGTGATCAGAAGTGAGACGTCGTCGGTGGTCAGGCCGGCCTCGGCGAGGCTGGCGGCGACCGCCTGCGGCACCAGGGCCATGGAGTTCTCGCGGATGGCGGCCAGGCGTTCCTTCGTGAAGTTGACCGTGATCGGTCCGCAGCCGCGTTCCCAGTAGTTGCGGAACACCCCGTCGACCGGTTCGGGTTCGAAGCGCAGCAGGCCGTAGTTCTCGCCGTGCGAACGCTCGTAGGCCGACAGGATGCTGGGGCGGCCGGGTGCCACCAGGGTGGCGGTGGCGCCGTCGCCCAGCACCCGGGAGCGCTTGGAGCGCTGGAACTCCGGCAGCCGGGAGACGAAGTTGGTGACCGTCAGGACGATGATGTTGCGGTGGACGCCGGATTCGACGAACGCCTTGGCGGTGCGCAGCCCGGTCAGCCACGAGCAGCAGCTGGTGTCGAGCTGGAGCACGGTGGCGTGGGAGGCGCCGATCGCCGACTGGACGGCGGGGCCGATCCCCGGCCAGAAGGTGTCGTTGAATACGCAGTTGTAGATGATGAGGTCGACCTCGTCGGCGGCGAGCCGGGTGCGCCGCAGGAGTTTGGCGCAGGCCGCCGCCCCCAGTTCGGCGGAGCTGTGGTCGGGCGAGGCGAAGCGGCGCTCGGCGACGCCACGGAAGAACTCGTGGTCGCCGAGGTCGTCGTGGGCGCCCCGTGGACCGGCGTTGGAGACGACGCGTTCGGGCAAGTAGCTGACCACGTCGATGAGTTGGGCGTGGCGCCCGGTGTGGTCGTCGGGTTCCGTCGCCATGGTGTCAGCCGTTCGCCGGGGCGCCGCCGAAGCGGTGTTCCAGGATGCGTTTGAGGTTGGCGGTCTCGATGCGGTGGATGGCGTCGAAGTTGGGCCAGATGTCGCCGACCCAGTAGCGGTCGGTGCGGGCCCGGCCTTCGGCGATGTAGTCGGGGACGTCGGTGACGGACCGGTCGTAGTAGGGGTGCTTGCAGTTGGTCCACAGCACGACGGTGCCGGGGCGGCGCAGCGTCCGGGTGGCGTCGATGAACGTGAAGTAGTAGCGCATCCACAGTTCCTTGCCCTGGTCCCAGGCGCACGGGTAGAACACCAGCCCGTACTCGGGGCCCTTCATCACGTCGGCGCGGATGAAGATCTCGGTGTCGGGCTGGATGGCCTCGGTGCCCCGGTACAGGCCGCCGCCGACGTGGCGGAGGTCCCGGACGCTGAAGGTCCACTCCTCCATGGAGTGGACGTTGGCCGCGTAGTCGAAGACGACGTCGTACGGCACGTCGATGTACTCCCCCAGCGAGCAGTACTGGCCGAAGACCTCCTGGTGCGAGTAGGTCTCCTTGGTGCCTTCCGTCATCAGGCGGTAGCACTCCTGCTGGCTGACCGTCTCGCTGCGCACCAGACCGGGGATGCCCGCCAGGTCGGAGCCGTCCAGCAGGTAGTTCTTCAGGTCGCCCGAGTCGTCCGCCCGGCGCGGGGTGGTGTTCGCGGTCACGCTCCGACCTCCTTGCGGAACTGGTCGATGTCCTCCCAGTGTTCGGTGGTGGAGATGAGGCCGTGGGTGATGGTGTGGGTCTCCTCGCCGCGGAAGCAGACGTACTTGTACGTCGCCGGGACGCCGGCGAACTCCGCGGAGTGGGTGCCGCAGTGCAGCAGCGAGACGTGGACGCGGTCGCCGCCGCGGCTGACGGCGGTGATGTTCTCGGTGAGGTCGGGGAAGACACTCCGGATCTCCCCGACGAGCTGTTCGGCACCGGCCACCCCGGTGCCCAGGCCCGGATGGGACGGGACGTCGGTCCAGTCCTGGTCGACCGCATCCGCCATCAAGCCGGCGTCCCCCGTGCTCAGGGCCGTGTAGAAGTAACCCACCGCGCTCCAGCCGTTGCCGGCGGCGTCCTGTGCCGCCATGGCCGGGTCACCGCCGGTGGCCGGCGCCGCCGTCGCCGCCACGGCGCCCGCGAACAGCAGCGTCGCGGCAGCCGCGGGCGCCACCAGCGCGCGTGGCGCCCATGATGATGTCCAGGTCATCGAGAACCTCCCCCTGGGTTCGATGAACAACTGATCACCATCTTCATCGAGCGGCCCGGGAGCCGTCGATGAGGATCCGGCCGGGATGACTTAGCAATCGTCCGGACGCGCGAAACGGTGACGGCCCGTTCACCCGAACAGCGAGGCGCCGAGCGGATGGTGATCGTCGAAGCCCGGGAGGATCAGGAAGGTCGCGCCGGCGGTCGTGGTGGTGAGGTCGAGGAGGGCGTCGGAGGTTTCCATCCGGGTGAGGGTGCTGGTGAACGTCCGGATGTCGTTCTGGAAGCTGATGAAGAGCAGGGCGGGGGCGGGGTCGGCGGTGCTGTAGGAGCGGCGGAGCATGAGGCCGACGCCCACGGCGTTGGCGTTGGCCCGGCGGACGTGGGCGTCGGCCGGGATGAGGTAGCGCCCGTCGGGTGTCTTGGCGCCGAGGACGGGGTCGGAGGTGATGGAGCCGCCGGACAGCGGGGTGCCGGTGGTCCGGCGGCGGCCGACGGCCGACTCCTGGGCGGAGACGGGCAGTTGGGCGAACCGGGACAGGTCGAGTTCCATGCGCCGCAGGACGGCGATCGTGCCCCCGGCGACGGGGGCCGGGCCGGGCAGCCACAGATGCCGTCGTTGCCGCTCGGCCGTGTGCGGGCCCACGATGCCGTCGATGAAGCCGAGTACGTTGCGTGGTGCGGTGAGGTCGTGGTCCACGGGAACGTCGGGGCCGCGGTGTCCGGACTGCCGCCAGCGTTCGTGGACGCGGTCACCGGCCTGGTCCAGGAGTGCGGCGGCGGCCACGGGGACGACCAGGGCGTCACCGGCGCAGATCTGGATCAGCAGGTCACCGCCGCGTGCCTGCGGGTCCATGCGCTCCCGGGAGAAGCCGGGCAGCTCCGTCGCGCCGGGCAAGGCGGGACCGGCCGCGCGTACCAGCCGGGGGCCCACCCCGATCGTCACCGTGAGGTCGCCGGGCGCCAGGCCCAGCAGTCGTGCGTCGGTCCCCGCGGTGAGGGCGCGGACGGTCCGGCCCAGGTCGGCCAGCAACGGCCCCGGCGCCACGGCGGGGCCCACGTCGGCGACGACGACCAGCAGGTTGCGCTGGGCCGGCCGCGGAGTCGTGATGCCGGCCTGGTGGCGGCCGGTGGCCGGCACCGGGGCGGCCGACGCCGGGGCGTCGGAGGGCGGGCCCGGCCGGGCGGGACGTGCTTCGCATCCGGCGGCCAGGCCGACGGCGGCCATGGCTCCGGCGGCATCCAGGAACGCCCGGCGTGACGGATGGTGATCGGCTCGGCGCATGGTGTGGAGGGTGCCACATCCGGCCCGCCGCGGGCGACCCCCGCCGTCGCGCCAACTTCCTTGAAGGCGCGTGGAGTTCGGCGTCGTCTGGGAGACTGGGATCATGCCTCGTTCGGGTCTTCGCGCGCTGGTCGCGGTGTTGGGTGTGCTGGCCCTGGTGGCTGGCTGCGGTTCCGGCGACGGCGGATCGGGGAAGGGGCGGCGTCCGGCCGGGGCCGACGTGACGATCCGGGTGCCGGCCGACGCCCCGACGATCTCCGCCGCGGTCTCCCTCGCGCACCCCGGTGACCTGGTGCTGGTCGCGCCGGGTGTGTACCACGAGTCGGTGCGGATCGGCACGGCCGATGTCACCCTGCGCGGCGAGTCCCGGGACAAGGTGGTCATCGACGGGCGGCTGCGGCAGCCGAACGGCGTCGTCGTCGCGGCCCCCCGGGTGGCCGTGGAGAACCTGACCGTGGAGAACAACACGCAGAACGGCGTACTCGTCACCGGTTCCGCCGCGGCGGTCGCCGGATCGCCCGGCCGCACCGGCGGTTACGACACCGGTGACGAGCCCGTCACCTTCCTGAAGTCGTTCCTGGTCTCCTACGTGACCGCGACCCGCAACGGGCTGTACGGCATCTACGCGTTCTCCGCGCAGAACGGTGTCATCGAGCACTCCTACGCCTCCGGCGGGGCCGACTCCGGGATCTACGTCGGGCAGTGCAGGCCGTGCCGGATCGTCGTGCGGGACAACGTCGCCGAACTCAACGCGGTCGGCTACGAAGGCACCAACGCCGGTGGCGAGATGTATGTCGTCGGCAACCGTCTCGTCGGCAACCGCGTCGGGCTCACCACCGACTCCGACCACCAGGAGAAGCTCGGCCCGCAGCGCGGCGCGGTCGTCGCCGGCAACCTGATCGCGGCCAACCAGCAGGCGGCCACGCCCGAACAGGCCGACGGCGGCTGGGGCATCGGCGTCGGGATCGACGGCGGCAGCGACAACGAGTTCACCCGCAACCGGATCACCGGCAACGTCACCGCCGGGCTGGTGCTGACCGCCACCGCCGACATGCCGCCGGACACCAACCGGATCACGGAGAACACCTTCGCGTCCAACGGCGTCGACGTCGGCTGGACGTTCCCCACCGCCACCCGCGGCCGGGGCAACTGCCTGCGCGGGAACGAGCTGCGGACGACGGCGCCCGAGCGCCTCGCCGACGTGGCGTCCTGCCCGGCCTCGTCCGCGTCACCCTCGCCGTCCGGCACCTGGGCGAAGCCGGCGGCGCCCGGCGGTATCCCGTTCACGGACGTGGCCGCGCCCGGCGCGCAGCCGCAGTTCCCGCACGCCACGACCGCCGGTGCCACCACCGTCCCGGCCGTGCCCGCGCTGCCGGACACCACGGGCGTCACGGTGCCGCCGGTGTCGCTGCTCGCCGACGGCGCGCGGGTGCCGGTCCGTTGAGCGGCGGCTACCGGGTCGGGGTGGTTCCGGGGACCGGGCGCACCGGGACGTACCGGTGGGTGTCGAAGTCGATGACCACCGGTTGCGGCTCGGAGGCGACGGTGGCCTGGACCCGGTACATGGTGCCGTCCGCGCCGATCCAGTAGCGCACGGTGCCGGAGGTACCGGCCTTGGTACGGGCGTCGGGCCCGGTCATGACGTCCGCCTGGTGGCCGCGTACCTCGGCCCGCCCGGTCCAGGCGGCGCCGTTCTGCGGCAGGAGTTCGGCGTTGTCGGGGCGGTCGCTGCCGAGTCCGAGCGCGATCGCCAGCGAGCTGTCCAGGGAGCTGCCGGCGGTCCGCAGCGGACGGCCGTACCAGCCGGAGGCGGGCGGTGCCGCCGGTGCGGTGGCGGGGGCGTCCGGCATGGGGCGGACCAGCACGGTGGTGGAGGTCCACTCGATCAGTCCGTCGCTGGACGTGTCGCGTCCGGTGCCGTGCACCACGCCGTAGCCGCGTTTGCCGCGGTAGTCGATGGAGCCGCTGATCACCAGCGTGCCGGCGGTCCCCGGCACGCTGATCGTCATCGCCCGTCCTCCCGCCTGGTAGTTGCGGAACCGTGTGATCGCCAGCCGGTCGGCCTCGTCCGGGGTCAGCGCGCGCCGACCCGCGTGGCCGTCACCGTTGCCGAGGATGACGACGGCGGCCACCGCGGCAGCCGCGACACCGACGGCGGCTGCCGCCCAGCGTGGTCGCGGCCACCGGCGCCGTTCCGTCGTGCCCCGTGGAAGACCTCCGCGTAATCTCATCGTCCGCACGCGGCGCGATGCTAACAGGTCGGCGGCTCACCGCAGTTGGGAACGGAGGCGTTGTCGCGACATGACGGGACGTCACCTCAACGGCACGTCGAGTTCCGACGGCGAGCCGGGCCGGGAGGTGAAGGTCACCGTGCTGCCGAGGGGTGAGGCGCTGGCGTAGAGGGGGTCCTGGGTGTCGATGACGACGGCCAGCCGGTGGCCGGCGGGGAGGTCGTAGGCCGTGGCGTACAGGGCGAGGTCGAGGGGGAAGGGGTGGCCCGGGGGACGGTGGGACCAGGTTCGGGGGGCGTGGGTGACGAGGGCGCCGAGGCCGAGGGGGTTGACGTCGTAGAGGTAGGCGATCGCCGTGCCGTCCGGGGCGGAGGAGGTGACCGTGGTGTGCAGGCGGGGTATGCCGCGGATGTGCTGGGTGGTGGCGTAGACGGGTGACTGCCACACCGCGGCGGCGGTGGCCGGCAGCAGGGGGATCTCGGCGAGCGGTGGTACGCCGGTGACCTGGTCGAGCAGGCCGGAGACCTCGATGGTGCCGGCGTCGGCTCCGGAGTCGAGGCCGCCGGTGACGGTCCGCGGTTCGGCCAGCGGGAGGCGCCGGGTGCGCGTGCTGATGTCACGCCAGTGCGCGTACTGCTCCTGGCGGCCGGAACGCAGCACGGTGAGCCGGACCGGGAGGCCGGTGTCGTCGGGGGCGCCCTTGAGGTGGTGGTCGAACCATCCCAGCGCGGTGGACCAGGCGGGGCCGGGCAGGCCGAACAGGCTCCCCGCCTCCTGGGTGGCGTGGTCGCCGGGGCGCATCACGAGGCGTTTGGGGACGGTCAGCCGCTGGTAGAAGGCGGTGATCTGGCTGGAGTTGAAGATGCTGTCGCCCCAGGCGTTCTGCAGCAGGACGGCGGTGCCGTGGGCGTTGATGCGGTCCGCGTAGGTCGACGGCGACCTGGTGCGGGCCCAGGCGCGCAGGCCCGGTATGTCGCGGTCGGCGAAGAGGTCGGAGACGGCGTTCCGCAGCGGCGGGCCGGGGCGGCCGGCGGGGAGCCGGATCGCGGTGAGGCCGGCCGCCGCCTGGAGGTGGCGGGTGTCGGCGCCGTCGAGCGAGTCGGTGAGGTCGCCCCAGCCGCTCATCGCGGCGACCGCCTTGAGCCGTGGTTCGAACGCGGCGCCCATCAGCGTGAGACCGGCGCCGAGGGAGAGCCCCATCATGCCGAGCCGCCCAGGGTCGGCCGGGGTGTGGGCGAGGGTCCAGTCGGTGACCGTGGAGATGTCGGCCACGTCCTTGGCTCCGGCGACGTCGACCTCGCCGCCGGAGAGCCAGAAGCCGCGCACCGTGTAGGTGACGGCGACGTAGCCCTCGGCGGCGAGGCGGCGGCCCTCCATGACGTATTCCAGGTCCGGCTGGCCCCAGGCGGCGGGCTGGACGACCGCCGGATAGCGGCCCCGTGCGTCCGCCCCGGGGGTACCGGGGCGGGGGTGAACACGTCGGCCTTGAGGACGATTCCGTCCTTCGCCGTGATGTCGGCCGTACGGAAGACGGGAGCGGCGGCCCGCGCGGCGGGTGCGGTGACGGTGACGGTCGCCGCGGCCAGGGCCAGCGCGGCGGCGCCCGCCGTACGGCGGGGCAGGCTCGCGCGGCGTGGGGTTCGGGTCATGACCGGCAGCGTAGGAGGGGCGGCGTCCGGCGCGGCAGGTGATCACCAGCCAAAGTTACCGACGGGTAGAAACCGGCCAGGCGCCGCCGCACGTACCGGTCCTCACGGCTCGGCGGGCAGTTGCTCCGGTACCGGGCGGATGACGGCGTACCCCTGGCGCGGCGAAGCGGCCAGCGCGCACCGGCCGGAGAAGACGACATCGGCCAGCGGAATCCGGCGGTGGTAGAAGCACAGGGAGGAGCCCACCTCGAAGATGTCGGCCGAGGCGACGAAGAACGGCAGTTCCTCGACGAGGTAGCGGACGCCCTGGTCGATCTGGGCCGGCCCGGGTTCCTGGTCGGGGCGCCGGGCGAGCAGCGCCTCCCGGCTCATGGCGCGGCAGGTGCGTCGCAGACCGGCGTCCACCCGCAACGCCGCCTCGCACTGCGCGAGAACACGCTGGTAGACGGGGTGACCGGCGAGGTCGGACATCATGTGGTGTCCGTCGGCGGGGCGCCGACCGCCCGCATCGTGCCAGGCCCGCAGCACCCGGTTACGCAACACGTTGGTCTCGCCGCGCACTTTCACCGAGGCCCGCTGCGGGGTGTATCCCAGGGCTTCGTAGGTGTGCGTCAGCGCGGTGTCGGGGATCACCACGTCGATGCGGCGGAACCCCTCGGTCAGCCAGACCAGCAGCTCGGTCAGCAGCGACGTCCGGAAATAGCTGTTACCGGGGCTCACCCCGAGGACGACGTGGTCCCTGTTGTGAACCACCACGCGGCAGGTTTCCGTCAACGGTTCCACGGAGAAGGACGTTCGATGCAGCACGCCTGGACCTACCTCTCCTCGTGCCCGCCCGCCGAACACGGCGGGCTGCCAAGGTGATGGCATGCGGATACCTCGAGGCGTTATGTCCCTCTCAGCGTATCCGGTGGTCGCCCGCCACGCCGACACGAACGCGACGCCGGGCATCCGCGCGGGGTGTCGAACGGGGCCGTTCGGCCCGCGGCGGACGCCGAACGGCCCTGGCCGCCACGCCGGGCGCGTCCCGGTGTGGACAAGGCAGCGATACGGCGGGTGGACGGTGGTGAGCGGCGTCCCGCCGCGGGTGAGGGGGCGCGGCGGGCGGGCCGGGGTTCCTGGGTGGAGTGGCTGACCACCACGGCCGGGGCTCCAGGTCCTGTCCGACGAGCAGTTCAACCAGGCGTTCACCACGCATGGTTCGGTGATGCTGCTGCTCCTGGCGATGCCCCCGCAAGGCGCCGCCGACTTCGGCTGGTTCGCCTACGCCCCGCTCTCCGGCGCTCGTTCGCGGGTCGGGCGGGTCCGGCCGGGGGTCAGGGGCGGGTGGGCGGAGGTGCGGGGTGGGTGCGGGTGGCGATGACGGCGGCCTGGACGCGGCGTTCGACGCCGAGTTTGGCCAGCAGGCGGGAGATGTGGTTCTTGACGGTCTTCTCGGCGAGGTAGAGGCGTCTGCCGATGTCGCGGTTGGTCAGCCCCTCGCCGATGAGCAGCAGGATCTCGCGTTCGCGTGCGGTCAGGTCCGCGAGGGCGTCCGGCTGCCTGGGGGTGTTGTCACCGCGCAGCCGGGCCATCAGGCGGGTGGTGGCGTCGGGGTCGAGCGTCGAGCGGCCGGAGGCGACCGTGCGCACCGCGCGAACCAGGTCGGTGCCGCTGATCTGCTTGAGCACGTATCCGCCCGCGCCGGCCATGACCGCGTCCAGCAACGCCTCCTCGTCGTCGAAGGAGGTCAGGATCAAGCAGGCCAACCCCGGTACTCGCGAGCGCAGTTCGCGGCAGACGGTCACCCCGTCACCGTCGGGCAGGCGCACGTCCAGCACCGCGACGTCGGGGCGCAGCGCCGGCACCCTGGCCAGTGCCTGCTCGGCGGTGCCGGCCTCCCCGACCACGGCCAGACCCGGTTCGCACTCCAGCAGGTCGCGCACCCCGCGCCGTACCACCTCGTGGTCGTCGAGCAGGAAGACCCGTACCGGTCCCCGTTCGCCCGAAGCCGTGGCGTCCGTCATGGCTCCCTCCCCTGATCGTCGGCGGCCCGCCGCCATCACACCACATCACCGCGAACCGCCACGCCGCCGCACACCGGACGGATCCGCGCATGGGCCCAACGTCCCCTGGGACCAGGGACGTTCGGCCCTTGCCCGCGATGGGCGACGCGCTCCTGCGGACGCGGCCGACCGGTCACCCGGTCTGTTCCGCGCCCCCTCCCCCGGCCGCCCGGAGCCTCCCCGCGCTCGGGCATACTTCCCGGCGGAGACCGATCGGTGAGGCGCGGGAGGGGCGGCGGCATGGCCGGCGACGACACGCTCGGCGCGGAGCGGAGGCGGCCCGCGGCGCCCCAACTACGGCTGGACGTCCTCCTCGACGCCTTGCAGCAGCACGTGGAACGGGTACGGGGCACCCGCGACCAGGTGCAGGCACTGCTGGACTCGGTGCTGGCCATCGGTTCCGACCTGGATCTGGAGACGGTGCTGCGGCAGATCGTGCAGTCCGCCGTCGACCTGGTCGACGCCCGGTACGGGGCGCTGGGCGTGCTGGGCGAGGAGGGCCGGATCCGCCGGTTCATCACCGTGGGCATGGACGAGGGGACCATCGCCGCGATCGGCCCGTACCCGCGCGGTGAGGGCATCCTGGGGCTGCTGATCCGCGACCCGCGACCGCTGCGCCTGCCCGATCTCACCCGGCATCCCGACTCCGTCGGCTTCCCCCCGGGCCATCCGCCGATGCGCGGCTTCCTCGGCGTTCCGGTCCGGGTACGCGACCAGGTCTTCGGCAACCTGTACCTGACCGACAAACGCGGTACCGAGGGGTTCGACGCGGACGACGAGGCGGTGCTGCGCACCCTGGCCGCCGCGGCGAGCGTGGCCATCGACAACGCCCGGCTGTACGAGGACGCCCGGCGCCGTCAGCGGTGGCTGGCGGCCGGCGCCGAGCTGACCCGCTCACTGCTCTCCGGCACCGAGGTGCACCAAGGGCTGGGCACACTGACGCAGACGGTGCGCGAGATGGCCGGCGCCGACCTGGCCACCCTGGCCGTTCCCGTCGAGGGCACCGGTGACCTGGTGGTCGAGGCGGCGGCGGGCGAGCAGGCGGAGCGGGTACGCGGACTGGCGCTGCCCGCCGCGACGTTGGCCGCCGAGGTGTACCGCACGGGAGAGCCGGTCAGCAGTGACACGGTGTCGGCCGATCCGCGCTCCCGGGCGGGCGGCAGCGCCTCGCGCATCGAGCTGGGCCCGGCGTTCTTCGTTCCGCTGGGCAGCGGGGACGACATCCGCGGGGTGCTGCACATCGCCAGGGTGGCCAGCGGTCAGCCGTTCGGCGACGCGGTGCTGGAGATGATCACCGGGTTCGCCGGGCAGGCGGCCCTGGCGCTGAAACCGGCCGAACACCGGCGTGCCGCCGAGCGGTTGATGGTCCTCGACGACCGCGACCGGATCGCCCGCGACCTGCACGACCTGGCGATCCAGCGCCTCTTCGCGTCCGGGCTGAGCCTCCAGGCGGTCCACGGCCGGCTCGCCGACCGCCCCGAGGCGGCGGAGCGGGTGCGGCGGGTGGTGGACGACCTCGACGACACCATCAAGGTCATCCGCTCGACCATCTACTCCCTGCACGAACACCGGCACGGTGACGGCACCGGGCCGCGCGCACGGCTGCTCGCCGAGGTGGACGCCGCCGCCGGGACGCTGGGGTTCACCCCGTCGCTGCGGATGACGGGGCTGCTGGACACCCTGGTGCCGGACGCCCTGGCCGGGCATCTGACAGCGGTGGCGCGCGAGGCGCTGGCCAACGCGGCGCGGCATTCCGGCGCCACCACGGTGGAGGTGTCCGCCGCGGTGGCGGACGGGCGGCTGACCTTGGTGGTGTCCGACGACGGCCGCGGCATCGACCCGTCCGCCACCCGCCGCAGCGGTCTGGCCAACCTCCGTTCCCGCGCGGAGGATTGCGGCGGCACCTTCCGGGTCGGCCCCGGACGGTCCCGGGGGACGCGGCTGGAGTGGAGCGTGCCGCTGCCCGCCGACGGCTGAGCTACCGGCGGGGCGTGCCGTCCCAGCGCCAGGTGGTGAGGCGGGGGCGGCCGGGGAGTTCGCCCCGGCCGGTGGCCCACAGCAGGGTGGGCCAGGGGTCGGTGGTGCGGGGCGCGTCCGGGAAGAGGCGGGCGAGCACCCGGGCGCACACACCGGCGGGCGGGTTCCAGCCGAGCCCGAGCCCTTGGGCCAGGTCGTAGGTGTGGACCAGGGTCTCCACGATCCCCATCGCGGCGAAGCCCTCGGGGTCGGAGACGCCGAAGACGTGGTAGGCACGCACCCGCGGCGGCCTCGTCCGCACCATGGCGGCCAGCAGCGCGCCGCTCGCCTCCAGCACCCGCAGCAGTCCGGCGGGGCCGGCCGCCCGGTCCGCGTGCACGGCGTTCGCCGGGCCCCCGGGCCGCCGACTCTCCCAGACGAAGGGCACCTCGCCGTCCAACGGCGGCTCCTGCGGGCCGAGTTGGGCGGCGTAGGCGAAGAGGTCGTCGGCGAGGTGCTCGACCGTCTCCCAGCAGTCCCACTCCAGCGAACCCGCCTCGCGGTCCCACGCCTCCGGCGGCGCCTCACGCAGCGCCGCCACCGCGAGGCGCACGACGAGGTCGAGGTCGTCCGCGGTGACGGGGGCCGGGGCGGCGTCGGGCTCAGCTGATCTGGACATGGCATGACCGTATCGCAGCGGCAAGAGGCTGTTTCCTGCCGTCCCGCCGTCGAGGGCTGCGCCGGGCGGGACGGCGCTCCCGCCCACGCCGGACCGGGAATCACTTGCGTGCATTACCCCCCGGGGGTATAAAAGTGAGCACCGGATACCCCCTGCGGGTATAGTGACCACGAGATGGAGAAGACGATGTCCTGCTGCACGCCCGACGGAAGCTGCCACTCCGCCCCGGCCACCGTCCCGGCCCCCGCCGGAGCGTGGACCGTGAGCTACGCGGTGTCCGGCATGACCTGCGAGCACTGCCGTGCCGCGGTGACCCGGGAGGTCTCGGCGGTGCCGGGGGTCCGTGACGTGGCGGTGGACCTGGTGGCCGGTACGGTCACCGTCACCGCCGCCGACGGGCCCGACGACGCGCGGGTGCGTGCCGCCGTCGAGGAAGCCGGTTACGAGCTGACCGGCCGTGTGTGAGACCGACGGGTCCGACCCAGTCCACAGCCAAGGGAGCAGTCGATGAGTACCGCGGCACCGAGCCTGTCCGAGGTGGAACTCGCCATCGGGGGCATGACCTGCGCGTCGTGCGCGGCCCGGATCGAGAAGAAGCTGAACCGGATGGAGGGCGTGGCGGCGACCGTCAACTACGCCACCGAGAAGGCACGGGTGTCCTTCCCGCCGGAGGTGGCGGTCGACGAGCTGATCGCCACCGTGGAGCGCACCGGCTACACCGCCGCGCTGCCCGCCCCGGCGCCCACCGCGCCCGTTCCCGGGGCGGACGGCGAGCGGCCGGACGAGCCGGGCGCGGGTGAGGAGGAGCGGCGGCTGACTTCACTGCGGCAGCGGCTGGTCACCTCGACGGTGCTGGCGGTACCGGTGATCGTGCTGGCCATGGTCCCGGCGTTGCAGTTCACCTACTGGCAGTGGCTGTCGCTGACGCTGGCGGCCCCCGTGGTCGGCTACGGGGCGTGGCCGTTCCACCGCGCGGCGGCGAAGAACGTCCGGCACGGCGCGGCGACCATGGACACGCTGGTGTCGGTGGGGACGCTGGCGGCGTTCGCCTGGTCGCTGTACGCGTTGTTCTTCGGGACGGCGGGGATGCCGGGGATGCGGCACCCGTTCGAGCTGACCATCTCCCGCACCGACGGCGCCGGCAGCATCTACCTGGAGGTCGCCGCCGGGGTGACGGTGTTCATCCTGGCCGGGCGGTACTTCGAGGCCCGTTCCAAGCGCCGGGCCTCGGCGGCGCTGCGCGCGCTGCTGCATCTGGGCGCCAAGGACGTCACCGTGCTGCGCGACGGCCGCGAACTGCGCCTGCCGGTGGAGCAGTTGGCGGTCGGGGACGTCTTCGTGGTGCGGCCGGGTGAGAAGATCGCCACCGACGGGACGGTCGAGGAAGGCTCCTCCAGCGTGGACGCCTCGATGCTCACCGGTGAGTCCGTCCCCGTCGAGGCCGGGCCGGGCGACGCGGTCACCGGGGCCACCGTCAACCTGCACGGCAGGCTGCTGGTGCGGGCGACCCGGGTCGGCGCCGACACCCAGCTGGCCCGGATGGCCCGGCTGGTCGAGGACGCCCAGAGCGGCAAGGCCGCCGCGCAGCGCCTGGCCGACCGCATCTCCGCGGTCTTCGTCCCGGTCGTCATCGCGCTGTCGCTGGGCACCCTCGTCTTCTGGCTGGTCTCGGGGGCCGACACCACGGCCGCGTTCACCGCGGCGGTCGCCGTGCTGATCATCGCCTGCCCGTGCGCCCTGGGCCTGGCCACCCCCACCGCGCTGCTCGTCGGCACCGGACGCGGCGCGCAGCTCGGCATCCTCATCAAGGGCCCCGAGGTGCTGGAGACCACCCGCCGCGTCGACACCGTCGTGCTGGACAAGACCGGCACCGTCACCACCGGGCGGATGGCGCTGCTGGCCGTCCACACCACCGACGACACCACCGAGGCCGAGGTCCTGCGGCTGGCCGGGGCCCTGGAGAACGCCTCGGAACACCCCATCGCCCAGGCCGTCGCCCAGGGCGCCGCCGACCGCGTCGGCACCCTGCCGGCCCCGCAGGACTTCACCAACGTCCCCGGCCTCGGCGTCCAGGGCGTCGTCGACGGCCACGCCGTCCTCGTCGGCCGCGAACGCCTCCTGCTCGACTGGTCGCTGCCGCTCCCCGGCCACCTCAAGCGGGCCAGGGCCGACGCCGAGGCGGCCGGACGCACCGCCGTCACCGTCGCCTGGGACGGCAAGGCCCGCGCCGTCCTGGAGGTCGCCGACGCGATCAAGCCCACCAGCGCCGAGGCCGTCACCCGGCTGCGGGCGCTGGGGCTGACCCCGATCCTGCTCACCGGTGACAACCGCACGGTCGCCGAAGCCGTCGCCCGCCAGGCCGGCATCGCGCCCGAACACGTCATCGCCGAGGTCCTCCCCGAGGACAAGGTGGCCGTCGTGCGCCGCCTGCAGGGCGAGGGGCGCAGCGTGGCCATGGTCGGCGACGGGGTCAACGACGCCGCCGCGCTGGCCCAGGCCGATCTGGGGCTGGCCATGGGCACCGGCACCGACGCCGCCATCGAGGCCGGCGACCTCACCCTCGTCCGCGGTGACCTGCGAGTGGCGGCCGACGCCATCCGCCTCGCCCGCCGCACGCTCGGCACCATCCGGACCAACCTCTTCTGGGCCTTCGGCTACAACGTCGCCGCGCTCCCGCTGGCCGCCGCCGGACTCCTCAACCCGATGATCGCCGGTGCCGCGATGGCCCTGTCCTCCCTGTTCGTCGTCGGCAACAGCCTGCGCCTGCGCCGCTTCCGGCCCACCACCGACGCCTGACCACGGAACGGCGAGGGGCCACCCCGGATGCCGTCCGGGGTGGCCCCTCGCCGTGTCCGGGCCGTCTCACCGCCCCAGGGCGACCTCGACGATCCTGACGATCACCAGGACCATCGCTATGAGCAGGTAGGTCCGCAGGGCACCCATGCCGATCTTGCGGGCGGTGGACATGACCGGCTTGGGCAGCGTCTCCAGCGGCGGCATCCGCCAGCCTTCCCGGCCGGTGCGGTCGACCGGACGGGACGCCAGCGTCCAGCCGCGCCGACGGCGCCGGGCCTCCGCGTAGCCGATGGCGACCACGCCGGCGATTCCGCAGGCGGCCATGATGTCGAGGATGGTGTTCGCGGAGATGTCGGGGAAGAGGACGGCGGCGGTGAGGATGACCGACAAGGTGACCAGGACGCCGACGACCGCGGAGGTGAAGGCGTTGGTCTTCGGGCCGTTGGCCCACGGGCCCAGGACCGCTTTGTCGTTGCAGAGCAGGAGCAGGAAGACCGAGGCGGACGGCAGCAGGACGCCGGCGAGGGTCTGGACGCCTTCGGTGAGCAGGCCGAGCGGGGAGCCGGGGATCAGCACGATCGTGGCGGCGGCGGCCACGAGTGCGGCGTAGACGGTGTAGAAGCCCTTGGCGCCGCCGACACCGCGGTGCAAGGAGTGCTTCAGGCCCAGGACGTCTCCGATGGCGTAGGCGGTGGACAGGGAGACGGCGAAGGCGCCGATGATGGAGGCGTCCAGCAGTGCGATGGCGAAGAGGACTCCGGCCAGTTTGCCGGCGTGGGCGGCCAGTCCGTGGGCGATGCCGGCGGCGTCGGTGAAGTGGCCCTGGCCGCCGGTGCCGGCGAAGGTGGCGGCGGTGAAGCCCATCATGGCCGCGGCGCCGATCACCACCACGGCGATGCCGATCCACAGGTCGGCCTTCTCGTACTTCATGAAGCGCGGTGTGATGCGCTTGTCGATGACGTAGGACTGCTGGAAGAACAGCTGCCAGGGTGCCACCGTGGTGCCCACGATGCCGATGATCAGCAGCATCACCGTGGCCAGCTGGCCGGAGCCGCCCGGCATGCCGGGGACCACGAAGTCGTGGACCATCGTGGAGGTGGCCGGGTGGGCCATGAAGTAGATCGGCACCAGCAGCAGCGAGGCCGCGCACAGTGCGATGGCCACCCGCTCGAAACGCTGGAAGGAGCCGGTGAAGGCCGAGGCGATGATGATGGCGGCGGCCAGGACCACCGCGGCCACCTTGGGCAGCCCGAGGTATCCGGCGGCCAGGGTGATCCCGATGAACTCGGTCACCAGGGTCAGGGCGTTGAGCAGGAACAGGTCGATGACGCTGAAGGCGCCCCAGAACTTCCCGAAGCGTTCCAGGATCAGCCGGGCGTGGCCGACGCCGGTGACCGCGCCGAGGCGCAGGACCATCTCCTGGTTGACGTAGAGCACGGGGATCAGCAGCAGCAGTGTCCACAGCAGGTGGGTGCCGTAGTTCTGGCCGGCCTGGCCGTAGGTGGCGAACGCGCCGGCGTCGTTGTCGCCGACCATCACGATCAGTCCGGGGCCGACGATCGCCAGCAGCGTCTTGAGTTTCGCGGTCAGGCCGGTGCGCGGTGCGGTGTCGTCGAGGCGGATGGTGCCCAGTGCTCCGCGGATGTCGCCGACGTGCGCGTCGTCGAGTACCGCCGTGGCGCGGGGGGTTTCCACCGGGGTGGCCGTGGTGGTGTGGGTCATGGCGTACCTCCCGTACCCCCGGGAGGGGGCGGACAGGGGGCACGCAGCAGCCATCCCCCCTGCGCGGAGGCGCAGGACGGCGGCCCGCGGCGGCACAAGGGCCGTGCGGGTGCGCACACAGGGGTCGCGGGGCCGGCGAGGGGCCGCGCAGGGAGGATGGTTACCGCGTGCCGGAAGAATGCGAGGACAAGCGGGGATGGGGCCGATGATGGCCCGGACTGCTACTGCAATCCATGTCTGTCGCCTCCTTCCGGCCGGGACGCGACCGTGCGCGTCGTCATCGACTCGGCAAGGAGCGGCCGGTCCCGCATCAACGCGGCCGGCTCACCCCAACTCGTCAGAGCTTTGGCACTCCACGGCGTGATCCCCGTACCGGGGAAGCCACTTGGGGTCACCCCTTAGGCCGGGGAGACCTGTCCTGACCCTGGGCGTCTCTCGACGTCGTGGGGTCAGTGGCCTGTGTCCGTGCAGACGCCTCACCGAACGAGGTGCCTCTTCAAACCTCCACGAGTGTAGCCCGACACTTGCGCGTCGACGCAACTCCTTGGCGGACTCTTGACACATCGGGAACGAAGCCGTGGGGCGCACCGCCGATCGGCGGACGCCACCCCGGTCACCCGGCGCGCGCCCGGCGCCCGGATCCGGACCGCGGATACGTTGGCTCCCCATGGAACCCCTCCGTGTGCCGGGGCCGGGGCGACGCGCCCGCCGGCTGCCCGTGCTCCTCGCGCTCCTGGCCCTGACGGTGACGCCGGCCCCGGTACGGGCGACGGCCGTCCCGGACGACTGTCGGCGGCCGGTGGCCCAACCGGCGGCGCCTACGGGGATGTCGGGCGCGGTCAACCGCAGGATCGCCACCTCCGAGCGCGTGGTGGCGCTGACGTTCAACGCGGCGTGGGACGACAGCGGGGTGCCCGAGGTGCTCGGGGTGCTGCGGCGGCACAAGGCACCGGCCACGTTCTTCATGACCGGACGGTTCGCCGAACGCCACCCGGCGGCGGCACGGGCGATCGCCGCCGAGCACGGCGTAGCCAGCCATTCGTACCGTCACCCCGATTTCGCCGGGCTGACCCGTCAGGAGGCGTGCCGGGAGGTGCGGCGGGCGGACCGGGCGATCCGCCGGGCGACCGGTGCGGTGCCGCTGCCGTTCTTCCGCTTCCCGTACAGCTCCGTGCCGCCCGAACGGCTCGCGGACGTCAACGCGTTGGGCTTCGCGGACGTGGAGTACTCCGCCGACACCAACGGCTACCTCGGGGAGCGCGGCGGGATGACGGTCGCCAAGGCGGTCTCGCGGGCCCTCGACGCGCTCGGCCCGGGGGAGATCGTCCAGATGCACGTCGGGGCAGGCGACGGCGGCCCGGGGCTGGACGCGCCCGCGTTGCCGCTGATCATCGACACGGTACGGGCCCGTGGCTACCGCGTCGTCGACCTGCGGGCGCTGCTCAAACCGCCGCTTCCAGGGCGAGGACCGCGAACGTGGCCAGCCAGTGGTCGCCGGTGAAGTCACCGGTGGCGGTGTGCGGCAGGGCGGCGGACAGGTGGGCGGTGGCCGCGTCGGCGAGGACGGCGGTGCGGGGGTCACCGGGCGGGAGCGCGGCGGCGAGGGAGCGCAGCGCGGCGGCCCGGCTGAGGGAGAGGCCGACCAGATGGCCGATCTGCGGGTCGGCGGGGTCGGTGACGGTGGGCGGGGTGAGCAGGGACGACGGGGTGCCGGGGGCGAGCGCGGGCAGGAAGCGGGACAGCCAGCGCGCGAGGTCGCCGGAGGGCAGCACCCGGCGCACCGTGTCGGCCTCGGTGAGCGCGGGCGACAGGAAGTCCTGGCCGGAGGGTTCCCAGTGCGCGGGGGCGTCGTGGTCGTCGGCGAACCAGCGCAGGACGGTGTCGGTCACGGTGGCGGCCAGCCGTGGGCGGTCGAGCACCGGGGCGCTGTCGAGGACCAGGCCGAGGGCGAAGGCGCTGTTGGTGTGGGTGCCGTGCCGGACCGGGTAGGCGGCCTTGGCCAGCCAGCCGCACAGCAGTTCCGCGACGGTGTCGGCGGCCGGTTCCAGCGCGTCGGCCCAGCGTTCCCCGGCCGGGCCGAGCCGTCGGCACTCGGCGGTGAGCGCCAGCAGCCAGGCCCAGCCGTAGGGGCGCTCGAACGACGGGTTGGCGCGCAGGTACGCGGCTTCGGTGGCGAGCCGGTCGGCGGTGAGGTGCCGGTCGAGCACGGCGGTGGCCGGTGCGGTCTCGACGTGGTCGTGGTAGCGGCGTAGCAGCCGGACCAGCAGCCAGTGCATGTGCACCGAGGAGTGCCAGTCGTAGGAGCCGCAGAAGGCGGGGTGGTGGTGGCTCGGCGGGAGCAGGTCGTCGGGGCCGGTGAGCAGGTGGGCCGGGGCGTAGGGGTAGGGGCGGGTGACGTTGGCGGCGGCGAGCCGGGCGAAGTCGGCCGCGCGGCGGGCGAGTTCAGCGGATCGCGGCTGGTCCGGGGTCAATGGGTGGCTCCTTCCGCGACGCGCAGGTCGGTGCGGGTGTGGACGGCGGCCGGCAGCAGGGCGCGCAGCGCCCGCGCCACCGTCGGCACCGGCATCGACGGCTCCGCGCGGTCGACGACCTGCTCGGGCGCGTAGGGGACGTGGACGAACCCGCCGCGCAGCGTGGGCCGTTCGGTGGCGATCAGATGGGCCAGCCCGTAGAAGACGTGGTTGCACAGGTACGTACCGGCGGTCTGGGAGACGGCGGCCGGGATGCCTTCGGCACGTATCGCGGCGACGCACGCCTTGACCGGGAGCGGGGCGAAGTAGGCGGCGGGGCCGCCGGGGACGACCGGTTCGTCGATCGGCCGGCCTCCGGCGTTGTCGGGTATGCGCGCGTCGTCGATGTTGACCGCGACGCGTTCGACGGTGACCGCGCTGCGACCGCCCGCCTGGCCGACGCAGATCACCAGGTCGGGGTCGGTACGGGCGACGGCGGCGCGCAACTCGTCCAGGGCGGTGCCGAAGACGCAGGGCAGCCGCACGGCGGTGGTCTCCAGCCCGGCCGGCGGGTCGGCGGCGACCGCGGAGACGGCCTGCCAGGAGGGGTTGACGCTCTCGCCGCCGAAGGGTTCGAAGCCGGTGAGAAGGACGCGGGTCATGGGGTCCCCTTCTAGAAGGCGAAGAGCGCGATGATGGCGATGTTGCACACCAGCAGCGCCCCGGCGGTGGGAATCTGGGCCTTGATCGGCCCGTACTGGTCCTTCAGCTCCAGCAGGGCGGCGGGCACCAGGTTGAAGTTGGCCGCCATGGGGGTGACCAGGGTGCCGCAGAAGCCGGCCAGCATGCCGACGGCGAGGACGACGGGGACGTTGCCGTGCATCTGCTGGATGAGGACGGGCCAGCCGATGGCGGCGGTCATCACCGGGAAGGCGGCGAAGGCGTTGCCCATGACGATGGTGAAGACGGCCATGCCGACGCAGTAGACGACGACCGCGACGAACCGCTGGCCGTGCGGGAGGACCCCCTCGGTGATCTTGCCGACCTGGGTGCCGACGCCGGCCACCTGGAAGATCGAGCCGAGGACCGCGAGGAGCTGCGGCAGCAGCAGCGCCCACCCCATGGACTCCAGCAGTCCGCGTCCGGCGTGCAGGGGGACGGCGGGGTTGCGTTCGCGTACCACCACCATGCCGACGACGAGGGCGGCCACCGCGCCGAAGCCGAGGCCGAGGATGGTCTCGCTGCCCGGTTCCAGCAGGTGGCTGCCGCCGATGCTCCAGTGCTTGACCAGCGAGGCGCACAGCACGGCGACGACCGGGATGGTCAGCGCCGGGACGAAGAGCCGGTTGCCGAGCCGGGCCGCGGAGGCGGTGCGCTGCTCGGGGGTGGTGGTACGGGGGGTGCCGCGCCCGGTGAGTCCGAACCCGGCCAGGCAGATCATGACCAGGACGGCGGCGCCGAGCGGTTCGGCCGGGGCGGACTTCTTCACCACCCAGGTGCCGTAGCAGAACGACAGGCCGAGCAGCCCCCAGAAGCCGGCGGAGCCGAAGCGCTTGGGGTTGGTGCGGTCGAAGGCCATCTGGACGGCCATGGCGACGAAGACGGCTCCGACGAGCCAGTAGAACCACTCGACCTTGATCACTTGGCCTCCTCCGGGGTGGTGCGGCGGGCCGCGGTGGTCTGCGTCGCGGAGGCGGCGGCCAGCTGGCGTTCGAGGGTGCGGTCGAGCCGCAGCAGCCGGGCGCCGTGGATGAGGAAGGCGCACACGGCGGTCGGCGCGGCCCACAACGCGAGCTGCATCGGCTCCAGATGCGTGTGGTAGGTGGTGTTGACGAACCCGGTGATGAGCAGGATGGAGCCGACCGCGAGGAAGCAGTCCTCGCCGAAGAAGACCCCGACGGTGTCGGCGCTGGAGCTGTAGGAGCGGATGCGTTCGACGATCCGTTCCGGCAGCGGTCCGTGGCGTCGTTCGGCGGCGGCCTCGGCCATCGGCGCCACCATGGGGCGGACGCTCTGCGCGGGGCCGCCGATGTTGGTCAGGCCGACGGCGGCGGTCAGCTGGCGCAGCAGCAGGTACAGGGCGAGGAACCGGCCGGTGGTCAGCTTGCCGAGCCGGCCGATCAGGGTGCGGGCCTGCTCCTGGAGGCCGCCGCGTTCCAGCAGGCCGATGACGGGGAGGGTGATCACGAAGATGGTCACCGACCGGCTGGAGGCGAAGCCGTCGCCGAAGGCGGCGAGCACCGCGCGCGGCGACAGGCCGCCGAGCAGCGCGGTGACCACACCGGCCACGCCGACCACCAGGAGGGGATGGCGTTTGGCGGCGAACCCGAGGATCACCACCAGGACGCCGAGCAGAACGATCATGGGTCCGCCTTCCGTGCGCAGGACCCCACGGACGTGAGGAGATCAGGACCTCACCGACGTGAGGGGATGCGGGGAGGCTAGATGCTTGTTCAACAATTCCACAAGAGGTTGAACCGGCCTGCTGTGTTTCCGCACCCCTTGTCGCCCCGCCGCGCCGTTCGGTGACCGGCGCCCGCACCTGCCGGCGGCGTGACCGCCGGAACGCCTCAGACGCTCCCCACGCGCTGCGCGTAGGCGCCCGCCAACTGCGCCAGCGAATCCTCCAGATACGCCGCGAGCAGCCGTTCCGCCTCGGCCGGGTCGCCCGCCTCCAGCGCCTCCAGGATGTGCCGGTTGCGGACCAGGTAGGGCTCGTGGAAGCGGCGCGGGTCGTCCATCACGTGGAAGACCAGGCGCAGCTCGGCGAGGACGGCGCGCATCAGCTCGTCGGTGCGCGGGCTGCCGGCCAGCGCGGCCAGCGCCTGGTGGAACCGGATGTTCGCGGTCGACAGCTCCTGCCAGGCCCGTTCGCGCGCGGCCCGCTCCCCCGCGGTGACGGCGGCCTCCACCGCGTCGAGCCGGTACGGCGGGGCGCCCAGGCCGCGTACGGCGGCGCATTCGACCAGTTGCCGCACGCGGTAGATGTCGGCGAGGTCCTCGACGGTCACCACGCGGACGAAGACGCCGCGGTTGAGCCGGTGGACCAGCAGCCGCTCCCGGGTGAGCAGGCGGAACGCCTCCCGCAGGGTGTTGCGGGAGACCCCGAGGGTGCCCCCGATGGCCTCCTCGGAGAGGCGGACGCCGGGCGGCAGGTCGCCCTCGGCGATCCGGTCGCGCAGGATGTCCGCCACCCGCTCCGCGGTGCTGGTGCGGCCCAGCAGCCCCCGGTCCGCCCCGAGTGCGGTCAGGTCGATGCCGTCCCGGACGACCCCGTGTACCACCATGCGCGCTCGTCTCCCCTTCTCCGGCCGTCACGGCCCGCTCGAAGTCAATCCCAGATCGCGGAAAGAGACAACGCTCCCCTTGTCGGATCGTTGAACAATCGCCTACCGTGAGGCGCCACCCGGCCCGCATCTCAACGGAAACGGAGACGGACGGACATGACCGACACGGACCACCGGCCCGCGGCCGACCCTGCGACCGGCACCGTCGCCGCCGAGGACACCACCGCCCCGGACACCACCGTCTCCGCGCCCGTCGTCGACCTCAACGCCGACCTCGGCGAGGGGTTCGGCCGCTGGCGGCTCACCGACGACGAGGCCCTGCTGTCCGTGGTGACCAGCGCCAACGTCGCCTGCGGCTACCACGGCGGCGACCCGGCGACGATGCGCCGGGTCTGCGAGGGGGCCGCCGCGCACGGGGTGGCCATCGGCGCCCAGGTCTCCTACCGGGACCTGGCCGGCTTCGGCCGCCGCACGATGGACGTCCCCCCCGACGAACTGGCCGCCGAAGTCGCCTACCAGATCGGCGCGTTGCAGGTCTTCGCCCGCGCCGCCGGAAGCGCCGTGCGGTACGTCAAACCGCACGGCGCGCTGTACAACCGCTGCGTCCACGACGACGAGCAGGCCAGGGCGGTGGTCGAGGGGGTACGCCTGGCCGGCCCCGGACTGCCGGTGCTCGGGCTGCCCGGGTCACGGCTGCACGCTGCGGCGCGGGAGGCCGGACTCCCGGTCGTCGCCGAGGCGTTCGCCGACCGCGCGTACACCGCCGCCGGAACCCTGGTGCCGCGCCGCGAACCCGGTGCCGTGGTGCACGACCCGGACCTCGTGGTGGCCCGCGCCCTCGGGCTCGCCCGGGACCGCCGGGTGGTCTCCGCCGACGGCACGCCGGTGGAGGTGGCGGCGCGCTCGCTGTGTCTGCACGGCGACACCCCGGGCGCCGCCGCCCTGGCCCGCCGGGTCCGCGCCGCGCTGGAGGCCGCGGGGGTGCGGCTGGGGGCGTTCGCATGACGCTGCGGTGCCTGCCGGTCGGCGAGGACGCCCTGCTCGTCGAGGCCGGCAGCGGCGAGGAGACCGAAGCGCTCCACGCCGAACTGCTGCGCCGCGCCGCCGCGGGGACGCTCCCCGAGATACGCGACATCGTGCCGGCCGCCCGCACCGTGCTCCTTTCCGGACTGGCCGAACCACGCGCGCTGGCCGGCGAGTTGACCACCTGGACGATCCCGCCGCCGGACCGGGGGGCGAGCGCGCTGGTGGAGATCCCGGTGCGCTACGACGGCCCCGATCTGGAGGAGGTGGCCCGGATGTGGGGGTGCTCCCGGCAGGAGGCGGTACGGATCCACTCCGGCACCGAGTTCCGGGTGGCCTTCTGCGGCTTCGCGCCGGGCTTCGCCTACCTCACCGGGCTCCCGGAGCGCTACCACCCGCCACGCCGGGCGACCCCGCGCACCAGTGTGCCCGCCGGATCGGTCGCGCTGGCCGGACCGTACACCGGCGTCTACCCCCGTTCCTCGCCCGGCGGCTGGCAGTTGCTGGGCCGTACGGACGCGGTGCTGTGGGACGCCGGGCGCGACCCGGCGGCGTTGCTGGCGCCGGGCAGCCGGGTGCGGTTCGTCCCCGAGGAGGCGCGGTGAGCGGGCCGGCGTGCACCGTGGTCCGCGCCGGGCTGCTCACCACGGTGCAGGATCTGGGGCGGCCCGGCCACGCCCACCTCGGGGTGCCGCACTCCGGCGCCCTCGACCGGCCCGCGCACCGGCTCGCCAACCGCCTCGTCGGCAACCTGGAGGACGCCGCGACGCTGGAGACGACGCTCACCGGCTGCGCGCTGCGGGTGCACCGCGCCGCCGTGGTGGCGGTCACCGGCGCGCCCTGCCCGGTCACCGTCGACGGCCGCCCGGCCCCCTGGGGCGCCGCGGTACGGGTGCCGGCCGGCGCCGTGCTGGAGGTCGGCCGGGCCACGGCCGGCGTCCGCAGCCATGTCGCCTTCGGCGGCGGGATCGACGTCGTCCCCGTGCTCGGCAGCCGCTCCACCGACGTGCTCTCCGGACTGGGCCCGGCCCCGCTGCGCGACGGTGACGTGCTGCCGCTCGGCGCCTGTCACGCCGCTCCGCCGCCGGTGGACTGCGTTCCGCAGCCCGGTCCGGCTCCGGAACTGGTGCTCCCGGTGCTGCTCGGTCCACGCCACGACTGGTTCGCCGCCGCCGCGCTGCGCACCCTGGCGGCGGGCGGATACCGCGTCTCGGCGGCGAGCAACCGCATCGGCCTGCGCACCGAGGGACCGGCGCTGGAACGCTCCCGGGACGGCGAACTGCCCAGCGAGGGCATGGTGTTGGGGGCCATCCAAGTACCCCCCGACGGCCGCCCGGTACTCTTCCTCGCCGACCACCCCACCACCGGCGGCTACCCCGTGATTGGCGTCGTCCCCCGCCGCCACCTCCCCGCCGCCGCCCAGGCGGCCCCGGGCACCCCGGTCCGCTTCACACCGGCCGGCTGACCCGACCGCCGCGCCGCGCGATCGTCCGGCGGAGGCGTCCGGCCGGCCCGCGGGCTCCGCGACGCCCGCTTCGTCGCCACACCCGGAGAGCGGCGGGACGACCCGGTGGCGCGGCTGCGCGGATGCCCGGGGAACGCGGGGCCCTCGGTGGAACGCCGTGCGGCGGGCCGGCCTCACGGTGACCGGACGGACACGGCGCGTCGGGGGCCGGGCGGACCGGGAGATCCGCCGGGGGGACATCCGGTGCTGGTGCGGCGTAACGTCGGTAGGGCGCCGTGGCGGTGCGCGTGGTCGGCCGTGTGCCGGGCGGACGGGACCGCCGCGGGGGCGTCCGGCGTCCGGGGACCACCGCCCGGTGGCCGCCGGATCCGGGGCCCGGCGGCGCGCGTCCCGCCCGGTCGCGTGCCTGTCGTCGCGGACGGTGAGGTGGTCACGGTGCCCGACCCGCACATCCGAGATCCGGCGCCCGGCCTGGCCGGGACGCTCTTCGGCGCCCCGGCTCCCGCCGCGGCGCCGCTCGACGCCCTCGCCGACGCGCTGCGCGACGGCACCGGGGAACTGTCCGCGCACGTCTCCGCGCTCTACGTGCTGCCGGCCGGCGGCACCGTGCTGGAACTGCTGATGATCAACGGGCTGCCGCCGGAGTTCGTCAGCGGCTGGGAACACATCAGTCTGCCGACCCCGCTGCCGGTGGCCGACGCGGCACGCGAGGGCCGGCTGATCTGGGTGGGCGACGAGCAGGAGATGGCCCGGCGCTACCCCCGGGTCGCGGTGGCGCTGCCGTACGACTTCCGGCTGGCCGCCACGCCCCTGACCGCCGACGGCGTCACCCACGGTTCGATGTTCGTGGCCTGGCCGGCCCGCCACCCCCGGCTCCTGGCCGAGCGGGAACGGGAGCGGCTGGAGGCGCTCGCCGGTGAGCTGGCCGGTCTGCTGGCCCGTACCCGGCCACCGGTACGCGCCGGCGAACCGCTGGTGGTGCTGCCCGAGACCGGTCCCCCGGGTTCCGAGGTGGCGCTGCTGGAGTTGCTGGAGCGGCTGCCGGACGGCAAGTGCGCCCTCGATCTGCGCGGCCGGGTGGTGTACGCCACGCCGTGCGCCGCCAAGCTGCTGGACGTTCCGGCCGAGCAGTTGCTGGGCCGCCGTCCCTGGCGGGTGCTGCCGTGGCTGCGGGACCCGGCGTACGAGGACCGCTACCGGGCCGCCCTGGTCAGCCGGGAGCCCACGTCGTTCGTGGCGTTCCGGCCGCCGGATCAGTGGCTGGCGTTCCAGCTCTACCCGGGCCCCACCGGGCTGACGGTACGCATCACCGCGGCCGAGGCGGCCCAGGGCGATCTGCCGGGACCGGCCCCCGCCCCTCCCCCGGCGGAGCCGGCCGCCGGCATGCCCACCCGGGCCGGCGCGCTGTACCACATCCTGCATCTGGCCACCGCGCTCACCGAGGCGGTCGGGGTGCAGGACGTGGTGCGGCTGGTCGCCGACCAGATAGCGCCGGCCTTCGGCGGCCAGGCGGTGGCGCTGCTGGTGGCCGAGGGCGGGCGGCTGCGCAACATCGGTCACCGGGGCTATCCGCCGGGCGTGGTGGAACGGATCGACGGCACGCCGCTGACCCGGCAGACCCCCGGGGTGCAGGCGCTGACCTCCGGGGTGCCGGCGTTCTTCGAGTCGCGGGAGGAGCTGGAGCGGGTCTACCCGGTCCGCCCCGAGGTGCAGGACACCATGGCGGCGTGGGCGTATCTGCCGCTGGTCGCCTCCGGACGGCTGGTGGGCACCTGCGTGCTGGCGTTCGCCCGGCCGCACCGGTTCACCGTGGACGAGCGCGCGGTGCTCACCTCGGTGGGCGGGCTGATCGCGCAGGCGCTGGACCGGGCCCGGGTCTACGACGCCAAGCTGGAGCTGGCGCACGGGCTCCAGGAGTCGCTGCTGCCGCACGCCCTGCCGCTGCTGCCCGGGCTGGAGACCGCCGCGCGTTATCTGCCCGGCACCGAAGGGATGGACATCGGCGGTGACTTCTACGACGTCATCCGGGTCGATCGGCATCACGCCGGTGCCGTCATCGGTGACGTGCAGGGGCACAACGTGCGCGCCGCCGCTCTGATGGGGCAGATACGCACCTCGGTGCACGCCTTCGCCAAGGCCGGGGCGCCGCCGGACATGGTGCTGGCCCGCACCAACCAGCTCATGGCCTATCTGGACACCGGGCTGCTGGCGAGTTGCGCCTACCTCCGGCTCGATCTGAACCGGCGGCGGGCCGCGCTGGCGGTGGCGGGCCATCCCCGGCCGCTGGTGCGCGACCCGCGGGGCCAGGTACGGCTGCTGGACGCCCCCGGCGGGCTGCTGCTGGGCGTGGTGGCGGACACCGGCTACCCGGTGACCCGGCTGCCGCTGCCGGCCGGGACCACGGTGGCGCTGTACACCGACGGCCTGGTCGAGGGGCCCGGGGTCGACCTGGACGAGTCGGTGGCGGCCCTCGCCGACCAGCTCGCCCGGCACGGCGCCGGTCCGCTGGAGACCGTGGCCGACGCCCTGGTCGCCCACGCCGAGCGGGCCAAGCACCGTACCGACGACACCGCGCTGCTGTTGCTGCGTTCGGTGCCCCGGTGAAGGCTTCGATGCGGATATGACGGGTAATCGTCAGGCGCACCACCTGGAGGAAAAGCGATGAGCGACACCACCCCTTCCCAGGCCGAGGGCGAACGGGACGACGAGTGGACCGGGGCCGACCCCCGCTCCCGCTCCGCCCGGCTCGACGACCCGGGGCCGCCGCGTACCACCCCGTCCCAGGCCGAGGGTGAGCGTGACGACGAGGACGAAGGCTTGACCGGACGCTGACCGCCGGTCACCGCCGCACCACGTCAACCCCGCCGCCCCGGCCGGCCCTCTTACGGGCGATTCCGCTGTGCCGTACCGCCCCCGGTGACGGTTGTGCCATTCACCCGCTTACCGCACCCGCGTTCCGTATTCCGCCGTGTGCCGTATGACGCGCGGAGGGACCAGGGTGACGGGCGAAGCGGGCATTTGCATGCCATCGTGTCGATCACGTCCACAAGTGACGGTAGACGCGAGGAGAGTCGCAGTGAGTACGACCGACACCCCGGGGGCCACCGCGCCGGCTTCGCCGACCCGTGTGGCGCGGCCGATCGGCGGCAAGAAAGTGGTGGGGTGGCTCACCACCACCGACCATAAGACAATCGGCACGCTCTACCTGGTGACATCGTTCGCTTTCTTCTGTGTCGGCGGCATCATGGCTCTGCTCATGCGCGCCGAACTCGCCCGCCCTGGCTTGCAGATCATGAACAACGAGCAGTTCAACCAGGCGTTCACCATGCACGGCACGATCATGCTGCTGATGTTCGCCACCCCGTTGTTCGCCGGTTTCACCAACTGGATCATGCCGTTGCAGATCGGCGCCCCGGACGTCGCCTTTCCCCGGCTGAACATGTTCGCCTACTGGCTCTACCTGTTCGGCTCGTTGATCGCGGTCGGCGGTTTCCTCACCCCGCAGGGCGCCGCCGACTTCGGGTGGTTCGCCTACTCCCCGCTGACCGACGCGGTGCGCACCCCGCAGATCGGCGGCGACATGTGGATCATGGGGCTGGGCATGTCCGGGTTCGGCACGATCCTCGGCGCGGTCAACTTCATCACCACCATCATCTGCATGCGGGCGCCGGGCATGACGATGTTCCGGATGCCGATCTTCGTGTGGAACGTGCTGCTCACCTCGGTGCTGGTACTGCTGGCCTTCCCAGTGCTGGCCGGGGCGCTGCTGGCGCTGGAGGCGGACCGCAAGTTCGGCGCCCACGTCTTCGACCCGGCCAACGGGGGCCCGCTGCTGTGGCAGCACCTGTTCTGGTTCTTCGGCCACCCCGAGGTGTACATCATCGCGCTGCCGTTCTTCGGCATCGTCACCGAGGTGATCCCGGTATTCGCCCGCAAGCCGATCTTCGGTTACATCGGTCTGGTGGGCGCCACGATCAGCATCGCCGGCCTCTCGGTCTCGGTGTGGGCCCATCACATGTTCGTGACCGGCGGCGTGCTGCTGCCGTTCTTCTCGTTCATGACGTTCCTGATCGCGGTGCCCACGGGGGTGAAGTTCTTCAACTGGATCGGCACGATGTGGAAGGGGTCGATCACCCTGGAGACCCCGATGCTCTGGTCCGTCGGGTTTCTGGTGACCTTTCTCTTCGGTGGTCTGACCGGTGTCATCCTGGCGTCGCCGCCGATGGACTTCCACGTCTCCGACTCGTATTTCGTGGTGGCCCACTTCCATTACGTGGTGTTCGGCACCGTGGTGTTCGCCATGTTCGCCGGGTTCCATTTCTGGTGGCCCAAGTGGACCGGGAAGATGCTGGACGAGCGGCTCGGCAAGATGACGTTCTGGACGCTTTTCGTCGGCTTCCACGGCACGTTCCTGGTGCAGCACTGGCTGGGCGTCATCGGTATGCCGCGGCGTTATCCGGACTATCTGGCCGCGGACGGTTTCACCCTGCTGAACACGGTCTCCACGATCAGTTCGTTCCTGCTCGGGCTCTCCCTGCTGCCGTTCTTCTACAACATCTGGAAGACCGCGAAGTACGCGCCGATGGTCGAGGTGGACGACCCGTGGGGGTACGGCCGGTCGCTGGAGTGGGCGACCTCCTGCCCGCCGCCGCGCCACAACTTCCTCACGCTGCCGCGGATCCGTTCCGAATCCCCCGCGTTCGACCTGCACCACCCGGCCGTCGCCGCGCCGGACAAGCTGGCCGGGGCGCACGCCGGGCGGCCCGCGGTCACCGGTGAGGACCCGGGCGAGGGCGGCGGCCAGGGCGGCCCCGAGGGGACGCGGCGGTGACCCCGCCTCCGCTGCCCCGCCCCACCCGGGCCCCGGCCGAGCGGCGGGCGAAGGGAACCTCGGCACGCCGGTGGCTCCGCCGGGAACGCACGTCCGGCCCCGAGGAGGCCCCGGCCGGGGCGGTACGCCGGTTCCTCGCCCGCGAGGGGGTGCGCCGCCGGGAGTGTGCCAAGGGGATCAACGACGTCGAGGGCTATCTGCTGTGGCAGGCCGAGGCGGCCTCCGCCGCGGCCGGGGCGGAGGTCTTCGCGGACCGGCTGCCATGGCTCACCAGCGCCCAGCGCGAAGAGGTGGTCCGCGTCTACACCGACGACCGGCTGGAACTCTCCCGGGCGGTGCTGGAGCGCATCGCCGACCGCGCACGCTCCCTGCAACGCGAGTACGGCGAACGGTACCGGCTGCTGCGGATCCGGCTGCTGGGCGGCTACCTCGCCGCGGCGGCGGGCGCGGCGGCCGTGCTGCTGGCGCTGGGCCGGCCGGGACACCCTTAGGCCGTGCGGTCGGCGGCCGAGCCCGCTCCTGGGACGGCGCCGGCGCGGTCATTCGGCACGCAGCAGGGCGTCGAGTTCGGCGGCGTTGAGCGCCTGGGCGTAGACCTTGGTGCCGGGCTGGTGCTTGCGCCCGCCCTGGCTGAGGGTGCCGGCGTCGACCGCGTCGAAGCCGATGTCCCGGATGAGGCCGGCCACCACCGCCTTGGCCTCCTCGTCGCTGCCGGAGACGGGGATCGCCAGGCGTCCGGGGTCGCCCTTGGGACGGCCGCCGTCGCGCAGTGTCGCGGCCGGCAGGGTGTTGAACGCCTTGACGAGGTTGGCCTCGGTGTGGGCCTTGATCTTCTCGCTGGAGGTGGTGGTGTCCTCGTCGAGGTCGGGGTCGTGGCCGTCGCGCTCGGGGTAGTAGTTGCAGGTGTCGACGACCACCTTGCCGCGCAGCGGTTCGGCGGGCAGTTCACGGTGGCGGCCGTAGGGGATGCTCACCACGACGGCCTCGCCGGACGCGGCGGCCTCGGCGGCGGTGACCGCGCGGACCGGGCCGCCGATCTCCTGCACCAGCCCGGTGAGCGTCTGTGGGCCGCGCGAGTTGCTGAGCAGCACCTCGTACCCCACCCGGGCGAAGCGCCGGGCCAGGGCGGAGCCGATGTTCCCGGCGCCGATGATCCCGATCCGCATCTGCTCTTCCCCTTCCGTCTGCCGGTGGCCGCCGAGGGGACGGCCGGGTGCCGGTCCGTCCCGACCGGGTACCCGGATCCGGTCGTTCCCACCTGGCCGGAGCCGACACGAGAGGCGGTGGTCCATGCGGAGCGTGGGTGTGGAGGAGGAACTGCTCCTGGTGGATCCCGGCAGCGGCAAGGTGACCGCGGTGGCCGGGCAGGTGTTGGCCAGGAGCGGCAGCCGTACCGGGCCGCGACCGCCGTCCCTGGCCCCGGAGATCCAGCGCGAGCAGGTCGAGGTGGCCACCTGTCCGTGCACCACCCTGGAGGAGCTGGCCGGGCAGATCCGGCAGGGTCGGGCCACCGCGTCCGAGCAGGCGCGGCGGGCCGGGGCGGAGGTGGCCGCGCTGGCCACCGCACCGCTGCCGGCCGACCCCTCGCTCACCGGTGAGCCCCGTTACCGCCGGATGGCCGAGGAGTTCGGGCTCACCGCGCAGCAGCAGCTCACCTGCGGCTGCCACATCCACGTCGAGGTGACCGATCCGGAGGAGGGCGTGGCGGTGCTGGACCGGATCCGGCCGTGGCTGCCGCCGCTGGTGGCGCTGAGCGCCAACTCCCCTTACTGGCAAGGGTGCGACAGCCATTACGACAGCTTCCGGTACCAGGCGTGGGGGCGGTGGCCGACGGCGGGGCCGACGGAGTTGTTCGGCTCGGCGGCGGCCTACCGGGAGGTGGTCGCGGCGATGCTGGCCACCGGCACCATCCTGGACGAGGGCATGGTGTACTTCGACGCCCGGCTCTCCCGCCGGTATCCGACGGTGGAGGTGCGGGTGGCCGACGTCTGCCTGGAGGCGGCGGACACCGTGCTGCTGGCGGCGCTGGTACGGGGGCTGGTGGAGACCGCCTCCCGGGCGTGGCGGGCCGGGCAGCCGGCGGATCCGGTGCCGGTGCCGGTGCTGCGCCTGGCGGGGTGGCGGGCCAGCCGGTCCGGGATCACCGGCACGCTGCTGCATCCGCGGACCCATGTGCCGGCCCCGGCCGGTGCCGTGCTGGACGACGTGGTCTGCCATCTCGCTCCCGTGCTGGCCGACCAGGGCGAGTTGGCGGCCGTGGACACCGCCCTGGCACGGTTGCGGGCGCGCGGCAACGGGGCCCGGGCGCAGCGGGCCCGGCACTCCGTGAGCGGTTCGCTGGCCGACACCGTGCGGTACGCGGTGGAGCGCACGCTTAGCTGACGCCGGCCCGGGGGTGTCAAGGGGTGGGTACGGGTTCGGGGTGGCCGGCCGCGACCACCGCCTCGACGGCTTCGCGGGCGGCGGCCTCGACCAGCGCGACGCCGGCGCCCTGGGTGGCGTTGCCGCTGGAGACCACGGCGACCAGCAGGGTGTGGCCGGCGTGGCGGACGCGGCCGATGCTGTTGATGTCCCACAGCCCGGTGGTGCTCCGTTGCAGCCAGCCGTTCTTCAGGGCGCTGGCCGTGCGGTCGTCGGCGGCGGCGGAGACCCCCCAGCGCTGGCTGGGGTCGATGTGCGCCATGAGTTCGCGCAGGTAGCCGCGGGAGTCCTCGTTGAGCGGCGAGGTGTCGCCGAACACCGCGCGCAGCAGGTCGAGTTGGCCGGTCGCCGTGGTCTGGGTGAGCCCCCACAGGTCGTCCTGGTCGCCGCGGACGCCGGTGACGCCGAGTTCCCCGTTGCCGGCGTCGAGTCCGTCGGCGCCGCCGATCCGGCGCCACAGCGCGGTGGCGGCGGCGTTGTCGGACTGGCGGACCATGACGGCGGCGTAGTCGCGTTCGGCGTCGGTCAGGCCGCGGTGGGCCTGCTGGGCGCGGAGCAGCAGGGTGGCCAGGATGTCGATCTTGACGATGCTGGCGGTGTCGAAGTAGCCGTCGCCGAGGCCGCCGCTGTTGCCGGTGGTCAGGTCGTGGACCGCGACCGCCCACCGGGCGCCGTGCGCGGGCACCGCGTCGGCCACCGCGGACAGGTCGACCCGGGTGTCGCGGACCTCCTTCGCCACCCCGGCGGAACGTTTCTCCGCCGCCGTGTCACGCGGGTTGGCGGGCCGGGGACGGGGACCGGGGGCGGAGGCGGCGGGGCGCGGTACGGCGGGCGGCCGGGCGCCGCGCGCGGCCGTGCCGGCCACGGCACGCGGACCGGCGGCGTGCCGGACGCGCGGATGGATCAGGTCGGCCACCACGGCGTACGCCAGCAGGACCGTGGCCACCAGGGCGCAGGCCCGCAGACACGGCAGCACCGTCGTGCGCAGCGCCGACCGGCGGCTCGGCTCGGCAGGCACCCGCTCGTCCATGCCCTCGGACGCTAGGGCGCGGTACGCCGCGTACCGGGCCGGCCGGGGTGCGGCACGCCGGGAATTGCCCCGGAAGGGCGCCGCCGGGTGACCCCGACGGTCCCCGATAGCGGTTCCGGGCGGTGGTGCCTACGGTGGACGTGGAAGTACATGTCGCATCGATCCGGCACGCGTTCGCCGTCCGGGGCGTGCCGGGCGGGCACGCGACGCCGACCGATCCAAGGAGGACCCCATGACGACCGCGCGCGACATCATGCACGCAGGGGCGCAGTGTGTCGGGGAGAACCAGACGCTGCTGGACGCGGCCCGGATGATGCGGGATCAGGAGGTCGGTTCGCTGCCGATCTGCGGCGAGGACGACCGGCTCAAGGGCGTGGTCACCGACCGCGACATCGTGGTGCACTGCCTCGCCGAGGGCGGCGACCCGTCGCGGGTGAAGGCGAAGGAGTTCGCCAGTCACATCCACGCCGTCTCCGCCGACGACGACATCGGCACCGTCCTCCGCAAGATGCAGGAACACAAGATCCGCCGGCTGCCGGTGATCGACAACGGACGGCTGTGCGGCATGATCAGCGAGGCCGACCTCGCCGTGGCCCACGCCCGCAAGAACGCGCTCTCCGACAAGGAACTCGCGAGCTTCGTCGACCAGATCTACGCCACCACCTGACCCCCGCTCCCCCGTTCGCCGGCCGCGCCGCCCCGCACCGGGTGTCCGCGGCCGGCGCCACGACCGCGGACCCCGGCCAGGTGCGGCGCGGAACTAGACTGGGGGCATGGCACGGCCCAACGAGGAGATCGCCGGGCTGATCCAGGAGTACGCCGACCTGCTCTCCGTCACCGGGGGCGATGCCTTCAAGGCACGCGCCTACGAGAAGGCGGCCCGCGCCCTCGGCGGCCACCACGCCGACGTCTCCCGGCTCGACGTGAGGCAACTGCGGGAGATCCCCGGGGTCGGGGCGTCGATCGCCGAGAAGGTCGCCGAGTACTTCCGCACCGGTCACATCCCCGCCCTCGACGAACGGCGCACCCGGATCCCGTCCGGCGTACGGGAGTTGATCCGCATCCCCACGCTCGGCCCCAAGAAGGCCATGGCGCTCCACGAGGACCTGGGCATCGCCTCGGTCGACCAGCTCTCCGCCGCCCTCGACGCCGGAAGGCTCCACGGGCTCAAGGGGTTCGGCCCGAAGACCGAGGAGAACCTGCGGCACGGCATCACGCTGCTGCGGCAGGCCGGCGGCCGGATCCCGCTCGACCAGGCGCTGCAGACCGCCGAGGACGTGGTGGCCGCGCTGAGCGCCGTCCCCGGGTGCGTGCGCTGCGCGTACGCCGGTTCGCTGCGCAGGATGCGGGAGACCATCGGGGACGTGGACGTGCTGGTGGCCGCGGAGGACTCGGCGCCGTTCATGACGGCCTTCACCGAACTGCCGTGCGCGGCCGAGGTGATCGCGCACGGCGGCACCAAGAGTTCGCTGCGCACCGCCGAGGGCGTCCAGGTCGATCTGCGGGTGCTGCCACCCGCGGCGTGGGGTGCGGGGTTGCAGTACTTCACCGGGTCCAAGGCGCACAACATCGGGCTGCGGACCATCGCCGTCCGGCACGGTCTGAAGCTCTCCGAGTACGGGCTCTTCGACGCCGACAGCGGTGAACTGGTCGTCTCCGAGACCGAGGAGGAGGTCTACGCCCGGCTCGGGCTGCCGTGGATCCCGCCGCCGATGCGGGAGGACCGCGGGGAGATCGCCGCCGCACTCGCCGGTGAGCTGCCCGATCCGGTGACCGAGGCCGACCTGCGCGGCGATCTGCACACCCACACCGACCTCACCGACGGCCTGGCTCCGCTGGAGGACATGGTGACCGCCGCCGCGGCCCGCGGCTACGCCTACTACGCGGTCACCGACCACGCCCCGGATCTGTACATGCAGCAGATGACGGCGGAGAAGGCACTGGCCCAGCGGGAACGGGTGCGCGCCCTGGACCGGCGCCACCGCGGCATGCGGGTGCTGCACGGCACCGAACTCAACATCGGCCCGGACGGCGAGGTGGACTGGCCGGACGACTTCCTGGCCGGGTTCGACCTGTGCGTGGCCTCGATCCACTCCCACTTCCAGCTCGACCGGGCGGCGCAGACCCGGCGGCTGATCCGGGCCGCGGAGAACCCGCACGTCGACATCATCGGCCACCCCACCACCCGGCACCTGGGCCGGCGGCCCGGCATCGACGCCGACCTGGAGGCGGTCTACGCCGCCTGCGCCCGCACCGGCACCGCCCTGGAGGTCAACGGGCAGCCGGAACGCCTCGACCTGTGCGACGAGGACATCCGGGCGGCCCGCGGGCACGGCGTGCGGTTCGCCGTCGACAGCGACGCCCACACCCCCGTCCACCTGCCCTACGTGCGCTACGCCGTGGGCACCGCGCAACGCGGCTGGCTCACCGCCGACGAGGTGGTCAACACCTGGCCGCTGCGCAAGCTGAAGAGTTTCCTGCGCACGGCGGGGTGAGGCGCGCACCGCCCGGCCGCCGCACCCCGGGGACGGCGGCCGGGCGGACGGCGTGGTGTCACGCGGCCACCGGGGTCAGGCTCCAGCGCAGCGCGGCGCCGATGCCGCCGGAGGGCCCGGGCAGCTCGGCGGGGACCAGTAGCGCCTCAGCGTCGGTGGCCGCGGCGCATCGCATCAGCGCGTCGTCGGCGCCCACCGTGATCGGCTCCCGTACCCCCATCGACCGCAGTTCGGAGCGTTGCACCCCGATCTGCTCGGGTTCCGGTCCGATCCACACCTGGCGGCGCAGATCGGGTCCGTCCGCCCGCAGCAGCAAGGTGCCCACCTGGTGGCGGCGGACCGCGTCGACCACCGCGGGGACCCCGTCGGCGGCCATCCCGGGGCTGCTGCCGGGGCCGAAGACACCGTGCTCGCCGGGGCGGCCCCGGCCGGCGTGGAACACGTCGAGGACCGCGCTCAGCCGGCGCCGGGCGAACTCGGCGCGGGCGCGCTCGATCTCCTCGTCGAGCTGCGGGTTGGACGCCCCGGGGGCGCGGGTGCCGTTCTCCACCTCGACGGTGACGTTGCGCAGCGGTTCGGGGAGGCGTTCGCGTACCGCGGCGCGTTCCCCGGGTTCGCCGACGAGCACGAGCATCCGCGCGTCGCACCGCGGGAACCGTTCGGCGAGTTCACCGGCGATGATCTCGGCGGTTCTGGACCACTGGTTCTGCACCTTGTTGCGGTAGTGCCACTCGTACCGGTCGGCGGGGATGCTGCGGTGGCCGCGGCCCTGCCAGGCGGCCCCCTCGGCGTGGCCGGTGGGTTCCCTGCGGTGGCCGTCGCGCCGTTCGAGGTCGGCGCCGGAGTGGTCGATGTAGGCGACCAGGCATGGCGGTTCGTCGCCGCGCCAGGACAGCAGCGGGGTGGTGCGGGGCAGCGGCGCCCAGCAGACCTCGGCGAGCGGCGGGGCGACCACCAGCGGTACGTCGAGGACGACCTGGCCGGCGGTGGCGAACAGCGCGCGGCCCGGCGGCGCCCCGGAGACGGGTTCGGCGGCGAGCCGGTCGAGGACGGCGCCCCGGGTACGGGCGTCGCAGCCCTGCTCGGCGAGGGTCGCCCCCACCGAACGCACCCGCAGCTCGTACTGCTTGGCGGCGTCCTCGGTGTTGCGTGAGGTGTCCAGATGCACCGACGCCCACGGTCCGGGGCGGTCGAGCGGTTTGAGGAAAGCGAGTTCCATTGGTCTCCCCCAGTGTCGGGGATCTGTGACCGCGATCGGTGATCACGGCCGGGAAACGCGAGTACCCGGCGGATGCCGACCGTCTACCCGCATCGCCGAGGTGGACACCTGCGCTTTGCCCGGGTACGCCGGGCGACGCACCCTGGAAGGACACGGAGGAAGGTGATGGCCATGAAGGCACTCCTCGAATGGCACATCGACCTGGGATTCCAGGAGATCGGCCACCGGGACACCCGCACCGCGGTGTCGCTGCGGCTGCCCGACAACACCGAACTGCACGCCGAGGGGCACGCCAGGAAGCATCCCGACGACCCGAGGCAGACACAGGTCGGCGAGGAGCTGGCGGCGGCCCGGGCGCTCAACGAGCTGGCCCGGCAGCTGCTGGCGAAGGCGGCCGACGACATCGAGCACGCCACCCACATCCCGGCGCATCCGACGATGTGAGCGCCGGGGCCGGTCTCAGCCGGTGGTCCCCGCCGGGTCGTCGCCGGGCGCCGGCCAGTGGTCGCCGCCCTCCCAGACGACCTGTGCCGGATCGTCCAGGTCGACCTCCCACTCGGCGGCCAGCCGCGCCAGTTCGGCGCGGCTGCGTACCCTGCGGTAACGCTCGTCGGGGAGCATCACGAGCCGGTAGGGGCTGTGTCCGTCCCACGCCTGGACGACGTAGGGGTGGCCGGTCATGGTGCGCCGGTCCCGGCGGGGTGGGCGGTGAACCAGCCGCGGGCGAGCGCGGCGACCGTCTCCAGCGCGCCGGGCTCCTCGAACAGGTGGGTGGCGCCGGGCACGATCTCCAGTCGGCTGGGGCAGGTCAGTGACTGCTGGGCGCGCCGGTTGAGTTCGAGCACCACGGTGTCGGCGCCGCCGACGACGAGCAGGGTGGGTGCCTGGACGCGGGCGAGCAGGTCGTCGCCGGTCAGGTCGGGGCGTCCGCCGCGGCAGACGACGGCGGCGGTGCGCGGGTCGCCGGCCGCGGCGGTGAGCGCGGCGGCGGCGCCGGTGCTGGCCCCGAAGTAGCCCACCGCGAGGTGCTCTCCGCCGGGCAGGCCGCGCAGCCAGTCGGTGGCGCCGGTGAGCCTGCGGGCCAGCAGGGGGATGTCGAAGACGTTGTCGCGGTCGGCCGCCTCGCGCGGGGTGAGCAGGTCGAACAGCAGGGTGCCGAGCCCCGCGTCGGCCAGCGCGTCGGCGACCGCGCGGTTGCGCGGGCTGCGTCTGCTGCTGCCGGCGCCGTGCGCGAACATCACCACCAGGCGGGCGCCCTCGGGCACCCGCAGGTCGCCGGTGAGGCGGACGTCGTCGACCGGAACCGCCACCTCGCCCAGCGGCAGTACGGGTGTGCCGGGGGCATCGGGCCGCCGGGGGTGTTCGGCGGCCCGTCGCAACAAGGCGGTGACCTCCTCGTCGGTGGTCTGCGCGAAGTCGCGGTACCACTCCCCCACCGCGAAGAACACCGCCGGGGTGAAGACACACACCAGGTCGTCCACCTGGGAGCGCAGTTCGTCCACGGCGCCGGTCGCCGCCACCGGCACCGCAAGCACCACCCGGGAGGCGCCCTGGGCCCTGGCGACCTGGCAGGCGGCGGCAGCGGTGGCGCCGGTGGCCACGCCGTCGTCGACCACGACAGCGGTGCGCCCGGTCAGCGGGACGCGTTCGCGGCCGGCCCGGTAGCGTTCGGCGCGGCGGGCGAGTTCGGCCTGTTCCGACTCCTCGACGGCGGCGATGTCACGGGGGGCGAGACCGCCGCGGCGCACGATGTCCTCGTGGACCACCCGGGCGCCGCCTTCGCCGATGGCGCCGAAGGCGAGTTCGGGCTGGTAGGGGACGCCGAGTTTGCGCACCACGATGACGTCGAGGGGGGCCTGGAGTTCCCGGGCCACCTGGTAGGCGACGGGTATGCCGCCCCGGGGCAGGCCGAGCACCACGGGGTTCTCCGCGCGCAGTGGGCGCAGCCGTTCGGCGAGGCGCCTTCCGGCGCCGGCGCGGTCGTTGAAGAGCACGGTGCGTTCACCTCCGGCTCCATGGGGTGAGGGAGCCCGCCTTCCGGCTCCCTTCCGCCTTAACTCCGCGGGTGGCCATGCGCAAGTCGGGGTGGCCGGTACGGGGCGGGCGGCGCCGCGTAAGGTGTCCCCGGCCGGCCGTGGCGGCACCGGCCGGGTCCAGCGAAGCCGCCGGTGAGCCAAGGGAAGACAGCGATGCGGGGACGGATGGCGCCGGGGCGCCGGACGGCGCTGGCCGTGATGGCCGGCGGGCTACTGGCGGGTTGCGCGGGCACCGGCCGGACGGCGACGGCATCGCCCGCCGCCGTTCCCGCCACCCGGACGCCACCGCCGACGCCGTCGCCCTCCGCGTCCGCCTCCGCGCCGGCGTTGCCCACCCGGGCCGGCATCGTCGCCCGCTACGGGCGGATGCACCCGGTCACCTGGGGGTTCGACGCCCCGGGGGTGGTGTCCCGGCTGCCGTCGGCGGCCTCCGGCGCGCTGGCGCTGACCTTCGACGCGTGCGGCGGACCGGGCGGGGCCGGGTACGACGCCCGGCTGATCGGGATCCTGCGGCACCACCAGGTCCCGGCGACGCTCTTCATCAACTCCCGCTGGATCGACGCCAATCCGGAGGTCTTCCGGTCGCTCGCCGCCGATCCGCTCTTCGAGATCGGCAACCACGGCACCCGCCACCGCCCGCTGTCGGTGACCGGCCGCTCGGCGTACCACATCCCCGGCACCCGCAACGCGGGCGAGGTCTACGACGAGGTGGCCGGCAACCACGTCAAGCTCACCAAGCTGCTGGGGCGTCCGCCGCGGTTCTTCCGTTCCGGCACCGCCTACTGCGACGACGTGGCGGCCCGGATCGTGGTGGCGCTGGGCGAGCGGTTCGTGAACTTCTCGGTCAACGGGGACGGCGGGGCCACGTTCACCCCGGCGCAGGTGGACCGTACGGTGGCGGCGGCGCCGGCCGGGTCGATCGTGATCAGCCACATGAACCATCCGCACGGCGGTACGGCCGAGGGGTACGCCCGGGCGCTGCCGAGACTGCTGGGCGCCGGCCACCGCTTCGTGCGTCTGTCGGACGTGCTGCGGTAGCGGACGGGTCGGGGACCGCACCGCGCGGTGCGTGGGAGGGGAGCGGGGGCACTGCGCGGTGCGGCGCCGGGGGCGGTGGTCAGGAGCAGTGGGTGATTCCGTCGCCCGTCCGGTTCCACGAGCAGGTGTCGATCCGCGTGTGGTGGGCGTTGCGCAGTGTCGCGGTGTCACCGTTCCACCGCCACACGTAACCGCGCGAGCCGAGGTAGATGTTGGCCCCGGAGTCGTGTCCGCGGCCGGAGTAGATCCACACCGAGGCGCCGGGGCGCAGCCGGTGTTCCGGCAGGACGAAGTGGCGGCGGTCGTGGCGTTCGTCCAGCGTCCAGCCGCGCAGATCCACGGTGTAGTGGCGGTCGTTGGTGAGCTTGACCCATTGGCCGTTGACGCCGCGGTCGTCCAGGGGGCGGTAACGGATCTGGTCGAAGTGGACGTTGCCGTGCTGCCGGGCAGGCGGGGCGGCGTCGGCGGCCACCGGGACGGCGGCGGAGGTGACGGCGACGGCCACGGTGGCGACGGCGGTGCCCAGGGCGCGGAGAAGACGCATGGCTGGCTCCTTTGCTGTGATGAGCCGGGCGTGCGGAACCGCACGTCACTTCAGCAAAGCACCGGCCGGACGGCACCGCATGTACCCGTTCGGGGGAAAGCGGCGCGCGGGCCGGGGCGTCCGCGCTGCCGTGTGCCCCCGTGCGCCGCGCCGAACGTCCCGGCGCCACCGGCGCGTTCAGTCGTCGCGTCCGGCGTACTGGAGGACGAGGCCGGCCACCCCGCCGCCGAGGAGTCCGAGGCCGATGAGGAAGAGCCACAGCCCGAAGACGAGGCCGACGGCGAGCACGGCCGCGCCGAGTGCGGCCAGTACGGGGAAGGCGCTGCGGGGTGCGAAGAAGCCCAGCGGCCCGGCGCGTTCGGCGATGCGGGCGTCCCGGCGGTCCTCCGGCCGAGCGCCGGTTCTGCGGTGGGCGACGGTGAGGAAGAAGGTGATCAGCGTGGCCATCAGGAAGGAGACGGTGAGCGCGGCGATGCCGGCCGGCTCGTGCGAGAAGACGGCGTAGACGACGTCGGCCACCAGGAAGAAGGCGGCGACGCCGGCGAAGAGGCAGGTCTCGGTCTTCATCGGCCCGCTCCGCCGAGGGTGTCGGGGGTCGGTTCGGCGGTGCCCCGTGCGTCTGGCGGCAGTTGGAGGGTGTCCGGGTGGTGCAGGTCGAAGGCGGGCGAGTCGGAACGGATGCGCGGCAGCGTGTGGAAGTTGTGGCGCGGCGGCGGGCACGAGGTGGCCCACTCCAGGGAACGTCCGAAGCCCCACGGGTCGTCCACCTCGACCTTGGGCGCGTGGCGGGCGGTCTTCCACACGTTGTACAGGAACGGCAGCGTGGAGGCGCCCAGCAGGAAGGCACCGATCGAGGAGATGGTGTTGAGCAGCGTGAAGCCGTCGGCCGCCAGGTAGTCGGCGTACCGGCGCGGCATGCCTTCCTCGCCGAGCCAGTGCATCACCAGGAACGTCGTCTGGAAGCCGGTGAAGAGCGTCCAGAAGTGGATCTTCCCCAGGCGTTCGTCGAGCATCTTCCCGGTCCACTTGGGCCACCAGAAGTAGAAGCCGCCGAACATCGCGAAGACCACGGTGCCGAAGAGCACGTAGTGCAGGTGGGCCACGATGAAGTAGGTGTCGGTGACGTGGAGGTCGAGCGGTGGTGAGGCGATGAGGACGCCGCTGAGTCCGCCGAGCAGGAAGGTGACCATGAAGCCGGTGGCCCACAGCATCGGGGTCTCGAAGGAGAGGCTGCCGTGCCACATGGTGCCGATCCAGTTGAAGAACTTCACGCCCGTGGGCACCGCGATGAGAAAGGACATCAGTGAGAAGAACGGCAGCAGCACCATGCCGGTGGCGAACATGTGGTGGGCCCACACGGTGGCCGACAGCATGGTGATGGCGATGGTGGCGCCGACCATCCCGACGTAGCCGAAGACGGGCTTGCGGCTGAAGACCGGCACGATCTCGGTGACCACCCCGAAGAACGGCAGCGCGACGATGTACACCTCGGGGTGGCCGAAGAACCAGAACAGGTGCTGCCACAGGATGGCCCCGCCGTTGGCCGCGTCGAAGACATGGGCACCGAACTTCCGGTCCGCCTCCAGGGCGAGCAGCGCGGCGGTGAGCACCGGGAACGCCAGCAGCGCCAGGATCGAGGTGAACAGCACGTTCCAGGTGAAGATCGGCATCCGGAACATCGTCATGCCCGGCGCCCGCAGGCACACGATGGTGGTGATGAAGTTGACCGCGCCGAGGGTGGTGCTCAGACCGGCCACCACCAGCCCCATCACCCACAGGTCGCCCCCGGAGCCGGGCGAGCGCACCGCGTCGGTCAGCGGGGAGTAGGCGAACCAGCCGAAGGCGGCGGCGCCGCCGGGCACCAGGAAGCCGGAGACCGCGATGACCCCGCCGAACAGGAAGAGCCAGTAGGTCATCGCGTTGAGCCGGGGGAAGGCGACGTCCGGCGCGCCGATCTGCAACGGCATCACCGCGTTGGCGAACCCTGCGAACATCGGGGTGGCGAAGAGCAGCATCATCACGGTGCCGTGCATGGTGAACAGCTGGTTGTACTGCTCGGTGGTGACGATCTGGAGCCCGGGACGCGCCAGTTCGGCCCGCATCAGCATCGCCATGACGCCGGCCAGCAGGAAGAAGCCGAACGCGGTGGTGAGGTAGAGGTTGCCGATCGTCTTGTGATCGGTGGTGGTCAGCCAGGTCCGCAATCGGACGCCGAACCGGGCCCGGCGGTCGGTGGCCGGTTCCCGCACCGGCTCCCCCGGTGTGCTGCCCGCACGCTGTGGCATCGCCCCTCCCCGCACGCCTGCCGTCCCTCCTGGCCACCGCTGGGCACCGGTCCGTGGCGCCGCCGTTCGGCGCCGACGCCGGCATCCGTGTTGCCGCTACCGAGGGGGTCAAACAACCCCGCTGCGCGTACCGGTCGGCCGGTTGTGATCCCCCGCACTTACCCGCGGTTTTATTTGGTATCCGAAATTCGCATTAGTTACCGTTCATACGTGCGACTGACCAAAAGCACCGACCTGGCACTGCGGATCGCCATGCGACTCGCCGTGGCGGACGAGCGGACCGCGCCGACCACCCGCGAGGTGGCCGACGCCGTCGGCGCGCCCTACACGCACGCCGCCAAGGTCGTGACCCGGTTGCAGCACCTCGGCGTGGTCGAGGCGCGACGCGGCCGGGGCGGCGGGCTCACCCTGACCTCCACCGGGCGCACCGGTTCGGTCGGACGGCTCGTCCGCGAGCTGGAGGGGGTGGGCGACGTGGTCGGCTGCGAGGACGATCCGCCCTGCCCGCTGCGGTCGGCGTGCCGGCTGCGCGGTGCGCTGCGCGACGCCCAGGAGGCGTTCTACGCCGCGCTCGACCCGGTGACGATCGAGGACCTGGTGGCGGCGCCGACCGGCCCGGTGCTCGTGGGGCTGCCGCTGCGCGCCCCGGACTGAACCGCCCGGTCCCTCCACCCGGAAGAAACCACGTGGTGGCGCCACGGCGCCCCCGCATGCCCTGACGGCTGCCGTGCCCCCGCCCGGCCGGCCGCACACCGTTGAAGACGAATCTCAGATACCAGTTTGGAGTCGGTGATGCTGTCCGAGAGCTCGGCCGCTACCGTCCGTGCCACCCTGCCCGCCGTGGGTGCCGCCATCGGTGAGATCACCACGGTCTTCTACGACCGTCTGTTCGAGGCCCACCCCGAACTCCTGCGGGACCTGTTCAACCGCGGCAACCAGGCCAACGGCTCCCAGAAGCAGGCGCTGGCCGGGTCGATCGCCGCCTTCGCCGGGGCCCTGCTGGAGCGGCCGGACGAGCGTCCCGACGCCATGCTCGGCCGGATCGCCCACAAGCACGCCTCGCTGGGCATCACCCGCGACCAGTACAAGGTCGTCCACACCCACCTGTTCGCCGCCATCGCGCAGGTGCTCGGCGAAGCGGTGACCCCGGAGGTCGCCGCGGCCTGGGACGAGGTCTACTGGCTGATGGCCAACGCGCTGGCCGCCATCGAGGAGCGGCTGTACGCCGAGGCCGGCGCCGCGGACGGCGACACCTGGCGGGAGTACCGGGTGGAGTCCCGCCACCGCGAGACCGACGACGTCCTCACCTTCGTGGTGCGCCCGACGGACGGCGCGGCGGTGCCGTCGTTCCGCCCCGGCCAGTACGTGTCGGTGCGGGTGGAACTGGCGGACGGCGCGCGGCAGATACGCCAGTACAGCCTGTCCGGCGCGCCGGAGGGCGCGTTGCGGTTCACCGTGAAGAACGTCGGCGGCACCCCGGCGGGCGAGGTCTCGCGCCACCTGCACGAGCGGGTTCGCGAGGGTGATGTGATCCCGGTGAGCGCCCCCTTCGGTGACGTGTTCCTGGAGGACGGCGACGCGCCGCTGCTGCTCGCCTCGGCCGGCATCGGCTGCACCCCGATGATCGGCATGCTGACCCACCTGGCGGCCACCGGCTCGCGCCGCCCGGTGACCGTCGTGCACGCCGACCGCGCCCCGCGTACCCACGCCCTGCGGGCCGAGCTGGACAGCCTGGTGGCACGGCTGCCGCAGACCGACGCACACGTGTGGTACGAGGAGCCGCAGGGTCCGTGGCCCGCCGAGCGCACCGGTCTGCTCGACCTGTCCACCGTGGAGATCCCCGCGGGCACCACCGCCTACCTGTGCGGCCCGCTGCCGTTCCTGCGCGCCGCCCGCGCCCAGCTGCTGGCGGCCGGCGTGGCGGCGGCCGACATCCACTACGAGGTCTTCGGCCCCGACCTGTGGCTGGCCCAGGGCTGACCCCCGGGCACCGCGGGCGCCGCGGCACGGCATGATGGGGGCCATGGGCACCCGGCCGGTTCTCGTCTACGACGGTGACTGCGGTTTCTGCACCAGCGCGGCCCGCTTCGCCGAACGGCGGGTGCGTCCGCGCTGCGCGGTCACCGCGTGGCAGGACGCCGATCTGGCGGCGCTCGGCGTCACCCGGCAGCGCGCCGAGTACGAGGTGTTGTGGGTGACGCCGGCCGGCCGGGTGTACGGGGGCGCGGCAGCGGTGGCCAAGGCGCTGCTCAGCGCGGGACGCGGCTGGGCGGTGCCGGGCGCCGTACTGGAGCTGCCCGGGGTGCGCCGGGTGGCCGGAGCCGGCTACCGGTGGGTCGCCCGCAACCGGGCGAGGCTGCCGGGGGCCACGGCGGCCTGCGCTCTGCCCGCCGACCGTCGGCCCGGCGCGCGGTGACCGGTCGGCGTTCCGGGCCCGGACATGGAAGAAGGCGGTCACCGAGGTGACCGCCTTCCGCCGTGCCCGGGGTACCGGTGACCGGCAGGGGTAACGGGGACATCACCGGCATCCCTCCGCGTGCTGCCGCTGTGCGGTCATGGCCGCGGCCCCGAGTGCCGGGGGCGGGGTACGGCGTGCCGGGGCGGCGTGGTCAGGGTGATCTGACGGACGAGCTGGTGGAAGGAGACCAGCGCGGTGACCGGCGGCAGTCCGGCGACCGCGACCCCGACCACCGTCCGCGTGGTGTGGGCCACGCACAGGTAGACCGCGATCGCCGAGAAGAGCACCACCACGGCCCAGGAGTGCGCCGCGCGCCTGCGGTGCACCGCCGCCCGCAGGATGGACAACGACGCCACCAGCCACGGCCCGTAGACCAGCAGCGGCCACCAGCCGGCGAGTCCGTGCGAATGGCCCGGCGCGGCGAGCCGGCGCAGCGGGTCGTAGGCCATCACCCCGCCGAGGACGCTCACCATCGCCACGATGACCGCGGTGGTCGCCGCCATCAGCAGGCTGAGCAGTCCGACCCACGGCACCCGCACCGCCCGCAGCGCGTTCCGCAGCCGTGCGGCCCACCAGCGGCGCCGGTGCCGCCGGGCGTACGGCTGCACGGGGGTGGTGTGCTCCGGGGCCGGCTCCTCGACGGGGGCCTCGGGCACGGCCGCCGCCTGGAGGAGCTGGTCGAGGTCGTCGTCGAACTCCCAGCGCCCGTCCCCGCGTTCGAACTCCCCGAACTCGCCCTGCTCCGCCTCGGGATGGGGGACGGTGACGGGGTGGACCGTCGCGTCGTGGTGGTGGACCTCGGCGGCGAGCGGATCCATGCCGTGGGTGTCGATGCCGTACCCGTCGGTGTCGTAGCCGCCGGGCGGATAGGACTCGACCGGGTAGCCGGAGGCGTCGAAGACATGCGTCCCGTAGTGCTGCGCCTCCGCGTCGACTCCGTCCTCGTGCGCCGACCAGTAACCCCTCATCGCCACACCGCCGCCCGGGTCGCCAGGCCGCAGCGGCGCAGGAAGCCGTCGCGGGCCTCGGTCTCGATCCGGTCGAGCACGCCGAGGAAGTCCGCCAGCAGATCGGAGCAGTTGGGACCGGTATCCCGCTCTTCCGCTTGGTGGACGGGGGTTTCCGGAATCGGGCCGGCCGGATTCGTCGTCGTCATGCCCTCACAAACGAGACAACTTTGAGCGAGATACGCCAACTTGATCCTGTTATCCGTTTCTTGACCACGTTCGTGGTCAACCGTCGTAGTAAATAAGGAAATCACAGTCCGAGGTGGCACCGCCGAGACGTCACACGACCACCCGGGGACGGCCGACCGGCATCCCCGCGGCACGAGCACCCCGACCGCACGGCGAGCGGCCCGCAGCGCCATCCCCACCTCCCGTTGAAACCCCCTCCGACCTGCGCGGATTGGGCTTCCGGGGGACATCGGATGCCTGGATGGAGCAGCCCGGACGGCGTTCGCCGCGACAGGCGGCCGGGGCCGACTTAGCGTCAGTCATGTCCGATCTATCCGCTCCACCCCATTCGAGGAGTTCGATCGTGAAGAAGACTCTTGCCAGGGGGGCCGCCGTGGCCTTCCTGTCTGCCGCGGCGCTCGTCCCGCTGACCGGGGCCGCGCAGGCAACCCCCGTTCACTCGACCTCGGCCGCGGTTTCCTCGTGGGACGACGACCACGGCTACGGCCGTGACCGCGACCGTGACCACGGGCGTCACCACCACCGCCACCACTGCCGTCACCGTGACTACGACGACGACTACGGCTACGGCTGGGGCGGTCGCTGGGACGACGAAGACGACTACGGCTGGGACCGCTGCGGCTGCCACCGCGACCGTGACGACTACGGCCGTGGCCACTGGGGCGGCGGCAACGGCTTCGCCGGCAGCGGCTGGGGCGGCGGCGGCCTGCTCGGCCTCGGCGGCCTCCTGTAGTACCTGACGCCCGCGACCGCGAGGCGCGGGCCGCTCCACACCATGTCCGTCGAGGCGGCCACGGCGATCACGCCGAGGCCGCCTTGACGGCTGCCCGGGGCGTGGCTGCGCCCGCGCCGGGTGATTTCCGGCCGACCACGCCCCGGCGGCGTTGACACCCGGTCCGGCGAGCAGTGCAATGCCCCGGGACCCGGAGGCACCGCCGGGCCCGCTGCCGCGGTTGCCCGTCCGCCGCCTGGAGGCGCTGATGCGTGGTCGTCGTCCGTCCGGTCCCGGGGTACGCGGACCGGCCTCCCGGCGCGTGCGGACGACGGCGGGTGCCGTGCCGCTCGCGCTCTCCGTCCTCGCCGCGCTGCTCACCCTGCTGATGTCCGGCGCACCGGCCGCGCGGGCGGCCGAGCCCACCCACCGGCGGGCCGAGGTGGTCGCCGAACACCGGGTGGGGCCACGCGAGGTGGACCTCGATGTCGCCTCCCCGGCGCTCGCGGCGACCGTACCGGTACGGCTGCTCACCCCGGACGGCTGGCGGTCCGGCGCCCACCGGCACTGGCCGACGCTGTGGCTGCTGCACGGCTGCTGCGGCGACTACACCAGCTGGACGGCGTACACCGACGTCGCCTCGCTGCCCGAACTGCGCCGCGTCCTGGTGGTGATGCCCGAGGCGGGCCGCACCGGGTTCTACAGCGACTGGTGGAACCACGGCGCCGGCGGCGCGCCCGGCTGGGAGACCTTCCACCTGCGCGAACTGCGCCCGCTGCTGGAGCGCTCCTACGGCGCCGGGTCCGACCGGGCGGTGGCCGGGCTGTCGATGGGCGGCTTCGGCGCGCTGTCGTACGCCGGACGCCACCCGGGGATGTTCCGCGCCGCCGCCTCGTTCAGCGGGGTCGCCGATCCGCTGCTCGCCCCGGACGGGCCGCGCAACCTGCTCGACATCGTGCGCGGCCAGGACGCCGACCCGTACGCGCTGTGGGGCGACCCGGTGGCCCAGCGCCACCTGTGGGCCGCCCACGACCCGTACGACCTCGCGGGCGCGCTGCGCCGGATCCCGGTCTTCCTCTCCTGCGGCGACGGTACCGCCGGCCCGCTCGATCCGCCGGGCGCCGCCACCCCGGACGAGAAGCTCTACCTCGCCGAGAGCCGTCATCTGGCCGACCGGCTGCGGCAGTTGGGCGACCGGCGGCTCGTCACCGACTTCTACGGCGCCGGCACCCACCGCTGGCCGTACTGGCAGCGGGAGTTGCACCGGGCGCTGCCGGTGCTGCTGCGCGCGCTGCGGGTGCCGGTGCCGCCGGAGCCGGGCGTCACCCCTGGGTGAGCGCGTCCAGGCCGCTGACCTGGAAGGCGGAGATCACCTCACCGGCCTCCGCCTCGGTGGTGCCGCGCGGGGCGAACTCGGAGGTCCACTCCACGACGCAGGCGTGGTCGCCGTCGGAGGCGACGCTCAGCGCCGACCGGTAGTTGCGCACCGGGATGGGGCCCGGCTCGTCCATCCGGTAGCGGTAGTAGCACTCCCCCGCCTCCACCAGCGTCTCGATCAGCTCGCCGCCGTCCGCCAGCACGATCCGCCGGGCCTCCCGCTCCGGCACCCGGACGACGTCGGCGACCCCGGGCACCCAGGTGTGCAGGGCGTAGAAGTCGCCGATCCGCTTCCACATCTGCTCCGCCGGGACCGTGTACCGCCGCCGCCTGCTGATGGTGACCATGGGTGCCCTTCCGTCCGTGCCGCCGGTCCGTGGCACGGCCGCGTCCGGCCGGAGCACCTGTCGTCAACCCCCCGGGCGGCTGCGGCGAGTTGCCACAGCCGATCAGATTAGGACGCGCGGCCGGTGACAGCCACCCTCCGGGGGCACCGGTTGTCCCGCTCACCCGCGCCCCGTGCGGCACAGCGCCAGCACGGCGACGTCGTCGGCGAGCCGCCCGCCGGTGTGGCGGTCGACGTCCGCCAGCAGCGCGTCCAGCAGGGCGTCCGGATCGGCGGCGGGCAACGCGGCCAGCCGCTCCGCGAGCGGGTAGAAACGCCCGCCGGCGTCGCGCGCCTCGGAGACCCCGTCGGTGTACAGCAGCAGCGTCCCGCCGTCCGGCAGCGCCAGCGGACGTGCCCGGTAACCGCCCCCGGCGAGGGTGAGCAGGGCCAGCGGCGGAGCGTGCCCGGGCGGCTCCACCTCGCTCACCCGGCCGTCGCGACGCAGCATCGGCGGCGGATGGCCGCAGTTGACCACCACCACCGGCGCGTCGTCCAACGGCACCGTCACCAGCACCGCGGTGACGAAGTCCTCGCACACCGGGCGGCGCACCAGGGCGGCGTCGATCCGGCCGGCCACCACCGCGAGGTCCGGCTCGGCCCGCGCCGCCTCCCGGTAGACACCGAGCACGTCGGCGGCGGTCTCCACGGCCGGCAGCCCCTTACCCTGGACGTCGCCGAGGAGCAGCCGCACCCCGTACGGGGTCGTCATCGCCTCGTACACGTCCCCGCCGATCCGGGCCTCCGCCGCGGCAGCCCGGTAACGCACCGCGATCCGCACCCGTCCGATCCGTGACGCCACCGGACGCAGCAGCGCCCGCTGGGCCGCCTCGGCCACGTTGCGCACATCGGTCAGCTCGCGTTCCCGCGCGGCGACCAGCGCGACGGTCGCCGCGCTGGTGACGGTGACCGCGAGCACCGTCGCGGCGGAGGTGGCGTGCACCACCGTGGCGACGTCCGGGTTGTCCACCGCCAGCGCCCCCACCAGCAGGACGCTGACCGCCCCGGCGAGGAGGGGCACCAGCACCCGGCGGGTGCCGGTGCTCGCCAGCACCGGAACCGCCGCCAGCAACGGCGACAGCGTCGACCGGGGCCCGGTGAGCACATCGGTCACCACCGCGGCGGCGACCACCCCGTACGCCCCCAGCACGGCGACCCGCGCCCGCCGCGACAGCCGCACCGGCGGCACCCGCCCCGGTACGTCCCTGGACCCGTCCATCCCCTACCTCCCGAAGGGGGCCCCTCCTTTCAGCATGCGCTCCCGGAACCCCGGCCGGGCGAGGCGGGAAGGCTGCCGGGACGGATCCGGTGGGCCTGGGGGGCTGGGGGGATGGGAGGGAGGGGTGCGGGGCGGATCCCGGGGCCCGGGAGGGCTGGGTGCGGGAGGAGGGGTACGGGACGGATCCGAGGCCCCCGGGGTGGCTGGCGGGATGGGAGGGCACAGCGCGCCGGGGGCTGGGGGGATGGGAGGAGAGGAGGCGGGGCGGTCCCGTGGCTCGGGCAGGCCCGGGGCGCGGGAGAGAGGGCGTCCGGGACGGTCCCGTGGCCCGGGCAGCGGGCGGCGGGCGGGGGGACGGGGGTGCGAAACGTCTAACACGTCATCTCATTTGGCGAGTCGGCGGTAGCAGATGAGGGTGCAGGCGAGGCTGGTGAAGGCGAGGAAGTGCTCGGCTTTGCGTTCGTAGCGGCGGTGGAGTCGGCGGCAGCCGGCGAGCCACGCCATGGTCCGTTCGATGGTCCAGCGATGTCGACCGAGTCGTTGTGAGTTATCGATGCCCTTACGCGCGATGCGGTGCTGGATGCCTCGCTGGGCCAGCCATTGCCGCAGGTGACGGTAGTCGTATCCCTTGTCGCCGTAGAGCTTGGCGGGCCTTCGCCGACGGGGGCCGCGGCGGGAGCGGATCGGGGGTATGCCCTTCACGAGCGGGGCCAGGGCCTGGCTGTCGTGGACGTTGGCGCCGGAGATCCCGACGGACAGGGGCAGACCGGTCCGCTCGGTGATCAGATGGATCTTCGAGCCGTACTTGCCCCGGTCGACAGGATTCGGACCTGTCAGGTCCCCCTTTTCAGGGCCCGCATGTTGACCGAATCGATCGCGCACCGCGACCAGTCCAGGTCGCCGCGGGAGCCGAGTTCGTCGAGGACCAGGCGGTGGAGCTTGGCCCACACCCGGGCCTTCGTCCATTCGGTGAAGCGGCGGTGGGCCGTCGCGCCGGACGGGCCGAATGAAGCCGTCGGCAACTGCTGCCACGTGCAGCCCGAGGTCGCCACGAACACAATCGCGGCCAGCACCTCACGGTCACCGTGACGACGCCGACCGCCACCTTGCGGCCGCGACGGCGCCTCCGGCACCACCCGCTGGAACAGCTCCCACAGCTCATCCGGCACCAGCCGCTCAACGATCCCCGCCACGGCAGCAGCCTACCCAACCAAATGAGGTGACTTGTAAGGACTGCTCGCGGCCTTGTCCGGGGTCCGGTCGGGCTCGGGCGTGGGAAGGAGGAGGGCGGGGGGCGATCCCGGGGGCCGGGGACGAAGGGGCCGGACGATCTGGAGGCTCGGGGGACGGGGGGCGTTCACTCGGATGGGTGTGTGTCGGTGGGGGGTCGTAGGGTCGGGGCGGAGAGGGAGGAAGGGTGGGGCGAGCGGAGTTGACGCGGGCGCAGCGGGAGGCACTGGTCGGGGCGGATCCGGTGACGGGGCTGCTGGGCGGGGCGGAGCGGGTACGGGAGGCGCTGGCCGCGCGGGGGCTGGCGGTACGCCATCCACGGCCGCCGCACCGGCACTATCTGACCCCGGCCGGCCGGGAGCGCAGCGCCGCCCTGCTCGCACCGGGTCCGGAGCACGAGCCGGAGCCGGAGCCGTCCCCGGAACCCCCCTCCCCCGGTGTCTTCGCCGCCCGCACCGGCGACGAGTCCGACCCGCCCTCCCCCGACCGGCCCCGCCACGTCGCCAGCGCCTGGCAAGGGCTGTGCGAACTCCGCCGGATGACCGGCCGCGCGCCCGGCCTCCCGTGCCCCTGGGAACGCGCCCACCTCGTCCCCGCCGCGGCCCTCGCCCTCGAGGCGGCCGGGCTCCCGCCCTCCGTCCGTTCGCCCGACGGCCACCCCTCGGCGGAGGGGTACCGCGTCACTGAGACGGCGCAGTCGGACGCGGTGCGGGTGGGGTGGGAGCCGACGGGGTCGGTGGCGGAGTTGCGGGCGTGCGAGGTGGCGCTGGAGGGCGCCGGTTGGCACGTGACGTTTCACCCCGCCCACCCGCCCGGTCGCCCGTATGTGCTGGCGTCGCCGCGCCGCCTCTGACGCTTCGCTCGCGCGGGTTCGCTCGCGCTGGCGGTCAGCCATGACGTGGTGGCCGGTTCACCCGTTTCAGGATGCCGGGGTTGCCCCCCAGCGGCCCCTGCCCGGTGGGTGGTTGGGGTGGGTTTTGGTTTGGTTCGGCACCGGGTGGGTTCGCCTATTGCCGGTGCGGGGTCGGGGGCGCGCCGGGGTGACTCCTCGCTCCACGTTTCGCTCCAAGGTTGCGCCCGCCCCGCTGGGTCGCTGCGGGGACACCCCCGGCACACCCCCTTGCGCCGTCGCGCGGGTGCCTCTCTTCGCGGGGGAGGGTGAGTAAGGAGGTTGGGGTCACCCCGATCTCCTTTCTCACCCACCCCGTGCCGCAGCGCGGAACGATGCAGAACGGGGGCGTGCAGGGGTGTCCCCGCAGCGGACCCAGCGGGGCGGGGGAAAGCCGACAACGAAACGGGGAGCGAGGAGTCACCCCGGAGGGCCCCCGGAAACCCAGGCAGACAGTGCGCATCCCGCGCTGGACGAACACAGCCACGGGTGGGCGGGGGGAAACATCCGTGACGCCAGCCGCGACGAGAGCGGGGACCGGGCGCACCCCGGGGAGGTAATGGCTGGCCGCCAGCGCGAGCGAACCCGCAGACAGTGCGCACCCCGCGCTATACGCGTACAGCCACGGGTGGGCGGGGGGAAACAATCCGTGACGCCAGCCACGACGAAAGGGAAACGGGCGCACCCCGAAGATTCCACATGCAACTAGCCATAGCCTCAAAGGAGTTGGCGTCCGGCCAAAAATTCCTCGGGGCAACCCCGGACCCGTCCGGTAGACGTCGAACGCCCCCCGCCCGGGAGGGTTTTCGCCGGCTCGGCGGCCGAAGGCACCCGTACCGTACGGAGCGGCCGGCGCCCGGCCGGGCCGCACCGCCGTGCCGGCCTCCCCGGAGGGGCAGCGCGTACCCGCGGACCCCCACTCCGGCACGGTTCGACATCGAAGAGTTCATCGTCGGATCAGTTCGGGAATATGTCCGGCGGGTGGGGCGAAACCGCAGGCCCGCCGCCTTCCGGGTGAACAATCACGCCATCGGGGTTACTGTCAGGTGTCGAAGGCCGTCGTTTCCCGAGCGGCGGCATCGCGATACGAGGAGGCACCTGATGCTTACTCAGGAAACCGTGGAATTCCTCGGCACCACCACCGCGACCGATCAGGAAATGGGTACCGCGATCGCGTTGATGACCGAAGAGGAATCGGTCATCAGCGACGCGCCCGTGTGCCGGCCCGAGGCGACGGGTGCGCTGCTGCTCGGGCTGCTGATCAGCTGCTCCCCGAAGGAGCCCAAGGAACGCGACCGACGCTGAGAAGCCACCCACTCGGTGACCGACCCCCGACCGGTGCCCGGCATCGGTCGCTGACCGAAAGGTCGTACCGATGTCATTCACTGACACCTCGCTGCACGAGGAGTACGCCGGGGCGGTCGAGTGGGTGGCCGGCCGTGTCCTCGGTGCCGTCACGGGCACCGAGGACACCGGCCCCACCGGCCCCGGGGCGTGGACGGACACGTACTCCTCCAAGGCTCTGCTCGCCGCGGTCCGGGTCGTCGGCCCGGATCTGGCCGCCGCCGCCGTGCTGGCGGGTGAGGCCCTGGACCCCGAGACCGCCGAGGTGGCCGCGGCGGCGTTGCGGGTCTTCCCCGGCGGGGACGCCGAGGCCGCCGTCACCCCGGAGCAGGCGTTGGTGGTGGCCTGGCGGGACTGGGGCACCGCCCGGCTGCTGGGCGACCCCTCGGCCCGGCCGCCGGATCGTTCCCCGTTGCCCGACCCGGCCCGCTGGCGGCCCTGGTCGGTGCGGCTGGGCCAGCTGTCCTGCCTCGCCCTGCCCGGGCTGCACGGCCCGGTCCACGACGAGGTGGTGCGCGACGCCGAGGCGCTGTGCCGGGGCGCGGCGCGAGCCATGATGCGGCGTGACACCCGGCTGGCGGCCCGGCTGGCCCGCTGGCTGGCCTGGCTCGAACTGCACGGCCTGACCGTCCCGTTGGAGGCCGGGCCGATGCTGCGGCAGCTCGCCTTCACCCACGGCGGCAGCGCGCGCACCGCGCTGGACGTCGCCATCGGACAGCGGCTCGCGACCACGGAGTGAACCATGATCGAACCGCAGGTTCCGCGCCTGGCGCACCAGGTGGCCACCCGTGCCCTGACCTGGCTGCACGCCAACCGTGAACTGGGCGCGCTGCCCCCCGACGTCACCATCGACCTGGCCGACCCCGACAACGCCTACAAGCCGCTCGGCGAGACCGCGCTGGCCGCCTCGCTGGTGCTGCGGGAGAACGTGGCGGGACCGCGGCAGACCCAACTCGCCGCCGAGCTACTGGAGTTCTGCTGGCAGCAGCTGCGCGGAGGCGATCTGCTGTACGAGCGTCAGCTGCGTCACTCGCTGCTCACCGACCCGCTGGAGACGTACGCGCACTTCGCGCGGGCCGGTTACCGGCACGCGCCGATGGAGGAGTTGCTGGCCGGGCTGACCCGGTTGCGGGCGGCGCGGGCGGTGGAGTGCGTGCCCAACCGCAAGCTCGCGGTGGCCAACGCGCGGCGGGTGGTGGGCCTGGAGGAGGACACCGACTGGGACGCGCTGACCGACGCCACCTGGCTGGGGGCGACCCCGGAGCCGTGGGCGGTGGACTGGATGACCGGCTACGACGTGACCCACACGGTCTTCCACCTGACCGACTGGGGGGCGCGCCCGGAGGGGCTGCCGCAGCGGTTGCGCGGTTATGTGCGCACCTGGCTGCCGGTGTGGGTGGACGTCTGGCAGGAGGTCTGCCAGTGGGACCTGATGGCCGAGCTGCTGATCGTGGACAGCGCGTGCGGTGAGCCGGTGTGCGGCATCGGCCCGTGGGAGCAGCTGGCGCGGGTGCAGCACGAGGACGGGCTGACCCCCAGGGACGCCGATCCGGTCGAGGAGGACCCGGAGATCCGGTACAAGGACCACCAGCACCCGGCCGTGGTGGCGGTGATCGCCGGGACCGTCGCCCTGTCGCGTTCCCTGGACACCGGGGTGCGGACGGGGTGACCGCGGGGACCGGGCGCGCGGTGGTTCCGGGCGTGGCCGGCGATCCGGTGGCGGGCGGCCTCGTGGCGCTGTCCGCCACCGTTCCGCCCGAGGCGGCCGTGGTGCTGGCGACCGTGCGGGCGGGCGCGACGCGGGTGGACTGCAAGGGGCGTACCGGCTACGGCGGCGGGGCACCGGTGGACGCGGAGACGCCGTTCGAGATCGGGTCGCTGACGAAGACGTTCACCGCGCTGCTCCTGGCCGAGCTGGCGCAGCGCGGGGTGGTCCATCCGCACGAGCCGGTCGACGCCTTCCTGCCGCCGGGTTGCCGTCCCCGGGTGGCCGGGGGCGCCCCGATCACGTTGCTGCATCTGGCCACCCACACCTCGGGGTTGCCGGGGCTGCCGCCGGGGCTGGTGCGGGAGGCGCTGCCGGTGTGGTTCAGCAATCCGTACGCCCGTTTCGAGGACGCGGATCTGCTGCGGGCGGCGGGCCGGACCCGGGTGCGGGAGGTGCCGGGCAGCCGGGTGCGGTATTCCAACTTCGGGGTGGCGCTGCTCGGCCGGCTGCTGTCCGGCCGTGTCGGCACGCGGTACGCGGAGCTGGTGGCCGGGCAGGTGTGCGTCCCGCTGGGGCTGACCGGGACGGGGTGCGCGGCGGCGCCGCGGGGCGCGGTGGGCCACCGGTACGGAAGGGCGTTGCCGCCGTGGCGGATGCCGGGGTTGCCGGGGGCCGGGGCGTTGCGTTCCACCGGGCGGGACCTTGCCCGTTATCTGGCGGCCCATCTGTCGGCGGCGGGCGGCGCGGGGCCGCGCGGCCCGCTGGCCGGGGCGCTGCGGGACGTGGCGCGGCCCCGGCTGGTGCGCGGGCCGGGCGGCGACCGGCTGGCGCTGGTGTGGAACGTGCGGGAGACCCGGGCCGGGACGTTGTGTTTCCACTCCGGGGCCACCCGTGGTTTCACCGCCTTCATCGGGTTCGCCCCGGAGCGCGGGGTGGCGGTGGCGGCGCTGACCAACACCGCGCCGCGGTACGACGGAGGCTTCGTGCAGTGCGCGTACGGGCTGCTCGGTTCGCTCGCCGGGTGAGCCCTCGCGGGCCGGGGGCGCACGCGGGCGCATGAACCCGGGCGCCCGGGGCACGCGTACGGCTGTCCAGCCCGCGCAGCGTGCGAGGAGGTTTCCGTGAGTTCTCACGAGGTGGCCGTGCACACCACCGACACGACCCCGCTCTCCGTCCAGGTGACCGTGGCGGACGGGGAGCGGGCGGTGGTGCGGCTCGGCGGGTCCTTGGACGCGGAGTCGGCGGCGGCGCTCCATCTGCATCTGGCCAACCAGTTGCGCCACGGCCACCGGCATCTGGTGGTCGATCTGTCCGGGGTGCCGTTCATGGACTCCTCGGGGCTCAACGTCATCCTGCGGGCGATGCAGGAGGTGCGCCGGATGGACGGCGGGCTGTGCCTTGCCGCCGCCTCGGAGCAGGTGCGCCGGGTTCTGGACCTGACCGGGGTGTCGTTGCTGGCGCCGGCGCACGACACCGTGGAGGAGGCGCTGGCCGACGACTTCGACCCGCTGGCGCAGTCGCTGCTGGCGGAGTCGGCGCTGCGCGGCCCGGACACGTCCTCCTGACCGGTCCGCCCGGCGCGGGCCGGGGCGCGGGACAATGGTTGCGGGTGAGGCCATGTCCGGCTGGACACGGGGTGCGGTGGCGGCGGCGCTGGCGGTGCTGGCGGCGGTCGTCGTGGTGGCGGTCGTGGTGCGTTCGGTGGCACCGGGGCCGGCGGCCGGGGTACGGGTGCGGGCGCGCGCGGTGCCCGCGGTGTCGGCGCCGGAGCCGGGGGTGCGTCCGCTGCGCCGGGTGGGCCGGACCGACTGCCGGGTGGCCCGGTGTGTCGCGCTCACCTTCGACGACGGCCCCTCGGCGTTGACCGGGGCGTTCCTGGACGAGTTGGAGGCGGAACGCGCCACGGCAACGTTCTTCCTGATCGGCGGGCACGTGGCGGAGCGCCCCGGGGTGGTGCGGCGGGAGTTCCGGCATGGTTTCGCCATCGGTGACCACACCGCGCACCATCCGGATCTGACCCGGCTGCCGCCTGCCCGGGTGCGGGCCGAGGTGGCGCTGGGGGCACGGCAGATCGCGCGGGTCACCGGGGTGCGTCCGAGGATGCTGCGGCCTCCGTTCGGCCGCCAGGACGCCACGGTGCGGGCGGCGGCGCGGATGCCGGTGATCGAGTACGACGTCACCTCGCTGGACTGGCGGCGGCACGGTGCGGCGGCGATCGAGCGGCGGGTGCTGGCCCGGGTGCGGCCGGGTTCGATCGTGCTACTGCACGACCGTTACCGCGGCACGCTGATCGCCGTGCCGCGGATCGTGGCGGCGTTGCGGGCGCGGGGTTACACCCTGGTGACCGTGCCGCAGTTGCTGGCGACGACCGGGATGCGGGCCGGGGCGGTGTACTTCCGGGGGCCGTGAGGGGCGGTGATCGACTTGCCGGTCGCGGGTGGTCGGGTGTGGCCTGGAGGGAGGGCAGGAAGGAGCTCGCGATGACGCACACACTCCCCCGTCCCGCCAGGGAACGCGCAGCGCGCGGGGCGGCGCGCCCGCCGGTGAGGACCGGTTCGTGGCTGTGGCCGCTGGTGCTGGCCGTCTTCATCGGCGGCTACGCGCTCTTCCTTTACCACAACCACGGCCACTCCCCCGAGGACTCGGGGCTGCGCGGCGCGGTGACGGCGATCGTGTTCGGCGTGTTGTGTTATCTGGCCGGCCGCTGGCACCACGGGCGCCGGGCGGAGCTGACCGCCGGGGTGTACGGCGCGGTCTTCGGCATCGGGCTGGGGTTCTTGCTGTTCCTGAGCGGGGAGACGTTGCTGCGGTCGTCGTTGGTGGGGTTCGCGCTGGGCGCGTCGATGGGGCTGTCGACGTACTACTTCGCGCACATGCGCGGCCGTTGACGCCCCGCGGGGTCACTTCAGCAGCCGGGAGAGCCTGCGGTCGGCGAGGGGCCGGCCGCCGGTCTGGCAGGTGGGGCAGTACTGGAGCGAGGAATCGGCGAAGGAGACCTCGCGGATGGTGTCGCCGCACGCCGGACAGGGCTGCCCGGTGCGGCCGTGCACCCGCATGGTGCGTTTCTTCTCGGCCTTGAGGTCACCGGCGACCAGTCCCCGGGAGCGTTCGACGGCCTCGGTCAGCGTCCCGGTGACCGCCTGGTGGAGGCGGGCGGTCTCCTCGCCGGTGAGGTCGGCGGCGAGTTTGTACGGGGAGAGGCGGGCGGCGTGCAGCACTTCGTCGGAGTAGGCGTTGCCGATGCCGGCGATCACGCTCTGGTCGCGCAACACGCCCTTGATCCGGCGGCGTTCGCCCCGCAGCAGCCCGGTGAGGGCGTCGAGGGTGAAGGCGGGGTCGAACGGGTCGACGCCGAGCGAGGCGATGCCGGGGACCTCGCGGGGGTCGGTGACGCAGTGGACCGCGAGGCGCCTTTGGGTTCCGGCTTCGGTGAGGTCGAGCCCGCAGCCGGGCGGGTCGGCCAGCAGCAGGCGCAGCGCCAGCGGTCCCTTGCCCATCTTCGGCGGTGTGGTGGGCAGCCCCTCGCGCCACCGGACCCATCCGGCGCGGGCGAGGTGGACGACGAGGTGGAGGTCGCCCGCGGTGATGTCGAGGAACTTGCCGTGCCGCCGCACCGGGCCGAGGATGCGTCCGTGCAGCGCGGTCAGCGGCGGGTCGTACGTCTTGAGCGCGCTGACCGCGACCGGGTAGATCCGGGACACGGTGTGCCCGTCGAGCTTGCCGGTGAGGAATCCGGCGAGGGCTTCGATCTCCGGGAGTTCCGGCATGGTTCCAGTGTGCCGTACCCGCCGGGTGGGGCGCGCCGGTCACCGGTCGCGGCGGGCCGCGGTGCGCACGCCGAGGGTCTCCTGGCGGAAGAAGGCGGGCCGGGCCAGGCGGCATCCGGCCATCAGCACCACGCCGAGCAGCAGGGATCCGATCCCGGTGACGAGGACGCCGCCGACGTCCCAGTGCGGCCACCACGGCAGCCGCCAGGTCGTGGTGCCGTATCCGGGGGCGGCGTAGACGACGCAGGCGTCGGCGAAGAAGTACGTCAGCAGCACGGCGCCGGTGCCGGGGAGCACGCCCTTGAGCCACAGGTCGCGCGGGCTTCGGGTGAGCACCGTGCGGTGGTAGCGCACGCAGGCGAAGCCGGTGAGGGCGTAGGTGAAGGCGATCACCAGGCCGATGGAGGAGATGGTGTCGGCGAGCACGTTGGCACTGGCCTTGGTCAGGGCGACGTAGAAGGCCACGGAGGCCACGCCCATGCAGACGGTGGACCATGTGGGGGTGGCGAAGCGGGGGTGGACACGGGCGAAGCGCGCGGGCAGGGCGCGGTGGGCGGCCATGGACAGCGTGGTGCGGGCGGTCGGCAGGATGGTGGTCAGGGTCGAGGCGGCGGCCGAGGTGAGCACCATCAGGATGAGCAGTTTGTCGAGGACGCGGCCGGCCCGTCCGGTGCCGAAGACCTCGTGGCCGAGGTTGGACAGGACGTCGGCGGAGTTGGCGGGGTCGGCCAGGCCGATGCCGTGGGTGCCGGTGCCGGCGAAGGACTGGGCGGCGGTGGTGACGGTGGCGTAGACGGCCAGGAGGAGCACGGTGGCGGTGACCGCGGCCCGGCCGGGGACGCGACCGCTGTCGGTGGTCTCCTCGTTGACCGACAGGCAGGTGTCCCATCCCCAGTAGATGAAGACCGAGATCAGCACGCCCTTGGTGAAGGCGCTCACCGAGCCGGTGCGGGTGGGGTCGAACCACGTCCAGCTCACCGGGGCGGAGCCGGGCGGCGCGCTGCCGCCGTACACCCGGGCGAGCGCGGCGCCGCCGAGCACCAGCAGGATGGCGACCTCCACGGTGAGCAGCACGGCTTGCAGCCGGGCGGAGACCTCGACGCCGACGTAGCACACCACCGTCATCACCACGATCCACACCACTCCGGCCGCCGTGACCCAGGTGGTGTCGGCGGCCAGGCGGCGGGCGCCGACGAGCCGGAAGCCGTAGGCGCCGGCGATCTGCGCGAGGTTGGCCATGACGATGACGTCGGCGGCGATGATCCCCCAGCCGCCGAGCCAGCCGGTGCGCGGCCCGAAGGCGCGGGTGGCCCAGGTGAAGGTGGTGCCGCAGTCGGGTTCGGCGGCGTTGAGTTCCTTGTAGCCGTAGGCGATCAGGAACATGGGGACGAAGCCGAGCACCATCACCACCGGGGTGCGGTCGCCGACGGCGGCGGCCACGGTGCCGAGGGTGGCGGCCAGGCTGTAGGCGGGGGCGGCCGAGGCGAGGCCGATGGCGGTGCTGGCCAGCGGTCCGATGGCACCGGCCCGCAGCCCCTTGTCCGGTGCCGTGGTCGGGGCGGCGGGGTGGTCCATGTCGGTTGACGGTACGTCAGCGGGCGTGGTGTTTCCGCGGGTCCCGGGCGGTGTCCCCCCGATCGGCGCAGCATCGCTGGTGTGACTGACCGTCAGGTGTGAGGCTGGCCGTCAAGGATCCGTCCGGCGGTGAGGAGATGTCCGGTGTCCGGCAAGCACGCGGCCCCGCGTTCCCGTTCCTCCTGGCCGGCCGCGGGGGTGTTGTGTCTGGCCGGGGCGCTGGCCCTGGGGTGCGCGGGACCGTGCCCCGGTGGTGCCGCGCGGCGCGCGGGCGACCGGCTGTGGGTCGATCCGCACACCGACGCCCGGCGCACCTCGCGGGTGTGGACCGAGCGGGGCCGGGAGGACGACGCGGAGTTGCTGGGCCGGATGGCGGCGCAGCCCACCGCGGTGTGGCTGGGTGACCGTGATCCGCTGGAGCGGGCACGCGCGGTGACCCGGGCGGCGGCGCTGGAGGGCCGGGTGCCGGTGCTGGTGGCGTACGACATCCCGCACCGGGACTGCGGCCAGTACTCCCGGGGCGGCGCGCCGGACGGGCGGGCGTACCGGCGGTGGATCCGCCGGCTGGCGGCCGGGGTGGGCGTCCGCCGGGCGATCGTGGTGCTGGAGCCGGACGCGGTGGCCCAGTGGGTGACCGGCTGCCCGGCCGCCGAGCGGGACGGGGAGAGCCGCCTCGCGCTGCTGGCGGACGCGGTGCGCACCCTCAAGGCGCTGCCGGCCACCTCGGTCTACCTCGACGCGGGCAACGCCGGCTGGGTGCCCGATCCGGCGCGGATCGCCCCGGCGTTGCGGGAGGCGGGGGTGGCGGAGGCCGACGGGTTCGCGCTCAACGTCTCCAACTTCCAGACGACGCGGGTGAGCCGGCGTTACGGGCGGCGGCTGTCGCGGCTGCTGGGCGGCGCCCACTACGTGATCGACACCAGCCGTAACGGCCGTGGCCCGGCCGACGGGCGCGGGGACGGTCCGGCGGCCGGCGAGGAGGGCTGGTGCAATCCGCCGGACCGGGCGCTGGGTGCCGCGCCCACCACCGACACCGGTGATCCGCTGATCGACGCCTATCTGTGGATCAAGGTGCCCGGCGAGTCCGACGGCGCCTGCCGGGGCGGTCCGCCGGCCGGGCAGTGGTGGTCGGAGTACGCGCTGGGGCTGGCCCGTGCGGCCCGGCACGGGGGGCGCCGGGCCGCTTCCGGGGGCGGGGGGTTCAGCTCACGTGCAGCCAGCGGGCCGCCGACGGGGTTCCCCGGGGGTCGGTGACGAAGACCATGTACCAGCCGGGCGGGACCAGAGAGGGGTCGGCGGGCACGGTGACGGTGAGGGTGTCGCCGTGCCGGGCGACGGGCAGCGCGATGGAGCGCTGTTCGACGTCGGTGACGTGGGTGACGGCGCTGGGCCGCATCAGCCGGGCGGTGGCCACCGGGGTGGCGGCGGGCACCCGGAAGGCGGCGGTGGCTCCGCGATGCACCTCGGCCGGGCCGCCGGTGAGCCGCGGGCGGGTGCGGCCGTACAGGTAGGGCGGGGTGTAGACCTCGATGCGCTGTTCGAAGGCGGCGGGTTCGGTGTCGGCCTTGTCGGCGAAGAGCGGGTTGGAGCCGAAGACGGCGATCCGGCCGTCCGGGAGCAGCAGCGCCTCGGCGTGGTAGTCGCGGCCGACGGCGGGCGCGGCGGCCGGGTGGAAGACGCGGCGGGCGGGGTCGTAGAACTGGGCGCGCAGGATGTCGCTGGCCTCCTTGCCCCGGTAGTCGCGCGAGCCGCCGGTGGTGAAGACGTGGTCGTCGGGGGTGAGGACGGCGTTGAGGTAGCGGGTGCCTTCGGCGAGGGCGGGTCCGGGGCGGTAGGCGGGGTGCGCGGCGGTGAGGTCGACGGTGCCGGTGCGGGCGGTGGAGCGGTGGGATTCGCCGACCCCGCCGCCGCCGAGGATCATCACGGTCTGCCGCTGGGCCGGGGGCAGCAGCACGGAGGCGGAGGTCTCGGTCTGGTCGGCGTCGGGCAGCCCGGGGACGGGGGCGAAGGTGTTGGCGCGCGGGTTCCACACCCCGGGGGTACGTCCCTGGTCGGCGGGGCCGTAGCCGGCGTTGGAGCCGGAGTAGAAGAGGTTGCCGCCCTTGGTGAGGAAGAGCGCCGGGTAGGTGGGGAAGTAGCGTTTGGGCCCGGTGTGCCAGGTGCGGGTGCGCGGGTCGAAGATCTCGTTGTCGCCGGGGATGATCTCGCCCATGTCGTCGAGTCCGGAGACGGCGAGCACGCGTCCGTCGGCCAGGGTGACCAGCGTGGGGTACCAGCGGGCCTGGGCCATCGGGTCGACGGGGACGTACCGTTCGGCGGTGGCGTCGAACTCGTACGCCTGCTTGATGCCCTGGAAGTCCTTCTTGTCGAGGCCGAGTTTGGTGGCCAGGCCGTAGTGGTTGCGGGCGTCGGCGCCGGTCAGGCCGGCGATGCGGTACTGGTCGGCGGTGTTGGCGATGCCGGCCTCGCCCTCGCGTACCGCTTCGACGTAGACGCGAGCCTCGCTGGCGGTGACGGTGACCTTGGCGGCGCGTCCGGTGCCGGTGACGTGTTTGACGCCCCGGGGCACCAGGACGGCGAACTGCGAGCGGAACTCCTTGCCGCGGGTGCCGCGGAAGAGCGTGCCCTTGGGCAGCAGCCGGGGGTGGTCGGGGTCCTCGTTCTTGACCACCATGGCGCCGCCGGCCCGGTGGACGTCGCCGGCGAGCCTTTCGTAGCGTGCGGTGCCGCCGGCCACCAGCAGGTTGCCGTCGGGGAGTTGGGCGTGGCCCGCGCAGAACATGTCCTTGGGGGTGGGGATCTCCTTGAAGGTGTTCCTGGCCGGGTCCCACAGCACGCTGCGGAAGGAGCCGGCCTTGAAGTTCTTCTCGTCGTTGCCGGAGCCGGCGATCAGCAGCACCTTGCCGGTGTGGAGCAGGGCGGCGTGGATGGCGTTGACGCGGTGGGCGGCGGGCACGGCGAGCAGGTCCCAGTGGCCGTAACGCGCCATGTACTCGGGGCGGTTGATCTCGTAGTCGTGGTAGGCGTGCTGGGCGTAGCCGTAGACCGCGGGGCCGTTGAGTCCGGCCAGGACGACGCAGGCCGTCGCCCCGAAGGCCAGCTTGCGGATCCGCGGGGTGGGACGGTGTCTCACGGTTGCCTTCCTTGACGGTGGTGCGGGTGCGGGTCAGCCCCGGGTGCGGGCGCGCAGCAGGGTGTACCGCCAGGCCAGCAGCGGGCCGAGGGCGATGAGCAGGGCGAGCACGGCCCAGGTGCACATCGCGGCGTGCCGGTGGCCGAGGAGCGCGGAGCACAGCAGGCAGCCGGCGAAGACCGCGGCCCACCCCAGGTGGGTGGCGAAGGTCCGCAGCCGGTCGGGGCTGGCCTGGCCGCCCTTGGGGGTGACCACGAAGCCGGCCCGGCGGCGCAGTACGGCACCGGCGAGCGAGCGGGCGTAGAGCGGGGCGGCCAGCGCGGACATGGCCATGCCGGCGGCGCCGGAGGATCCCTCGGGTTCGTGCGGGCTGACGTTGTGCCGCCGGTTCCACAGGTACAGGCCGATCTGGAGGGTGGCGGCGTCCCCGTAGAGCATCAGCCAGATCCGCGGGTCGATGTGGAGGCCGGAGGCGCCGAGCACCATGAACAGGGCGCAGGAGAGCGCGCCGAGCGCCCAGTTGACGGCGGACATCGGGTAGTAGGTCACCATCAGCGCGTAGTTGAGGGCGCGTCCCGGGGAGAGCCGGAAGACCGACTTCCAGAACTGTCGGACCAGCGTCTCGTAGGTGCCGCGGCTCCAGCGCAGTTGCTGGTTGAAGAAGTCGGTCCAGCTGGAGGGGCCTTCGCCGACGGCGAGGACGTCGGGGGTGTAGACCGAGCGCCAGCGGTGTCCGGTGCGCGGGTTGCGGGCGGTGTGGATCTCCAGGCCGGTGGCCATGTCCTCGGTGATGGAGTCGTAGAGCCCGCCGACCTGGCGCAGGGCGGCGACGCGTACGCAGTTGTTGGTGCCGACGAACATCGGGGAGCCGTAGGCGTTGCCGGCCCGCTGGATGAGGGCGTGGAAGAGGAACTGCTGGCTCTCGGACGCCTTGGCCACCGTGCTGTGGTAGTTGCCGTAGACCTGGGGGCCGACGACGAAGGCGACGTCGGGGTCGCGGAAGTAGCCGAGCATGCGTTCCAGGAAGTCGGGCAGCGGGACGTGGTCGGTGTCCACGCAGGCCATGAACTGGTAGCCGGCGCCGTGCGCGTCGAGCCAGGAGTTGTAGTTGCCGTGTTTGGTGCGGGCCCGGAAGGGTCCGGCCGGCTGGTTCCAGCGGGGCTCTCCCTTGCGGGTGAAGTGGTGGACGCCGAGTTCGGCGCAGAGCGCCCGGGCCTGTTCGCTGTCGCCCTCGTCCAGCAGCCACACGTCGAGGTGTCCGTCGTGCCGCAGCCGGGTGGCCGCGGTGAGGGTGGCGCGGACCATCTCCAGGGGTTCCTTGCCGGGCACGTAGGTGGTGAGGAAGGCGACCCGGGTGCCGGGTTCGGGGGGCACCGGCAGCGGGTCGCGGGCGACCAGGGTGGCGTGCGCGTTGGAGGCCACGTTGACCACGCGGAAGGTCTCGATGAGCGCGATGGACAGCAGCATCGTGGTGTCGGCGGCCGTCTGCCACCAGGTGACGTGGTGCCGGTGCAACCAGTGGCCGGGCTGGACCAGCCAGATCAGCAGGGTCAGGGAGAGCAGCGGGGCGGCGGTGAGCAGTGCGGTGGTGCGTACCCGGTGGCCGCCCTGGCCGCACAGCGCGCGGTAGCGCACGTGGTAGGTGCCGTCGGCGCCGGGCACCGGTTCGGTCAGCGGGCCGGCGAGGCGGCTGAAGCGCTCGTAGTCGTAGCCGGGGTGGTCGGCGGGGGGCCGGCGGCCGGGTCCGGGGAGGCCGGCCGTGGCGGCGCGGGGCCGGTCCGGCGCGGTGCCGGTTCCCTTGCCGCGGGAGGGGACCGGGACGTACGTGGGTCGGTGGTCGAAGGCTTCCCGGGCACTACTCTGCGAAATCGTCACGGCGCGTCCCCGAGGGCGTGGAGCCCTTCAATTGGCAGAAAATAGGGCAATGCGCTATGGAAGCTAACAAACCAAAAGATAAATCACATGGATCATAGATGACCCGGTGTGGCGCGGCCGTTGTGCCACGCCACACCGGGTCACCGGCGCCCGCGCCCGCGCCTTGCGGGCTCCTCGTTCAGCCCTGGTCGCCGTCCCGGTGGCCGGGGTGGGCCCGGTCGAAGGCGGCCCGGGCGGCGGCGGTGACCAGCTGGATGGGGCCGGCCACGGTCGGGGCGGCGTCGAGGTGCTGGTACTCCAGTTCGGTGAGGATGCACAGTCGTTCGGGCATCCCGAGCCGCGGGTAGGGGTCGGTGCGCAGCAGTTCGGCGGCGGCCTCGGCGGCGTCGCGCCCCTGCTCCCGCAGGGCGTGGATGCGCGCGGTGATGTCCTCCAGGTAGGCGAGGTGGGCGCGGAGTTCGCGCGGGCCGCCGACGGGTCCGTGGCCGGGGACGACCACGGCGGGGTCGAGGTCGAGCACGGTGCGCACGGCGTCGGCGACCCGGCTGAGCGGGCCGGCCCAGTGCACCACGTGGTCGCCCTCGAAGTAGACGTCCCCGGTGCACACCACGCCCTGCTCGGGCAGGTGGACGATGACGTCACCGGTGGTGTGCGCGGGGCCGACCTCGATCAGCCGCAGTTCGGTGGCGCCGACGGTCAGCGTCAGCTCACCGCTGAAGGTGCGGGTGGGCCCGGTCGGCTCCATGCCCCGGAAGTCGTAGCGCCCGAAGTGCTCGTACAGGTACCAGCCCAGCGGCGTGCCGCGGTCGGAGTGGTGCACCAGTTGGTGGAGCTGCTCGGGGCCGGGTTCGTTGCGGGCGTGTTCCAGGCCGGCCTCGCTGCTGATGATCTCGGCGTCCGGGAAGTGGCAGTTGCCGTAGGCGTGGTCGCCGTTGGCGTGGGTGTTGACCACGGTGCCGATCCGGCCGCCGGGCGGCAGCAGGGGCTGCGCGGCGGCCAGCAGACGTTCGGTCAGGTCGGTGGTGTACGGCGTGTCCACCAGCGCGGCCTCGTCCCGCGAGGTGACGAGCACGCAGTTGGCCAGCCCCCAGGTGCCGACGCCGTCCGGCGCCCAGACGTGCACCCCGTCGGCCACGGTGATCAGTCGTTCCGGGTAATCCATGGGAACCCCACCCTCCACTGCACGGCGATCTTGCCCCCAGGAAATCACCCTCGCGCGCCGACCGGGTACCCGACCCCGGGTGAGGTGCCCCGCGCTGCCCACGCGAGGGGCACGAAGACGGACTTATCCTTTGCAAAGGTTTTTGATGGGTTTTTTTCGTAATTCCTCTGCTTTGTCCCTTCGAGCCCGCCGACAGGACGAGATGAGCACCGGTCGCACCACACCGCCGAACCGCAGGGGTGGCGGAAGGCCGCGTGGCGGCACCACCGCCACCGACCGCATGATCCGCACGCTGCTGCGCCGCCGCAAGAAGACGCTCACCCTGGAAGAGGTCACGGTCACCGACCGGCCGGCGGTGCGCCGCGCGGTCTCGGCCGCGGCGCTCGGCAACACCATGGAGTGGTTCGACTTCGGCGTCTACGCCTACATGGCGGCCACGTTGGGGAAGGTGTTCTTCCCGGCCAGCTCCCCCGGCGCCCAGGTGGTCTCCGCCTTCGCCACCTTCGCCGCCGCCTTCCTCGTCCGGCCGCTGGGCGGACTGGTCTTCGGGCCGCTCGGCGACCGCATCGGGCGGCAGCGGGTGCTCGCGGCCACCATGATCATGATGGCCGTCTCCACCTTCGCCGTCGGCTTCCTGCCGGCCTACCGCACCATCGGGTTCACCGCTCCGGTGCTGCTGCTCATCTGCCGCCTGGTGCAAGGGTTCTCCACCGGCGGCGAGTACGCCGGGGCCACCACCTACATCGCCGAGTACGCGCCCGACCGGCGCCGCGGCTTCCTCGGCAGCTGGCTGGACTTCGGCACCTTCGTCGGCTACTCGCTCGGCTCCGGGCTGGTCACCGGGCTCACCGCGGCGCTGGGCACCGGGGGGATGACCGACTACGGATGGCGCATCCCGTTCCTGGTGGCCGGGCCGCTCGGGCTGATCGGGCTCTACATGCGGCTGCGGCTGGAGGAGACCCCGGCCTTCCAGCGGGAGGCGGAGCTGGCCCGCGACGAGGCGGCGGCGGTGGAGGTCGCCGCCGGCGGCACCGACGACCCCGTCGAGGACGCCCGGCAGTCCGGCCACGGACGGCTGCGGGAGATCTTCACCCGGCACTGGCAGGCCGTGCTGATCTGCATGGGCCTGGTGCTGCTGTACAACATCACCAACTACATGGTGACCTCCTACCTGCCCACCTACATGACCGAGACGCTCGGCCAGGACGAGACCACCGCGCAGCTGCTGGTGCTGGGCACCATGATCGTGGTGGCGCTGACCATCACCACGGTGGGCCGCAGCTCCGACCGGTGGGGGCGGCGGCCGGTCTTCCTCGGCGGCAGCATCGCACTGGTGGCGCTGGCCTGGCCGGCGGTGCGGCTGATCCACCGCGGCGGCATCCTCACCCCGGCGATCGGCTGCCTGATCCTGGGGCTGCTGCTGGTCTGCTTCGCGGGCACCTCGGCGGCCACCCTGCCCGCCCTCTTCCCCACCCGGATCCGTTACGGCGCCCTGTCGATCGCCTTCAACATCTCCGTCTCGCTCTTCGGCGGCACCACCCCGCTGGTGGCCTCCGCGCTGGTGGAGGCCACCGGGGACACCATGGTGCCCGCCTACTACCTGATGGGCGCCGGGGTGGTGGGGCTGATCGCCACGGTTTTCCTGCACGAGACGGCGGGGCTGCCGCTGCGCGGCTCGGGGCCGATGGTGGAGACCCACGAGCAGGCCCACGCCCTGGTGGCCCGCAGCCGCACCGAGGCCGGCCGGCGGGCCCGGGACGTGTGGCTCCGGCTGCGCCATCCCCGTACCCACGGCGACCACCACCGCTAGCGCCGGTTCGCTCGCGCCGACGGTCAGCGGGTTCGCTCGCGCTGGCGTCAGCCATTACTTCCTCGGGGTGCGCCCGATTCCGTTTCGTCGTGGCTGGCGTCACGGACTGTTTCCCCCCGCCCACCCGTGGCTGTACGCGTACAGCGCGGGATGCGCACTGTCTGCCGGTTCGCTCGCGCTGGCGGTCAGCCATTACCTCCCCGGGGCTCCCCCGGTCCCCGTCTCGTCGTGGCTGACGTCACCGATCTTTTTTCCCCCCCCCCGCCCACCCGTGGCTGTACGCGTACAGCGCGGGATGCGCACTGTCTGCCTGGGTTTCCGGGGGCCCTCCGGGGTGACTCCTCGCTCCGCGTATCCGCCAAGGCTGGGCTCCGGTTGCTGGGTCGCTGCGGGGACACCCCTGCACGCCCCCGTTCCGCATCGTTCCGCGCTGCGGCCCGGGGTGGGTGAGAAAAAAATCGGGGTCACCCCAACCTCCTCACTCACCCCCACCCGCGAAGAGAGGCACCCGCACGACGGACAGAAGGGGGTGTGCCGGGGGTGTCCCCGCAGCGACCCAGCGGACCGGGCGCAACCTTGGAACGAAACCTGGAGCGAGGAGTCACCCCCGGCGCGCCCCCGACCCCGTACGGCGCACAGGCGAAGCCACCCGTGCCGAACCAAACCAAAACCCACCAACCCCCCACCACCCCGCCCCCGCCGGAGGCACCCCGGCGACCACGACAACGGCGTACCCACGGCGGGCTGGCGGTGGGGCGGAGCGCGGCCGTCAGTTCAGTTCGATGACGGCCTTGACCACGTCCCCTTGCGGTTCGAAGGCGCCCTGGAAGGCGTCGAGGGGGACCCGGTGGGTGATCAGCCGTTCCAGCCAGGCGGTGTCGGCGCGGGCCAGCGCCTCGGCGGCGGCGGAGTAGTGGGCGAGGTTGGCGTTGACCGAGCCGACGACCACCGCGTTGTCCAGCACGATCTCCCGGTTGACCGCGCCGGCGTCCACCGTCAGGCGGCGGCCGGCCGAGGAGACGCCGGTCAGGCACAGGATGCCGTAGGGGCCCAGGCCCGCCATGGCGCCGAAGACCACCGTGGGGGCGCCGGTCGCCTCGATCACCACGTCCGGGCGTACCCGGGCGGTCACCTTCTCGACGTCCTCGCTGTGGTACGTGGCGCCGAGGGCGCGCACCAGGTCGGGCTTGAGTCCGTCGGTGGCCCGGTCCAGGACGTGCACGTCGAGTCCGCGTTCCACCCCGAGCAGGGCGGCCAGCAGGCCGATCGGCCCGGCGCCGGTGATCAGCGCGGAACGCGGCTCGAACCAGGAGCGCCGCCCGACGCGTTCCACCTCCTCCCACGCCTTGGCCACCACCGTCGTCGGCTCCATCAGCATTCCGACGCGTTCCAGGGTGGGCGCCAGGCGTACCGCGTAGCCGGGCTCCACCGTCCACCGCTGCGCGGCGTAGCCGTCGCGTTCCTTGATCCCGCGTTCGGTGTAGCGGCCGTTGCGGCACATGTCGAACTGGCCACGTCCGCAGGCGCCGCACGGCACCGGGTCGGGCCGCCGGACGACGCCGACCACCAGGTCGCCGGGGGCGAAAGCGGAGCCGGGCGGGGCGTGGCGCACCCGGCCGAGCGACTCGTGCCCGATGACCAGCCGGTCCCGGCCTTGCGGCGACCATCCGTAGGCGCCCGAGGCGATCTCCCGGTCGGTGCCGCACACCCCGACGGCGACCGCGTCGACCAGCAGTTCGTCGCCGGCCGGCGTGGGCTCGGGGACCTCGTCGACCCGCAGGGAGCCGACGCGTCCGGGGACCACGGTCAGGGCACGCATGGGGATCCTGCCTTTCTCCAACGGTTGTCGTTCCGCGCGGGTGCCCGGCCGGGCCGGGCGGAAAACCCGGGCCGGGTCCGGTACGCAAGGGCTGCCGGTTCGCCGTCGGCGAGAGAGCATGGAGACAGCCCGCGCGGGGTGCGGGAAGGAGGGCGCTTGCGACGGCGGGAGGTCCGGGGCGGGCCCGGGCGGCGAAAGGGGTAGCGAGGGATGAGCGCGAGCGAGCTGTTCCGGACGGGTGAGGAACCCGGACCCGCGGTGGAGACCGCGCCGGGCAGCCTGCTGGACGTGCTCCGGGTGGCCACCGTCGTCCTCGACTCGCGGGGCCGCATCGTGCTGTGGAGCCCGCAGGCCGAGGAGCTGTTCGGGTACACCGCCGCCGAGGCGCTGGGCCGCTACGCCGCGCGGCTGATGGTGGACGAGCGCCACCTGGACGTGGTGCTGCGCCTGTTCGAACGGGTGATGACCGGCGACGAGAGCGAGGCGCGCTGGGCCGGGGTCTTCCCGGTGCGGCACAAGGACGGCGCGATCCGGTTCGTCGAGTTCCGCAATATGCGGCTGATGGGCGAGGACGGCGGGCTGTACGCGCTGGGCCTGGCCACCGACTCGGCGACGCTGCGCCAGGTGGAGACCGAGCTGGCGCTGTCGGTGCAGCTGATCAACCAGTCCCCCATCGGCCTGGGGGTCTTCGACACCGAGCTGCGGTACGTCTCGGTCAACCCGGCGCTGGAACGCATCAACGGGCTGCCGGCCGCCGAGCACATCGGCCGGCACATCAGCGAGACGGTGTCGTTCCTGGAGACCGGCCCCATCGAGGCGGCGATGCGGCAGGTGCTGCACAGCGGGGTTCCGGTGCTCGACCAGTACGCCGTCGGCCGTCCCCCGGCGCCCGCGGACGAGGAGCGGGCGTGGTCGGTCTCCCACTACCGGCTGGAGGACGCCGCGGGGCGGGTGCTGGGGGTGGCGTCGTCGGTGGTGGACGTCACCGAACGGCACCGGGCGGCCACCGAGGCGGCCGAGGTGCGCCACCGGCTGGCGCTGATCGCCGAGGCGTCCATCCGGGTGGGGACCACGCTGGACCTGGACCAGACCGCCCGTGAACTCGCCGAGCTGTGCGTCCCCGGACTGGCCGACATCGCGGCTGTGGACGTGCTCGACTCGGTGCTCGCCGAGGGGCGGCGGGCCGCCGAGCCGCCGGTGGGCCCGGCCGCGTTCCGGGCGCTGGCGCTCGCCGGGGACGACGGTGACGTGGCGATGCGGGCCGCCGATCCGGTCGGTGAGGTGGCCCGTTACGAGACCGACCGGCTGGTCACCCGGTGCGTCTCCACGCTGCGCCCGATCCTGCTGGCCGAGGTGCGTCCGCCGGACCTGCCGCGGATCGCCGCCCATCCGCGCGGCGCCGAGCTGCTGGCCCGGGCGGGCCTGCGCTCCTACCTGGCGGTGCCGCTGATCGCCCGTGGCGAGGTGCTGGGCGCGCTCGACCTCAAACGCACCCGCAACCCGGCCCCGTTCGACGAGGACGACGTGGTGCTCGCCCGGGAGCTGGCCGCCCGGGCGGCCGTCTGCATCGACAACGCCCGCTGGTACCAGACGCAGCGGCACGCCGCGCTCAGCCTGCAGCGCACCCTGCTGCCGGGGCGCCCGCCGGAGCGGCTCGGGCTGCGGATCGCCTACCGCTACCAGCCGGCCCGGGCCGACAACGAGGTCGGCGGCGACTGGTTCGACGTCATAGCCCTGGACGGCGACAAGACGGCGCTGGTCGTCGGCGACGTGATGGGCAGCGGCATCCACGCGGCGGCGACCATGGGCCAACTGCGCACCGCCGGGCGGGCGTTGGCCAACCTCGATCTGGACCCGGCCCGGGTGCTGCACTGTGTGGACGCCACCGCCACCGGTCTGGAGCAGGACATCGCCACGTGTGTGTACGCGGTCTACGATCCGCACCGCGCCGAGTGCCGGATCAGCGTGGCCGGCCATCTGCCGCCGGTGCTGATCCACCCCGACCGCCCGCCGGAGCTGCTCGACCTGCCGCCGGGCGCCCCGCTGGGGGTGGGCGGGGTGCCGTTCCGTACCTCGGCGGTGCCGGTGTCCCCCGGTGACCAGTTGTTGCTGTACACCGACGGGCTGGTGGAGAAGCGGGACGAGCCGATAGACGTCCGGCTGCGGGCGATGCTGTCGTTGCTGACCGGTGCGCGTTCGCCGGAGGAGAACTGCTCGCTGCTGCTGGAGGCGCTGCCCGACCCGGGTCACCACGACGACGTGGCGATGCTGATCGCCCGTTTCGAGCCGCCGGAGTGACCGCGTCGCGGCCGGGTCAGGCCGCGTCGATGCGGGGGAAGACCGCCCGGTCGAGAATGAAGCCGATGGCGACCGCCACCGGGATGGCGATGAGCGCGCCCACGATGCCCAGCAGCGCGGCGCCGAGCACCACGGCGATCACGGTGACGATGGGGTGGACGTTGACCGCGAAGCTCATCATCTTGGGCATGATCAGGTAGTCCTCGGCGAGCCGGAAGACGATGTAGAAGACGGCGGTGGCCACCGCGATGGGGAACGAGACGGCCAGCGCGATCAGGCTGACCACCACCCCGCCGATGGTGGAGCCGACCACCGGCACCATGTCCATCAGCGCCACGAACATCCCCAGCGCCGCCGGGTAGGGCACCGAGGTCCCCTCGCACCAGGCGAAGGTGGCCAGCCCCGCGACGGCCGAGGTGAGGACGTTGCCCAGCATGTAGCGGCCGACGTAGGTGAGGATCTGCTCGGTCAGGTCGACGGCGGGCGCGCGGCGGCTGGCCGGGACGAAGCGGTAGCAGAACCGCTTCAGCTGCGGCATGCCGGCCATGAAGTACACGGTGAGGACGACCACCAGCACCATGCCGGTGACCGCGCTGAGCACCAGCCGGCCGGTGCCCAGCAGCCCGCCGAGGAGCGCGGTGCCGGCCCCGCCGGTGAGCTGCTGGCGGCCCTTGGAGATCAGGTGGTAGCGGTCCTCCAGCCGGCCGAGGAACGAGTGGTGGTCGTGGAGTTGCTTCAGCCACCGGGGCACGGCGTGCACGAAGGCGGTCACCTCGTTGGAGACCGGCGGGATGACCAGCGCCAGGAAGCCGCTGACCACGGCGAGCAGGGCGAGGATCACCACGGTGACCGCCCAGGCGCGGCCGAGCCGGTGCCGGGCCAGCCAGCCGACCACCGGTTCCAGGCTGATCGCCACGAAGAGCGCGAGGAGCAGCAGGGTGAGGATGCCGCTGATCTGGAGCACCGCCCGCACGCCCAGGTAGGCCAGGGTGAGCCCGAGGCCCACGCTGAACCCGGCGACGAACCACGAGGAGGCAGGGCGCACCCGCCACACCCGCCTCGTCCGCCTCGTCCGCGGCTCGCCGGCGCCGTACGGCCGGATCGGTGGTCCGGTCACCGGGCCAGCGGGCTGTCGTCCAGTTCGGCCAGCAGATGGGCGGGGTCGCGGTAGACGCCGATCGCGCCGGCCTCGGTGAGGTCGGCGGGCGGGATGCCGCCGGAGAGCAGGGCGACGCACGCCACCCCGGCCTTGCCCGCGGCGCGTACGTCCCAGACCGTGTCGCCGATGAAGACCGCCTGCTCGGGGTCGGCCCCGGCGCGTTCCAGGGCCCGTTCGACGAGGTCGGGGGCGGGTTTGCTGGAGGTGACGTCGTCGGCGCCGGTGGCGGCGTGGATGACGTCGTCGGCGCCCAACGCGGCGCGCATCGCGGCGAGTTCGTCGCTTCCGGCGCTGCTGGCCAGGACCACCCGCCAGCCCCGGTCGGCCACCGCGCGCAGCAGGTCGGCGGCCTTGTCGAAGGCGCGCAGCCGCTGGAACCAGGTGGCGTAGAGGGTCTTGTGGGCCGCCGAGAGCTGGGCGTCCCGGTCGGGGTCGCCCCGGTCGCCGAGCAGATGGGCGACGAGCTTGTCGGAGCCCATGCCCACGCTGTGGTGGATGTCGGCCATCGGCACCGTGTACCCGGACTGCCGGAACGCCTCCCACCACGTGACGGCGTGCAGGTAGTTGGTGTCCACCAGGGTGCCGTCGACGTCGAAGAGGGCGGCCCGTACCGCGCCGCCGTGGTCCCCGTCGTGCTGCCGGTTCGTCGCCATAGCGTCCTTCCCGTCACGGCCCCGCGCGTCGTCGGCGTTCGCCTTCCCGCCGCGGGCCTGGCGCACACCGGCCGTCCCCCGGGTGGCTCAGGGGCGTGTCAGGGGTGGAGCACCGCTTTGATCACGCCGTCCTCACGGCGGTCGAAGGCGGTGTAGAAGGCGGGGGCGTCCTCCAGCGGGCCGTGGTGGGTGACGACACGCTGGGGTTCGGCGCGGCCGGTGAGGATCAGGTCGCGCAGCAGGCGGGTGTAGCGGCGGTCGTGGGTGCGGCCGAAGCCGACGCGGACGCCCTTGTCGAACAGGACGGCCCACGGCACCTGGAGCGTGCCGTCGGCGTGGCCGTGCGGCGCCGGGTGGGCGTCGTGGGCGGCGAAGACCCCGGCGACGCCGATCCGGCCGGTGGGGTTGACGATGGCGGCCAGGTCGTCGATCACCTGGCGGGGGTCCTCCTGGTCGAGGTCGGCGCGGCTGCGGGCCTGGAAGCCGACGGCGTCGATGCCGCAGGTCACCCCGTCGAGTCCGGCCTCGCCGGGGGGCATGCCGCCGCCGGAGTTGCGCAGCGAGCGGATCTGCTCGCCGGGGTCGCCGTCCCGGGTGTCGACCGGCAGCGCGCCGAAGTCCGCGGCGACCGCGAGGCGTTCGGGCAGGTGGTCGACGACGTACACCTCGGCGGCGCCGCGCAGCACCGCGGAGTGGGCGGCCAGCAGCCCCACCGCGCCGGCGCCGAAGACGGCCACGCTGTCGCCGGGTCCGGTGCCGGCCAGTTCGCAGGCGTGCCAGCCGGTGACGAAGGCGTCGGCGAGCAGCACGAAGGCGTCCTCGTAGGCGTCGCCCGGGGAGCCGGGCAGTGGCATGCAGTTGGCGTCGGCGTAGGGCACCCGCAGCAGTTCGGCCTGGGCGCCGCGGTAGGGGCCCATCCCGGCGTAGCCGTAGGCGGCGCCGAAGCCGCCGGGGCGTACCCGGGTGCAGGCGGCGGTCAGGCCGCGGGCGCAGGTGGGGCAGACGCCGCAGTACAGATGGGTGGGCATCACCACGCGGTCGCCGGGGGCGACCATGGTCACCGCGGGTCCGGCCTTCTCCACCACGCCCAGCGGTTCGTGGCCGAGCACCAGTCCGGGGCGGGCGCCGGTGCGGCCGTCGTACATGTGCAGGTCGGTGCCGCACATCGCGCTGGAGGTGATGCGGACGACCACGTCGGTGGGTTCCTCGACGACGGCGTCCTCGACCTCGTGCACGCCGACCCGCCGGGTGCCTTCGTAGACCACTGCTCTCATCGGCGCGTTCCCCTCTCGCCGCCGCGGGACGGCCGGGCGGGGCCGCCGGCCACCGGGGTGGTGCGCGGCCCGTTTCCTCCATCGTGGGCCCGGACGGCGGATGCGACCACAGCAGCCGTGCGGGTGGTGCGTTCCGCCGTCGCGCGGGTACCCGGGCGGGTGGTGCGCGCACCCCGGCGACGTGCCGGGGTGGGCGCGGGGGCGGGCGTCAGCGGCGCGCGGTGGCGCGGCGGCGGCGCATGCCCCAGGCGGTGCCGAGGGCGGCGAAGCCGGCCGCGCCGGCGGTGGACCAGACGGTGGTGGCCGACCACGGGTCCGGGACGGAGCCGCCGCTGCCCGCCTTGACCCCGCCGAGGGTGCGGACCTGGCAGCCGCGGACCATGGCGAGGTGGGCGGCGACGGTCGGCCGGGCGGCCCGGGCGGCGGCGATCACCTTGGCGTTGTGGCTGGTGGTGGTCTCGGCGTCGATGAGCTTGAGGACGCCTTCGTGGCCGGCCGCCTGGAGGCTGAGCCAGGCGCCGTCGTAGCCGCGGGTGGCCGCCTTGGCGATCACGGCGGCGAGTTGGGCGCGTTGCTGCGCGGTGGGTCCGGCGGGCAGCGTGATGTGGAGTGCGGTGGCGAGCGCCCGTACGCCGTCGTCGAGTCTGCGGTGGTCGCGGACGAGGACGCGGGCGGTGTCGCGTACGCATCCGCTGTGGCCGTGCCGTTCGGCGTCGAGGCCGGCCGCGATCTCGGCGAGGTTGCCCTGGTGGACCGCCTGGAGGAAGGAGGCGTCGGTCAGCTGGGCCGAGGTGCCGTCGGCGACCGCGGTGCCGGTGAGGGTGAGACAGGTCAGCAGGCCGGCGGTGGCGCAGGACGCCAGGGCGCGGGTGCGTATCATCACGTGCTCCGTTTCGTTGCCGTGTCTGCCGCCGTCCGGTGTCCGGGGGCGGCGGGGCGGGGCCGGCGGATCGGCCGGGTGCGACGGGCCGCGCGTCGGGGGGTGGCCTTCCGGTGGCCGGGGCGCACCCGGCGGTGACGGGCCGGTGAGGGCCGAGGGAGCGTCAACTCCGCTTGCCGCCGGGCCCGGTGGAGGGGCTCGAACGGGCCCGTCCACGGCACATGTGTCCCCGGCGGGCGCGGTGGTGACACCCGGGATGAGCCGGATGGCCCAGTGGCCGGGCGGCCGGGGAGCGCCCCGGTACCCGGACGGACGCGCCGGCCCGGCGGGTCGGCGGGGGCCGGGTGACGATGGGCGCGGATCCGTCGTCCGTTCCGTCCGGTCTCCGTGCCGGGGCGGGCGGCCGTCCGCACGCCCGGCTGTCACGTTTCGCGGCAGGCGCCCCGGGTACCGGTGCCGGGTCCTCGGCACGGACCGTCACCGGCCGTGCCGTCCTGTGTGACCCGGACCACCCGGCAGTCACCCGACACGGCAGTCACCCGACTGAAGAGGAGTGCACCTGATGTCCGTCAATCCTGGCCAGGCCGGACCGGGTTCCCTCGGGAATGAGCCCCGTGACGCCAAGGACGAGCAGCTGGACCGCTTCCGGTCGGCCCCCCGGCACGACGCGCTCACCACCGACCAGGGCGTGCGGGTGGACGACACCGACAACGCGCTGCGGGCGGGGCAGCGCGGGCCGACGCTGCTGGAGGACTTCCACAACCGGGAGAAGATCACCCGGTTCGACCACGAGCGCATCCCGGAACGGGTGGTGCACGCGCGCGGGGCGGGCGCCTACGGCTACTTCGAGACGACCGAGTCGCTGGCGGAGTACACCTGTGCCGACTTCCTGTCCGAGGTGGGCCGGCGTACCCCGGTGTTCGTGCGCTTCTCCACCGTGCAGGGGCCGCGCGGTTCCGCCGACACGGTGCGCGACGTGCGCGGCTTCGCCACCAAGTTCTACACCCGGGAAGGCAATTACGACCTGGTCGGCAACAACATGCCGGTCTTCTTCATCCAGGACGCCATCAAGTTCCCGGACTTCGTGCACGCGGTGAAGATGGAGCCGCACAACGAGATCCCCACCGGCGCCTCCGCGCACGACACCTTCTGGGACTTCTGCTCGCTCCAGCCGGAGTCGACGCACATGCTGATGTGGCTGATGTCGGACCGGGCGATCCCGCGCAGCTTCCGGATGATGCAGGGGTTCGGGGTGCACACGTTCCGGTTCGTCACGGCCGACGGGCGCGGCACGTTCGTGAAGTTCCACTGGAAGCCGAAGCTGGGCGTCCACTCGCTGGTGTGGGACGAGACGCAGCTGATCGCGGGGCGGGACCCGGACTTCAACCGGCGTGACCTGTGGGAGGCGATCGAGGCGGGCGAGTACCCGGAGTGGGAGCTGGGGGTGCAGCTGGTACCGGAGGCGGACGAGCACAAGTTCGACTTCGACCTGCTGGACGCCACGAAGATCATCCCGGAGGAGCTGGTGCCGGTGCGCCCGGTCGGGCGGCTGGTGCTCGACCGCAACCCGCAGAACTTCTTCGCCGAGACCGAGCAGGTGGCCTTCCACACCGCCAACGTGGTGCCGGGCATCGACTTCACCAACGACCCGCTGCTCCAGGGGCGCAACTTCTCCTACCTGGACACCCAGCTGATCCGGCTGGGCGGCCCCAACTTCGCGCAGTTGCCGGTGAACCGGCCGGTCGCCGACGTCAACAACAACCACCGGGACGGCTACGGCCAGCAGGTGATCCACCCGGGGACCAACTACTTCCCCAACTCGCTGGGCGGCGGCTGCCCGGCGCACGCCGGGGCGGGCGGCGCGCCGGGGGTCTTCCGGCACTACCAGGAGCGGGTCGACGGGCACAAGATCCGGGTGCGCAGCGAGAGCTTCCAGGACCACTACAGCCAGGCCACGCTGTTCTGGAACAGCATGGCGGACTGGGAGAAGCGCCACATCGTGCAGGCGTTCCGGTTCGAGCTGGGCAAGTGCGACTCGATGGCGGTGCGCGAGCGGATGGTGGGCAACCTGGCCCACGTCCATCCGGATCTGGCCGCCGGGGTGGCCGAGGGGCTCGGGCTGCCGGTGCCGGCCGCCGCGGGAACGGTCACGGGTGCCGCCTCGCCCGCGCTCAGCCAGGCCAACCTGCTCGGTGAGGGCATCCGTACCCGCAAGGTCGCGGTGCTGGCGGCGGACGGCGTGGAGGTGCCGCCGCTGGAGGAGGTGCGCCGCGAACTGGTCGGCCAGGGCGTGATCGTGGAGGTGCTGGCGGCCTCCGGGGGGACGCTGACCGGCAAGGACTCCGGCACGCTGAAGGTGGACCGGGCGCTGCCGACGATGGCCTCGGTGCTCTACGACGCGGTGCTGGTGCCCGGCGGTGACGACGCGGTGGCGACGCTGGCGGCCGATCCGGCGGCGGTGCGCTACGTGGAGGAGGCCTACCGGCACGGCAAGCCGCTGGCGGCGCTGGGGTCCGGGTCGCGGCTGCTGGCCGCGGCGCGGTTGCCGGAGGCGGTGGCCGGCGGGGCCGGACGTGAGCTGGGGGTCTTCACCTCCGCGGGCTCCGGCGGCGTCGCGCGGGACTTCGCCCAGGCGCTGGGCCGGCACCGCTTCCCCAATCGTCCCGGGCTGCTCAACTGAAGCCACCGGCGCGCCAACTCCCGTCGTCCGTCCCGTGTTTCGAGGAGGTCCGGTGACCAGCGCCGGTGTCAGTCCCCTGTCCGGCCGGGCCGCGTTGGTCACCGGCTCCTCGCGCGGCCTCGGGCTGCTGATCGCGCGGGAGCTGGCCGACCGCGGCTGCAAGGTCATGCTGTGTGCCCGTGACGAGGGCGAGCTGGAGGCGGCCCGCGACATGGTGCGCGGCCGGGGCGCCGAGGTGCGCGCGACGGTCTGCGACATCACCGACGCGTGGGCGCCGCAGCGGCTGGTGGACGACACCGTCGCCGAGTTCGGCGCGCTGGACGTGCTGGTGAACAACGCCGGGATGATCCAGGTCGGGCCGCTGGATGCGATGCGGGAGGAGGACTTCCGGGCGGCGATGGAGACGATGTTCTTCGCGCCGCTGCGGCTGACGCTGGCCGCGCTGCCCGTGATGCGGGAGCGCGGCGACGGCCGGATCGTCAACGTGACCTCCATCGGCGGCCGGGTGGCGGCGCCCCATCTGATGCCGTACGTGGCGGCCAAGTTCGCGCTCACCGGGTTCTCCGAGGGGCTGCGGGCGGAGCTGGCGGCGGCCGGGGTCGCGGTGACCACGGTGGTGCCGGGGCTGATGCGCACCGGTTCCCACCTGGCCGCGCGGTTCTCCGGCGACGCGGCGCGGGAGTACGCGTGGTTCGCCACCGCGGCGGGGCTGCCGCTGCTGTCCATGGACGCCGAGCGGGCGGCCCGGGCGATCGTGCGGGCCGCCGAACGCCGCCGTCCGGAGCTGGTGCTGACCGCGCTGGCGAAGGCGGCGGTGCGGCTGCACGGGGTGGCCCCGGCCACCACGGTGCGCGCGCTGGAGCTGGCGAGCCGGATGCTGCCGGGCGAGGGGGGCGGGGCGGCGCACGACCTGCCGGGGGCGGAGGCGGCCCGCCGGCTCGGTTCCCGTCTGGTGCGGCGGGCCTCGGCGCTCAACGACCGGGCGGCCCGCCGCTTCAACCAGCGTCCGGCCTGAGAGCCCCAGGGGTCACCGGGTGCAGCGCAGGGCGGCCGGGGCGATCGCGCCGGCCAGCGCGCGCATCCCGGCGTCGTCCGGGTGCAGGTGGTCGCCGCTGTCGTAGGCCGTGTCCATCCGGTCCGGCTGCCGAGGGTCGCGTACCGCCCGGTCGAAGTCGGCGACCGCGTCGAACTCGCCGCTGCGGCGCAGGAATTCGTTGACCTGGCGGCGTACCCGCTCCCGGGCCGGGGTCCAGGCCGGGAAGCCGCCGAAGGGGAGGACGGTGGCGGCGACCACGCAGCGGTGGGCGGTGTGCGCGGCGGTGAGCAGGCGGCGGAAGCCGGCGACGAGTTCGGCGGCGGTGGCGCCGGTGGTGCCGTATTTGATGTCGTTGACGCCTTCGAGCACGATCACGGTGCGGACGCCGGGCTGGGTGAGGACGTCCCGGTCCAGGCGGGAGAGGGCGCTGGGGCCGGTGCCGTCGTGGAGCAACCGGTTGCCGGAGATGCCTTCGTTGGCGACGCCTTCGGCGGGTGCGGTGGGGTCGGCGCGCAGCCGGGCGGCCAGCAGGTCGGGCCAGCGGCGGTTGGTGTCGGGGGTGGAGTTGGCGCCGTCGGTGATGGAGTCGCCGAGGGCCGCCACCGCGGTGGAGGCCCGGCCGCGGGGTGCGGTGACGGCCACCGAGTCCAGGTAGTACCAGGAGGTCAGGGTGGTGGTGTAGCCGTCGGGGCGGTCCTGGCGGGCGTGGTCGCCGGTGGCGGCGTAGGAGGTCTGGTAGGCGAGGACGTGGCCGGTGCCGGGTCCGGTGGCGGCGCGGACGTAGAGGCTGACGGCGAGGTCGGCGTGGGCGGGCACGGTGAGGGCGACCGGGTCGCTGGAGCGGTAGGCGCCGGGGGCGATGGTGACCGTGGTGGCGCCGCCGAAGGTCACCGGGCGGTTGCCGCCGCGCCGTACGGCAGCGCCGCGGTCGCGTACCCCGGCGTAGACCGGGCCCAGGGTGACCGGGTGGTCGCCGAAGACGTTGGACAGCCGCAGCCGTGGTGTCCGGCCGGCGGTGCTGGTGTGCACGATGAAGCGGTAGGTGCGGCCGGGGGTCACCGCGCCGAGCCGCTGTGCGGAGGCGGCCCAGGTGACCACGGGGGCCACCGGGTGCGGCCGGGCCGGGTCGGGGTGGCCGGGTGCGGCGAGGGCGACGGGCGCGGGGAGCAGCGCCGCCGAGGTGAGCACCGCCAGGGCGGCCACCGCGCGGCGCACGGTGCGCCGGGGTACGTGCTGGACGGTTCCGCCGTCGTCCGCCGGTCGTCGCACCGCGCACCACCTCCGTGGTCAAGGGGCCTGTGGTTCCAGCCCAGCACCGGGCGCGCCGGTGCGCAGGCCGGGGCGGGCCGTCCGGGCCCGGCCCGGTCAGGATGCCCGTGCCCGGGGCGGGACGGACGGGCCGGAACCGGTCGGGGTCGGCGGGCCGGGATTGGCCGGTGGGGGCGCTTCACAGGCGGTGCGCGGGGGGGTCACAGGCGACGGGGCTGCCATTCGACGAGCAGGATGGTGGCGTCGTCGCTGAGGTCGTTGCGCTGGTGGTCGAGGATGGCGTGGATGAGCAGCCGCAGCACCTCGGCGGGCTCCTGGCCGGCGGCGGAGGAGCGGATGATGAAGTCGGTGAAGCGGTCCAGGCCGAACTCCTCGCCGTTCTCACCGCGGGCCTCGGTGACCCCGTCGGTGTACAGCAGCACCCGGTCGCCGGGTTCCAGCGCGGTCTCGTGGACCTCGCGCACGGTCGGGCCGAGCCGGAACGGCAGCCCCATCGGGGGTTGCGCGGGGCGTTCCAGGGCGCGTTCCAGCACCCGTTCGTCGCGGATCAGCAGCGGTGGCGGGTGGCCGCAGTTGCACCAGCGCAGGACGCCGGTGTCGACGTCGAGCCGGCAGACCACGCCGGTGCAGAACTGGTCGGGCAGCCACTGGGCGAGCGCGTGGTCGACGGTCTCGATCATGTCCGGCAGGTCGGCGCCGGAGCGGCGGGCGTTGCGGCTGCCGGCCATCACCACGGCGGTGGTCAGCCCGGAGGCGAGGTTGTGCCCCATGGCGTCGAAGATGCTGGCGTGCAGGATGTTGCGGGTCACCGAGTGGTCGAAGGCGTCGCCGCCGAGGTCGTAGGCGGGTTCCAGGACGGCGGTGGAGGTGACGCCGGGGCGGCCGACGCTGCGGGGCGGCAGGAAGGCGCGCAGCATCTCGGTGTGCAGTTGCATGGTCTCGGTGCGGGTGCGGGCGACGAACCAGTCGCTGTAGGCGCGTTTGGAGGTGACCACCATGGAGACCACGGCGGCCAGCATCCGGCACCGGCGCAGCCGGACCCCGTCGAGCACCCGCGCGCGTACGCACAGCACCCCGAGGCGTTCGGCGCCGTCCACCAGGGGCACCCAGACCGTCATCGTGTCGCCGCACTCGTGGACCCGCAGCGAGAGCGTGCGGTAGGCCCAGCCGGCCTCGGAGGAGTTGACCGGCCGCGTCTCGGCGTCGTCGTCGAGCGGGATGAGCAGGCGCTGCTGGAGGTCGACGAGGTAGACGGTGGCGTCGGCGAGCCCGAGGACCTCGGCGCAGCGGTCGATGACGCCCGGCAGCTGGTAGGGCACCGCCGTGTGGGCTTCGGCGAGCAGCCGTTCGAGCTGGGTCTCGTCGAGCCGGGCGGCCCGGTCGTCCTCGTCGGCCATGCCACCACCTCCGCCCCCTCAGTCTCACATCGATCCGTTCGGCTCTCATTTCCGGCCAGTGGCGGGCCGGGGCGGGTGGCGTGGACCGCTCGGCCGTGGGTGGTAAGAAGTTTCCGCAAGGTGACGAAGGAGTTTCCACCGACGTCTTGACGTGACCAGGACATTTGGAGGATGGTCGTGGCGCACCGTCGGTCCTCGGCCGGCGTGGTCAGGGCCGGCAGCCGTCCGGTCCCGGTGTGGTACGACCGCCTGTCGGCTGGCGCGGCTCCGGGCGGGCGAGGCCACGTCGTCGGCCATGCCGTGAGGTCCTCCTCGTCACCAGGTCGCCACCGCCCGCGGGGCGGTACCGGCGGCGCGCGGACGGTCCGGCCCGGCCGGGCGCGCGTGCCGGGCGTCGCGGGCAGCGGCGTCCCGGACGGCGGGGCCGGGGACGCGGTGCGGGGATTCCGATGCCCCGAACGGCCCGGCGGCACCCGGGTGAGCCGCGCGCTCCACCCGGACGCGTACCCGGGTACCGCCCCGACCCCCACCGGGAGACAACCGATGCTGCGCCATGCGCACGACCGGCCGGCCCGCCGCCGGCCCAGCAGACTGCGTGCCGCCCTCGCCTCCGGCGCCCTGCTCACCGCCGGGCTGGTGCCCCTGACGCTGACGGCCGCCGCCGGCCCCGCCCGGGCGGCCACCCCCTCCGGCGACGTGATCGCCAACCTGTTCATGTGGAACTGGCCCTCGGTGGCCAGGGAGTGCACCGACGTCCTGGGCCCGGACGGCTACGGGGGCGTCCAGGTCGCCCCGCCGGCCGACTCGCTGTCCACCTCCGGCCATCCGTGGTGGGAGGTCTACCAGCCGGTCGACTACCACCTCACCAGCCGGATGGGCGACGAGTCCGCCTTCCGGTCCATGGTCGCCACCTGCCGCAAGGCGGGCGTGAAGGTCTACGTGGACGCCGTGATCAACCACACCTCCGGCGTCGACGGCACCTCCTACGGCGGCGTGACGTACACCAAGTACGCCTACCCCGACTACACCGACGCCGACTTCCACCACTACCCCGCCGACTGCCCGCAGTCCGACGGCCAGATCCACAACTGGAACGACTACACCGAGGTCACCCACTGCGAGCTGCTCCACCTCGCCGACCTGCGCACCGAGTCCGCGCACGTGCGCACCACCCTCACCAGCTACCTCGACAAGCTGATCGACTACGGCGTTTCGGGGTTCCGGGTGGACGCCGCCAAGCACATCGGCCACGAGGACCTGGCGGCGATCGAAGCCCAGTTGCACACCACGGCCGACGGCACCCGGCCCTACATCGCCCAGGAGATCGCGCCCGGCGGCACCGGCGACCTGTCCCCCGCCTCCTTCGAGAACACCGGCGACGTGCTCGGCTTCGACTACGCCGACGGCCTGAAGTCGGCCTTCACCGGCTCCCTCGCGAGCCTGCGGAACTTCTCCGCCGGACTGCTCGGCAGCGACCAGGAGGAGGTGTTCGTCCAGAACCACGACACCGAACGGGACGGCTCCACCCTCAGCTACCGCGACGGGGCGGTCAACACCCTGGCCACCGAGTTCGAACTCGCCTACGGCTACGGCACCCCGCAGGTCTACGCCGGGTTCGACTTCACCGGCAAGGACGACTCCCCGCCGGCCGACGCCTCCGGCCACGTCACCGACACCACCTGCGGCACGGGCTGGGAGTGCACCGACCGGATCCCCGGGGTGGCCGCGATGGTCGGCTGGCACGACACCGTGGCCGGCGCCCCGGTGGCCGACTGGTACGACGACGGCGCCGATCTGATCGCGTTCGGCCGGGGCGGCAAGGGGTGGATCGCGCTCAACAACGGCTCCACCGCACAGCAGCGCACCTTCGCCACCGGGCTGCCGGCCGGCTCCTACTGCGACGTGATCCACGGCCGGGCCACCGCCACCGGCCCCTGCACCGGCCCGGCCGTCACCGTGGACGCCGCCGGCGACGCCACGGTGACCGTGCCGGCCAAGGACGCGGTCGCCATCGACGTGGCCGCCCGGGGCACCAGCACCACGGCCACCGTCCCCGTCTCCTTCGACCCCACCGTGACCACCTGGTACGGGCAGAACGTCTACGTCACCGGCTCCCTCCCGGCGCTCGGCGGCTGGGACCCCGGCAAGGCGGTGGCGCTCTCCCCCGCCGACTACCCGGTGTGGAAGGCGACGGTGGCGCTGCCGGCCAACACCCCGTTCGAGTACAAGTACGTCAAGAAGGACCCGGACGGCACGGTGGAGTGGGAAAGCGGTGGCAACCGCACCGCGACCACCGGTGCCTCCGGCGGCCTGACGCTCAACGACACCTGGAAGTAAGGGAGTTCGGAGCCACGGCCGGGCCGCCACGCGTGTGGCGGCCCGGCCGCTGCCGGCTTCAGCCCACCGTCGGCCGGGGGGCGTCCTGCGGGCGGGTGCCCCAGTCCGACGGGCGGGCGTTGGTGGTCAGCGTGATCTCGTGGGCGGCCCGCAGGTCGGCGGTGGTCAGGTAGGTCGCCCGGTGCGGGTGTCCGGCGACCCGCACCGAGGTGAGGTAGCGCCCGCCCTCGTCGGCGCCGGGCGCGTCGAGGACGAGGCGGCCGTGCGGGAAGTAGGCGCGGTCCAGGGTGAGTTCGACCCGGTCGAAGGCGGGGGTGGTCAGCCCCCACACCGGTGATCCGGGCTGCACCGGGTACAGGCCCAGGCAGGAGAGCACCGCCCAGGCCGACATGGTGCCCAGGTCGTCGTTGCCGGTGATGCCGTCGGGGCGGTCGGAGAAGAGCGACAGGTGGCCGCGGACCACGTCGGCGGTCTTCCACGGCCGCCCGGTGGACAGATAGGTGTACGGCGCGCCCAGGTCGGGCTCGTTGTCGGGGTTGTAGACGGCGTGGTGGTAGTAGTCCGACGGGCTGTGCACCCACACCCGGCGGGTGGTGGCGTCGGGGTCGGCGAGCAGCCTAGGGTAGGCGAAGAAGGCGTCGAGCCGCTTGTCGGCCGCGTCCCTGCCGCCGATCAGGGCGAACATGCCCGGCAGGTCCTGCGGCACCAGCCACTGGTATTGCCACGCGGTGCCCTCGTGGAAGCCGACGGCGTCCTTGGGGTCGGCGGGGCCGGTGAAGGCACCCTTGGCGTCGCGGGCCCGGAAGAAGCCGGTCCTGCGGTCGAAGACGTTGCGGTAGTCGCGCCCGCGCTCCCGGAAGCGGCGGGCGTCCTCGTCGTGGCCGAGCGCCTGCGCCATGGTGCCGAGCGCCGCGTCGGCGAGCGCGTACTCCAAGGTGGCCGACGGCCCGTGCGCCGGGTCGAAGTCACCGGGCTTGTGCTTGGCCTTGGGCTCGTACGGAACGTATCCGAGCCGCAGGTAGGCGGGGTTGCCGCCACGGCCCTCGAACGGCGAGGCGGCGGACGGGACGCCGTCGGCGTTGCGCTTCAGCGCCCGGTACGCCTCCTCCTCGTGGCCGGCGAGCAGCCCCTGGTGGAAGGCGCTCACCAGGAACGGGGTGACCGGGTCGCCGGTCATGGTGTTGGTCTCGACGGTCCCCAGGCCCCACTTGGGCAGCCAGCCGCCCTCCTCGGCGATCCGCAGCAGGGAGAGCGAGGCGTCGCGCAGTTCGCGTGGTGCCAGCAGGGCCAGCAGTTGGGCCTGGGTGCGGTAGGTGTCCCACAGCGAGAAGTTCTGGTAGTAGGTGAACCCCTCGGCGTGGTGGATCCGCCTGTCGTAGCCGGTGTAGGCGCCGTCGGTGTCGCTGCCGGTGTTGGGGGCGAGCAGCGCGTGGTAGAGCGCGGTGTAGAAGGTGCGGCGGCGCTCCGGGGTGCCGCCGTGCACCCGGGCGGTGGCCAGCCGCTGTTCCCAGGCGCGCCGGGCGGCGGTGCTGGTGCGGTTGAAGGTGCCGCCGCCCTCGGCGTCCAGGTTGCGGCGGGCGCCGTCGAGGCCGGTCCAGGAGACCCCGGTGACCGCGGTGACCACCTTGTCGGCGCGGGTGTCGAAACGGACGTAGCCGCCGCGTGGTCCGCCGCCGGAGGTGGTGCGGGCGCCCGGGGTGACGCGGGTGCCCTGCCACAGGCCGTGCGCGGTGAACGGCCTGCTGAAGCGGGTGACGGTGTACACGGTGTAGGGGCGGGTGTCGGCGCAGAAGCCGTGTCCGGTGACGCTGGCGGCGACGGTGCGGTCGTCGAGTACGGTCACCTTGCTGGAGGTCACCTTGTGCAGTGCCTGCCCGGCGTTGATCAGTACGTTGGCGGTGCGGGTGGCGGGGAAGGTGTAGCGCTGCCAGCCGGTGCGGGTGGTGGCGGTCAGCTCGGCGGTGATGCCCCCGTAGGAGGAGAGCCGGACGCGGTAGTACCCGGGGGACGCCTGCTCGCCGGCGTGGGTGAAGGACGCCGCGTACTTGGCGTCGTCGGTGCGGGTGACGGCCCCGGTGGTGGGCAGCAGCGGTACGTCGCCGCCGGCCGCGCAGCCGGCCCCGGACAGGTGGAGCTGGCTGAAGCCGCGGATCCGGGTGTCGTCGTAGCCGTATCCGGAGAAGTGCCCGGTGTCCGGTGACACCTGCACCATGCCGAACGGCACGGTGGCGCCGGGGAAGGTGTTGCCCTGGTTGCGGGTGCCGGTGAACGGGTTGACCTCTGCGGCCAGTTGGCGCTCGTTGGGGTCGTGAGCGGCGATCGCGGTGCCGGGCGCGGTGACGGCCAGCGCGACGACGCCGGCGGCCAGCGAGCGCAGGGCGGACCGGCGGGGCGGGCGCGGGAGGCGGGGGAGGTGGCGGAAGGATCTCACGCCCTCACGATCCGTCAGCCCGCGGCGGGCGGCGCGCGGTGAGGTCCGAACGAGGGCGCGGTGACGGCCCTTCCGGTGAGCGGCCGACCGGGCGGATCAGTTGCAGAGGACTCTGTGCAGAGGACTCTCTGCACCGGTACGCTCCCCGCCATGACCGAAACCACCGGGGCCGGCGGACCGGCACCCCGGCACGTGGACGCCCGCACCCTGCGCGGCCTGGCCCACCCGCTGCGCATCCACATCCTGGAAGTGCTCAAGCTGGAGGGGCCGGCCACCTCGGCGGGGCTCGCCGAACGGCTGGGCGAGAACACCGGCACACTCAGCTGGCACCTGCGCCACCTCGCCGCCCACGGCTTCATCGAGGAGGAGACCGGGCGCGGCACCCGGCGCGAACGCTGGTGGCGGGCGGTGCGCTCCACCATGGTGCTCGACTCCGCCGAGCTGCGCGCCGACCCCGCCGCCCGCGGCGCGTTCGCCGTCTCCGACTGGACGCACCTGCGGCTGACGCCCGACCGGCTGCGCGCGCTCACCGAGGAGCTGGCCCGGGTGGTCGCGAGCTACGCGCCGGATCCGGACGCCGAGCCGGAGGCGGACGCGCTGCCGGTCGTCGTCCAGGTGCAGGCGTTCCCGTACCGGGCGCCCGGCGCCGGGGACGAGGGGTGAGAGCGGCGGCGGCCCGGCCGGCCCTGCGGGGCGCGCGCCCACAGGGGCCCGGCGGACCGCTGCGGCGCCACCGCGATTTCCGGCTGCTGTGGTGCGGACAGACCACCGCGAAGTTCGGCACCGCGGTCGGCGGTGTAGCGATGCCGCTGGTGGCGCTGACCGCGCTGCGGGCGGACACCTTCGAGGTGGGGGTGGTGGGGGCCGCCGCCTGGCTCCCCTGGCTCCTCGTCGGGCTGCCGGCCGGTGCCTGGGTGGACCGGCTGCCGCGCCGGGCGGTGATGGTGTGCGCGGACGTGGCGGCGCTGGTGCTCTTCGGCAGCGTGCCGGTGGCCGCCTGGTGCGGTGTGCTCACCATGGCGCACCTGCTGGCCGTGGCCCTGCTCGGCGGGGTGGCGGCGGTCTTCTTCCAGACCGCCTACAGCGCCTGTCTGCCCGGTCTGCTCGACCCGCGCGACCAGGCGGAGGGCAACGCGCGGCTGCACGGCAGCGCCTCGGCGGCGCAGATCGCCGGGCAGAGCGCGGGCGGGCTGCTGGCACAGGCGGCCGGGGCGGGGGACGGGCTGGCGGCCAACGCGGCCGGGTTCGCCGTCTCGCTGCTGTGCCTGGCCCGGATCCGGCACCGGGAACCGCCCCGTACCGCCCGGCGCGACGGCACCCGGCTGCGCCACGAGGTGGCGGTGGGGCTGCGGCTGGTGCTGGGTGACCGGTGACTGCGCACCCTCACCCTCTTCGGCGCCGCCTCCAACCTCGCGCTCATGGGGTACCAGACGCTCCAGGTGGTCTTCCTGGTGCGGTGGGTGGGGCTGCCCGCCGGTGCGGTCGGGCCGCTGATCGCCGCCACGGGCACCGGCGGGGTGGCCGGGGCGGCGCTGACCCGGCGGGTGGCGGCCCGGCTGGGCACGGCCCGCGCGATGCTGGTGTTCGAGCTGGTGGTGCCGGTGCCGGTGCAGCTCATGCCGCTGACCACACGCGGCGCGGGCGCGGTGCTCTTCGTGGCCGGCGGCTTCTGCGTCTCGTGCGGGGTGGTGGCCCGCCAACGTGCTGAAGGCCGGGTTCACCCAGCGCTACTGCGCGCCCGGGGTGCTGGGCCGGGTCACCGCGAGCGCCGCCTTCCTCAACTACGGCACGCTCCCGCTGGGCGCCCTGCTCGGCGGTGCGCTGGGCGAGTGGCTGGGGGCGCGCACCGGGCTGTGGATCACCACGGCCGGGGTACCGCTGTCGGCGCTGATCCTGTTGTGTTCTCCGGTCCGGCGGGTACGGGAGCTGCCCGGCGGTTTCGCCCCGGGCGGCTCGGGCAACCCGGCGGACGACACGTACGCCGAGCAGGGAGCGTGAGACGGCCGCGGGCCCCGGCAACCCGTCGGCCCCGTGCTCCGGCCGGCGACCACACTCCGACGACGTCAGCAGATTGGAGCAGCCCATGGATTACCCGACGTTCCTGGCCGCGGTCCGCGAGCGCGGCCACTACGACCGGGCGGAGGCCGAACGGGTCACCACCGCGGTGGTGGGCACCCTCGGCGACCGGCTGGCCCCGGGCACCGCGGGGAACCTGGCCGACCAGTTGCCCGCCGAGCTGTCCGAGACCCTCAACGACGCCCGGGCGCTCCCCCGCGACTGGGGGGTGCGCGAGTTCGTCCACCACGTGGCCGAGACCACCGGGGACGACGAACGCACCGCGGAGGCCCACACCCGTACCGTGCTGTCGGTGCTCGCCCAGCAGATCGGCGGGGGCGAGCTGGACAAGACGCTCAGCCAGCTGCCCTCGGGGTACGCCGACCTGTTCGGGGTGGCGGAGCTGCGCTGAGCGCCGGCGTGGTGTGACGCGGCGGGCGGGACACCGGGCGCCCGCGGCCTTCGCGACGGGCCGCGGTCGCCCGGTGTCCCGTGCGCGGTCGGCGCTCGGCCGGGTTCGGTAAGGGTCCGCCGGCCGCGCCGGTGCGGGTCGTGCCGGAGCTTGTCGTCGGCTTCCGCGCCGGCCCGCGCGGGCGGCTAGCCCCGGTGCACACGATGGCGTACGCGGCGCTCCTCGCGGCGGGCCGCGAGATGGAGCAGCCTGCGTTCATCGGGGTCGGTGCCGCCCCACACCCCGCTGTCCTGACCCATCGTCAGTGCCCAGTGCAGGCATTCGTCGGCGACCGGGCAGCCACGGCAGACCTGTTTGGCCGCCTCGGTCTGGAGCTGGGCCGGCACTCCGGTGCCGACCGGGAAGAACAGTTCCGGGTCCTCGTGCCGGCAGGCGGCACGGTCACGCCACGCCATGACGTCGTTCCTTCCAGGAGAGGGCGGGCGGGCTTCGGTCTCATCCACGTCTCCCCGCCGGCCGCCGCCCGGTCCGGTGGCAGCGGCGGGTGATGCGTCCCGGGGTACCCGCCGAACGCGTCATCATGCCTGCCACGCACGGGAGTTGGGGCGCGGCCCGACGCCCCCCCGGGCGAGCCGCATGGCCACGCGCACCGACGGGTACGCGAAGCCGGACGCGAACCACGGCGACCAGCGAAGGAGCGGCACACCATGACGGCGGAACGGCGCACCGAGGAACCGGGCGGCCGGGCCAGGGCCGTCCCCCGGGACATGCCCGACCAGCAGGCCGGACCCGACGACACCACCGCACCGGCGGCCGGCGACACCGCGGACGAGCGGCCGGACGAGACCCTCCCCGACACCGACCAGGCCGGCACCGGCCGCCGCGGCGCCCCGCACCACGGCGGCGGCCACGGACGCCAGGTGCCCGCGGAACCCCCCGACTGATCCGTCCGGCCCGGCGGGCGCAGGCCGGTGTTAGGGCAGGGCGCGGACGTGACCGGCCGCGTCCTCGCACGCGACAAACCCGGCGACATCGACGACCGGCCTCGGGATACTGGGCGCCCATGGATGAGGTCGAAGTCGTCGTCGCCCATTCCGAGCGGGCGACGCTGCGCGTCGGTGACGTGTTCTTGAAGGTGGACGCGGATCAGGCGCGGACCGATGTCGAGGTCGAGGCGATGGCGCTGGCGCCGGTCCCGACCCCGCGGGTCCTGTGGCGCGAGCCGCCGGTGCTCGCGATCAGCGCGGTCCCGGGGAGGGCGCTGGGCCGTCTCGGCGAGCCGTCGAGCGCGTCCCCGGCGGCGTGGGCGGCGGCGGGTGCCGCCGTCCGGAAGGTGCACGACGCGCCGTTGCCGCCCTGGCCCGGCCGGGCCGGCCGGGGTGGGTCCCGACGCGTTGGCGGCGGAACTCGACGGAGAGTGCGCGCGGCTCGTGGCGGACGGCGTCCTCCCCGCCGACCTGGTGAACCGCAACCGCCAGGTCGCCGAGGCCGCGTTCCGGCCGTGGACTCCGGTATTCACCCACGGTGACCTAACCTACAGATCGCTCACGTGTTCGTCGACGGCGACGAGATCACGGGCATCATCGACTGGTCCGAGGCGGGCCGGGGCGATGCCCTGTACGACCTCGCCACCTTGACGCTCGGACACGAGGAACACCTCGGCGACGTCCTCACCGGTTACGGCACCGACGTCGACCTCGACGTGATCCGCGCGTGGTGGTCGTTGCGAAGCCTGCTGGGGGTTCGCTGGCTGGTCGAGCACGGCTTCGACCCGACCGCGCCGGGCTGTGAGGTGGACGTGCTGAGGGCCCGGATGTGACCTCGTGGCCGGCTGCCGGATGGGGGCGACGCCGGGCGCCGCCCCGCGAAGACGGGGGCGCCGGGGCTGGTCAGGGGAGGTGGAGGTGGTGGCCGTCGAGGGTGTTGCTCGACGGCCACCGATCCGCTCCGGTGGCCGGGGCGGAAGGTGGCGGGGCGGAAGGTGGCGGGGCTGTGGTTCTTCAGCGGGGCCGCCCAGTTCGGGGTCGGGGTGGCCCGCACGGAGGCACCGGCTCGTCGCGGTGGCGTGGAACACCTCGTCCCAGTGGCTTCTTTCGGACATTCCTTGATCAGCGGACTGTGTCTCCTGTGATCCGGTGCAGGCTGTGGGGTGGCTGAGCCATGATTCCCACGGCGCCGGGCACCTGATGTCGGCACCGCGGCTTCCCCTACCCCGCATCGTCATGCCCAGGAGCGAGCCCAGTGCCGGAAGCACACGTGCCCATCCCGCGGAACGACACCACAGCGCTCACCAAAACCCTCTACTTCGGTGTCGATCCGAAGAAACCGGGTGTCCCCAGGACCGTGAACGTCCGGGAGATCGAGCCCGGCATCGCCGTCGCCGCCACGCTCGGTTCGGTCGACTTCGGCTACACCTGGGGCCTGTTGACCGGCCGTAGCAACGCCGGACTGGACGAGCACGAGCGCGCCCTGGGCCGCAAGATCCTCACGCAGCCGCGGTTCCCCTGGCAGACCGGCGACCAGCCGGGGAACGACGGCTTCGGGAACTACGTCACGAGGCTGATCGGATCGCTGAAGCAGACGTCGAAGGGCAGGAGCAACGACCGCAACTGCGGGGACGGGCGAGGGGCATGGGCCGCCATCTCCTTCCCTGGGGCCGTGTCCTGCAGGCCGAGGGCATGCTGTTGCGGCCCGACGTCCTTCTCGCCAACCTCCTCAACCGCGCGGTCGGGATCCTCTCCGGGGCCAGCGACGACCGCCCGGTGGACGTACCGGTCTCCTGGAAGCCGTGGGAGTACCGCACGGTGCGGACCGCGCTCTCGGAGGCGCTCGCGCTCGGGGCGGAGGCGCCGCTGCGCTACATCCAGTCCGGTTTCGACGACTTCGGAGTGCTCAGCCAGGAGCCGATCCGGGCGCCGCAGATCGTGAAGGAGGCCGGGAACACGGTGGCGCGCTTCGTGATCGACCTGCACGCCGCGGCCGGTTCCGACAGCGGCTTGAGTGAGCTGGCCCGGCGGATGGTGCGCACCGAGGCCGCGCGGCGCCGCGCCTGGACGCTCAACGAGAAGGCGGTCAGCGAGGAGTTGGGGCTGCCCTCCCGGGAGTCCAGCCAGCACGTCGGCAAGGACCTGTACTGGGAGCACCACCTGCTCAAGGACCCGACCACGCTCACCCGTGAGGTGGTCACCAACCCGAAGACCGCGACCGCCGCCGGCTTCATCACCAACGGCAGGCTCCTCTTCGATGTCGCCAACAAACAGGATCTGGCCTGGGCGGTTCTCGTCGCGCTGGAGGCGCCCCTGCAGAAGGGCGTCACCGCGCTGCTCGACCTGTTCACGCTCGGCACCATGGGCCGGCCGATCGAGAAGGCCGTCAGCCTGCTCATGCCGAGCAACCTCTACGCGCTCGTCAACAGCGCCCGCTGGGTGGAGACCTTCGTCGTCAAACCCCTCATGCACCAGCAGGCCGAGCGCTTCCTGCTCGCGTCGGGCGTCGGCGCGGTGGCGGCCGTGGACGCGTTGGTGAACGAGAAGCTCTCCGTCTTCGCCGAGGCCGCCCGCAAGCAGTTCAGCGGCGCCAACGCCAAGAAGGACTTCGCCCAGCAGGTCCAGCGCAAGAACGACAAGGAGAACAACCGCAAGAAGCTGATCGCCCAGGCCCGGGAGGGAACCGAGCCGCCTCCCCCCGCACCCGAGAACTCCAAGATCCCCGGATACCTCCAGCAGGGCGCCGCGCTGGTCTGGAACTTCGCCGCCGACCAGGTGCCGGTCCCGTTGCCCGTGCCGACTCTCCAGCAGCTCCAGGTGGGTGCCAACGCCTCGGCCTCCCGCGGGGAACGCGGCCTTCAGCGAGCAGGTCGAGCGTTACGTCGCCCAGCACCGGGGCTACTACCTGGAACGCAACAAGGCCCTCGCGGAGCGGGTGTCCGGGGGTCCGACGCCGAAGGTGAGCACCGCGCTCGGCCGCAAGGAGACCGCCGTATGAGCCTGTCCACCGCGCGGCTGAAGGAGATGATCGGGGCGGCGGCGGGGGGCTTCGTCCTGTCCGCCGCCGAACTCGCGGTACCCGAGGCCGAGCCCCTGTTCGCGGACTGGCTCGGTGGCGACCTGGTGCTGGAGAACGGCACGGGTGACGCGGAACGGCTGCTGGTGCGCGGCACGCTGGCCGGCGGCGCCGAAGAGCTGTCGGGGCTGCCCGCGTCCGTACGGTTCTCCAGCGCCGAGGACGGTGGCGGTGAGGCGTACGTCACCGGTCTGGAGATCGCGGTCACCTGGCCGGGCTGGGCGGTCGACACACCGTTCCTCCAGCAGGACATGAGCGTGCTGGAGCGAGGCGGGTTCGCCGACCCGCTGGTGGTGCTCTCCGCGCGGCCGGACGGGTACGGCCAGGTGCTGCCGATGGCGCTGCCGGCCGCGGCGCTCGGTATGGAGGGCGCGCCGGGGGTACCGGCGTACGTGAAATTCCTCCCGGTCGCGGAGGACCCCTCGGACGGGGCGCGGGCGCGGCCCCGGCGGGCCACGGCCGTCGGTGAGTTCGGCGACGGCCTCGTCTTCACGTCCACCGAGGGCCTGGCCGCGCTGCCGTTCCTCGCCCCCGGCGCCGTGGACGGTTGGCAGCTCCCGGCCCCGTCGCCGCCGCGCTGTCCTCGCTGCGCGTCACCGACGCCACCGCCGAACTGCACTGGGACGGCGGCGTGTTCGCGCGGGCCGGTGTCGGTGTGGAGCTGGACACGGAGGGCGGCTGGACGCTGATCGACGGCCTGCTGGTGCTGGACGGCTTCTCCGGCTGGCTGACGGCGGAGACCGGGCGGGGCGACGAGCCGCCGCGGGTCTCCGGCGGACTGGCGGCGCTATTGCGGGCGGGGAACTCACTGGAGCTGGAGGCCGGGCTGGCGGTGCCCGGCGGTGCTGTCTCCGGCTCCGTGTACCGGCCCGAGGGCGGACTGGACCTGATCGGCGACGAACTCCCCGACGGGCTGAGCCGGTCGGCGACCGAGCTGGAGTACTGCTACGTCCACTGCGATCCGGCCACCCGCGACTACCTGCTGGCCCTCGGACTGGACCTGGAGTGGGGGTTCATCGACGGGCTGGCGTTGACCGGGCTGATCCTGGAACTGTCCGGAACGGGCGGGGGGACGCCCGCCGCCACCGTGATCGGCACCCTGCGGCTGGGCGGCGCGGACGACCAGATGGTGGTGTGCGGAACCCGGGACGCCGGTGGTGCCTGGTCCGTCTCCGGCACCGTCACCGACATCTCCTTCCGGGGCTTCGCCGACTGGTTCGCGGACACGTTCGGGACCCGGCTTCCCGAGGCCGTCGCCGGACTCGAACTGTCCGAGGTCTCGCTGGCCTTCGACCACACCGGCGGCGGGGAGTTCCGGTGCTCCGGCGCCCTGCCGCTGGGCGAGACCACCCCGGCTGCCGCCTTCGCGCTCCGGGCCGCGGTCGGGCGCGACGGGGGCGGCAAGCGGACCGTGGAGTTCAGCGCCACCCTCGACGTGGCGGTGGACCTCGGTGACGGCGAGCCGTACCCGATGAGCTTCGACGTGGAGCTGGGCACCGGTGGCGACGGCACCCGGCTGACCGCCTCGTGGACGTCCGACGGCGAACCGGTCCCCGTGCTCACGGCGCTGGCCGCACTCGGCCTGGACGGGCTCGGCGAGTTGGAGGACGCGCTGCCGGCCGCGCTCCGCCCCGCGCTTCGCGCGCTCACCCTGGCCTATGACGCCGGCGCCGGGCGGACCGTGGTCACGGCGAGCACCGAGCGGCTGACCTTCACCGTGGCGTCCGTACGGGACGCGCTGGGCAAGCCGCTGTGGGCGCTCCAGGCGGTGGTCGCGGTGGGCCTGGGGCTCTCCCAACTCCCCCTGCTGTCCGGCCTGCTGCCCGCCGGGGCCGAACTGGCCGTGCGCGCGGTGCGCCGGTGGCCTCCTCCGCGCCCGTCCCGGGGCCGCTGCTGGCCGAGCTGAACGAGGCCGCGGGCGGGACGCCGTTCCCCGTGCTGGACAAGGCGGAGGGCGGGCTGCCCGGCGGGGTGTGGCTGGCCCTGGAGTACACGGCGCCGGGGCTGGACGCCGGGCTGCTGAGCCTGCCGGTGGGCGGGAGGAGCCCGTCCGGCGCGACTCCCCCGGCGCTCCCCGCCGCACCGGGCGGAAGACCCGCCACCGTGTCCGGCGCCCCGTCGCAAGGGGACCGGCCCGGCGCGTGGGTGGAGCTGGGCCGCGTCTTCGGCCCGCTGCACGTCCGGCGGATCGGCGCCTCCTACGAGGCCGGGACCGTCTGGCTCATGGTGGACGGGGAGTTCACCGCCTCCGGGATCAGCCTGTCGGTGTCCGGGCTGGCGCTCGGCGCGGACCTGGACGCGGAGGGGTTCCCGGTACGGACCCGACTGGGCGGGCTGGGCGTCGAGTTCGCCAGGCCGCCGCTGCTCGTCTCCGGCGCGCTGGTGAACCGTGTCCCGCCGCCGGAGGGCTACGAGCTGATGGTGGGCGGCATGCTGGTGGTGCAGCTTCCGCAGCTCGGTCTGACCGTGGTCGGCGCGTACCAGCGGCGCCGCGACGGCATGCCCTCGCTGTTCGTCTTCGGCCGGGGCACGATGGCGCTGGGCGGGCCGCCGCCGTTCCGGGTGCGCGGGTTGGCCGCCGGGTTCGGGTTCAACAGCTCCGTCCGCGTCCCCGGCGCCGGGGAGGTCGAGCGGTTCCCCCTGATGTCCGGGCTCGACGGCAACCTGCCCGAGAATCCGATGGAGATGCTGGACCGCCTGTCCGGCGAGTGGGTGAGTTCCGAGCCGGGGCAGCTGTGGCTGGCGGCCGGGATCGACTTCACCTCCTTCGAGTTCATCACCGGGCGGCTGCTGGCGCTCCTGGAGGCGGGCGACACGCTGACGCTGGCCCTGCTCGGCACCGCGCGCGCCGCGTTCCCCAGGAAGGGGCGGGCGTACGCGCAGATCAAGCTGGAACTGCGGATCGTCCACAGTTCCGCGCGCGGCGCCTTCGAGGCCGGTGCCCAGCTGTACGACTCGTACGTCATCGACCCCAACTGCTCACTCACCGGCGGCTTCGCGTACACCATGTGGTTCGGCGACAGCCCGCACGCCGGTGACTTCGCGCTCACCGCGGGCGGCTACCACCCCGGCTACGAGCCGCCCGGACACTACCCACAGGTCCCGCGGTTGGGCTTCTCCTGGTCGCTGGGGCTGCTGGGCCGGCCGCTGGCGCTGGTGCGCGCCCGGGTCCGCATCGACCTGGACGGCCCGGCCCACTACGACCCGGCCTGGCGCAACCTCCTCGACCCGGAGCCGTCCGCGCTCACCACCCACCGCTGGCCGGTCCGGCTCGGCGAGCGGGACGACCTGGGCGACGGGCTCCTGGCCTACGTCCACGAGCGGGACTACGGAACGCTGCACACGGTGCTGGACACCGACGACCTCGCGGATCTGGAGGACCCCGGCGGCTATCTGCGTCCCATCGGGACCGGCACCGGGCTCGCCGTGTCCGCGCGCCCGCCGCACGAGCACACGTCCGGCAGCACGACAGAGCTGACCTTGCTGATGGACCCGTACGGCACCGTGCACGCCACCACCGGCATCCTGCCGACGGCCGCCCTGCTGCTCCCGTCGGGCGCCTTCGAGGAGCCGCTGGCCGCGCTGACCGCCGCGTTCCGGTTCGGCCCGATGCCGGTGCTGCCCAGCCGGGTGGAAGGGGACGCCCGCGGCGACGCGCCGCAACTGGCGCTGCCCGTGCCCTCGGGGCGCCACGGCACCTGGACCTGGGAGCAGCGGACAGCGGACGGCGGCTGGCGCAGCCACCCCACCCGGTCCGCGAGCACGGCGCCCGACCTGCCCGCCCCCCGCCCCGAACTGCGTACCGGCTGGCTCCAGTTGCACCCCGCCGCGCCGCAGGAGGACACCCGATGACCGAGCCCGACCGGTCCCCGGCGATACGCCGCCTGGAAACACGGAGGACGTCATGACCGCCCCGCAGCAGCAGACCGGCGGTGCGGCCACCACCGGTGCCACCCGGCTCGGCTATCTGCACACCACCGTTCCGGAGCAGGTGTACGCGAGCCGCCCCGACGGTGAACTCGCCGTGTGCGACCTGCGGATCACCGTCACCAACCACACCCCCGGCCCCGTCTACTGCCCGCAGCTCACCATCCGCCTGCCGGTCGGTGCCGGCGCCGCCCAGTTCGCGCGGTTCGGCGCGGGCATCACCGCGCAGGCGATCCCCGCCACCTGGACCGTGACCGCCGTGCAGGACGACGTCCTGATCGCCGTGCCGGACAGCGGTGCGGCCCGGTTCGAACCCTCACCCTTCGGTTCGGCCCGGGCCCCGACCCCGAGCCTGGTCGTCGAGTTGCGCGGCATCCGCGTGAACCGCGATCCGGGCACCACCGTCGTGCACGTCGACGAACTCGCGGGCACCGCCCCGGCCGGCCCCTGGAGCGCGGCGTCGCACACCATCTCGATCGTCAAGCGCGCCCCGCACTCCGCCCCCGGCGACGAGAGCTGACCGTCGCCCGCCCAAGCACCGCCCACGCACCGCCCCGACCCGACCGCCCGCACCCGTCACGGAGCCCGCATGACCCGCACCCCACCGGCCGTCCGCACGGACGACGAACTGCCCGTCCCCTCGTACGTCCTCGGCCAGGGCCTGCTCGACTACGCCCTCACCAGCACGCCCTACCCCCTCATGGCCAGCCCCGCCACCGGGGCGCTCACCCGCGCCGACGTGACCCTCGTCGTCTGCGCGGCACCCGGCGAGCAAGTGCTGTGCGGCGAACTGACCGTGGAACTCCCGCTCGGGGACGAAGCGCAAGCGCTGGTGTCGAGCGCGGACGGCATCGAAGCCGTTCCCTCCGACAGCTACTGGACCGTGACGGTGGAGACGGTGACGGGCCGCGTCCGGATCACCCTGACCGCCGCCGGCTCGGGCTATGTCTTCGACGACGGCTTCCTGGTGCGTCTGCGGAACCTGGGCATCGCCCGCGCCGTCGGCGGTACCTGGATCGACGTGGCGGAGAACGCCGTGCCGCTCGGTGGCGCGGCCGGGACGCGGGGCGGGGCGCCGGTCCGGCTGGAGAACGCCAAGGCACCCTTCCGGCCCGCCGTGGAGGCCGGGTCCCCCAACCGCTTCTCCGCCCACCGGTACTCCGGCAGCGGCGCGGACACCGCACCGGCCACCCTCGTCGCGGCGGGTTCGCCGGTCACCTTGCGCTGGCAGGACCGGCAGGGGGTGACCAGGCGCCTGTTCGGGGACTTCCTGCCCGAGGACGCGGGCCCGCACGATCCGCGCGAGGGCCTGGACGTGACCGACCGGGCCCGGCTGGACAGCGCGCCACTGCTCCGCCCGGCCGTCTTCACCCTGCGCACCACGGACACCGCCACGGGAGCGATCAGCGACGAGAGCGTGACGGTGCAGGTGGACTCGCCGACCTGCGACGGACTCACCCTGACCGGCCCGCTCACCCCGCGCGAGGGGAGGGTGGCGTTCGACATCACCGGGTCGTTCTCGGTGAACGGCGCCCTGAGCGTCGAGGGCACGCTCGGCGCGGGCGAACTGCGCGCCACGGGAGAGGCGACCGCGTCCGGCCCCCTCCGGACGTCCGGTGGCGCCACGCTCGACGGCGCCCTCACCACCGGCGGACGCCTGAGGTCGGACGGCGAGGTCGTCGCCGGACACGTCAGCACCGGCGACCTCACCGCGCACGAGCGGGTCCAGATGTTCGGCACCCCCGAAACCGCGACGATCAGCAGCGGCTGGAAGTGCTCGGCCGGGACGGACGGCCTGTACGCCGGACATCTCACGCCCCCCAACCCCTACCTGACGGCTGCCGACCTGGAGGTCGTGGTCAACGGCGTCGGTGGCGAGCGGAAGACCGCAGCCGGCGTCGAAAGGAAGGAGGAGTACGGGGCCCTGTTCCTTCCGTTGCTGCGCGGAGACACGGTGCAGACCGGGGGCGTGGCCAGCACACACGTCGGCTTCCAGCGCGTGTTCTGGATCCCGTTCGGCACGGGCGGCTTCCCAATGACCCCCAGCTGAGCCGCGATCCCCCACATCCGCCAGCCACGCCCCGACACACCGGAAGGTCACCGATGGCTACGCCCGCCGGCACCCTGCTCACGCACACGCTCTACTTCGAACCGGACCCGCCGCAGGCCGGCTCCTCCGACAACGCGGACCCCACGCTCAACCTCCTGGTCACCAACGGCGGTTGGACCATCGTCCGGTGCACGGCCATCGCCCTTCAGATCCCCGCCGGCTCGCGCGCCAAGGACCTGGTCGCCGACGGCTCGGCCGTCGGGGTGGTCTCGGTGCCGGAGGGCTGGAGCGCCCGGGAACCGGTCCACACCAACAAGTTCGCCCGCTTCACCTTCGTGCCCGACCAGGGGTTCGCCGACATCGCGCAGCAGACGCTGCGCTTCGTCCTCGCCCCGGTGCCGCTCAACGACGAGGTGGGCGTGGCCTATCCGCACGTCGTCGAGACCGCCGCACCGCAGGGCCAGGAACCCGCCGAGCGGTCGGTCACCCTCCGGATGCCCAAGTTCCCGGCCGGAGTCCGCACCAGGCCCCAGCCGGGCACCAACCTCGCGGTGTTCGCGCCCGGCCACGAGGAGGGGGACGCGCCGGTCGTGCGCGTCGCACACGGGGCGAGCGTCGAGGTCGCCTTCACCGCCGCACCGGGGCTGGCCCGTACCCTGCACTGGCGGGACAGCGACCGCGGCGACCCGGTGCCGGACGGAGCGGACCGTGTGGTGTGCGGGCCGCTCACCCAGGACACCACGTTCACCCTCCAGACGGTCTCCGAGGCGGGCGGCGAGACCGTGAGCCGCTACGACACGGTGACGGTGGCCGTGGACGTCCCCGGCCACCCCGAGGTGCGCGTCGTGCGGGCCTCCGCGGGACCGCAGGAGATCGCGCTGCCCACTTCGCCGCCCGCCGCGTCGCTGACCCTGGGCGGCGACCTGGACATCGCGGCAGGCCTGGACGTGGTGGGCTCCCTGACCGCCTCGGGGCCGCTGACCGCTTCCGCGCTGAGCGGCGCCTCCCTCGACTACGCCGGCACCGTGACCGCCCCCGCCCCGCTGGACGTCGACGCGCTGGCCGCGGGCACGCTCGCGGCGACCGGGGGCCTCACGGCCACCGGGACCGTGCGGATGATGCGAGCGGGCCGCGAGGAGCTGTCCTCCTCCGGCGGGACCCGCGTCGCGGACACCGACGGGCTGCTCGTCGCCACCGCGCGGGGCACACGCGGGCCCGTCCACCTGGCCGTCACCGGTAAGCCCACCTTCCGCACCACCACCAGGAACGGGGACGGCGCGCTCGTCGCCCCGGTCCACGCCGACACGCGGATGTCCTGGGCGGTGGAAGGCGACGTCGGGGAGGGCGAGGTGCGCTTCTACTGGTTCGCCCTCGGACTGTGACGACCGCACGCCAGGACCGTCCCCCAACCCCCGCCGCCCAGGAGGTCCCTCCCATGTCCCCGCACTCCGGCACCCCGTTCAGCGCCCGCCGCAACGTCCCCGGCGACGCCCGCAGTCTGCCGCCCGCGACCCGGGTCTCCCACGGCGAGTCCGTCGTCCTCTACGGGGACGGTCCGTCCGGCCCCCACACCCTGTTCACCGACCGGGCGCCGCACGGGCAGCCGGTCACCCTCCCGCACACCACCGAACCCCTCACCCGCGACACCGTGTTCACCCTCCGGACCTCGACCGGCGGAGCGACCCAGTACCACACGGTGACCGTCACCGTGGACACCCCCGAACTGCCGGGTCTGAGGACGGACGCGCTCCGGGGCGACCTCAGCCTGTCCGTACCCGCGGCGCTCACCGTCTCCGGGACCGTCGAGGTCTCGGGCGCGGCGAAGGTGGACGGCGCCTGCGTGGCGGGCGCCATCCGGGCCGCCGGACACGTGGAGACCGGGACGGTCACCGTGACCGGCGACGTCACCAGCGGCGACGCGGACTCCCGCCTGGAGATCGCGGACCTGCGGGTGGCGCGGGGGACGGAGACCGCACACGGCCTCTCCATCACCGGCGGCCCGGCCGCCCTCTTCGGCACGCCGCTCACCGGCGCCGCGAACGCCCCGAGGACGGCTTCGTCGTGTCCCTCGGCTCCTACAAGGACATGGAACTCACCGCCACCTCCGCGGACGGCACGTCCACCACGACCCGGGCCAGGGCCGCCGGAAGGTACCCATGGACAGCGGGAGCCCTCCCTCTTCATGTGGGCGACCGCGTGGAGGTCACACCCACCGACGCCCACGTCCACGTCGTCCCCCTCGGCCACGCGGGCACCCACACCGCCCCTGACGCCGCCGTGGCGGAGCCGGACCACACCTGACGACGTCCACCGCCACCCCGCGTCCCGATCGCGGGTTTCCCTCCCCCGGGCCACGGACACCCGGACCGGGGAGAACTGCGAAGGAGGCGACCATGCGGGCTGTGACCTGGCACGGACGGCGGGACGTGCGCGTCGACACGGTGCCCGACCCGAAGATCGAGGAGCCCACCGACGTGATCGTCCGGGTGACGACCACCGGCATCTGCGGCTCCGATCTCCATCTGTACGAGGTGATGGGCCCCTTCATCGACCCCGGGGACATCCTGGGCCACGAGCCGATGGGTATCGTCGAGGAGACCGGCCCCGAGGTCACCGCGGTGCGCCCCGGGGACCGGGTGGTGGTGCCGTTCAACGTCTCGTGCGGCACCTGCTTCATGTGCGAGCGCGGACTGCACTCGCAGTGCGAGACCACCCAGGTGCACGAGCGCGGCACCGGCGCCGCGCTCTTCGGCTACACCAAGCTCTACGGCCAGGTCCCCGGCGGCCAGGCGCAGTACCTGCGGGTGCCGTTTGGCAACACGCTGCCGGTCAAGGTGCCCGAGGGTCCGCCGGACGAGCGGTACGTGTACCTGTCCGACGTGCTGCCCACGGCCTGGCAGGCGGTGGAGTACGCCGCCGTACCGCCCGGCGGGAGCGTGGCGGTGCTGGGGCTCGGCCCGATCGGCGACATGGCGGTGCGGATCGCGCTGCACCGGGGCGCCGGGCGGGTGATCGGGGTGGACCTGGTGCCCGAACGGCTGGCCAGGGCCGCGGAACGCGGGGCGGAGACGGTCGACCTCAACGCCCACGACAAGGACCTCGCCGAGGTCGTCCGGGGGATGACCGACGGACGCGGCCCGGACGCGGTGATCGACGCGGTGGGCATGGAGGCGCACGGCGCGCCGGCCGCCAAGTTCGCCCAGCAGCTCACCGGGCTGATGCCCAGCGCGGTCGCCCGCAAGCTGATGGAGCGCGCCGGGGTGGACCGGCTGCACGCGCTGTACGCCGCCATCGACATCGTCCGGCGCGGCGGCACCGTCTCGCTCAGCGGGGTCTACGGCGGCGCCGCCGATCCGCTGCCGATGCTGACCATGTTCGACAAGCAGATCCAGCTGCGGATGGGCCAGGCCAACGTGCACCGCTGGGTGGACGACATCCTCCCGCTGCTCACCGACGCCGATCCGCTGGGCGTCGAGGGGTTCGCCACCCACACCATGGCGCTGGAGGACGCGCCGCACGGCTACGAGACGTTCCAGGCCAAGCGGGACGGCACGGTGAAGGTGCTGCTCACGCCGTGACGAGGGGCCCGCGGGTCAGCCGACGCGGCGGCCGGTGAACGCGGCCAGCCGGTCGGACGCGGAGGCCCCGGGCGGGGCCGGCTGTTCGGGGCCGAACGCCTTGCCCTCCACCTCGCGGCCGCGGAACTCGTCGCGCAGCGCGGTGCGGGCCCAGCGCAGGGCGGCCTCGGCCACCTCGTCGTCGAGTGGCGCCGTGCCGTCGGTGGCGCGCCTCAAGTCCCAGGCGTGCACGGTGAATTCGGTGATCTGCTGGTCGACCGGGAAGCGGGCGGGGACGGTGCCGACCACCGGGAGCCGGACGGTGCCGGTCAGGTCGCCGGCCGCGCGCCAGGCGGCGAGGAGCCGGGCGGCGCCGGTCCGGAAGACGGGGGCCCGGTCGGGTCCGGTGGCGGGCACCGGGGCGGTCCAGTCGGGGCGCTCGCCCCGGGCGACCGCGGTGAACGGGGCGAGGTCGTGCACCACGTGGTCGGCGAGGGTGCCCACGTCCCAGGTCAGGCACGGGGTGGGCAGCCCGAGCTGGTCGGGGCGTACGCCGTCCAGCACCGCGGCCATCCGGTCCAGCGCCCGGGCCAGCAGTCGCACCGGATCGTCCGTGCCGGTCACCGGGGTGCCGGAGGTGGTCGGGTCGCTCATGGGGCCTCCGTCGGTGGTCCGGCGGCAGCCGGGCCGGGCCAACTGTCCGCCACCGTAAGCGCGGCGCCGGACACCGACAACCCGGGTGGGCCGCCCGGCGTCAGCCGCGCCCGGCCGCCGTGAGCACCGCGTCCAGCCCGGGGGCCAGCGCCACCAGCACCGGCACCAGGGCGATCAGCAGCCCCACGGCGGTGAGGTGGAGCCGCTGCACGGGCCGCAGCCGGGGCGGCCCGGTCAGCAGCCGGTCGACCCGTTCGGCGACCTGCTCGACCGGGGGCGGCGGCGGGGAGCCGGGTGCCCACGCGGCGGGCGGCCTGGGGCGTGGGGGGCCGAACCGGCCGTCGTTGAGGTCGATCAGCGCCAGCGCGGTGGCCAGGCTGCCGTGGCGTTGCGCGGCGGCGTCGTCGGCGGCCAGCTCCACCAGCCGGGCCGAGGTGCGGGCGTAGGCGGTGAAGAGTTCGGCCGAGGGGAACGCGGTGGCCAGCGCGCCCGCGGAACGCAGCAGCAGATGGTGGCGGGCGCGGGCATGGGCGCGTTCGTGGGCGAGCACGGCACGCAGTTGCTCCGGGCCGAGCCGGCGCATCGCCCCGGTGGAGACCACCACGCGCGGCGGACGCAGCGGCATGGTCAGCGACCACGCCTCGGGCCGTGAGCCCTCCAGCACCAGCAGGTCGTCGTCGCCGCGACGGCCGCGCTGCCGGGGCACCGCGCCGGGCGGCAGCGGCGGGGCGGCGGCCCGCAGCGCCTGGTAGCGGCGGCGCCGGCTGATCCGGGCGAGATGCGCCTCGCGGAACAGGTGGAGCACGACGTGGACCGCCGCCGTGATCAGCACCGCGGCCAGCACCCCGCGCCACACCCCGCCGGCGGCCAGCCCGTAGGACTCCTGGACCCCGCGCGGGGCGGACTCGAAGAGCCCGGTGCGCAGCGGCGCCCACAGCGCGGCGCCGGTGACCAGCAGCGACAGCGCGAAGCACAACAGCACGGCGGCGACCACGCACTGCCACACCCACAGCGCGACGACCGGTTCGCGGTCCTGCCAGCTGGCGCGGCCCAGGATCCTCGGCGCCGCGACGGCGAAGGCCACGCCGATCAGCGGGAGCGCGAAGGCCGTTCCCACACCGTCCCCCTCTTCCTGCTCTCGTCGGGTGCTCCCCGCAGCATGCCCGGCCGGGCCCGCCGGTCGCCACGGTCGCGGTCCGCGAAACGTCCCGGGGCCGCGGGTCCGGCGGCGTCCCACGCTAGCCACCCACGGCTCGGAAGGCGCCATGAATGGCTCAACTACCAGTCACGTTTTGCGGAAGGCTTGGTGTGCACTGGCCGGCGGGGACGAGTGTGCGGAACCGACGGAGGTGCATGGATCGTGACCGATGCCCTGACGACCCAGCAGTCGCAGGCGCTTCCTTTCCCACAGGCCCGTACCTGTCCCTACCACCCGCCGGCCGGTTACCGGGACGTGCGGCAGACGGGCCCGGTCGGCCAGGTGCGGCTGTACGACGGCCGGTTGGTGTGGCTGGTGACCGGGCACGCGCAGGCCCGGGCGCTGCTGACCGACCCCAGGCTCTCGGCCGACCGGCAGAATCCGCGCTTCCCGGTGATCGCCCCCCGGCTCGCGGAACTCATCCGCCGGGTGCGCAGCCCGCTGCTCGGGGTCGACGAGCCGGAGCACGGGGTGCAGCGCCGGATGCTGATCCCCAGCTTCACGGTGAAGCGGACGGCCGCCCTGCGCCCGCGGATCCAGCGGGTGGTCGACGAGGCGCTGGACGCGATGGTGGCCCAGGGTCCCCCGGCCGATCTGGTGGCCTCCTTCGCGCTGCCGGTGCCCTCCACGGTGATCTGCCTGCTGCTCGGGGTGCCCTACGCCGACCACGAGTTCTTCGAGGGACGCTCGCGGCAGCTGCTGCGCGGGCCGCGCGCCGAGGACGTGGAGAGCGCCCGCCAGGACCTCAACGGCTACCTGCGCGACCTGGTGCGGGCCAGACGGAGCCGGCCGGGCGACGGCCTCCTCGACGAACTCGTCGCCGAGCAGCTGGAGCCCGGTCACCTCACCGAGGACGAACTGGTCAGCATGGCGCTGCTGTTGCTGGTGGCGGGGCACGAGACCACCGCCAACATGATCTCGCTGGGCACCCTGACGCTGCTGGAGCACCCCGAGCAGCTCGCCGCCGTGCGGACGGACCCGGGCGTGATCCCGGACACCGTCGAGGAGTTGCTGCGGTTCTTGTCGATAGCCGACGGTATGGCCCGGGTCGCCACCGCCGACATCGAGGTGGCCGGGGTGACGATACGCGCCGGGGACGGGGTGTTTCTGGCCACGTCGGAGATCAACCGGGATCCGGGCGCGTTCCCGGAGCCGGACGCGCTCGACGTGCGCCGGGGTGCCCGCCATCACGTGGCGTTCGGCTTCGGGGTCCATCAGTGCCTCGGCCAGAACCTGGCCCGCGCCGAGTTGGAGATCGCGCTCACCACGCTGTTCACCCGGCTCCCCGGGCTGCGGACGACGGTGCCGGCCGAGGAGCTGCCGGTCCGCGCCGGGGACGTCATCCAGGGGCTGGACGTGCTGCCGGTGACCTGGTGACAACAGGCTGAATCCGGCGGCCTGTTGACCTCGGCCGGGCACGAGGGCTCGCCCGGCCACCGGTTCCGGGCGTGCCGCGGCCCCGGGTGACGCGTACCCGGGGCCCGGCGTGCGCGATGTCGTGGCGTCAGACGGAGTCGCCGTCACGGCGGCGCCGGACGACGAGTGCACCGGTACCCGCCGCCGCGGTGGCCAGCAACGCGGTGCCGGCGACGATCTCCGCGGTGTTCACCGTGCTGGCGCCACCGCCACCGGCGTGGACCGGGCCCTTGGGCGGCTTGGCCAGCACCCGGACGGTGCCGTAGAGGACCTTGTCGTGCCAGCGGGTCTCGGGGGCGTTCCAGCCGTGGCCGTCCTCCCGGTCGTCGTCCCGCCCGTGGTCGCGGCCGTGCTCCCGGCCGCCGTGGTCGCGGCCCTCGTCCCGGCCGCCGTCCCACCAGTTGTCCCGGCCGTGCTCCCGGCCGCCGTGCTCCCGGCCCTCGTCCCGGCCCCCGTCCCACCCGTTGTCGCGGCCGTGGTCGTGGTCCCGGCCGTGCTCGCGGCCGTGGTCGTCGCGGTCGTGGCTGCCGCCGTTCCAGCCGTGGTCGTACCCGTGGTCGCGGCCGTGGTCGTAGCCGTGGCCGCCGTCGTGGTGCCGGCCGCACTTGACGACGACCTTGTACTCGCCCGGCTTGACGTCGGCGATCCGGGCCTCACCGCCGAGCCCGTGACGGGCCCGCTCCAGCCGCGCCTCCCCGGTGAACGCCTCCGACCAGGCCGACGCGTACTCGCTGTGGCACCGGTCGCCGTCGTAGACCTGGACGGTCTCGCCCGGCTTGGCCTCGTGCGGCACGACGTGGACGTCCCACCCGTCGTGCGCGGCGGCGACCGGCGCGCCGGCTATGACGGCCGCACCGGCCACGGCAATGGCGGTTACCAGCTTTTTGGCCTGCATGTCTTCCTACCTTCTGTTGAGGCCCGCTTCGTCCTGGATGGCGGAAGTGGGGCGACATTAGGTGGTCAATGCCGCATAAGAAGAACTATGTGATGTATCGGACAGCGGCAACTCGTCGGAGGCCGCCGGGCGACCCCGTCGCGGGCGCCCGGCGTACGCCGTTTGAGTGAGCGTCAGCCGCCACCGCCCCGCCGGGTCAGGGGGCCGACAGCGGTACGCCGCGACTGGCCGCGTACGCCTGAACGGGTGTCATGGCGACGCCGCCCAGCAGGACCGTCGGGAACCGGCTCACCTGGGCGCACTCCCCGCCCTGGTCGGCGCTGCGCGGGTGGGCGTCGGCGAGCGGCGAACCGGCGTCGGGCGAGGCGGAGGCGGAGGAGGCGGGGGAGGCCGACGCGGACGCCGGGGCCGGCACCGAGGACGAGGCGGCGACCGGCGGGGCGGAGGAGGCGGGCGCGACGACACCGGGCCGGAAGACCGGCAGCCCACCGGCGCGCGCGACCGTGGCGGACGGCGTCACGGCGGGCCGGGCAGGCGGCGGGGCCGGACCGGCGGCGGGGCGGGCGGCCCCGGCCGGGGTGAGCGGACGGTCGGCCGCGATCGCCTCGAACAGCTTCCGGGCGGCCGGCGCGACCAGCACCCGGTCGGGGTCTCCGGGGTCCGGGACGCTCTGCATGGTGACGAAGGTGACCCGGGAGGGCGGCACCTTGTCGATGTCGTCGGCGAGCCCGAGCAGCTTGTGCAGGCTGTCCAGGCCGGTGTCGACGGTCAGCGCCCGGGTGGCGGCGTCGGCGAGCGAGTAGACGGTGGCGGGCCTGCTCAGCGTCCCGGCCGCCTTCAAGGTGCGCACCAGCGCCGCCAGATACAGGTGCTGGGCGTAGGTGCGGCCCAGGTCGCTGCCGTCCCCGAAGGCGTGCCGGGACCTGACGAACTGGAGCACCGCCATGCCCTTGAGCACGTGCTCGCCCCGGGTCAGCTTCAGGTGCGAGTAGGGGTCGTAGACATCGTCGCTGACGCAGACCGGCACCCCTCCGGCGACGTCCGACAGCCGCACCACCCCGGCGAAGTCCACCATCAGGAAGTGGTCGATGGGGATGCCGGTGAGCTGGTGGACGGCGGCCACCGTGCACCCGGGGCCGTACTGGAGCGTGGAGTTGAGCTGTCCGTGGTGGGCGGGCACCACGGTGCCGGCGTGCGCGTCCCGGCAGGCCGGCAGGTCGGTGACGGTGTCCCGGGGCACGCTGAGCACGGTGGCGCCGGCGCGGTCGGCGGCGAGGTGGACCACCATCTCGACGTCGGCGTTCTCCCCCGGCCCGCAGTCGCCGCCGATGGCGCAGTCGTCGGCGGTGGCCCGGGTGTCGGAGCCGATCACCAGGACGTTGACCGGGGTGCGCCCGAAGGCGTCGGGCCGCTCCCGGCCGGCGTCCCCGGTGGTGCCGCCGAACAGCGGCAGCCCGCGCAGGTTGCCGCTCAGGTCCTCGTAGACCAGCGCGCCGATGCCGACCACCAACAGGGTGAACAGGCACCCCGCGACGGTGACGGCGCGCAGCACCCGGCGGCGCCGGGCGGGGACGGGGGCGGGGTCGCCGGCCGTGTCGTCGTCGGCGCCGTCGCCCCCCGCCGGGGACGCCGGCGCGGACGCCGGTGGGGGCTTCGCGCCGGGGGCGGGCGGACCGGGGCGTTCCGGGCCGTCTTCCTCGCTGCCGTCGGCTGATTCGCTCAATGCCGCCCCTCGTGCTCGTTGCCCTGGGACCGGTGTGGTGCCGGCCGTCCGCCGCCGCGTGGCCGGGGCCGGCCCGCGGTCACGGGGGCCTGGCCGTCGCGGAAGCACCGGGTCCACCTCGTCCGATCGCGCTCAGTGAGCGCCCTGTCACCATTAGCATGGCTTCCCGTGGGTGGCGAGGAAGCTGCGGCCGTGGTGAAGGTGGTGATCGTCGACGATCACCCGCTGTTCCGTTCGGGTCTGCGGGCGGCGCTGGAGAGCACACCGGACATCCGGGTGGTCGCGGAGGCGGAGACGGCGGGCGCGGTGGCCGACGCGGTCGCCCGGCACGGGCCGGACGTGGTGGTGATGGACCTGACGCTGCCGGACGCCTCCGGCATCGAGGTGACCCGGCGGCTGGTGGCCGCCGACCCGGGGCTGCCGGTGCTGATGCTGACCATGTCCGACGACGACGGCAGCCTGCTGGCAGCGCTCCAGGCGGGCGCCCGCGGCTACCTGGTCAAGGGGGCCGGCCGGGAGGAGGTGCTCTCCGCGGTGCGCACGGTGGCGGCCGGCGGGGCGGTCTTCGGCAAGGGCACCGCCGAGCGGATCGCCGCCCTGCTGGCCGGTGAGCGCCGACGCAGCGCGGAACGGCTCTTCCCGGCGCTCACCGCCCGGGAGAGCGAGGTGCTCGACCTGGTCGCCCGGGGCTACGACAACCGGCGTATCGCGCGCGAGCTGGTCGTCGCCGAGAAGACGGTGCGCAACCACGTCACCCGGATCTTCGAGAAGCTCCACGTGGCGACCCGGGCCGAGGCGGTGGCCCTGGCCCGTGACGTGGGCCTGGGCGACCGCTGACCGGCCCCCGGCCGGGCCGGGACCGGTTGGGGACCGGCGCCCCATGCGCTTGGGACGAGGGGGGCCGGACGATGGCGGAACGGCGCCGCCGAAGTGCGCGGCCCGCGGCGGTCCCGCTCCGGGCGCCCGGGCCGCCGGGACGGCCGGACGCTTACGGGGGGTGTCCGGCCGCCCGTCCGCCCTGTGGTGGCGGCGGGCCACCGGACACGGCGAGGAGGGCCGGATGAGCGCACCCCCGACCAACGCGGAACTGCCGGGCGCCTTCCGCCCGGCCGGACTCGGCGCGGCCTGCGCGGGCTGCGGCGCCGCCCTGCTGGGCGCCTTCGCCTGGGTGGCCACGGTGCTGGTGCGCGCCGGGGCGCCGCGGACGGCCGGGGTGCCGTTCGCCTCGCTGGGGGTGGAGATCCTGCTGGCGGTCGGCTTCGCGCTCTCCGGCACCGTGAGCCTGGCGCACCGGCGGGGCAGCGCGGTGGGGCGGCTGCTGCTCGCCGCGGCCTGCGCCAAGCTGCTGCCGCACGCCGCCGCGGTGCTGGCGACCGCCGCCGGGGCCGGCCCCGGGCTCGACGCGCCGCTGGCGGTGGCCACCGCGGCCGGGGACATCACCATGGTCTTCGCGCTCTTCGCGCTGCCGCTGTGGCTGCCCGGCGGTCGGCTGCCGGGCCGCCGCTGGGGCGTGGCGCTGGCGGTGGCGGTGGCGGCGTGGAGCGTGCTCCAGCAGTTCTACGACGGCGCCACCGAACACGCCTGGTACGGGGTGCCCAACCCGCTGACCCGGGCGCCCTGGGCGGCGCTCGCCGGCACCCTGACGCCGTGGCTGGGGGCCGGCGCGCTGGACGTGGTGCCGCCGCTGGTGGTGGCGGTCACGCTGGGCACCATGGCGGTGCGCTGGCCGCGGTGTCCCAAGGGTGAACGGCCCAAGGGCGCGCTGCTGTTGCCGTATCTGCTGTGGATCGTGGTCATCTTCTTCGGCTTCTACCTCGGGTTGCGCGGCACCCCGGCGCGGGCGCTGTACTACGCGGACGCCGCGGTGTGGCCGCTGGCGCTCGGTTACGCGTTCGCCCGGGACCGTTCGTGGCACCTGAGCCGTTCGGCGCGGCGCGCGCTGTCGGTGATACTGCTGACGACGGCGCTGGTGGCGCTGGGTTCCGCGCTGGCGCTGGCGCTCTCGCTGACGCTGCCGGGGGCGCGCACCCCGGGTGCGCTGGCGCTGGCGTGCGCCGCGCTGCTGATCGGGGTGGCGCTGCGGTCCTCGGCGCGGTGGGCGGCGCGGGTGGTGGACCGTTTCTACTACGGCGAGCGCGCCCACCCGTACCAGGTGGTGCGGGAGCTGGCCGAGCGGCTGGGCCGGGCGGTGAGCCCCCGGGAGGCGCCGGAGTTGCTGTGCGGGACGGTGGTGGGCACGCTGCGGCTGGCCGCCGCCCGGGTGACGGTGGCGACCAGTGAGGGCGCGCGGGTGGCGGCCGGTTCGGGCGGGGCGCCGGCGGCGGGGTGGACGGCGTTCCCGCTGGTCTACGAGGGCGCCGTGATCGGCACGTTGCTGGCCGCGCCCCGCCCCGGCGAGCCGGTGCTGGACGAGCAGGACCGCGACCTGCTGCGGTTCCTGGCCGGTCAGGCGGCGCCGGCGATCGCCTCGCTGCGGCTGTACGAGGAGTTGCAGGCGAGCCGGGAACGGCTGGTGGTGGCCCGGGAGGAGGCGCGGCGGCGGCTGCGTCACGATCTCCACGACGGTCTCGGCCCCGCGCTGTCCGGGCTGCGCCTCCAGGTGGACACCGTGCGTGCCGCGGTCCCGGAAGGCACCGAGGTGGCCGGGGCGCTGGTGGCGGTCTCGGACGGGATCGCCGACGCCGTACGGGAGTTGCGGCGGATCACCGACGGGCTGGCCCCGGGGGCGCTGGACCGCGAGGGGCTCACCGAGGCGTTGCGTCAGGTGGCCCGTGGGTTGTGCGGGGGCGCGCTGCGCACCGGATGCGTCTTCCGCCCCGATCCGCTGCCGCCGCTGCCGCCCGCGGTGGAGGTCGCGGTCTACCGGATCGCCGCCGAGGCGCTGCACAACGTGGTGCGCCACGCCGGGGCCGCCACCGCCCGGCTGACGGTGGCGGTGGCGGGGGCGACGGTGGCGGTGGAGGTCGCCGACGACGGGGACGGGCTGCCGGGGGCGGCCGGACGGGGCCGGGGGCTGGGGCTGCGGTCGATGGCCGAGCGTGCCGAGGAGCTCGGCGGCTCGTTGGAGTTGTCACCGGGGCCGGCCGGCCGGGGCACCACGGTCCGGGCGGTGCTGCCGCTTGCGTCCGGGGGGGGTGAGCCGCACCAAGTTGTGACCGGTGCCCCGTGCCCTTGGGACACGGCCGGCCCGACCATGGTCACGGTCGCGCGCCAGGCGTGGCCGGACCTTCGGACGTGAAGACGTGGAGGACGACGATGGAGCCGACGCAGAGGAAGACGACCGGGCCGGCGGGGACGGCACTGGCCTTCTCGACGGTCGCCGCGGTGCTGGCCATCGCGGCCCCGTGGGCCCGGCGCACGTGGCGCACCCGGGGTGGCGGCGGCCTGGCCGGCGCCGTTCCGGACGGTTGCCACCCGCCCAACTCCTGCCCGCGGCGCCCGCATCCGGACGCCTGAGCCGGGAACGGGCCGGGGCCCGCGGGAGCCCTTCCCCGCGGGCCCCGGCCTTGTGCGTACCACCGGTCAGTTCAGCGACAGGTCGTCGGCGTAGACGTTGCCCTGGCCGTACCAGCCGTGCACGTAGACGGTGACGGTGCCGGAGGAGCCGGTGGTGAAGGGCACGGTCAGCTTCGACCAGCCGGTGGAGGAGGTCCAGGTGCTGGCGGTGGCGCCGCCGCTGACCCCGAGGTAGGCGTAGGCGCCCTGGACCCAGCCGGTGAGGGTGTAGCTGGTGTTGGGCTTGAGGGTGAGCGTCTGGTCGCACTCACCGGTCTGACCGCTGGTGGCCGTGGCCTGGAGGGCGTGGCCGCCGGAGTGCGTGGGGCTGGTGACCACGGTGCCGCCGCTCTGGCAGGACCACGGGGCGAGGGAGCCGGTCTCGAAGTCACCGTTGACCAGCGAGCCGGAGCCGCCGGAGGAGCCGGTGACGGTCAGGGTGTAGGTGGTGGTGTGGCTGCCGGAGGGCGCCGTGCCGGTGACGGTGACCGGGTAGGTGCCGGCCGGCACCGAGGAGGCGACCTTGGCGGTCAGCGTGGCGCTGCCGCCCGCGGTGACCGAGGCGGGGCTGAGGGAGACGGTGACGCCGGAGGGGGCGCCGCTCGCGGTCAGGGCGACGGTCTGCGCGGAGCCCGCGGTCACCGAGGTGGCGATGGCCGCGGTGGCGGTGCCGCCGGGGGCCACCGATCCGGCCGACGGCGCGGCCGACAGCGCGAAGTCGTTGCTGACCGGCCCGCCGCCCCCGGTGAACGGCTCGAAGGTGTGGCTGAACTGCCACTGGCTCTGCGCGACCCCCGAGCAGGTGTCCGAGCCGCCGGTGCCGGGGCAGCCGCCGTTGTCCCGCTGGAGCGCCCAGAACGACAGGGTGTTGATGCCCTTGCCGACGGCCCAGTTGTAGACGGTGGTGGCGTCGGCGGTGGTGAACGTCTCGGCCGCGCCGTAGTCGTCGATGCCGGGCATCTCGGTGACGCCGATCATCCCCCACAACTGGGCGTCGCTGCGGCCCGGGTAGAGGGAGGCGAGCTGGTCGTGGAGCCCGGAGGCGGCGTTCTCGGTGTCGGTGGCCATCTCGTGGGTGGCGCCGTCGTAGTAGTCGAACGTCATGATGTTGACGACGTCGATGCGGGCGCCGTTGGAGACGGCGTTGCGCAGCACGGCGAGTCCGCTGTCGGCGAGGCCGCTGGTGGTGGTCGGCAGGGTGTAGGAGAACTGGACGTTGCGTCCGTTGGCGGCGGCCCAGTCCTCGACCTGCTTGATGGCCTTGTTGCGGCGGTCGATCCCGGCGCTGTTGGTCAGCGAGTTGTCCTCGGTGTCGAGGTCGATGCGGGAGATGTCGTAGGTGGTGATGACCTTCTCGTAGGCGGCGGCTATGGAGGCCACGTCGGTGCAGCTGTCGGCGATCTCGGTGCCGGTGTTGTCCGCGGTGTAGCCGCCGAAGGACGGTATGACGTCACCGCCGGACGCCTTGATGGCGGAGATGTCGCTGCCGAACGAGGAGGAGGCGATGGGTTTTCCGGTGTCGCCGTTCCAGTAGGGGGTGCACGAGCCCTTGCTGGCGGCCTGGATGAAGGCCATGGTCAGGTATTTGGCGCCGGAGGCCGAGGCGAGGGCGGCCGGGCTGTCGCCGTTGTACGCCTCGAAGTAGGGGGCGAAGACATGGGCGGGCAGCGGGGTGGCGGCGTGCGCGGCGCCGCCACCGGTGACCAGCAGGCCCGCCGAGGCGGCGGCCGTGGCCAGGGCGGTCAGTGCGGCACGTACGGGTCTGGCAGGTCTCATGGACGCTCCCGGGCAGGGGGTGGGGGACGCATGGGGGGACCGCGGTGCCGACCATGGTTGGACTAGACCAACTAACTGTCAAGAGTCCTAACAATTCCCGTCCGGAAGCTCCCGCAACGCCGTGAAGGCACCGCTTGGCCCACGCACGACGGCGCCCACCCGCCGCCTGACGACGAGTGGGCGCCGCGGTGTCCGATCCGGTGACACCCCATCACGCACCGGACCGTGCCCGGGTACGGCCTCAGGTGTTGACGCAGGTGTTGCCGAAGGTCGGGTTGAGCAGGCCGATGATGTCGATGCTGTCACCGCACAGGTTGATCGGGACCTGCACCGGGATCTGGACGGTGTTGCCGGAGATGACACCGGGCGAGTTGGCCGCGGCCCCCTTGGCTCCGGCGCTGGCGAAGGCCCCGCCGGCCGAGGCGGAGACTGCGGCACCCGCCGCCGCGGTGACCATGAGGGCCTTGGCGATACGCGACATACTGGGAAGTCCTTTCACACACGAGGAACAGCGACCCCCCGCTCCGGCGCACCGGACGCGAGGACCCTGAACAACGCATCAGCCCGGGGTGGCGTAGCGGGGCGCCCCTCGAACAGGTGAATACCGCACCCGCCCGGCCCAGTGGGGCCGCCCCGCCGACCCCTCCCCCGACACCCGGCGACACGTCAACACCCCGCTCGCGGCACGCCGACACCCGGGCGGCTCAGCGTGCTGCGGCGGACACCTCCCCGATGGAGCAACTTCCGGCCTCCGATGGAGCACCTTGCCGCGAATTGGCGCGACAGACCCCGGCAACCGTCCATAACGTCACCCATGTCCCATTCGCACGGATCGAGGAGATCGATCGTGAAGAAGACTCTTGCCCGAGGCGCCGCTGTCGCCTTCCTGTCGGTTGCCGCCCTCGCGCCGCTGGCCGGCACCGCCCAGGCCCACGACCGCTGCCACCACCACGGGCAGTCCCACCACAACGACAACTGGGGTGGTGACAACTGGGGTAACGACGACTGGGGTCGAGGCTACGACAACTGGGGTAACGACGACTACGGCCGTGGCGAGGGCTACGGCCGTGGCGAGGGCTACAGCCGTGGCGAGGGCTACGGCCGTGACGACGACTACGGCTACGGCCGCCGCGAGTGCCGCCGCGAGCGTGAGTGCCGCGAGCACCACGACCACTTCGGCAGCTTCAACTGGTTCACCGTCATCGACTTCGACGACTGATCCCGCGGGGATCCCCCCGCACCTGACGAAACCGGCCCCCGGCTGACCCCGGGGGCCGTCTTCGTTCCCGCGCGGTCTGACACAACATCAGCCGCGCGGAGCGCCCGTCGGCACACCGGCGCGCGGGCCGGCAGTGGGGGCGCGTCCACCCGGCGCGACGGGCCCGGAGGTGACGTGCGGTCACACCATCCGGGGCGGTTCCGGAGTCTCCCGTTACGACCCGGTATCTTCGTGTGCCGACCACTCGTCACTCACCCGGTGTTGGCCGCACGATGGCACGGTGATGCCGTTCGTCCCCGGTCCCGCGTTTTCCGCCTTCCGGAAAGGCCGACGCCGATGCGCCGATCGACCGTTTCACGTCTGCTGACCGCCGCCCTCCCGGCGGCGCTGCTGACCGTCCTGTCCCTGCTGACCGCTCCCGCGGCCCACGCCGCCGCGCCGCCGGGGGGACGCGCCCGGCAACTGGACGCCTACTGGACGGCCGCCCGCATGGAGGCGGCGCGGCCGGTGCCGGACGACCGCCGCACCGCCGCGGCACCGCACACCGACCCGGTGCCGCCGAGCCACCCGTTCCCCGGACTGCCGCAGGTGGGCACCTTCTTCTGGACCGACGGCCACAACACCGGCCGGTTCTGCGGCGCCACCGTGGTCCGCAGCCCCGGCCGCGACCTGGTGGTCAGCGCCGGCCACTGCCTGCGCAACCCCGACCCCAAACGCGACTTCACCTTCGTGCCCCAGTACCACGACGGGCTCAAGCCGTTCGGGGTCTTCCCGGTCGACGCCATCTACCTCGACCAGCGCTACTACGACCTGGGCACCGGCAAGGGCGCCCGGTGGGACTTCTCCGTCGAGCGGCTGGCGCCCCGGGCCGACGGACGGCAGGTGGAGGAGGTCACCGGCGGCTTCGACCTGCTCCCCTACACCGGCTACAACCACCACGACGTGCGGCTGATCGGCTACCCCGGGTTCAGCGACAGCCACCCGGAACCGCTGGACTGCTCCTCGTCCACCCACAAGTACACCAGCACCGATCCGGGCGCCCCCGGTGACTTCCTGGAGATCGCCTGCGCCGGTTACATCGGGGGCACCTCCGGCGGGCCGTTCCTGGTGCGCGATCCGTTCGGGTACGCGCTGATCGGGGTGATCGGCGGCTACCACACCGGCGGTGACACCCCGGACATCTCCTACAGCCCCTACTTCACCGCCGACATCGTCGCGCTGTACGTGCACGCGCTGCGCGGGGACCCGCCCGCGCACGCCTGACGACGCCGTCGAAGGCGGGCCGTGGTCACGCTCGGCCCACCATGAGTTGCGCACCGCGACCGGCCCTCGGAGTGTGGTGCGGGACACCTCCCGTCACCTCGGAAGGAAGCCACACCCATGCGAATGACCCGGAAGACCGGTGTCCTCCTCTCCACCATCGTGACCGGCGCGGTCGCGGTCGGCGCCTTCGGTACGGCGACCGCGGCCGTCGGCGGTCACCAGACCGCCCGGGTCGTCACACCGGCCCCGGCGGCCGACCCGGTGGCCCAGGTCGGCCAGTTGGAGAACCTCGGCTCGGTCAGCAAGGTCGCCGAGACGCTCAAGGTCGCGCTGACCGGGCGGCCCGACACCGCCAGGCTCAACGCGCTGGCCCAGCAGGCCAAGCGGACGCTGGACAACGTCGCCGGCTCCACCACCACGTCCACCTTCACCACCCGGGTGGCCGCGCCCCCCAACCAACTGGTGATGAAGGCCGCCAACCAGACCAAGAGTTCGCTGGACGCCCTGGTGAAGGCAGCCGCCACCAAGAACACCAAGAAGATCAGCACCGCGGTGCGCTCGGTCATCCAGTCCTCGGTGAACCTCGCCGCCAGCCTGGTGCTCAGCAGCGGGCTGCCGGCGCCGACGCTGCCGGGGCTGCCCAGACTGCCGCAGTCGCCCGGCGGTCCGGGCAACGGCGGCCAGGTCGGCCAGGGCTCCAAGCCCGGCTTTCCCGGCGGGCAGAACCAGCCCGGCGACCAGAGCCAGCAGGGCGGCCAGCAGCCGGGCGACTCCGGCACCGGCCAACTGCCCGGCGCCGACGGCTGACCCGGGCCCCTTTACGTACCGGCCCGCCGGACGCGGGTGCGGGCGCCGTGGCCGCGTCGTACCCCCGCCACCGGCGGTACGCGGCCATCGCGCCCGCACCCGCGCCGTCGTGCGGGAGTAACCCCGCGGCACCGGGTACCCGGGCCCTTTCCGACCAGCGTGACGCGGGAGGCGATACGGCGTGGCCGTCACCGAGGAAGACACCCCGAAGACCCCGGGCGACGCGAGGCGGGCACCGCTGTCCGACGCGGGTCTGGCGACGCTGGACCGCTACTGGCGGGCGGCCAACTACCTCGCGGTGGGCCAGATCTACCTGCTCGACAACCCGCTGCTGCGATCCGGCCTCACCCTCGACCACATCAAGCCGCGACTGCTCGGCCACTGGGGCACCACCCCCGGGCTCAACCTGATCTACGCCCACCTCAACCGGGTGATCTCCACCCGCGACCTGGACATGATCCACATCACCGGCCCCGGTCACGGCGGCCCGGCCACCCTCGCCTGCTGCTGGCTGGACGGGAGTTACTCGGAGGTCTACCCGGACGTGACGCGGGACGCCGACGGCATGCGGCGGCTGTTCCGGCAGTTCTCCTTCCCCGGCGGGGTGCCCAGCCATGTGGCGCCGGAGACCCCGGGGTCCATCCACGAGGGCGGTGAGCTGGGGTACGCGCTCAGCCACGCCTACGGTGCCGCCTTCGACAACCCGTCGCTGGTGGTGGCCGCCATCGTGGGCGACGGGGAGGCCGAGACCGGCCCGCTGGCCACCGGGTGGCACGGCAACAAGTTCCTCGACCCGGTGCACGACGGCGCCGTGCTCCCCATCCTCCACCTCAACGGGTACAAGATCGCCAACCCCACCGTGCTCGCCCGGCTGCCGCACGACGAACTCGACGCGCTGCTGCGTGGTTACGGTCACCGTCCGGTGTACGTCGAGGGGGACGATCCGGCCACCGTGCACCGGGCGCTCGCCGCCGCCCTCGACGACTGCCTGGACGAGATCGCGCGGATCCAGCGGGCGGCCCGCCGGGAGGGGGCCACCGAGCGCCCCCGCTGGCCGATGATCGTGCTGCGCACGCCGAAGGGGTGGACCGGGCCGCATACGGTGGACGGGGTGCCGGTGGAGAACACCTGGCGCGCCCACCAGGTGCCGTTGTCGGGGCTGCGGGAGAACCCGGGACATGTGCGGATGCTCCAGGAGTGGCTGCGTTCCTACCGGCCCGACGAGCTGTTCGACGAGGCGGGCCGCCCCCGGCCGGAGCTGCTGGGTTTCGTCCCCGAGGGCGACCGGCGGCTGGGTTCCAACCCGCACACCAACGGCGGCCGGCTGCTGCGCGGTCTGCCCGTGCCCGACGTGCGCGACTACGCGGTGGAGGTGGCCTCGCCCGGCGCCACCGCCCACGAACCCACCCGGGTCCTCGGCGGGGTGCTGCGTGATGTGATGCGGGCCACCGCCGACCGGCGTGACTTCCGCCTGTTCGGCCCGGACGAGACCGCCTCCAACCGGCTCCAGGACGTCTACCAGGCCACCGGCAAGGGGTGGCAGGAGCGGATGCTGCCGGTGGACGAGCACCTGGCCCGCGACGGCCGGGTGCTGGAGGTGCTCTCCGAACACAACTGCCAGGGGTGGCTGGAGGGTTACCTGCTCACCGGGCGCCACGGCCTGTTCTCGTCCTACGAGGCGTTCATCCACATCGTGACCTCGATGGCCAACCAGCACGCCAAGTGGCTCCAGGTCTCCCGCGACCTGCCGTGGCGGATGCCCATCGCCTCCCTCAACTACCTGCTCACCTCCCATGTCTGGCGCCAGGACCACAACGGCTTCTCGCACCAGGACCCCGGCTTCATCGACCACATCGTCAACAAGGACCCGCGCACCGTGCGGGTGTATCTGCCGCCGGACGCCAACTGCCTGCTCGCGGTGGCCTCCCGGGTCCTCGGCAGCCGGGACCGCATCAACGTGGTGGCCGCCGGCAAGCAGCCGTGCCCGGACTGGCTTGGCATCGACGCCGCCGTCCACCACCTCGACCGCGGGGTGAGCGTGTGGGAGTGGGCGGGCACCGACACCGGACGCGAACCGGACGTGGTGCTGGCCGCCGCCGGTGACGTGCCGACGATGGAGGTGATGGCCGCCGCGTGGCTGCTGCGCCGGCATCTGCCCAAGCTCGCGGTGCGGGTGGTCAACGTCATCGACCTGATGCGGCTGATGCCGGACGGCGACCATCCGCACGGGCTGAACGACCACGGTTTCGACGCGGTGTTCACCGCCGACAAGCCGGTCATCTTCGCCTACCACGGCTATCCGTGGCTGATCCACCGGCTCACCTACCGGCGTCGCGGCCACGACAACATCCACGTACGCGGCTACATGGAACACGGCACCACCACGACCCCGTTCGACATGGTGGTGCTCAACAACATGGACCGCTACCGGCTGGTGATGGACGTCATCGACCGGGTGCCGGGGCTGGCGCTGTCGGCGATCGGGGTGCGCCAGCAGATGAAGGACAAGCGCAACGAGCACCGGGCCTACATCCGGGAGCACGGCGAGGACATGCCGGAGGTGCGGGAGTGGACCTGGTCGTGAGACCGGCCGCCCCCGCACCGCCCTTCGGTCACCAGGCGACGGGCAGCTCGTGCACCCCGTAGATGGCCATGTCGGTGCGGAAGCGCACGTCCTCGAAGGGGATCGCCAGCCGCAGCCCGGGCAGCCGCCGCACCAGCGTGGCCAGCGCCACCTGGAGCTCGACCCGGGCCAGCGGCTGGCCCAGGCACTGGTGGACGCCGAAGCCGAAGGCGAGGTGGCGGCGGGCGTCCTGGGTGATGTCCAGGTCGTCCCCCCAGGGGAACGCCTCCGGGTCGCGGTTGGCGGCGGAGATCATGAACAGCACGCCCTCGCCGGCCCGGACGGTCTCGCCGCCGATCTCCAGGTCGTCCTTGGCGACCCGGGCGACGCCCGACTGGACGATGGTCAGGTAGCGCAGCAGCTCCTCGACGGCGCTGGGGGCCAGGGCCGGATCGTCGCGCAGCGCGGCCAGTTGGCCGGGGTTGCGCAGCAGGGCGAGGGTGCCCAGCGCCGTCATGTTGGCGGTGGTCTCGTGGCCGGCGATGAGCAGCAGCAGCCCCATGCTGGCCACTTCGTCGTGGCTCAGTTCCGGGCGGGCGGCCAGCTTGCCGATGATGGAGTCGTCGGGGCGGGCGCGCTTGGCGGCGGCCAGGTCGCCGAGGTAGTCCAGCAGGTCGTCGCGGGCCTCGGCGACCTGCTCGGGGGTGGTGTTGTTGTGCAGCATGATCCTGCTGCGTTCCTGGAAGAACTCGTGGTCGGCGTAGTCGACACCGAGCAGCAGGCAGATCACCAGGGACGGGATGGGCAGCGCGAAGTCGGCGACCAGGTCGGCCGGTGCCCCCTTGGCGATCATCCGGTCCAGGAAGTCGTCGACGATCTCCTGGATCCTCGGGCGGAGCGTCTCGGTCTTCTTGATCATGAAGTCCGGGGTGAGCATCTTGCGCAGCCGGGCGTGTTCCGGGTCGTCCATCCGGATGAAGCTGGTGTTGCCGCGCCGGTCGGAGGCGAGGGCACGGCGGTTGGGGGTGATGAACGGGAAGCCGGGGCGGTCGGCCTCGGAGCTGAGCCGCCGGTCGCGCAGCGCCTCGCGGATGTCCTGGTGGCGGGTGACCAGCCAGCACTGCGAGCCGTCCCACAAGGTGACGCGGGTGACCGGCTGTTCGTCGCGGGCGCGCTGGTAGGCGGGGGGCGGGTCGAAGGGGCAGCCGCCGCTCTTGGCGGCCGGGACGGAGAACGTGCTGCCGGGGTGGGTGATGGTCATCGCGGGCGTCTCCTCGGGGTTGCCGTGCCGGTTGTGGCGTGCCGCGGTGGGTCAGGCGTCGTGCACGGTGATGGCGCCGGCCGGGCAGAAGCTCGCCGCCTGGTGGAGCTGGGGGCCGAGCTCCACGGCGGGTTCCTCGGTGAGCAGTTCCACCAGCCCGTCCTCCTCGCTCTGGTCGAAGACCTGCGGTACGGCCAGTACGCACTGGCCCGCACCGCAGCAGCGGTCCCGGTCGACGCTTACGCGCACGGTCATCACTTCTCCCTGATGTGCCCAATCAGCTGACGGGGGAGCTCAATTACCTAACAAAGGCAATTAATGCTGTGGTCACGTTAACTCCGCCGCGACGGAGCTGGACAGGGCCCGGCACGGCCCGATGCAACTTGGCCGGTTCCAGATGGTGACAGGACCGTTCGTCAGTGAACTGCGGTACATTACGCGGCCGTTCGGTCGCGGCCAGTGCCCGTTCCCACACCGGGTCGCTACAGTTCCGGCATGTCTGATGCCGCCGCCCAGCCCGACACGGCCGATCTCGAACGCGTCCTGTTGGCGCTGTCGTACCTGCTCACCCGGGCGCAGGAACACATACGCACGGTGGCCAAGGCGGACGTGAAGATCGGCCGCTCGGACGTGCACCTGCTGATGGCCCTGGAGGAGGGCGGCGGAAGCTGCCGCGTCGGCGACCTGGCGGCACGGCTACTGGTGGAGGCGTCCCACGTGACCCGCCAAGTGGCCCAACTCCAGGCCCAGGGCCTCGTCGAGCGGACCCCCGACCCGCAGGACCGGCGTGCCCGCAACCTCACCATCACGCCATCCGGCAGCGCCCTCCTCACCCGCCTCCGCCGCGCCCGCCAGGACTCCCTCCGCGAGGCCCTGGACGGCGTGAGCGCCTCCGACATCGACGCCACGGTACGGGTGCTCAGCCGCCTGATCGACAGCGTCGCCCGCCGCACGACGGAGTGAGCGGGGCCGGGAATGCCCGGCGGCCCCGAGAGTTACCCTCCCCGGCAGGCGCGGGGACGACACTTGCCGACCTGCGGCGTTGCCACGCGGACGCAGACTCCCCTCACCCTATGTCCGGACCGGCAGGTCGCACCGGCAACGGCACCAGGCCCGGCACCGAGAACGGGGCCGGGCCTGGTGGTTGGCGATGTGGGTCAGTGATGGCGGGAGGCGGCGGCCAGGGCGGGGACGAAGCGGGCGGCGTCCACGGTGCCGACGCCGGTGGCCATGTCGTAGCCGCGCACGGCGGTGTAGCCGGTGACGCCGGCGTAGCTGTTGTTGGTGCCGTCCTTGACGTCGACGATGCCGGTGTAGGGGTTCTTGGCGGACTTGGCGTTCAGCGCGTACAGCGCGGCGTTGATGTCACCGACGCGGTGGCCGGCGTACTGGTCGGCCAGGGCGATGACGCCGGAGAAGAGCGGGCTGGCCTCGCTGGTGCCGCCGGAGACGCCCCAGCCGGTCGCCTTGGGGTCGTAGCTGGAGTAGACCCAGGCACCGCCGTTGACCGCGGCGGCCATCGACACGTCCGGGGTGCCGCGGCGGGCGCCGACCACGGACCGGACGCCGTTCTGGAAGGCGGGGCGGGTGAAGACGTGCGACTGGCCGCCGCCGCCCGCGCCGTTGTCGTTGTAGACGCTCTCCGGCTTGACGCGGTTGCCCTTGTCGTCCAGGTGGAGCTGGGTGCCGCCGATGGAGGTCACCAGCGGGTCGGAGGACGGCCAGGAGTTGACGCGGTACTTGTAGTAGCCCTTGCCGTCGGCGGTGCTGTCGGTGGCGCCGCCGTCACCGGAGGAGCCGAGCACGGTGACGTTGTGCTTGGCGGCGTCCTTGAAGGCGTACCGCAGCTTCTCGATGCTGGAGAAGTCGCCCTTGTCGAAGCCGGGGAAGGTGTTCTCGGTGGCGCCGAAGCTCTGCGTGATGACGTCGCCTATGCCGTGGTCTATCAGGTACTTCTCGGCCGACATCATCTCCGGCAGGCCGGTGACGCCCTCGGTCTCCGCGACCGCGGTCTCCACCAGCACGATCTTGGCGCCGGGGGCGACCGCGTGCGCCATCTCCACGTCCAGCGCGGTCTCCCCGGCCCAGCCGGTCATGTCGGAGTTGTTGGGGTCGAAGGGCGGCACCTTGCCCCACTTGACGACCTGCACCTTGGTGCTGGGCAGGCCGAACTGCTTGCTGTAGACGTCCAGGTCGTGCTGGACGGTGGGCGAGCCGAAGGAGTCGACGATGACGATCGTGCGGCCCTTGCCGGTGACGCCCTTCTTGTACAGCGAGTTGAGGCCGTACGCCTGCCGGTACTGCAACGGCGAGTAGCAGGCGATCTTCCACTTGGCCTGGCACTGCTCGGTCGACAGCGGCGTCGGGACGGCCCGGACCAGACCGTGGCCGGCGATCGCGGGCACCGCCGTGGTGTGGGTGGCGGCCGGGGCGGCGACGGCCGATCCCCCCGTCTGGGCGGCGAGCGCGGCGGCGGCTGCGAGGGCGACGGCCCCGCCGTGGCGGTCACGGCACGGGTCCGGGGACGAGCTGGGCGCATGTGTTCTCCCTGTGTGGAGTGGAGCCGCGACGACTGAGCGGAGCGGTTCCCGCGATCCCATCTGGCCGATCATGAACCGGACAAGACTGTTGGCCCGTTGCTGTCGAATGCTTTACCCGAGCGGTCTTTTCTTTACCTGTACATGGCCAGCCCATGGGTACCATCCGCGCACGAAATCGGGCATACCTCCCGACCGCCGCCATCGGGCCGGGTGACACCCGAAAACCGGGTGACAGGCTGTCGTCGTGCGGGAGTTGGGCCGGTCGCGGGCACACACCGGGCCCCGGCCGCCTGAGGCGGCCGGGGCCCGGGTCACTCACCGAGGCAGGGCGTCAGCCCTTGAACGCCTCGGTGCCGTTGGGCGTACCGAGCCCGGTCGGGCCGTCGTACCCGGGGCCCGCGGTGCACATGCTGGTGCCGCCGCAGTCACCGTTGGAGCCCTGGGTCACATCGTTCAGCGCCGAGGTGTGCTGGTACGGGAAGGAGGCCGGGTTGCTGCCGGCGGACGGGGCGCCGGCCAGCGCGTAGACCGAGGCGATGATCGGGGCGGAGGCGCTGGTGCCGCCGACCACCTGCCAGCCGCCGGACTGGTAGCTGTCGTAGACCGCCACACCGGTGGCCGGGTCGGCGACCGCGGAGACGTCGGCCACGCTGCGCTTGGCGCAGTCGCCGCCCTTCTGCCAGCTCGGCTTGGCCTCGGTGGTCGAGCAGCCGGAGCCGGTGCCCTCACCGCCCGCGCTGGAACCCCACACCTTCTCGCTCCAGCCTCGGGAGCTGGAGTCCTTGGTGAGCGAGGTGCCGCCCACCGCGGTGACGCCCGGCGAGGCGGCCGGGTACTCCACCCCGTAGCCGGAGTCGCCCGCCGAGGCGGTGATGACCACGCCCGGGTGGTTGAAGTACTGGCTGTCCGCCTTGGCGTCGGAGGCGTCCTCGCCGCCGCCGTAGCTGTTGGAGACGAACTTGGCGCCCTTGCCGACCGCCTGGTTCACCGCGGCGCCGAGGTCGTCCATGCTCGCCGAGTTGGCCTCGACCAGCAGGATGTGGGCCTTGGGCGCGATCGCCGAGACCATGTCGAGGTCGAGGGAGATCTCCCCGGCCCAACCGGCGTCGGCGCTCGGGTAGTTGTGGCCGCCGTTCTGGTCGATCTTGGAGAAGCAGCCGTTGCCGCTGGTGCAGTCGGGCAGCCCGTACTGCTTGCGGTAGGCGGCCAGGTCCTTCTCGGCGTTGGGGTCGTCCTGGGCGTCGACGATGGCGATGGTGGCACCCTCGCCGCCGTCCGCCGGCAGCTTGTAGGCGCTGCGCAGGTCGTCCGGGCCGAAGCCCTGCGGGGCGTCGTGCGGGCCGATGGCGTGCTTGGCCATGACGTCGGTGCGCACCAGCGCGTTGCACGCCATGTAACCCGGCTTGCTGGGCTCCGCGCACAGCCGCTTGACGTGGGGTCCGGCGGCGGCCGGAGCCGCCCCGGCCGGAGCGGTGATCATGTACGAGCCGGCGACCAGCAGGGTCAGCGCACCTGCGGCGACGGCGGTCCTACCACCGACGCGGCGGCGCTTGGCGTGGGTCGGTATGTGCAAGGAACGGCCCTCCCTGGGGGGATGGGGACGGCGTTCGGCGGGCGCCCGTGGGGGCCGGCACCGTACGCGGTCCCGGGAACTGTCCACTGCGGCGGCACCGCACCCCGTCGACGGCCTCGGCGACGGGGGTGGGGGCGATGCGAGGGCGGCGCGGTACCCGCGTCGACCGCCATGAAGCGTACAGGCATGCACATGACAGACCAGCGGTTCCAACTGCCACCCCGCCGAGTGGTGGTCCCAGGAAGCTAGCGGACGGATCACCTCCGCCACAAGGGCCGTCGACACACCCCGGCCGCCCCCGCCCGGCCGGACGGCACGCCGGTGCGCACGGTACGTGACGGCGGCCGGACCGGCGCAGCGCGGACACCGTGGCCGCCTCCACCACGGCTCACTCGAACGAGTGGAATCGTCATATCACCATAACAACCGGCAAAACCCACGGTCGACGCGGTGGTCGGACACCCGCCGGACGGCTCGTACGGTCGGCAACCGGACCCGCCCCGGGCTGCCCGCGACCCCGGACAACCGTGACGCTCGGTCAATGAACATCGATCAGCGGCCGGCCCCGGCGGCACCCGGAACCGCGCGGGTCGCCGGACTCGACGGACTGCGCGCCGTCGCCGTCGCCGCCGTGGTGGCCTACCACGTGCACCCCTCCTGGCTGCCCGGCGGCTTCCTCGGGGTCGACCTGTTCTTCGTCATCAGCGGCTATCTGATCACCAGTTGGCTGATGGCCGAACGGGTGCGTACCGGACGGTTCCAGCTGCGCGCGTTCTGGGTGCGACGCGCCCGGCGGCTGCTGCCCGCGCTGTGGGCCATGCTGCTCGTCACCGCCTGCGCGGCCACGCTGACCGGCGGGGACTGCTGGGCCGGGCTGCGCGGCAACCTGCTGGCCGCGCTGACCTACAGCAGCAACTGGTGGCAGATCAGCCGCCACGACACCTACTTCGCCGGGGTCGGCGTCAAACCGGTGCTCCAGCACCTGTGGTCGCTCTCGGTGGAGGAGCAGTTCTATCTGCTGTGTCCGCTGCTGCTGTTCGCGGTCACCACGGTGCTGCGCCGGCGCCGCCTCCAGGTGGCGCTGCTGCTGGCGCTGGCGGTGCTGTCGTTCACCGCGATGGCCCTGGTCTTCTCCCCCGACACCGACACCTCGCGGGTGTACTACGGCACCGACACGCACGGCGGCGGGCTGCTGCTGGGCGCGGCGGCGGCGTTCGCGGTGCCGCTGGCCCGGGCGGTGGCGGCGCGTTCCCCCGGACGGATCACGTCCGCCGACGCGCTCGGCGCCGCCGGGTTCACGGTGCTGGCCGCCGCCGCGTTGCTGCTGGACGGCACCGGGGCCGGGGTCTACCGGGGCGGGCTCGCCGTCGCCACCGCCGCCGCGGTCGCCGTGGTGGTGGCCGCCGCGGTGCCGGGACGGATCGGACGCGCGCTCTCCCGGCCTCCGCTGGTGTGGGTGGGGCGCCGCAGCTACGGCATCTACCTGTGGCACTGGCCGGTGATCGCGGTGTGCGCCGCGCTCGACCCGGGCGCGCCGGCCTCACCGCTGTGGCAGCCGGTCGCGCTGGTGGCCCCGGTGCTGCTCGCGGCGGCCTCGTACCGGCTGGTGGAGGAGCCGGTCATCCGGCTGGGGGTACGCGGCTACGCGCGGGAGCTGACCGCTCGTCACCGCGCCCGGGCCGCGGTCCGGCCGCGGCAGGCCCTGGCGGTGCTGGTGTCCGCCGCCGCCGTGGTGACGGTGGCCGGCGCCGGGATCGTCCGCGCCCCGTCCAGCACCGGGCTGGAGGCGCAGATCAGCGCGGGTGAACGGCTCGCCGCCGCCCGTCCGCCGGATGCCGCCCGCCCCGTCCACCGCACCGACGACACCGCGGCCGACGACCCCGACGACCCCACCGACCCCGACCAGGCACCGCTGGACGAGGAGGAGGCGCCGGCCAGGATCACCGGCGCCGACGTCACCGCGGTCGGCGACTCGGTGATGCTCGCCGCCGCCCGGGACCTTCAGCGCAAGCTGCCCGGGATCGTGGTGGAGGCCAAGGTGGGCCGTCAGATGGACGCCGCCCCCGAGCTGCTGCGCCGGCTCGCCGGCGCCGGCCGGCTGCGCAAGGTCGTGGTGGTGGGCCTCGGCACCAACGGCGGGTTCCCCAAGGAGACCGCCGAGAGGCTGCTGGCCGTCACCGGGCCCGCCCGCCGCGTCCTGTTCGTCACCGTCCATGCCCCCCGGACCTGGCAGCCCGCCGTCAACGCGACGCTGGCCGACACCGTGCGCGCGCATCCGTCGACGACGCGGCTCGTGGACTGGGACACCGCCATCTCCCGTCACCCGGAACAGTTGTGGGCCGATCGCATCCACCCCCGTCCGTCCGCCGGCACCGAGACCTACGCCGCGCTGATCGCCTCCGCCGTGCAGCGCCTCGGCCCCTGACCGCTCCGCGGGCCTCCGGACCGCCCGCCCGCCGGTCACAACAGCCCGGCGCGGGCGGCCTGGATGCCGGCCTGGAACCGGGTGCGCGCGCCGAGGGAGTCCATCACCTCCCGCACCCACCGCTGGACGGTACGCGGCGACACCCCGAGCTGGCGGGCGATGCTGTCGTCGGTGAACCCGGCGGAGAGCAGGGTGAGCAGCTCCATCCGGCGTTCCGCGGCCGGGTCGGCGGGGGACCAGGTGTCGGCCACCCGCACCCCCCGGTGCCAGTAGGCGGCGAACATCGCGCCGAGCGCGTCGAGCAGCGTGGAGGCGCGGACCAGCACGGCACCGGTGAGTTCGGCGCCGGTGGTGGCCGGCAGCAGCGCCCAGCGGTCGTCGACGAGCGCGAGTTTGCAGGGGAGTTCGGGGAGCATCCGGGCCTGTTCGCCGGCGGCCACGGCGTCCCGGATCTCGGCGAGCCGCCCCGGCGCGTTGACCGAGCCGGCCTCGTACACCACGCGGATGCGCACCCCCCGGTCGAGGAGTTCGCGTTCCACGGCGGTGTCGGCGCGCACGATGTGCGGGGGTTTGTCGAACATCAGCAGGTTGTGACGGGCGGCCTCCTGGAGCCGGCGCCACAGTCCGGCGATGGCATCCTGGCCGGTGACCACGTCGACCAGGTCGGCGGCGTGCGGTTCGTGGCCCCGCCGGTAGGCGCGCATCAGCTCGGCGACCCGGCCGCGGGTGCGCAGCAGTTCGGCCTCGCGGCGCAGCAGCAGCGCCTCCACGGCGACGTCGGGGGCGGCGGCGGACCAGTCGCCCGGCGGGTCGTCGTGCCGGTGGACCAGACCGTGGCCGTGCAGGGCGGCCAGCAGCCGGGCGGCCCGTTCCTCGCCGACGCCGAGATCGGCGGCGAGACCTGCCACCGTGGTGCGGGAGAGCGCCAGCATGCGCCGGTAGGCGGCCTGTTCCGGCTCGGGGATGCCGAGTCCGTCCAGCAGACCGCCCGCTGCCGGGCGCGATACGTCCGGTATCAACCTGACCGCCCTTCGGACACGGACGGATACGCCCCCCGCGGCCGGCTCCGGGCCCGGTCCCGCCCGCCCCCGGGCATCATGTCATGTTCTGGCCATGACGGGTTCCCGCTGATCCCGGCGTCTTGAGGCGGTCCGGCACCGGACCCACCATGAACCGCGGCCGGACGAAGGCCGCCTCGTTCCTCGTCGCGGCGGGTCGCACGCCACCGTTCCCGGGCCCGCGCCGACCCCCGTCCGGCCCTTCCCCAACTCGTCCTCCCCCCACAGGAGACCGGTCACATGGGCACGCACTCAGGCACCAGACGGAACACCGCCGCCATCACCCGCGCGACCGCCGCCGCCGCGCTGCTGGCCGCCGCGCTGGTCCCGGCCGGGACCGCCCCCGCCGCCGGCTTCGGCCCGCACGCCCAGCGCTACCAGGACAGCAACTGGGGCGGCTACGTCGCCCACGGCACCTTCCGCAGCGTCAGCGGTTCCTGGACCGAGCCGCACGTCACCTGCCAGACCGCCGACGACCTGTTCGCCCCCTGGGTCGGCATCGACGGCGACGGCTCGCAGACCGTGGAGCAGACCGGGGTGCAGACCGACTGCTCCAGCGGCTCCCCGCAGCTGTCCGCCTGGTACGAGATGTACCCGGCGGCCCCGGTCTACTGGAACGACCCGGTCGACGAGGGCGACCACATCACCGCCTCGGTCACCGCGGGCAGCGGCGGCCGGTACACCATCACGCTCTCCGACACCACCAAGGGGTGGACCGAGCACACCACGCAGTACCTGAGCGCCGGCAACGCCAGCGCCGAGGCGGTCATCGAATCGCCCACCCAGAGCTACCCCGCCTTCGACCAGCTGGACTTCTCCGGTGTGACCGCCGACGGCCAGCCGCTCGACGCCTACTCCCCCGAGGCGCTGACCAGCGGCGGCTACTCCCCCGGCCCGCTGAACAACGGGTCGTTCTCCATGACGCCCGGCGGCTACGCCAACCGCGCCCCACACGCGGTCCGGCCGCACGGGCACCACCGGCCCGCCACGATCCACTACTGACCGGCCGGCCGGGGACGACGGTCCGGCGCCCACCCTGCCCCGGCGGCCGGACCGTCGTCCGCGCACCTCACTTGAGGATGTTGACCGCCCGCGCGATCACCAGGGCCACGGTGATCAGGGAGACCGCGGACTGGGCGAGCATCAGCATCTTGGCCCAGCGGGACAGGGGCATGACATCGGTGGGGCTGAACGCGGTGGCGTTGGTGAAGGAGAGGTAGAAGTAGTCGAGGAAACCCGGCTCCCACCCCGGCGGGGCGAGCGCGCTCTCCTGCATCTGCGGGAAGAGGAAGTCGGGGTACTGACGGGTGCCGGCGGCACGGTGCACCGGACCACCGCGGTCCCATTCCCAGTACCACAGCGCGAAGACGATGACGTTGGTCAGCCAGATGCCGGCCCCGGTCATCAGCAACGGCCCGGCGTCCTCGCCCTCGCGCCCCAGCACCAGCCCGCGGACCAGCGCGGCGGCCGACCAGCCGTTGGCGACGCTCACCAGCGCGGCGAGCGCCAGGCTCGCGGAACGCATCAACGGTGAACGCCGCCTTATCCGGCGGGGGTTTGCGGCGAAGAGACCGATCAGCAGCACGACCTCCAGCAGTGGCAGCAGCCAGTGCGGCCGGAAGCTCAGCCGCGGTGGCAGCGACCACTGCACGGCCGCCGCGAGGAGCACCGCGGCGGTCACGGCCCAGCGCTGCTCGCCCTCGGTCTCCCGCCGCCAGGCCGGCTGCTCGGCCGGTGGCCCGTGGCGCGACGGCCGGGCGCCGGGGGCGGTCGTACCGCCGGTCAGCAACTGCTCGATCCGGTCCAGCCGCCGGTGCAGGTCACCGGCGAGCCGCCGCGGGTCCGCCGGCTCGCCGCCCTGGTCACTGTCTGTTGCGTCCATGGGCCCATTGTGCGGGGCGCCACCGACAGCCTTCCCGGCGGCTCACCCGCCCAGCCGGTACCCCACCCCGTGCACGGTGTGCACGATGCGCGGCTCGCCGCCCGCTTCGAGCTTGCGGCGCAGGTAACCGACGTACACGGCAAGGGAGTTGGAGTGCGGGCCGAAGTCCGCGCCCCACACCCGTGCCATGATCACCTCACGGGGCAGCACCTGTCCCGGGTGCTCCATGAGGACTTCGAGCAGGGCGAACTCGGTACGGGTGAACTCCAGCGGCCGGCCGCCGCGGGCCCCGGTGCGGCTCGCCGGATCGGCCACCAGGTCGCCGTACCGGTACACACCCTCCTCCGGGGCGGGGGCGGCGCGGCGCAGCAGGGCGCGCAGCCGGGCCGCCAGCTCGTCCAGGGCGAACGGCTTGACCAGGTAGTCGTCGGCACCGGCGTCCAGCCCGTCCACCCGGTCGTGCACCGAGTCGCGGGCGGTGAGGATCAGGATCGGGGTGCGGTCGCCCAGCGCGCGCAGCCGGCGGCAGACCGCGAGGCCGTCCAGCACCGGCATCATCACGTCCAGCACGACGGCGTCCGGCTGCCAGGCGGCCAGCTCGCTGAGGCCGGCCAGCCCGTCGCCGGCGCCGCGCACCGCGTACCCGGCCACCGCCAGCCCGTCCTCGACGGCCGCCCGCACCTCCGGGTCGTCGTCGACGACCAGCACCTTCGCCCCGTCGTTCATGTCCGCACCCGCGCCGTGCCGCTCATGACGCCCAGCATGGCAGACCGGGCGGAGCGCGCTGTTATGACCTTCTTAGAACGGTTCACCAAGGTGACCGGTCATGCGGACACAACACAACGGCCCGCCCGGGGCCGGCGGCCGTCGCAGGCTGTCGGTGGTCATCGGCGCGGGCGGCACCGGCGGACACATCTATCCCGGCCTCGCGCTCGCCGAGGCGCTGCGCCGGGCCGAGCCGGACGCGGAGGTCTCCTTCGTGGGCACCGAACGCGGCCTGGAGACCCGGCTGATACCACAGGCCGGTTACCGGCTGCACACAGTCGACATGATCCCGTTCGACGCGTCGCTGGGGCTGCGCCGGTACGCGCTGCCCGCGGCGCTGCTGCGGTCGGCCCGGGCCTGCGTGCGGATCCTGCGCGAGCAGGGCGCCTCGGCGGCGGTCGGGATGGGCGGCTACCCCAGTGCCCCGGTGGTGCTGGGGGCCTGGATGGCCGGGCTGCCGTGCGTGGTCCACGAGTCCAACGCGGTGCCGGGCCGGGCCAACCGGTTCGCCGCCCGGCTCACCCCGCACGTGGCGCTCGCCTTCGACCGCACCCGCGACCACCTGCCGCCCGGGATCCGCCCGGAGACGGTCGGCATGCCGCTGACCGAGCAGGTGACGGCGAACGTCACCGGTGCGGCGCGGGCCGCGCTGCGCGCCGAGGCACGGGCCCGCCTCGGGGTGCCGGACGGCGCCCGGCTGGTGCTGGTCAACGGCGGCAGCCTGGGGGCGGCGCGGCTGACCGAGGCCGCCGTGGGGCTCGCCGCGCGCTGGCGGGACCGGCCGGACGTGCGGCTGCTGGTCAAGACCGGTCCGGCGGCGCTGCCGGTGACCGCGGCCCGGCTCGCCGGCCACCCCGGGGCCCGGGCGGTCGCCTATCTGGACCGGATGGACCACGCCTACGCCGCCGCCGACCTGGTGGTCTGCCGGGCCGGCTCGGCGACCGTGGCGGAGCTGGCCACCGTCGGCCTGCCGGCGGTGCTGGTGCCGTATCCGCACGCGCCGCACGACCACCAGACGCACAACGCCCGGGTGCTCACCGACGCCGGTGCCGGGCTGCTGCTGCCGGACGGCGAGTGCGTCGCGCACCGGCTGGCCGCGCTGGTCGAGCCGCTGCTGGCCGATCCGCGGCGGCTGGCCGCGATGGGGCGGGCGGCCGGCCCCGGTGACCACGCCCGCGCCGCCGACCTGCTCGCCGCCAAGGTGCTGCGGGCCGCCGGCCACCCCACCGCCACCCCCCACAACCACCCGAGGAGCACCGCATGACCGACACCGTCCACCCCGCCGACTGGGCCGGCCGCACCGTACTCGTCACCGGCGCCGAGGGCTTCATCGGCAGCGCCCTGATCGACCTGCTGGTCCAACGCGGCGCCAAGGTACGGGCGTTGGTGCACTACAAGCCGTACGCGGAACGCGGCCACCTGGCCGGCCACCTCGCCTCCGGTGCGATCGAGACGGTCGCCGGGGACGTGCGCGACGCCGGCCTGGTGCTGGACGCGGTGGCCGGCTGCGACACCGTCCTCCACCTCGCCGCGCTGATCGGCATCCCGTACAGCTACCGGTCCCCGGAGGCGTACGTGCAGACCAACGTGGCCGGCACCCAGCACGTGGCGGCGGCCTGCCTGCGCCACGGCGCCCGGCTGGTGCACACCTCGACCAGCGAGGTGTACGGCACCGCGCTCACCGCGCCGATCGGCGAGGACCATCCGCTCCAGCCGCAGTCGCCGTACTCGGCCTCCAAGATCGGCGCCGACATGATGGCGCTCTCCTACGCGCACGCCTTCGAGCTGCCGGTGACGGTGGTGCGTCCGTTCAACACCTACGGCCCGCGGCAGTCGGCGCGGGCGGTGATCCCGGCGATCCTGGCCCAGCTCCACTCCGGGGCGCGGCGGATCAGGCTCGGCTCGCTCACCCCCACCCGTGACTTCACCTACGTCACCGACACCGCCGAGGGCTTCCTCGCCGCGGCGGTCGCCGAACGGGCCGTCGGCGAGGTGGTCAACCTCGGTACCGGCAGCGAGATCTCCATCGGCGACCTGGCCGCCGAGCTGATCGCGGTCTCCGGGCGGGACGCCGAGATCACGGTGGCCCCGCAGCGGCTGCGCCCGGCCGGCAGCGAGGTGGAACGGCTGCTGTCGGACAACGCCAAGGCCCGCGAGCTGACCGGCTGGCGCCCCCGGGTCACGCTCACCGAGGGGCTGCGCCGCACCTCGCGCTGGGTCGCCGACAACCTCGACGCGTTCGCCCCGCACCGCTACCAGGTCTGACCCGTGCGGCCCGCGCGGCGCCCGCAGGTGCGCGGACGCCGCGCGGGATCACGGCTCACCTGGCCGGCAACACGCGTCCGGTGACCTCGCCGAAGCCGACGCGGGTGCCGTCCCGGCCGGGGGCCCAGGCGGTGATGGAGACCTCGTCGCCGTCGGCGAGGAAGCCGCGTTCGGTGCCGTCCGGCAGGCGCAGCGGTGTCCGGCCGCCGCGGGTCAGCTCCAGCAGGCAGCCCAGTTCGTCCGGGCGGGGGCCGCTGACCGTGCCGGAGGCGTACAGGTCGCCGGTGCGCAGGCTCGCGCCGCCCACCGTCATGTGGGCGAGCATCTGGGCGCCGGTCCAGTACATCGTGGCGAACGGCGGCCGGGAGACCACGTGTCCGTTGATCCGGATCTCCAGCCGCAGGTCGAGCCCCCACGGCTGCTCGTCGGCGTCGTCGAGGTACGGCAGCAGCGGGGTGTCGCGCGCCGGCGGGGCGACCCGTGCGGCGTCGAGGGCGTCCAGCGGCACCACCCACGGCGAGACGGAGGTGGCGAAGGACTTGCCGAGGAAGGGGCCGAGCGGCTGGTACTCCCACGCCTGGATGTCCCGCGCCGACCAGTCGTTGACCAGGCAGACGCCGAAGACATGGTCGGCGAAGGCACCCTGCGCCACCGGCTCCCCCCACACCGAGGGCGCCCCGACGACGAACCCGACCTCGGCCTCGAAGTCGAGCCGGGCGGAGGAGGCGAAGACAGGTGACGCATCGTCAGGAAGCTTGCGCTGACCGCTCGGACGCGTCACATCGGTGCCGGAGACCACGACGGTCCCGGCCCGGCCGTGGTAACCGATGGGCAGGTGCTTCCAGTTGGGCGGCAGCGCCTCGCCGTCCGGCCGGAACAGGCGGCCGGCGTTGGTGGCGTGGTGTTCGCTGGCGTAGAAGTCGACGTAGTCGGCGACCTCGATGGGCAGCCGCAAGGTCACCTCGGACAGCGGGTGCAGATGCGGGGCGACCGCGTCGCGGTGGGCCGCCCCGGTGAGCCAGTCGGCGACCGCGGCGCGGACCCGCCGCCACGCCGGACGCCCGGCCGCCAGCAGCGGGCCCAGCGTCGGGTGGCCGAGCAGTCCGGCGTCGGGCGAGCCGACGGCACGTGCCGCCGCCCCGGCGTCGAGCACCTGGTCGCCGATGCGGACGCCGATCCGGCCGCGCCCGGGGTCGTCCGCGGTGGCGAACACCCCGTAGGGCAGGTTGTGCGGTCCGAAGAGCCCGGCCGCCCCGGCATCCAGCGGGCTGACATCTGGCATGGTGTGCCTCGCCTTCCACGTCTCGCTTGCCACGTCGGGTCGACGCGCGACGATCAGGCTACGGGGTGCGGGCGGCGCCCCGTGATCACCAGCGGCGCAGGGCCATCAGCCGGCGGCGGACGTCGGTGCGCTGGCGCGGCAGGCGGGGTGTCCGGGCGGCGCCCGGCGCGGCCTCGTCGGCCGTACGGGCGGTGTGCTCTCCCGGAACGGGACATTGCTGGTGCGGTGCGGTGTTCATGGCTGGCGTTCCCTCACGGTCGCTCCGGTGCGGCTGCGGACGCCGGTGGTCCGGCGGTGCGCTTCCAGGTGGAATACCGGACGCCCGGCGTGGCCCCGGCGGTTCCCCGCGGTCCGTAAACGCCTCGGCCGCCGCCGTGGTAACGCCGGCCCGGCGGGGGACCTGGATGGTAGGGCCATGGATACGCCTGCCCGGTGCCGCCGGTTCGATGCCCGGCGCACCGCGCGAACGGGTGCGCCGGGAGCGGGAACGACCGTCGCGCCGTCAGCCCGCCGTGCCGGGTACGTACTTGTAGCCGACCCGGCGCACGGTCACGATGCCGGAGCGGTGGCGCGGGCCGAGCTTGCGGCGCAGCCGGGCGACGTGCACGTCCACGGTGCGTCCGTCGCCCACGTGGCCGTACCCCCAGACGGTGGTGACCAGTTGGTCGCGGGTGTGGACCCGGTGCGGGTGGGCCACCAGGTGGGCCAGCAGCTCGAACTCCAGGTAGGTCAGGTCGAGCGGGCGGCCGTCGACGGTGACGGTGCGCCGCTCGCCGTCGATCCGGATGGGGTCACCGGGCGGCGCGGGGGCGGGCTGCTCCGCGGCGGGCGCCACCTGGTCGGCGGGGACGAGGACGAGGTAGCCGACCATCGGCGGCTGCCCGGGGAGCACGGGCAGGCTGTGGCCGGGGGCGGGCATCCAGGTCGCCCCGGGAGGCAGGAAGTCCGGTACCGGTACGACCTCGTCCGGACGGACGGCGCGCAGCCGCTGTCGGGGCGGGACCGGGGTGGGCAGGGACTGGGTGTTCGACATGGGTCTCGGCTCTTTCGCGCGAAGGGGCGTCGGTGGACGTCTGCGCGGTGCCGGGCGCCGTGGCGGGCCCTCGTCCCGTGACGGGACGCCGGGGCCGGATCAGCCGTGGGCGCGCGACCGCGCGGGGATCGCGCGGCAACACTCACGGTCGAAGTGGTGTGCTTGCCGGGACGGCCAGAACGGCTCGAGGTCACTGCGACCTGTCGCGGTGTCAATCAAGCTGGCCATGGCTGTATTGAACCAGAAAGCGGGCCCGGGCCGACATGGCGGGTGGCGAAAACGCCGTTTCCCGCCACCGTCCCCGCCCGGGGGCCCGACGACGACCGCCCCCTCCCGGCACGGGGAGGGGGCGGTACACGTCAAGCCGGACGCCGCACGGGGGAAGCGGCGCCCGACACCTCAAGGATAGCAAACGGCTGCCCCATACAACCAATCCGTCCGCTCAGCGGACCATCCACGGCGCGGGCCCGCTCCCCGAGGCCCAGCCGGCCAGCCATTCCCGGTCGTAGCAGTGGATCCGCTGGCTCACGGCGTACTGCGCGGCCTGCCGGGTGAACGAGGACGTGGTCACCACCGCGGCGATCTCGGCGTGGTGCACCGTCCAGCACGTACCGCCGAAGCGCTGCAGGTCCGGCGAGCCGACCTTGTTCGTCGGCGAGTACCGCTTGCACTGGATCACCAGGCGGTGCCCCTGCGGAGTCGTCGCGACGACATCGGCCCCCAGGTCCCCCGCCCCGCCGACCACCCGCACGTCCCGGCACCCGTCCCGCCGGCACAGATGGGCCACGGCCTCCTCGAACTCCCGTGGCGTCATCGTCAGATACGTCGCGATCTCCCGGGCCCGCAGCTCCCGTATCCGCTGCCGCTCCCGCGCGAACGCCGCCTGCCGCCGCCGGTTCCTGACCACCCCCACCACCACGGCCGCCACGATCATCCAGATCACCACGCCGAGCGGGTCGAACGAGGCGATCCACGCCCCCACCACCGTCACCCCCACGAACAGCGCGAGGTCCTTCGCCTGCTCCGGATGGGCCTCGAAGTGGCGACGTATCTTCCCCGGTCGACGGTCAGCCGGAACGGTCACTGGTCCTCCGCGTGATCGAGCGTGAGGGGAGGGTAACGGCTGGGTGGGGGTGGGGGGTTGGGGTCATCTGGCAACCCGAACGCGACAGGCCCTCCCGGAGCGCCCGGGAGGGCCCGCGCCGCGAGGCGGTCTCGTCGGTCAGCGGATCGGCATGCCGGAGAGCGCCCGGGCGATGACCAGGCGCTGGATCTCGCTGGTGCCCTCGAAGATCGTATAAATAGCAGCATCCCGGTGCATGCGTTCCACCGGGTACTCGCGGGTGAAGCCGTTGCCGCCGAGGATCTGCATGGCCTGGGCGGTGACCTTCTTGGCGACCTCGCCGGCGTAGAGCTTGGACATCGAGCCCTCGGCGGCGGTGAAGGGCTTGCCGGTGGTGGCCATCCAGGAGGCCCGCCAGACCAGCAGGCGGGCGGCGTCGATCTGGGTGCGCATGTCGGCCAGTTGGAAGGCGACGCCCTGGTTGTCGATGATCGGGCGGCCGAACTGGACGCGGGTCTTGGCGTAGTCGAGGGCGACCTCGTAGGCGGCGCGGGCGATGCCGACCGCCTGGGCGCCGACCGCGGGGCGGGACGCCTCGAAGGTGGCCATGGCGGCGTTCTTCACCCGCCCCCACTGCTCCGCGTGGGAGGTACCCCCTCCGCCCGCCTTGGCCCGCTCGCGGGCGCGGGCCAGCCGCTCGTCCAGCTTGTCCTTGCCGCCCAACAGGCACGAGCCGGGGACGCGGACGTCCTCCAGGACCACTTCGGCGGTGTGGGAGGCGCGGATGCCGTGCTTCTTGAACTTCTGGCCCTGGCTGAGCCCCGGGGTGTTGGGCGGGACGATGAAGGAGGCGTGGCCCTTGGACCCCAGTTCGGGGTCGACGACGGAGACCACGACGTGGACGTTGGCGATGCCGCCGTTGGTGGCCCAGGTCTTGGTGCCGTTGAGCACCCATTCGTCCTTGGCCTCGTCGTAGACGGCACGGGTGCGCATCGCCGAGACGTCGGAGCCGGCGTCCGGTTCGGAGGAGCAGAAGGCGGCCACCTTCACATCGGTGGCGTCGCCGTACATCTGCGGGATCCAGGTGCCCACCTGCTCCTCGGTGCCGTTGGCCAGCACGCCGACCGCGGCCAGGCCGGTGCCCACGATGGACAGGCCGATCCCCGCGTCGCCCCAGAACAGCTCCTCCATGGTCATCGGGATGCCGAGGCCGGTGGGGTCGAAGAACTGCTGGGCGTAGAAGTCCAGCGAGTACAGTCCGATCTTGGCGGCCTCCTGGATGACCGGCCAGGGGGTCTCCTCACGCTCGTCCCATTCGGCGGCGGCCGGGCGCATGACGTCGGCGGCGAAACCGTGGATCCAGTCCCGTACGCCCTTCTGGTCATCGTTGAGTTCGAGCGTGAAGTCGCTCATCGTTCCCCTCCACCTGCTTGTTACTAGCGGTAACATGAAGTGTGTTACCGGCCGGTAAGCCCTGTCAACTCATCCCCGAGTGCGCGGGACCGGCTGGTACGGGTGTTACGTTGCGCAGAGCGCAAGAAATCGAACGGGCGGGGAGGCTCGGGTGCACACCAGCCAACGACGTGACCAGCAGCAGGCGGCGGAACGCCGCCGCAGGGAACTGCTGGAGGCCGCGGACCGGGTGGTGCTGCGCGACGGGCCGGAGGCGTCGATGAACGCGATCGCCGCCGAGGCGGGGATCACCAAGCCGATCCTGTACCGGCACTTCGGCGACAAGAGCGGCCTGTACCGGGCGCTCGCCAAGCGCCACACCGACGGGCTCCTCACCCAGCTGCGGGCCGCGCTGGACTCCCCCGGCGCCCGCCGCGACCGGGTGGAGGCGACGCTGGACGCCTACCTGTCGGCGATCGAGTCCCGTCCGCAGGTCTACCGCTTCCTGATGCACCCCACCGAGGAGGAGACCGCCGACGCCGAGAAGGGCTTCGACGTCGGCCGCCACTCCGCCCCGCTGCTGCGCCGGCTCGGCGAGGAACTCGCCGGGATCATCGCCGAACGCCTCGACCTCGGCCCCAACAGCGCCGAACTCGCCCGGGTCTGGGGCCACGGCATCGTCGGCATGATGCACGCGGCCGGCGACTGGTGGCTCGGCGAACGCCCTTGCCCCCGCGAGCAGTTGGTGCGCCACCTGGCCGACCTGCTGTGGGGCCGGCTCGCCGCGGCCGGCGACCTGCCGGGCGGCCCGGGGCTCTGACCGCCCGCTCCCCGGCCGGCCCCGGTCTCAGCGCACCTGGGACCAGGGCGCCCTGCGCGCGGCACGCAGGGCGCGCCGCTTGCGCAGGCCGGTCAGGCGGTCGGTGAACAGGCCGCCGTCGAGGTGGACGCACTCGTGCTGGAGGCAGCGGGCGAAGAAGCCGGTGCCGGCCACCCGCACCGGGTGGCCGTGGACGTCCACGCCCTCGACCACGGTCTCGTCGAAGCGCGGGGTGGCCGCGTCGATGCCGGGCAGCGACAGGCAGCCCTCGGAGCCGGTGACGGTGACCCCGCCGGCCTCCACCAGCCGGGGGTTGACCACGTGTCCGAGGTGCCGGAGTTCCTCGTCGTCCGGGCAGTCGTAGACGAACACCCGCAGCGCCGTCCCGATCTGCGGCGCGGCCAGCCCGACCCCGTCCGCCGCGTACATGGTGGCGAACATGTCCTCCACCAGCCGGGCCAGCCCGGCATCGAATACGGTGACCTCCGCCGCGGGCTCGCGCAGGACCGGATCGCCCCACAGCCGCACGGGCCGTACGGTGCCGGAACTGCCGGGGATGGAACGGGCTGACATGGCGCCAAGAGTACGGTCCCGGCGACCGGCCGCGGCCCGCCGGGCGAGGGCGCGCACCGCCCCCGCACACCCCGGCGGCGGCCACGCGGTGCGGGGCCGGGGCCGGGACTCGATAGGCTGATCCGTGACCGAAGCCCCTCCGCCCGGCGGACCGGCACGGCGCGTGCCCCTATCCGGGCGGCTCCGTACCCGGCCGGGCGCGCCCCGTCGCCCCCCTGGGACGGCGGTGCCTGGAACGGGCCCGGTGCCGGACGCGAGGAGGATCAAAGGACGATGGCAGGCAACTCGGAGCCGCTGTCGGCGCGGGCGAAGCTGGCCGTCACCGCGGGCAAGGCCGCGGCGGCGGTGTCACGGGCCGCGGGCCGCGGCAGCGGATCGGTGATCGGCGGCCGGGTCGCGCTCAAGCTCGACCCCGACCTGCTGGCCCGGCTCGCCGGCCATCTGGACGTGGTGCTGGTGTCGGCGACCAACGGCAAGACGACCACCACGCGGCTGATCGCCGAGGCGCTGCGGGCGGCGGGCCCGGTGGTCTCCAACGCGCTCGGCGCCAACATGCCGGCCGGCATCACCTCCGCCCTGGCCGGCGGCTCCGACGCCCGCTACGGCGTCATCGAGGTCGACGAGAAGTACCTGGCCGGGGTGGCCCGCGACGTCCACCCCAAGGCCATCGCGCTGCTCAACCTCTCCCGCGACCAGCTCGACCGCGCCGCCGAGACCCGGATGCTCGCCGAGAAGTGGCGCGAGGGGCTCTCCGGCACCGACGCGGTGGTGGTGGCCAACGCCGACGACCCGCTGGTGGCCTGGGCCGCCTCGTCCTGCCCCACCGTGGTCTGGGTCGCCGCCGGCCAGGAGTGGAAGGACGACGCCTGGTCCTGCCCGGCCTGCGGCGGCGTGCTCCAGCGCCCCGGCGACGACTGGGGCTGCGGCGACTGCGGTTTCCGCCGGCCGCCGACCACCTGGGCGCTCAAGGGCGACTACGTGCTCGCCCCGGACGGGGTGGCCTGGCCGATCCAGCTCCAGCTGCCGGGGCGGGCCAACAAGGCCAACGCGGCCACCTCGGCCGCCGTCGCCGCGATCTTCGGCGTCCACCCGCAGACCGCGCTGGAGCGGATGTACGCGGTGCAGGCGGTGGCCGGCCGCTACGACGTGGTGCAGTACCTCGGCCGGGACCTGCGGCTGCTGCTGGCGAAGAACCCGGCCGGCTGGCTGGAGACGTTCTCGCTGATCGACGGTCCGCCCACCCCGGTGCTGCTGTCGGTCAACGCCCGCGGCGCCGACGGCACCGACACCTCCTGGCTGTGGGACGTGGACTACACCCGGCTGGCCGGCCACCCGATCTGCGTGATCGGCGACCGCAAGCTGGACCTGGCGGTGCGGCTGGAGGTCGCCGGACTCGACTTCCGGGTGTGCGAGGACGTGGACGAGGCGGTGAACTCGGCGCCCGCCGGCAAGATCGAGGTGATCGCCAACTACACCGCGTTCCAGGACCTCCGCCGCCGGATCGGCAACTGAACCCGCGAGCCGACCGCCCCCGCCGCCGCAGCGGCGGCCGACCTTCCCGGAAGGACGACCGAGCATGAGCGACACCAGCCTGCGCCTGGTGTGGGTCTACCCCGACCTGTTGAGCACCTACGGCGACCAGGGCAACGCCCTGGTCGTGGAGCGCCGCGCACGGCAGCGCGGGGTGCCGGTGACCCGCATCGACGTACGCTCCGACCAGCCCATCCCCACCTCCGGCGACATCTACCTGCTGGGCGGCGGCGAGGACCGTCCGCAGCGGCTCGCCGCGGAACGGCTGCGCCGGGACGGCGGCCTCAACCGGGCGGTGGCCAACGGCGCCATCGTCTTCTCGGTCTGCGCCGGCTACCAGATCCTGGGCACCGAGTTCGTCAACGACCTCGGCCGCCCCGAGCCGGGCCTGGGCATCCTGGACGTGCGCAGCATCCGCAACGAGGGCGCGCGGCACGTCGGGGACATCCTGGGCGACATCGACCCGCGGCTGGGCCTGCCGCCGCTGAGCGGCTTCGAGAACCACCAGGGCAATACGGTGATCGGCCCCGGCGCCCAGCCCTTCGCCCACCTGCGGTACGGCAACGGCAACGGCACCGGGGACGGCACCGAGGGCGCCTGGTGCGACACCGTCTTCGGCACCTACGCGCACGGCCCGGTGATGGCGCGCAACCCGCAGATCGCCGACATGCTGCTGAAGCTGGCGCTCGACGTGCACGCCCTGCCGCCGGTGGACGAGCAGTGGTACGACGCGCTGCGCGCCGAGCGGATCGCCGCCGCCTCCGAGCCCGCGTGAGGCCGTCGGGGCAGCGTGCTCTTCCCTGATCCGTCACGCCGCCGGCATCGGCAGGACGGACCGTCTTTCCCCCCGTCCCGATAGGGTGATGGGGTCCATCCGGACGACGGGGTCCGGTCGACCGGTCGACTTGGTTGTGCAGGAGTAGCGAGAGCAATGCGTATTGGTGTGCTGACCAGCGGCGGCGACTGCCCCGGACTGAACGCCGTCATCCGGTCGGTGGTGCACCGCGCCGTGGCCGACCACGGTGACGAGGTGATCGGCTTCCACGACGGCTGGAAGGGCCTGCTGGAGTGCGACTACCGCAAGCTGGACCTGGACGCCGTCAGCGGCATCCTGGCCCGCGGCGGCACCATCCTGGGCTCCTCCCGGGTGCAGCCGGCCCACCTGCGGGACGGCGTGGAGCGGGCCCGGGGGCACGTCGACGAGCTGGGCCTGGACGCCATCATCCCGATCGGCGGCGAGGGCACGCTCAAGGCGGCCCGGCTGCTGTCCGACGCGGGGCTGCCGATCGTCGGGGTGCCCAAGACCATCGACAACGACATCGCCTCCACCGATGTCACCTTCGGCTTCGACACCGCGGTGATGGTGGCCACCGAGGCGCTGGACCGGCTGAAGACCACCGCCGAGTCCCACCAGCGGGTGCTCATCGTCGAGGTGATGGGGCGCCACACCGGGTGGATCGCGCTGCACGCCGGGATGGCGGCGGGCGCCCACGCCATCGTGGTCCCGGAGCGGCCGTTCGACATCACCGAGCTGACCGAGGTGGTCCGCAAGCGGTTCGAGGCGGGCAAGAAGTTCGCCATCGTGGTGGTCTCCGAGGGCGCCAAGCCGCGTGAGGGCACGATGGAGTTCGAGAGCGGCCGTACCGACGTCTACGGCCACGAGCGGTTCGCCGGGGTGGCCCGGCAGCTCTCGGTGGAGCTGGAGGACCGCCTGGGCAAGGAGGCCCGGCCGGTGATCCTCGGCCATGTGCAGCGTGGCGGCACCCCGACCGCGTACGACAGGGTGCTGGCCACCCGGTTCGGCTGGCACGCGGTGGAGGCGGCGCACAACGGCGACTTCGGCATGATGACCGCGCTGCGCGGCACCGACATCACCCTGGTGCCGCTGGCCGAGGCGGTGGAGCACCTCAAGACGGTCCCGGTGGAGCGGTACATCGAGGCCGAATGCGTGCTGTGATCCGCGCCGCGGCGTGACCTGCCCGCCCCGCCCGCACCGCCGGGCGGGGCGGCTCTACGCTGGAGCGGGCGCACCGGCCGCAAACGGTCGCAATCGGGCGCCTCGCGCAGGGTGCGATCAGGAGAGTTGCGGATGGATCACGGCGGGCACGGTACGGGCGGCATGACGGGCATGGACATGGGCCACGGCATGGACATGAGCCACATGGACTTGCCGCCGTTCACCCTGGGGCGGGGTCTGGAGTGGAGCGCGGACCCCTTCTTCCTGGTCGGCTGCGTCCTGGCGCTGGCCCTGTACGGCTGGGCGGTGACGCGGCTGCGCCGCCGCGGCGACCGGTGGCCGGCCGGGCGGACCGTCGCCTGGACGGTGGGCGTGCTCACCGTGGGCCTGGTGATGTGCACCAAGCTCAACGACTACGGCATGGTGCTCTTCAGCGTGCACATGGTCCAGCACATGGTGATCAGCATGCTCTCGCCGATCCTGCTGCTGCTCGGCGGCCCGGTGACGCTGATGCTGCGGGCGCTGCCCACCGCCGGACGGGGGCGCACCGGCCCGCGTGAGCTGCTGGTACGCCTGCTGCACAGCCACTACCTGCGGGTGATCACGCATCCGGCGTTCACCATCCCGCTGTTCATCGCCAGCCTGTACGCGCTCTACTTCACCCCGCTGTTCGACTTCCTGATGGGCAGCCGGGCCGGTCACATCGCGATGATGGTGCACTTCCTCGCCGTGGGCCTGGTCTTCTTCTGGCCGATCATGGGCGTGGACCCCGGTCCGCACCGCCCGGGGTACGTGATGCGGATCCTGGAGCTGTTCATGGGGATGCCGTTCCATGCCTTCTTCGGCATCGCGCTGATGATGGCGTCGCAGACCATGGTGACCACCTTCCAGCACCCGCCGGCCTCGCTCGGGGTGGACCCGCTCGCCGACCAGCACGCGGCGGGCGGCATCGCGTGGGCGTTCAGCGAGATCCCGTCGGTGCTGGTGCTGATCGCCCTGGTCTTCCAGTGGTACGTCTCCGAGCAGCGCCATTCCCGGCGCAAGGACCGGGCCGCGGACCGGGACGGCGACCAGGAGCTGGTGGCCTACAACGCCTACCTGGCCTCGCTCCAGGGCCGGGGGCGCTGACCGTCCGGCCGGCCCCGCCCCCTTCTCCCGTCGCCCCGTAGCGGTTCCGGCCGCCGCGGGGCGACGATGGTTCTCGGGAGGTGGGCGGGGATGACGGGTTCGGTGCGGGTGATGGCGGTGTGCACCGTGGTCGTGCTGGTGCTGATCACGGCGTACAGCACGGTGCTGGACGCGGGCGTCGGGTGGCTGTGGTTCTGCTGGGTGGTGCTGGCGCTGCTGAGTGTGGGCACCTGGGCGGTGCGGGACCGGCGCCGGGGGTGATCCGGGCGCGGTCCGGCGCGGGAGGTCAGAAGCGGAAGACGGAGCCGGTGCGGGCGTCCAGGACGCAGGAGTTGGAGAACGTCCGCTCCCAGGAGACCGGGCGGCCGTGCCAGGTGCCGGTGGCGGTGGCGATCACCGGGGCGTAGACCATGGGGCACATGTGGCGGTCCGGGGCGAGGGCGTCGAGCTTGCCGTGGGCGCCCTCCAGCGCCTTGCAGGCGAGCTGGGCGTGCGGGTGGAAGCCACTGGGCGGGTCGCAGTAGAGGCTGACCCCGCGCACCCAGGTGTCGTCCGAGCCGGAGACGCTGAGGAACAGATGCGAATGGCGGGGCGGCGGCCCGGCGGGGGCGGCGGTGGCCGGGCCGGCGGTGGCGGCGAGCGCCAGGAGCGCGGCGGCCGCGGCCGACGCTCGGCGGGGAACGGTCAACGGTGCCTCCGAAGGGTGCGGGGTGAGCTGTGCGGGGCATGCCACCGCGTTCCCCGCCCCCGGGCAAGCGGCCACGCCGCCGGCTCACCCGCCCGGCCGCCCGCCTGCGTCCGCCCGCCGTACCGACGGGGCGCGGACGGACCGGGAACGCGCCACGAACGAGGGACGCGCGGGGCCCTGTCCTCGGCGGCCGTTCGGAGGTAAGCCAGGAGTGTGTTCTACCGCATCCTGAAACACCTGCTGCTGGGGCCATGGCTGAGGCTGCTCTTCCGGCCCCGGGTGGAAGGGCTGGAGCACGTGCCCGACGCGGGGCCGGCCATCGTCGCCGGCAACCATCTGTCGTTCTCCGACCACTTCCTGATGCCGGCCATCCTCCGGCGCCGGATCACCTTCCTGGCCAAACAGGAGTACTTCACCGGGCCGGGGCTGAAGGGCGCCGTGGTGGCCGCGTTCTTCCGCGCCGCCGGGCAGATACCGGTGGACCGCACCGGTGGCGCCGCGGCCCGCTCCGCGGTGCGCGAGGGGCTGGCGGTGCTGGAACGGGGCGAGCTGCTGGGGATCTACCCGGAGGGGACGCGTTCGCCGGACGGGCGGCTGTACAAGGGGCGCACCGGGGTCGCCGTGCTGGCGATCGCGTCGGGGGCGCCGGTGGTGCCGTGCGCCATGGTGGGCACCTTCGAGGTGCAGCCGCCGGGCCGGCTCCTGCCCCGGATCCGCCGGGTGACCGTCCGTTTCGGGGAGCCGCTGGACTTCTCCCGGTTCGCCGGCCACGAGGGCGAACGGGCGGTGCTGCGCTCGGTCACCGACGAGATCATGTACGCCGTCCTGAAGCTCTCCGGCCAGGAGTACGTGGACCGGTACGCCGCCGAGGTGAAGGCGGAGTCGGCGGCGGGCGGCGGGGTCAACTCCAGTCGCGCCAGGGGTACTTGAAGCCGCCGCGCATCACCCGGACGTGGCCGAGCACCGAGCGTCCGGTGATGCGCACCACCGGGCCGCCCTCCCCCACCGGGCCGTCGCCGCCGGGCTGCGAGCGCTTGCCGAACAGCGCCGTGCCGGTGTCGTAGACCTGGGCGTCCTCCGGCACCAGGATCTCGATCTTGCCGCAGAACGAGCCGGCGTCGATGACGACCTCGCGGCGGGTGAAGACGGCGTGCCGCAGGTCGATGACGACGGCGCCGAACCGGGAACGCACCACGGTCAGCGGCGGCACCGGCCACTGGCCGCCGCGGCGGATCTTGCTGAAGAGCGCCTGGACGGGGCCGGTGTCGAGGTGGCCGGTGAGGTCGGCGCCGGCGGCCGGTTCGGGCAGGTCGGCGGTGACCGGGGCGAGCTGGCCGCGGGTGCGGGCGGCGTAGACGGCCTCCAGGCGTTCGGCGTGCTCGGCCGGGTCGAGGAGTCCGCCCGCGAGGGCGTCGGCGAGTACGGCGGCGACCCGGTCGCGTTCGGCGTCGGAGGCGCGCAGATCAAGTTCGGGGCGGGCGGCCATGGCGGAGTCCTCGGCTGGGTGCGGCGGATGGTCCGGTCCCCCGGACGTCGGACACGTTATATCGCGTTATTGCGCGCGGGGGCAAGCCGGTGGGAGACCGCGGAACGCGGACGGGCGGCGCGCCCCGAGGAGTCCGGGTGCGCGCCGCCCGTACGGCGTGGCGCTATGCGCTCGGTGGCGCGGTCAGGCGGCGGTCCTCGTCTTCGCCGCGCTCTTGGCCGGGGTGGGCTCGGGGGTGGCGTGCGGCCCGCACACCACGTCCTGGCCGTCGAGCCTGCCGTTGACGAGGTAGTTGGTGACCCGGTCGTTGATGCACGGGTTGACCAGGCCGGTGACGCCGTGCGAACCGGCGTCCTTCTCGGTGATCAGCTCCGAGCCGCGCAGCCTGCGGTGGAGTTCCAGGGCGCCCGCGTACGGGGTGGCCGCGTCACGGGTGCTCTGCACGATCAGCACGCTGGGCAGCCCGGGGTAGGAGTGCACGTCCACCGGGCGCAGCTGCGGCACGCCCCAGGTGGCGCACGGCAGGTTCATCCAGGCGTTGGCCCAGGTCATGAAGGGGTACTTGCGGTTGAGCAGCGTGTTGTCGCGGTCCCAGCGGCGCCAGTCGGTGGGCCACTTGGCGTCGGTGCACTCCACGGCGGTGTAGACCGCGGTGCCGTTCTCCGCCGCGGCGTTGGCGGCGGTGTTCTTCAGGTCCGGTCCGGCGGCGGCGATCAGCGGCTTGGCGTCACCGGCGGCGTACTTGCTGAAGGCGTCGGCCACGATGGTCCAGTACGCGTCGTAGTAGGGCGCGTTCTGGAAGAAGCTGATCAGTTCGGCCGGGCCGACCACACCGCCGAGCGGGTGCTTCTTGGCGGCGGCGCGCAGCTTGAGCCACTGCCGCTCGACCTTGTCGGCGGTGTTGCCCAGGTGGTAGACGGCGTTGTGCTTGGCGACCCAGTTCTCCCAGTCCTTCCAGCGGCCCTGGAAGGCGATGTCCTGGTCGAGGTTGTCGCGGTACCAGATGTGGTCGGGCGCCGGGTCGACGACGCTGTCCACGATCAGCCGGCGCACATGGGTCGGGAAGAGCGTGGCGTAGACCGCGCCGAGGTAGGTGCCGTAGGAGACGCCCAGGTAGTTCAGCTTCCGCTCACCGAGGGCGGCCCGGATGACGTCCATGTCGCGCGCGGTGTCCAGCGTGGTCATGTGGGCCAGCAGCCGGCCGGAGCGCTTGAGGCAGCCGTCCGCGTACGCCTTGGCGATCTTGCGCTGGACCAGCTTCTCCGCCTCGTTGGCGGGCACCGGGTCGGGCTTGGGCGCCTTGACGTACTCCTTCGGGTCCTCGCAGGAGATCGGGGCGGAGTGGCCCACCCCGCGCGGGTCGAAGCCGACGAAGTCGTATGCCTTGGCGGTCTGCGTCCACAGCGCGCTCTTGGTGGTGACCCGGCGCGGGAACTTCAGCCCGGAGCCGCCGGGGCCGCCGGGGTTGTACAGCAGCGCGCCCTGCCGCTCGGCCCGGGTGCCGGTGCTGCGGATCCGGTCCACCGCGAGCCGGATGGTGGGCCCGTACGGCCTGGCGTAGTCGACCGGCACGGTCACGTAGCCGCACTGGATGGGGGCCTCCAGGCCCCAGTCCTTGGGACAGGCGGTCCACCGGACGCCGGTGTCCGCGGCGTGCTGGGCGGCGATGGCGGTACCCACCGCCTCGGCCCGGCCGCCCGGCACCGGGTCGGTGGTCGCCGCCGCGGGCGTGACGGCGACGGTGCCCGCGATCAGGGCGCCGATCGCTCCTAGCACGGCGATACGTCTCAAGGAAGCCCCTCCTCCTGCTGGTCCACCGCTCGTGGCGGCGGAGGTCACACAGCTACGGCAGGATCCTCGCGTCCCGGGACCGGGCGTGGACAGATCGCACAGGTTTTTCTTCATCATTTCGTAAGCTTCGCCGGGGAGTTGTCCGCGCCGCCAACGGGGCACGTCCGCCCGGGGGACGCCCGCGGCCGATCTACCGCCGGTGGCCCAGCGCGCTCACCGGGCCAGCCGCGCCCACCCCTGGTCGAGCAGCCGGCGCAGCCGCAGCGCGTCCGGGGCCACCGCGGTCACCAGCACGGCCGGACCGGCCAGCGGCGTCACCACCGCCTCGCCCTCCCCCGCGGCGGCGGGCAGCGAGTACGCCTCCCCGGCGCCGTCGGCGAACTCCGGCCCGGCGAGCAGGAGTTGGCCCACCGCGGCGTACCCGGCGAGCACCGCGGGCCCGGACCAGCCGGGGACCCCGGGGCCGAAGGCCAGCTCCTGGTCGAGGAGGGGACGGCCGCGCCGGCGCACCGACAGCCGGGTGACCAGCCGGCCCGGGGCCTCCCCGGCGCGGCCCAGCACCTGTTCCTCGCGGAGCACCAGCCGGGCGTCGGCGGCCAGCTCGGCCTCGGTGGTGAGCACCAGGTCGCTGCCGGCCGCGGCGATCAACGGTTCCGGCAGCCAGCGCAGTTCCGCCCCGGGGCCGACCGTGAGCCGCACGTCGTAACCGGCCGGGGCGCCGGTGACGCCGGGCAGCGACACGGTGGCCGCCGCCGCGTCGACGTCGAGCCGGGCCCCGGCGCGTACCTCGGTCTCCACCCGCAGCCGGTCGCCGCCGAGCGGTGCGGTCATCGCGCCGACCATGGTGACCCGCGCCCCGGGGCCGGACGGCCGGGTGCGGCGCGGCGCCAGCGGCCCCTCGCCGTCGAGCACCGGCAGCCGGGTGCCGCCGTGCCCGTCGGCCTCGGCGACGATCCGCGCGGTGGCGCGTACCCCGGCCGGGTGCGGCGGCTGCTCCAGGACGGCGGTCACGCCGCGCCCGCGGACCAGGCGGCGAGCTGCTCGCGGACCCAGTGCGCCACCGGGGCGACGCCGTTCTCGGCGGTCAGCGCGGTGAGGGCGACCGGCAGGTCACCGCGTTGCGCCTTGGCGTCCTGGGCCATCCGCTCCAGGTCGGAGCCGACGTAGGGGGCGAGGTCGGTCTTGTTGATCACCAGCAGGTCGGCGGTGGAGACGCCGGGGCCGCCCTTGCGCGGGATGTCGTCGCCGCCGGCCACGTCGATCACGAAGATCTGCGCATCGACCAGGCCCTTGGAGAAGGTGGCGGTCAGGTTGTCGCCGCCGGACTCGACGAGCACCAGGTCGAGCGGGCCGACCCGCTCCTCCAGTTCCTCGACGGCCTCCAGATTGGCCGAGATGTCGTCCCGGATGGCGGTGTGCGGGCAGGCGCCGGTCTCCACCGCGCTGATCCGCTCGGGCGGCAGGACCGCGTTGCGCAGCAGGAACTCGGCGTCCTCGCGGGTGTAGATGTCGTTGGTGACCACGGCCAGCGACAGCTCGTCGCGCAGCTCGCGGCAGAGGGCGGCCACGGTGGCCGTCTTCCCGGAGCCGACCGGTCCGCCCAGCCCGATCCGCAGCGCGCGGCGGGTGCCGTCGGTGCGGTGGGCGGGGGCGCTGTGGGCGTGGCGCTGCGGGTAGGTCTCGGGGTGGTCCAGGTGCATGGTCGGCTCCGGTGACGGGGGTACGGCGGGGGGCCGGGGCGGGCCCGGCTACGAGGCGAACAGGCGCACCGGCCAGGCGGCGTGCGCCTCGGCGGTGATGTCGAGCAGGGGCGCGGAGGCGGCCGGCAGGGCGGCCACCCCCTGGTCGGCGGCGCGCCGGGCGGCGGCCACCGCCTGCCGCGCCACCTGATCGAGTTCGGGGGCGAGGCGGGCGAGGACCGCGGTGGCCTGGAACGGGTCGAGGCTCAGCAGCCGCACGGCGGCGGTCGCCGGTCCGCCGACCGACTCGTAGGCCGCCGCCTCGGCCGCGTCGTACGGCCCGAGTCCGGCCGCCGCGGCGGCCAACCCCAGCACCACCGGCTGGTGGGCGCCGCGCGGCCGGTGCTCGGCGAGCGCGGCCAGCGCCTGCGACGGCCAGGTGGCGCGGGCCGCCCGCATCATCTGCCGGCCCAGCTTGCGGGCGACCGCCCGCAACGCGGGCGAGGGGGTACGGGTGTCGGCGGCCTCGTCGAGCAGCAGCGGATCGACGCCGTCGGCAGCCGCGGCGGCGAGGGCGGCGGCGACCAGCCCGGCGGTGTGCAGCCGTCCCCGGCAGAACGCCTCCAGGCTCGCCGCGTCCCGCAGCCGTCCGGCCTTGACCGCGGCCTCCGCGCCACCGGAGTGGGCGTGGCCGCCGGCCGGGAACCGCCCGTCGGCGAGCACGAGCAGCGCGGCCCGGGCGGCCGGGTGCGACGGGGCCTGGGGTGCGGGGGCAGCGGTCATGGCGGGGGCTTTCCACGAAGGAGGGGACGGGGCGGGCCGGCGCCCGCCCACCGGATGCGGCAAGGCGTCAGAACAGGAAGTACCGCTGGGCCATGGGGAGTTTCTCGGCCGGCCGCGCCTCCACCACCTGGCCGTCGATGCGTACGGTGAAGGTGTCGGGGTCGACCACCACGTCCGGCATGGCGTCGTTCTCCCGCATGTCGGCCTTGGTGACACCGCGGGTGCTGCGGATGGCGCGGAACTCCTTGCGCAGGCCCAGCCGTTCGGACAGGCCGGCGTCGAGTGCGGTGGGGGTGACGAAGTTGAACGAGCCGGAGGCGGCGGCGCGTCCGGTGGCGCCGAACATCGGCCGTGGCAGGACCGGCTGCGGGGTCGGGATGGAGGCGTTGGCGTCGCCCATCTGCGCGTAGGCGATCTGGCCGCCCTTGACGACGAGTTGGGGCTTGACGCCGAAGAACGCCGGGTCCCACAGCACGAGGTCGGCGAGTTTGCCCGGCTCCACCGAGCCGATCTCGTCGTCCAGGCCCTGGGCGATCGCCGGGTTGATGGTGTACTTGGCGACGTAGCGACGGGCCCGGTGGTTGTCGGCGGCGCCGTCGCCGGGCAGGGCGCCGCGGCGTTCCTTCATCACGTGCGCGGTCTGCCAGGTGCGCAGCACCACTTCGCCGATGCGGCCCATCGCCTGCGAGTCGGAGGAGATGATGGAGATCGCCCCGAGGTCGTGCAACACGTCCTCGGCCGCGATGGTGGACGGCCGGATGCGGGACTCGGCGAACGCCAGGTCCTCCGGGACGGCCGGGTTGAGGTGGTGGCAGACCATCAGCATGTCGAGGTGTTCCTCGACGGTGTTGGCGGTGTGCGGGCGGGTGGGGTTGGTGGACGAGGGCAGCACGTTGGGCCGGGAGACCACGGTGATGATGTCGGGTGCGTGGCCGCCGCCGGCGCCTTCGGTGTGGTAGGCGTGGATGCCCCGGCCGGCGATGGCGGCGAGGGTGTCCTCCACGAACCCGGCCTCGTTGAGGGTGTCGGTGTGGATGGCGACCTGGGCGCCGGTGGCGTCGCAGACGGTCAGGCAGGCGTCGATGACCGCCGGGGTGGCCCCCCAGTCCTCGTGGATCTTGAAGCCCACGGCCCCGGCCCGCAGTTGGTCGTACATCGACTCGCTGCTGACGGTGTTGCCCTTGCCCAGCAGACCGACGTTGACCGGGAGGTCCTCCATCGCCTCGAACATCCGGGCCAGATGCCAGGCGCCCGGGGTGATGGTGGTGGCCTTGCTGCCCTCGGCGGGGCCGGTGCCGCCGCCCACCAGCGTGGTGACCCCGGCCGCCAGCGCCTCGTCGACCAGTTGCGGGCAGATGAAGTGGACGTGGGCGTCGATGGCGCCGGCCGTGAGGATCCGGCCGTTGCCGGCGATGATCTCCGTCTCCGGGCCGATCACCAGCGCGGGGTGGACCCCGTCCATGGTCTCGGGGTTGCCGGCCTTGCCCAGGGCGGTGATCCGGCCGTCGCGGATGCCCACGTCGGCCTTGACCACGCCCCAGTGGTCGAGCACGATCGCGCCGGTGATCACGGTGTCCGGGGCGCCCTGGGCCCGGGTGAGGCGGGACTGGCCCATGGATTCGCGGATCACCTTGCCGCCGCCGAAGACCGCTTCGTCGCCGGAGGCGCCGGGGCCGCCGGAGAGATCACGTTCGATCTCCACGAACAGGGCCGTGTCGGCGAGGCGGACGCGGTCGCCGGTGGTGGGGCCGAACAGGTCGGCGTAGGCGGGGCGGCTCAGTTCACGCATCGCGGTTCCCTCCGGCCGTCGGCGCGTCGGTGGCGTCCGGGTCGAGGGGGCCGGCGGTCTCGCCGCGCAGTCCGGCGACGATCCGGGCTCCGCTGATCGGCAGCAGTTCGACCTCGACCGGGATGCCCGGCTCGAAGCGGACGGCGGTGCCGGCCGGTACGGCCAGGCGCAGTCCGCGGGCGGCGGCGCGGTCGAAGTCGAGTCCGGGGTTGGCCTCGGCGAAGTGGTAATGGGAGCCGACCTGTACGGGGCGGTCGGCGCGGTTGAGCACGGTCAACCGGGTCACGGGCTTGCCGGCGCCCAGCATCACGGGCTCGTCGGCGAAGTGGATCTCTCCGGGGATCATCGGACGACGTCCTGTCAGGCGATCGGCTGGTGCACGGTGACGAGCTTGGTGCCGTCCGGAAAGGTGGCCTCCACCTGGACGTCCTTGAGCATCTCGGGGATGCCCTCCATGACCTCGTCGCGGGTGAGCACCTTGCGTCCGGAGGACATCAGCTCGGCGACGGTGTGGCCGTCGCGGGCGCCTTCGAGGATGTGGGAGGTGATCAGGGCCACCGCCTCGGGGTGGTTGAGCCTCAGTCCGCGGGCCCGGCGCTTTTCGGCCACGTCGGCTGCCACGTGGATCAGAAGGCGTTCCTGTTCATGCGGCGTCAGTTGCACGCTTCACCACCTCACACGTCATCCCCGACGTGCGGCCCGGCGCGGCCGGGAAGCACGCCCGTTTGATCGATCATCGCGCACCGGTGGTCAGAGTGACACGCCTTTGACCAGCCACTATCCAGGATTTTGCAGGGCGATTACATGTCTGGTTCGGCGTCATTTCGCGGGCGTTAACGAACCGTTCGGCCGGAACGGGCCGGGCGGAAGCGTTTCTTCCGCCCGGCGCCAAGGGGTGTGGCGCGGCCCGGCGGAACCGTTTCCTCCGGCGGACCGCCACGCGGCGAACCGTTCCGCCGCACTCAGGGGCCCGGGTGGCGCCCCGTACCGCCGGACGGGTCGATGTGTTCGGCCGCGATGCCGAAGCGCCCGCGTTCGCCGGTGGCGGACGCGACCGCGCCCAGCCGGGAGACGGTGGTGATCACCGGCTCCTCCACGGGCTCCGCGGCCTCCTCCGCTTCCTCGAGTCGTCGCAGGTCGGCGGCGGACACCAGGGCGACCAGCGGCCTGCCGTGCCGGGTGACGACGACTCTCTCCCCGCCGTAGACGACGCGGTTGATCAACTCCGCCAGTTCCGCGCGGGCTTGTGTCACCGGGACTTCATGGGCCATGCTCCCATGATAACCAAATGTACGTCCTGTACATTCTGCACAGGCGCCGGATCCGGCGCCCCGGAGGAGTCGTGATGCGCCAGCCGTCCGCAGTCCCGCCCGCGCCGACCGCCCGTTACGTGCTGCCGGAGTTCACCGAACGCACCAGCCAGGGCCTGCTGGCCATGAACCCCTACGGCAAGCTGCTCTCCGAGCGGGTGATCTTCCTCGGCACCCCGGTCGACGACACCGCGGCCAACGACGTGATGGCCCAGCTGGTGCACCTCGAATACGCCTCGCCCGACCAGGACATCCAGCTCTACATCAACTCGCCCGGCGGCTCGTTCACGGCGATGACGGCGGTCTACGACACCATGCGGTACATCAGCTGCGACATCCAGACGGTCTGCCTCGGCCAGGCCGTCGCCGCGGCGGCGCTGCTGCTGGCGGCGGGCACCCCGGGCAAGCGGCTCGCCCTGCCCGGCGCCCGGATCGTGCTGGAGCAGCCGGCCATCCCCGAGCCCGTCCAGGGCACCACCGCCGACCTGGAGATCCAGGCCGCCGAGATGGAACGCCGGCGCACCCGCACCGCCGAGCTGCTGGCCGAGCACACCGGCCGGCCGATCGAGCGGATCCAGGCCGACATCGAGCGCGCCACCGTCCTCGACGGCCCCGGGGCCCGCGCGTACGGCCTGGTCGACCACCTCACCCGCAGCCGCAAGGCCCCCGCCGCACCCGGCCCGAGGTGAGCGAGGTGGTCCCCGAACTGCCGCCGCTGCCCGCCCTCACCCGGGCCGAGGGCGAGGTCATCGACCGCTATCTGGAAGCCGCCGACCTGCTCGGGAAGATCAACCCGGCGCGCACCACGCAGACGTACTCCGCGCTGCGCGCCGCCCAGGCGCTGGTGGCCCGGGCCACGGAACTGCGGGCCGCGCTCGAGCTGATGTACGAGCGCGGCGAACACGAGCTGCACACCAGGGTGCTGGCGGAGGCCATGCGCGTCCTCGACGGCGAACGGCGCGCGGGAAGGCCCGCGATCCCTCCGGAGCAGCCGCCGCGGTGAGGCGCCGGCCCGCGGGAAGGCCCGGGGCGTACGCCATCGGGGCGAGGGTGATCCGCCCGGGCGGAGTCGATTTCCACCGTACGGCGGATTCGCCACTCCCGTGGTGCATCCTTCCTTGACGTTTTCTCAGCCCCGCAACACGCGTGTGACCAGCGGTAGTTACCGGCCGGGATCGGCGACACGGGTGGTTCGGCACGATCGGCGACACTGGCATCGGTGCGCCATCATCCGTGGTGACGACAAGCCCCCGCCGCGGTGGCGGGGCGGTCCGGGCGCACGCCGAGTCCTGCCGGCGCCCGGACGCCAGGTCGACACCACAGCTTGGCAGGAGCGGAGGACCCGATCATGACGGGGCCGTCCGGGCGCACCGGTAGCGGCCCCTTGGGGTGAAGCCGCGCGAGAGCGGCCGGGCATCTTCGCCTGCCCGAACCCGACAGGCCATCCTTCGCAGGCGCTAGGACGAAGGGGTGCGCATGTCTGCACCGTCTGGCTCTCCCGCCCTGTTCGGCCGAGCCGCGACCACATCGCTCCTGACCACCGCCGCCCTCGCCGCCGGGGCCCTCGTCCCCGGCCTGCCCGCGCCCGCCCGCGGCGCCACCGTGGCCGGCCGGGTGCTGGAGGTGGTCGCCGCCAAGCAGGGCTCACCGTACGAGTACGGGGCGACCGGCCCGTCCCGGTTCGACTGCTCGGGGCTGACGCTCTACGCCTTCCGCGCGGTGGGCCGTTCGCTGCCGCGCACCGCGGCCGACCAGTACCAGCGGACCCGGCACGTGGCCGCCGCCGCCCGGGCCCCCGGTGACCTCGTCTTCTTCCACCACGGCGACGGCGTCTACCACGTCGGCGTCTACGCCGGCCACAACCGGATGTGGCACGCCCCGAAGAGCGGCGCCCGGGTGCGGCTGGAGCGGATCTGGACGCCGGACGTCTGGTACGGCCGGGTGAGGTGAGCCGCCGCGCCGTTCCGTGCGGGCAGCGGCGGCCGGGTCACCGCGCGCCCGCCTCGCCGGCGGGTTCCGGCCCGGCCGCCGCAGTCCGCCAGGGCAGCGCGATCCACACCGTCTTGCCGCCCTCCGCGGTCGGCTCGACCGTCACGCAACCGCCGGCTTCGGCCGCGAGGTGGGCGACGATGAGCAGCCCGCGGCCGTTGTCCCGGTCCGGGGCGGGGGGCAGCCGCCGGGGGCGGCGGGGGTGGCCGTCGGTGATCCCGAGGCGCAGCCACTCGTGCTCGTCGAGGCGGAGGCCGACGGTGAAGTCGGGCGAGCGTCCGCCGGTGTGGCGGATGGCGTTGGTGGCGAGTTCGGAGACGATGAGCCGGACGGCGTCGGCCGCCGGGGCGTCCTTCGGCAGCCCCCAGTCGGCGAGGACCCCGGTGACGTAGCCGCGCGCGACGGAGACCGAGGCGGGCTCGCTCGGCAGCGTGACGGAAGCTTCCTGATGGTCTGCCATCGCGTCGTCGTCCCTTGTCCACCGGCTCGCCAAGCTACGGCGGCCGGGAGGACCGGCCGCCGGAGCCCCCATGCTGCCGCCGCGGCCCGCGCGGGCGCCAACGAATGCATATGCCTGTCCCTCGAAGCGGTGAACTCTGCCTGGGCGGGCGGCATTTGGGGGCGCGGACGGCATATCGGCGAGCCGGGGCGCGGTCGTCAACCCGCCTTGGACGCAAGGGCCTTGGCGCCCTCCGGTGCCGCACCGGCGATGACGTCGACGGCCCGTGCCACCTCACGGTCGGTCAGGTCCGCGCGCGCCGACAGCCTCAGCCGGGAGATGCCGTCGGGGACGGACGGCGGCCGGAAGCAGCCGACGGCGACCCCGGCGACCCGGCAGTCGGCGGCCCAGCGCACCGCCGACTCCGGGCACGGCGCCCGTACCGACAGCACGCAGGCGTCCGGCCGCGCGGAGACCAGTCCGGCGGCGGTCACCCCGTGGTGGAGCAGTGACGCGACCTGGCGTGCCCGTTCCGCCCGTTCCGGCTCGCGGCGCAGCAGCCGCAGCGCGGCCAGCGCGCCGCCGACCGCGGCCGGGGCGAGTCCGGTGTCGAAGATGAACGTCCGGGCGGAGTTGACCAGGTGCTCGATGACCGGCGCCGGGCCGAGCACCGCGCCGCCCTGGGCGCCGAGCGCCTTGGAGAGGGTGACGGTGGCCACCACCCCGGGGGCGCCGGCGAGCCCGACGGAGGCCGGCAGTCCGCGCCCGCCCGCGCCGAGGACGCCGAGTCCGTGCGCGTCGTCCACCAGCAGCGCGGCCCCGGCCGTCCGGCACACCTCGGCGAGGCCGGCCAGCGGTGCCGCGTCCCCGTCCACCGAGAAGACCGAGTCGGTGACGACCAGGGCGCTGCCGGGGTGGCCGTCGAGCGCCTTGCCGACCGCTTCGGGGTCGCGGTGCGGGACGACGAGGCGCCGGGCGCGGGCCAGCCGGCAGCCGTCGATGAGCGAGGCGTGGTTGGCCTCGTCGGAGACGATCAGCGCGTCGGGCCCGGAGAGCGCGGTGACGGCGGCCAGGTTGGCGGCGTAGCCGGTGGCGAAGACCAGGGCCGCCTCGAAGCCGCAGAACTCGGCGAGTTCGGCCTCCAGCCGGGCGTGCAGTTCGGTGGAGCCGGTGACCAGCCGGGACCCGGTGGAGCCGGCGCCCCAGCGCAGCGCGGCGTCGGCGGCGGCCCGGGTCACCTCCGGGTGGCGGGCGAGCCCGAGGTAGTCGTTGCCGGCCAGGTCGAGGTGGGCGCTGTCGGCCGCGCGGGGCCGCAGCACCCGGACGAGCCCGGCCCGGCGCCGTACCTCCGCCCGGGCCGTGAGCCAGCCGAACGGGTCGGCCGGGGCGGCCCCGGTACGGGCACCGGAGGCGGAGCGGTGATCAGCGGCAGGCGTCATGACGGTCCCGGGTGGTCGGTTGGTTTGCAGGCAACCTAACCCGGCGCGGGGCGGTCGGCCGATGTGGTGATCCACACACGCCGACTGCCGTGACTTGTGTCATCCCGCACTGGTCCGAGCCCTTCCGCTCGGCCAGGATCTAACCCCATGGACCTGCTGAAGACGCTGGTGGACAAGGGACTGCGGGGCGAGTCGCCGACCCGCGAGGAGGCGCTGGCGGTGCTGGCCACCTCCGACGACGAACTGCTGGACGTGGTAGCCGCGGCCGGCCGGGTGCGCCGCAGGTGGTTCGGGCGGCGGGTGAAGCTCAACTATCTGGTCAACCTCAAGTCGGGGCTGTGTCCGGAGGATTGCTCGTACTGCTCGCAGCGGCTCGGCTCGGGTGCCGACATCCTCAAGTACACCTGGCTGGGGCCCAAGGAGGCGTCCGAGGCGGCGGCGGCCGGGGTGGCCGGCGGCGCCAAGCGGGTCTGCCTGGTGGCCAGCGGACGCGGCCCCACCGACCGGGACGTCGACCGGGTGGCGAAGACCATCGAGGCCATCAAGGAGCACAACGAGGACGTGGAGGTCTGCGCCTGCCTCGGCCTGCTCTCCGACGGCCAGGCCGAACGGCTGCGGGCGGCCGGCGCCGATGCCTACAACCACAACCTCAACACCTCCGAGAACACCTACGGCGACATCTGCACCACGCATGACTTCGCCGACCGGGTGGCCACCGTCAAGCAGGCCCAGGGCGCCGGGATGTCGGCGTGCTCCGGGCTGATCGCGGGGATGGGCGAGAGCGACGAGGACCTGGTGGACGTGGTCTTCGCGCTGCGCGGACTCGACCCGGACTCGGTGCCGGTCAACTTCCTGATCCCGTTCGAGGGCACCCCGCTGGCCAAGGAGTGGACGCTGACGCCGCAGCGGTGCCTGCGGATCCTGGCGATGGTGCGGTTCGTCTGCCCGGACGTGGAGGTGCGGCTGGCCGGCGGGCGCGAGATCCATCTGCGGACCCTCCAGCCGCTCGCCCTGCACCTGGTCAACTCCGTCTTCCTGGGCGACTACCTGACCAGCGAGGGCCAGGCGGGCAAGGCCGACCTGGAGATGATCGCCGACGCCGGCTTCGAGGTGGAGGGCGCGGGGACGGCCACGCTGCCGGAGCACCGGCGGGGCGCGGCGGGCGGCTGCGGTCACGCCGAGGGCTCCTGCGCGCCGCGGCCGGACACGGCGCAGGAGGACGCGTCCGCCGTGCCCGCCGCCGCGCGCACCGACCTGGTCGCCGTGCGCCGCCGTGGCGCCGGTACCGACCTGCCGCCCAATGCGTGAGGCGGACGGCGTCCGCGAGCTGCTGCGGCTCGACCGGGCGCACGTGTGGCATCCGTACGGCCCGATGCCCGGCCGGGAGGAGCCGCTGGTGGTGGAGTCGGCCGCCGGGGTCCGGCTGCGGGTGGCGGCGCTGGACGGCGGACGAACCGAGCTGGTGGACGGCATGTCGTCGTGGTGGTCGGCGATCCACGGCTACAACCACCCGGTGCTCAACGAGGCGGCCCGCGGCCAGTTGGAGCGGATGAGCCATGTGATGTTCGGCGGGCTCACCCATGAGCCGGCCGTCCGGCTCGCCACCCGGCTGGTGGAGATCACCCCGGAGCCGTTGCGCCATGTCTTCCTGGCCGACTCCGGGTCGGTCTCGGTCGAGGTGGCGGTCAAGATGTGCCTGCAGTACTGGCGTTCCGTGGGGCGTCCGGCCAAGCGGCGGCTGCTGACCTGGCGCGGCGGCTACCACGGGGACACCTGGCAGCCGATGTCGGTGTGCGATCCGGACGGCGGCATGCACCACCTGTGGTCCGGGCTGCTGCCGGCGCAGGTCTTCGCGGACGCCCCACCGGGCGGCTTCGCCGACGAGCCCGACCCCGGATACCGCGACCACCTGCGGGACCTGATCGCCCGGGACGCCGACGAGCTGGCCGCGGTGGTCGTGGAGCCGGTGGTGCAGGGCGCGGGCGGGATGCGCTTCCACTCCCCCGGTTACCTGCGGGTGCTGCGGGAGGCCTGCGACGAGCACGACGTCCTGCTGGTGCTGGACGAGATCGCCACCGGTTTCGGCCGCACCGGTGCCCTGTTCGCGGCCGGGCACGCCGGGGTGGCCCCCGATGTGATGTGCGTGGGCAAGGCGCTGACCGGCGGTTACCTGACGCTGGCGGCCACGTTGTGCACGTCCCGGGTGGCCGAGGGGATCTCCGGCGGCGCGGTGCCGGTGCTGGCGCACGGGCCGACGTTCATGGGCAACCCGCTGGCCGCCGCGGTGGCCGGTGCCTCCATCGACCTGCTGCTCGGCCAGGACTGGGCCGGCGAGGTCCGGCGGATCGAGTCGGGGCTGCGCGCCGGGCTGGCCCCCGCCGCCGCGCTGCCCGGGGTGCGGGACGTCCGCGTGCTGGGCGCGATCGGGGTGGTGCAGCTCGACCACGACGTGGACGTGGCCGCCGCCACCCGGGCCGCGGTGCGCGCCGGGGTGTGGCTGCGTCCGTTCCGCGACCTGATCTACACCATGCCGCCGTACGTCACCGGGGACGACGACGTGGCACGTATCTGCGCGGCGGTGCTGGCCGCGGCGAGGGAGGGCTGACGATGGCCGTGATGTTCGTGACGGGGACCGGCACCGAGATCGGCAAGACGGTGACCACGGCGGCGGTGGCCGCGGCGGCGGTGGCGGCCGGGCGGACGGTGGCGGTGCTCAAGCCGGCCCAGACCGGGGTGGGCCCGGACGAGCCGGGGGACGCGGCCACGGTGGTACGGCTGGCGGGGGCGGTCACCACGGCCGAACTCGCCCGGTTCCCCGAGCCGTTGGCGCCGGCGACCGCGGCCCGCCGGTCGGGGCGGCCGGCGGTGCGCCCGCACCAGGTCGCCGAGGCGGCCGGCCGGCTCGCCGCCGGGCACGACCTGGTGCTGGTGGAGGGGGCCGGCGGGCTGCTGGTCCGGTTCGACGACGACGCGACGCTGGCCGACGCCGCCGCGCTGCTCGACGCGCCGGTGCTGGTGGTCGCACAGGCCGGGCTCGGCACGCTCAACGCCACCGAACTGACCGTCCGCGAACTGCGCCGCCGCGGCCTGTCCTGCCCCGGCGTCGTCATCGGCGCCTGGCCGACCCACCCCGGCCTCGCCGCCCGCTGCAACGTCGCCGACCTCCCCGAGGTCACCGGCGTCCCCCTGCTCGGCGCCATCCCCGAAGCCAGCGGCACCCTCCCCCCGGACACCTTCCGCCGTACGGCCCCCGACTGGCTCGCCCCCGAACTGGGCGGCACCTGGGACGCGTCGGCGTTCGCGACCCGGGTGGCATCGGCAACCCGCCCTCCGGCGGAGTCGGTCGCGCGGTAGCGGCTGCGGCGCCCTCCGGGAGGGGCGCGGTCGTGCGGGCCCCTCGGTGGGGGCTGCGCGACAGGGCCCGCGGTCGGCAACTCCCGGTTGCCCGCGCCCGTGCCGGGCATCGTCACGGGGTGGGCGCCGCGGCCCGCGTTGGCGCGCTCCCCCCGGCGTAGGCAGCCGCGCGACAGAGCCTGCGGCGGACAACTGCCGTCCGACCGGGGCGCGTTCGCGTGGCCTCTCTCAGCGGAGGCGACTGCACGGTAGAGCCTGCGGCAGACGAGCCGCTGAGCGCCCGCACCCGTACCGGACGCGTCACCGGGCCGGCGCCACGGCCCCTGCGAGGGCGCGTTCGCGGGGTGGGCGCCGGGAGGGGACGCCGACGGCAGGCGGCGTGAACCCACCCTCCCCGGGGGGCGCGTTCGCGGGGGCCGCACGCGGTCTCCCCTCGCGGGGGCGGAACCGGCAGAATGGGGGCGTTCCGCGGGAAAGGGGGCCTCGGATGGGGACGGTGACCGGGCGGCCGGGGAGGGAGCCGGTGCGTCATCCGCTCTTCGCCCGGTGGTACGCGCGGTGCGCGCCGGGGCTGGACCGCCGGGCGGGGATGCCGCGCTACCGGGAGGAGTCGCTGGCCGGGCTCTCCGGGCGGGTGCTGGAGATCGGGGCCGGTTCCGGGCTCAACTTCCGGCACTATCCGCGGGAGGTGAGCGAGGTGGTGGCGGTGGAGCCGGAACGGCGGCTGCGCGGCGCGGCGATCCGGGAGGGGCTGCGGCTGGGGATCCCGGTGGACGTGGTGCCCGGGGTCGCCGAGGCGCTGCCGGTCAAGTCGGAGGCGTTCGACGCCGCCGTCGCCACGCTGGTGTTGTGTTCGGTGCGCGACCAGCGGCGCGCGTTGCTGGAGTTGCACCGGGTGCTGCGGCCCGGCGGCCAGTTGCGGTTGCTGGAGCACGTACGGGCGCGCGGCCGGGCCGGGGTCGCGGCGCAGTGGGCGCTGGACCACACGGTGTGGCCGTTGCTCTTCGGCGGGTGCCGTACCGCGCGGGACACGCTGGCGCAGGTGGCCGCGGCCGGGTTCGAGGTGGGCGAGGTGCGCCGGCCGCGGCTGCGTGGCGGGGCGTCGATGCCGGTGGTGCTGGCGACGGCGTACCGGCGGTGAGGGCGGCCGGGGTTCAGTGCGGTTCGGCGGTCCAGCCGCGCAGTTCCCGGGCGATGCGTTCGACGTCCGCGGTGCCGTCCTTGACCAGCCGGGCCAGGTCCCGTACCTGTTCCGGTGAGGTGACCACCTTCAGGCCGCTGGCCACCAGGTAGGCGTAGGCGACGGCGGAGGCGAACAGGACGTTGGAGCGCTCCAACGCGGGGACGTGGACGAGGAGTTGGAGCATCGCGGCGGCGCGTTGCTCGGGTTCGGGGTAGATGGGGGTACCGAATATCTCGGCCTGGTGGCGGGCGAGCGCGGCGAGCAGCGCCCCCCAGTCGGTCACCTGCGGATCACCGGGGGTGTTGTGCTCGGCGACCATCAGCAGCCAGGAGAGGTCGACACGCAGGCTCACGCGGTGGCCGGGCCCGCGGTGTGCGGCGGCAACGGCTCCCCGGCGGGGTCGAGCGGGTCGATGCGGCCCTCCCGGTCGCGGCCGAACTCTTCGGCGAAGACGGTCTCGTACTGCTTCATGAAGTCGGCCGCCGCCTCGACGAACGTCCTGCCGTTCTCCGCCTGGTCGCCGCGGACCAGTTCCTCGATGTAGCGGTTCACGCTGATGCCACGTTGCGAGGCGCGCGCCCGGGCGGCCTCGGCGGTGGTCTCGTCCACCCGCACGTTCAGCTGTGTCTTGGCCATACCCGTCACGCTAGCGCCGATCCGCTAGCAGCGGCAAGCGAGGTCCGGGGGCAACCGGGGAGCACGGGCGCACCCGGGGCGCACGCCCGCACGGCAGCCGGTGGTGAACGGCGGTGTTCCCCACGGTGGAATCGGTTTTCCCGGGTGGTGTCCGCGGTGGTTGGGTAGGCGCCATGGATGATCTTCGGATACGCACCGCGCGCCCCGGTGACGTGGACGCCCTGCTGGCGTTCTGGCGGATCGCGGCGGAGGGGACGAGCATCAGTGACGACCGGGCGGGGGTCTCCCGGTTGATCGCGCACGACCCGGAGGCGGTGCTGCTGGCCGAGCGCGACGGCGACCTGGTGGGCACCGTGATCGCCGGGTTCGACGGCTGGCGCTGCCATCTGTACCGGCTCGCGGTCCACCCCGGCGCGCGCCGGCGCGGGATCGCCGGGCGGCTGCTCGCCGCCGCGGAGGAACGGTTCACCCGGCTGGGCGGGCGGCGCGGGGACGCGATGGTGCTCGACCGCAACGAGACGGCCCACCCCGCGTGGCGTGCGGCGGGGTACGCCCCCGAGCCGCGGTGGAGCCGCTGGACCAAGCCGCTGACCGGGCGGACGACCGGGCGGGCCACCGGCTGAACGGCCGATCCGCGTCGCGCGCCCCGCCGCCGTCCGGCCGAGCATGAAGGGGAGGTGTCCCGATGACCGACGTGCTCCTGCTGCTGCTCGCCCTGGTACTCGCGCTGGCCTGCGGTGTCTTCGTGGCCGCCGAGTTCTCGCTGACCACCGTGGAGCGCTCGGAGCTGGAAGTGGCGGCACGGGAGGGCAGACGCGGGGCGGCCGGCGCGCTGACCGCGGTACGCGGGCTGTCGTACCAGCTCTCCGGGGCGCAGCTCGGCATCACGGTGACCGGGCTGGTGATCGGCATGATCGCCGAACCGTCGGTGGCGCGTCTGCTGACCGGGCCGCTGCGGGCGATCGGGCTGGGCGCGGCCACGACGACGGTGGCGCTGGTGATCGGCACCGTGGTCTCCACCGTGGTGCTGATGGTCGTCGGCGAGCTGGTGCCGAAGAACTGGGCGATCTCCCGCCCGCTGACCGTGGCCTGCGCGGTGGCCGGCTGGCAGCGGGTCTTCAGCGCCCTCTTCAGGCCGGTGATCTCGCACCTGGACAACACCGCCAACCGGGTGCTGCGCCGGCTCGGCCTGGAGCCGGCGGCGGAACTGGCCTCGGCCCGCGGGCGCCAGGAACTGGAGGCGCTGGCCCGCCACTCGGCGCGGGAGGGGGCGCTGGAGGCGGACACCGCGCGGCTGTTCATCCGCACCCTGAGCCTGGCCGACCTGACCGCGCAGAACGTGATGACGCCGCGTGTGCAGGTCACCGCGCTGGACGAGCGGGCCACCGCGGCCGACGTCGCCGACGCCACCCGGGCCACCGGCCTCTCCCGGTTCCCGGTGCACCGGGGCAGCCTCGACACGGTGACCGGCGTCGTCCACATCAAGGACGTGCTCGCGGTGCCGGTGGAGGAGCGGCCCCGCCGGCCGGTCACCTCGCTGATGCGCGAGCCGCTGCTGGTGCCGGAGTCGCTCACCGTCGACCGGCTGCTGGACCGGCTGGCCGGTGACCGGAGCATGGCCGTGGTGATCGACGAGTACGGCGGCACCGCGGGGGTGGCCACCTTGGAGGACATCGTGGAGGAGGTGGTCGGCGAGGTCCGCGACGAGCACGACCCGCACGAGACGGCCGACCTGGTGCTGCTGCGGGTGACGGGCGGCGGCGCCCGGGTGTACGACGCGGACGGGGCGGCCCGCACCGACCAGTTGGAGGAGATCGGGCTGCGGGTGCCGCCGGGTCCTTACGAGACGCTGGCCGGACTGGTGGCGCAGCGGCTCGGGCGGATCCCGGAACACGGTGACCGGGTCGAGGTCGCCGGATGGCTGCTGGAGGTCACCGAGGCCGCGGGACACCGGGCGGCCCGGCTGCGGGTCACCTCGCCGCCGGGCGGGCCGCGCGGCCACCGCGGACCGGCGCCGGGGGGTGGTGGCCGGTGATGACCGTCGTGCGGCTGGTGGTGGCGGTGCTGACGCTGGTGGCCAACGCCTTCTTCGTGGGCGGCGAGTTCGCCCTGGTGTCGGTGCGCCGCAGTCAGGTCGATCCGCTGGCGGAGGAGGGTGACCGGCGGGCGCGCCGGGTGGTGTGGGCGCTGGAGCACGTCTCGGCGCTGATGGCGACGGCGCAGCTGGGGATCACGGTGTGCACGCTGGTGCTGGGCGCGGTCGCGGAACCGGCCATCGGGCGTCTGCTGGAGCCGGTGTTCCGGGCCGCCTCGGTGCCCGGTTCGGTGGTGACCACGGTCTCCTTCGTGATCGCGCTGGCGGTCGCCACCTATCTGCACATGCTCTTCGGGGAGATGGTGCCGAAGAACGTGGCGCTGGCGGATCCGGTGCGCACCGCGCTGGTGCTCGGCCCGCCGCTGGTGGGGCTCACCCGGGCGCTGCGCCCGCTGGTGCGGGTGGTCAACGGGCTGGCCGGGGCGGGGCTGCGGCTGCTGCGGGTGGAGACCCGGGAGGAGGTGGCCGCCGCGTTCTCCGACGCGGAGCTGGCCCGGATGGTGACCGACGCCGGCCAGGCCGGGCTGCTGGACGAGCGGGCGGCCACCAGGTTGCAGGACGCGCTGGAGCTGGGGCGCCGTCCGGTGCGCGAGGTGGTGCTCCCGGCCGACCGGGTGGTGTACGCCTGGCCGGGCATCACCCCGGCCGAGCTGGAGGTGCTGGCCGCCCGCTCCGGTTACTCGCGGTTCCCGGTGACCGACCGGGGCGGCCGGGTCCTGGGGTACCTGCACGTCAAGGACGCGCTCGACGCGGAGCCGCGGGACGCCCCGTTCGGCGCCGCCGCTCTGCGGCCGATGCCCCGGATCCGGGGGGCCGCGCCGCTGGACGACGCGCTCACCGCGATGCGGGCCCGCCGCGCGCACCTGGCCGCGGTGCTCGATCCGCACGGTCGCGCGGTGGGCCTGGTGACCATGGAGGACGTGCTGCGTGAGCTGGTCGGTCCGGCCCCGCGGCCGGACCCCGGCGACCGGGACACCCGCCCCTGACCGTCGCGGGGGCGCGGGATACCATCACCGGGCCATGCCTGACGATCAGTACACCACCGTCCCGCGCCCCTCGGCCGGTCCGGTGATCACCAGCTTCGCCGCGGTCGGGGACTCGTTCACCGAGGGGATGTCCGATCTGCTGCCGGACGGCGGTTACCGGGGGTGGGCCGATCTGCTGGCGGCCCGGCTGGCGGCCCGCACGCCGGGCTTCCGGTACGCCAACCTGGCGGTGCGCGGCAAGCTGATCGGGCAGATCGCGGCCGAGCAGACCGCCCCTGCGGCGGCGATGGGCGCCGATCTGGTGACGCTGGTCGGCGGCCTCAACGACGTGCTGCGCCCCAAGTGCGACGTGGAGCTGGTGTGCGCCCGGCTGGCCGAGGCGGCCGGGCGGCTGGCGCCGAGTTGCCGGCAACTGGTGCTGATGCGCAGCCCGGGGCGACGCGGACCGGTGCTGGAACGGTTCCGGCCGCGCATGGAGCGGCTGTTCGCGTTCATCGACGAACTGGCGGCCGAGCACGGCGCGATCGTGGTCGACCTGTTCTCCGCCGAGGCGCTGGCCGACCCGAGGATGTGGGCCGACGACCGGCTGCATCTGAACGCCGAGGGCCACCGCCGGGTGGCCGAGGCGGTGTGGCAGGCACTGGGCCTGCCACCCGAGTGCGACTGGCGGGCCCCGCTGCCGACCGCGGTGCCCCCGGGATGGCTCACCCGGCGCACCGCCGACCTGCGGTTCGCCCGCGTCCACCTGCTGCCGTGGATAGGCCGCCGGCTGTCCGGCCGCTCCTCCGGCGACGGCCGGCCGCCCAAGCGCGGCGAGCTGCTGCCGTACGAGGTGTGAGCCGCCGCGGCCACCCCGTACTCGTAGCAACCTCCAACCCCGGCCACTGTCCGGACCTGCGCGAACCGCCAGTAGACTCTGGTCACGTGACCGTGAAGCCCCGCATTCCGAACGTCCTGGCCAATCGCTACGCGTCGGCCGAACTCGCCACCTTGTGGTCGCCCGAGCAGAAGGTGGTCCTCGAGCGCCGGCTGTGGCTCGCCGTGCTGCGGGCCCAGCGGGATCTCGGCATCGAGGTGCCGGAAGGAGCCCTGGCCGACTACGAGCGGGTGCTCGACCAGGTGGACCTGGCCTCCATCGCCGAGCGTGAGAAGGTCACCCGGCACGATGTGAAGGCCCGTATCGAGGAGTTCAACGCGCTCGCCGGGCACGAGCAGATCCACAAGGGGATGACCTCGCGGGATCTGACCGAGAACGTCGAGCAGTTGCAGATCCGGCTCTCCCTGGAACTGGTCCGGGACCGCACCGTCGCCGTGCTGGCGCGGCTGGCGCGGCTGGCGGCGGAACACGGTGAGCTGGTGATGGCCGGCCGCTCGCACAACGTCGCCGCGCAGGCCACCACGCTGGGCAAGCGCTTCGCCACCGCCGCCGACGAGCTGCTGGTGGCCTTCGAGCGCGTCGAGGAGTTGCTGCGCCGCTATCCGCTGCGGGGCGTCAAGGGTCCGGTGGGCACCGCGCAGGACATGCTCGACCTGCTCGGCGGGGACGCCGGCAAGCTGGCCGAGCTGGAGCGGCGGATCGCCGGCCACCTGGGCTTCGACCACGTCTTCGACTCGGTCGGCCAGGTCTACCCGCGCTCGCTGGACTACGAGGTGGTCACCGCGCTGGTGCAGCTGGCCGCGGCGCCCTCCTCGCTGGCGAAGACGGTCCGGCTGATGGCCGGCCACGAGCTGGTGACCGAGGGGTTCAAGCCCGGACAGGTGGGTTCGTCCGCCATGCCGCACAAGATGAACACCCGCTCCTGCGAGCGGGTCAACGGGCTGGCGGTCGTGCTGCGCGGTTACGCCTCGATGGCCGGTGAGCTCGCCGGCGACCAGTGGAACGAGGGCGACGTCTCCTGCTCGGTGGTGCGCCGGGTCGCGCTGCCGGACGCCTTCTTCGCCTTCGACGGCCTGCTGGAGACGTTCCTGACGGTGCTGGACGAGTTCGGCGCCTTCCCGGCCGTCGTCACCCGGGAACTCGACCGTTACCTGCCGTTCCTGGCCACCACCAAGGTGCTGATGGGGGCGGTACGGGCCGGGGTGGGCCGCGAGGTGGCGCACGAGGCGATCAAGGAGAACGCGGTGGCCACCGCGCTGGAGATGCGGGAGAAGGGCGCGGAACGCAACGCGTTGCTGGACCGGCTCGCCGCCGACGAGCGGATCCCGCTGGACCGGGCGGCGCTGGAGGCGCTGATGGCCGACCGGCTGTCGTTCACCGGTGCCGCGGCCGACCAGGTCGCGGCGGTGGTCCGCCGGGTCGAGGAGGTGGCCGCGCGCCATCCGCAGGCCGCCGGTTACGCCCCCGGGGCCATTCTTTGACCCCCGAGGAGTTGGAGGCCGCCCGCGACCGCACCGTTCCGGATGTGATCGCGGACGGCCTCCGCGTTCTGTTCTGTGGCATAAATCCCGGTCTGCTCTCGGCGGCCACCGGGCACCACTTCGCCCGGCCCGGCAACCGGTTCTGGCCGGCGCTCCATCTGTCCGGTTTCACCCCGCGGCGGCTGGCCCCGGCCGAGCAGCACCTGCTGCTGGAGCACGGGCTCGGCATCACCAACGTGGCGGCCCGCGCGACCGCCCGGGCCGACGAGCTGACCGTCGAGGAGTTGCGGACCGGCGGCGAGATCCTGGTCCGTACCGTGCTGCGGCACCGGCCGCGCTGGCTGGCGGTCGCGGGCATCACCGCGTACCGCACCGCCTTCGGCGAACCGGGCGCGCGGATCGGGCCGCAGGAGCGGACGATCGGTGCCACCCGGATCTGGGCGCTGCCCAACCCCAGTGGGCTCAATGCGCTGTGGACTACACCCAAGCTGACGGATGCGTTTCGTGCGTTTCGGCTGGTCACGGGGCTACCCGACGCGTCTTGTGCGAGTGGGCCTGGTGACTAGTCCAGCCGTCTAGTCACCCCCAGGGACGGCTACGGCTACCCCTGTCCGGCCCGTGCTGCCAGCGCCGGAATCGCCGCGATCTTCTCCGGGCTAAGGTCGGCCCAAACAAGGCCGCTGGGGCGTCGCCGGTTAGTGCAGGGGATCACCTCGTCAGGAGTGACGATGTAGTCCACCGAGAAATCGTGCTCTGTCTCGGGGATGTCTTCCTCGACCACCTGGAGCGCGTGAACGGGCGCGACGATCATCGTCTCATCCGTCACCAAGCCCGCCTCGATCAAGAGGGCAACCTCAAGGTCGGAGTACCCGGCCCCCTTCCCGATGCGAGCGCCCGACCGGTTCACGGCCACCGATCCGCACACCACCACGTCGATAGGACGCATGGCTTCTACGCCCACTCGCCGGCCGAGTTGGGTGGCAGCCTTCTTCTCGGCAGCATCCGCCGGTGAGTCGAGGTCAGTCGGGTCAAGCTCGATAAACGGCTCAAGGCTCGCCATCTTCGGTACCGCCATGTAGAGGAGCTTGCCCTCTACAAGCGCCAGGCGGCGCACTGGAAGTTGCGCCCAATCCGGGTTGCTCTTCACGACTCGGGCTCGCTGCCACCCCGGGATATCGCTCAGACGCTCCGCTGTGGCCTCCGCGCCGTAGAAGCCGGGGATCTTGCCGTACGAGTCCTCGGGAGCGCCCCCGCCCTCGATGAGCTGTTTCCACACCTTCTCACGCATGGCCTGCTTGGCCTGGTCGATCTCCACCCATGCTCCTCGTCGGCGTCCTAGACGGCGGCCATCAGCGCTAGGAGTCGGTCGTTGATGTCCTGCACCCACGGTTCCGCTCGCCACTCATGCAGCTCCCTGCCTGCTTGGAAGGCCAGGTTAAGCCCACCACCGCCACGGGTGAGCTCGACGGCATCAATCGTCCGATGCAGGGTTGCTGCTGCTTCGTCGCACTTGCGCTGCCGGATGAGACTCAGGCTCAGGTTGCCAAGGGCGATGGCCTGGCTCTTCCTCTTGTCCGCGAGCGAAGCCGTGGTCGCCCGGAGGATCGGCTCCGCCCTTCCGGGCAGACCGAGGAACAAGTAACAGGAGCCAGCGAGTCGGTCGAACTCGTTTGGCGAGTAGTACGGAGCGGCCACGTCATCCGGGGTCACAAGGTCGAACTGAGCTTCTGCCTTCTTGAGCGCTGCTTCACACTCCTTGAGGTCGCCCGTCATGGCGTACCCCTCGGCGACGTGAAGGAGGCTGAGGCCAACGAGTGAGGGGCTGGCGAGCTGAGCCACGTCGGCAGCCTGCTGGGCAAGTTCACGTCCCTTGATGGCATTCTTCTCGCCATAGAGAGCGATGAAGCTCTTCCGAAGCACGGCGTAGGACTCGACACCAGCGTCACGGACGTGCCGTGCTGCGTTCACTGCTTCATCGAGGTAGCCAAGGGGCGCATGGTGGTCGCGCCGCTGGCTGACGTCCCAGACCAGTTGACTCATGAAGGTTGCCGAATCGGCTTCGACTTCGTAGAGCGCCCGACGAACGCGGGGGTTCGTGGCGTTCTCCCGGAGGAACGTCACTTGCCCGTATACCTGTCCAGCTGGGCCGAGCAGGCTGGTTGACGACGCCTGGTCGTAGGACTCATCGAGTTGCCGCAGCCGCTCATGCAGGTAGGCGACGGCCACCAGGTCGACCGCGTCAGGGTGTTGAAGCACGTAGTTCAGGCGTTCGCTGGGCTCCGCTTGAACGACCGTTACATCGTCGAGGAGCGCTTGCAGCTCGTCATCCGTTACCTTGAGGGCACGGGCGAGCTTTGGACGCAGCCAAGCTTGCGGCTCGGTCTCGGCAGTCTCCCAACGGCCAACCGTGGAGCGCTCCACACCGAGATGATTTGCTAGTTTTTCCTGGCTGAATCCCGCTGACTTGCGTACCCTCGCCAGGCGCACACGCTTCGCCGCCATCGGTATCCCTTCCGGGGGTAGGGGCGAGCACTCACCATAACCGCCCCGCTCCCGTCTGTGCAGGCAAACCCCCACGATGCCGCACCTTTGCGGCATCCGCGCGGCCCCTCTGCTGTGGTGTTTCCCCAGCTCAGAGGGCTTCTCTGGGTCGTAGCCGGACCGGCGGTGCCCGGACGAGTGAGCCCGCCACCGATCCGGCCTCCACCCCCCCCAGGAGGACGGATGCGACCTCAGATGTACGGCTACATGCGGATGGCTGCCACTGTCGAAGATGACGAGGAAATGGAGTCCGTCCGGCGCGCGATGCGGACGTACGCCGAGCGCGAGGGATTCACTCTCGGCCATGTGTTCACCGAGAACGCGACGACCTCCGAGTCGGCGTTCTTCACCTTGCTCGACGCGATCAAGCGCACCGAGGTGAAGAACGTGATCGTGCCGTCTCTCTGGCACTTCGCGCGGCTGCCTGGTCTCCAGACTGCCATGCAGCAGCACATTGAACAGGAGACGGGCGCACATCTCTGGGTGATCCAGGGGCAGCAGCGATGAACCACAAGACGTCGGTGGCCTACGGCTACATGCGCGTGTTCTGTGATGTGACGAGTCAGCAGGTGCTCGCCATGGAAGCGCGCATCCACCGGTTCGCCCAGGTTGAGCGGCTTCAACTCGTCAGCATCTACAACGAGTTCGTGAACGGTGATCAGAGCGTGTTCAACGACCTGGTGACCGAGGTGAAGCGCGCGAGTGCGGAGGTCGTGATCGTGCCGTCCCTACGTCACTTCTCGCGTAACGGCCTCCTCCAGTCCTTGATGCTCTCGCGTCTGGAGGACGCTGCCGGGGTCGAAGTCCTCACGCTCAAAGAGGACGGTGCAGACAGGGAGGTACCCCAGTGATTACCGCTGCCCGCCCGCTGAGTGAGACCGACACATCCACCCTGAAGCTTCCTCCCCTGGCGCTCTCTCTCGACCTGGCCGCCGTGCCAACGGCCGTGAGCTGTGCGCGCATGTTCATCCGGCACACGCTGACATGTTGGAAGCTGTCCCGGCTCACCGAGACCGCCGAGCTGATCGCCTCGGAGCTGGTCACCAACGCCGTGAAGGCGACCGGGATAACGACGCCGCAACCGTCCTGGGGTGAGCTGGAAGGCTTGCAGCTTCTTCGGGTGCGCATCCATGCCAGCAAGGACAGCATCGTCATCCAGGTGTGGGATGCGGACGGTGAACCGCTCGATCTACCCACGGCCGGCGCCGACGAGGAGCCCGAAAGCGGGCGCGGCCTGTTCATCGTGAAGAGCGTCGCGCGTCAGGTCGGCCGCTTCTACCCGAGGAGCGGCGGCAAGGTCGTCTGGGCGGAGCTGACGCTTGAACCGACCGTTCCACCGCTCCCGCGGCGGGCGGCCAAGAAGCCCGCGTCCATCTACCTTCCGAAGCCTGATCCCGACTTGCTGCGCGCCGTCCTCACCGGGCTGCGATCCCTGTAGCGCGACGTCGCCCAGAAGAACCCCACGACCAACGTAGAGAGCGAGCGATGGGCACCACCAAGACGTTCCGGTTCCGGAACTACGACATCCACCCCGACACAACGGCAGAGACGACCTACGCGGCCGAATGCGTCACGGGGGAGGAAGCGGATTGCGGGGCGCAGTCGGGGGAAGAAGTCGAGGCCGCCAAGGTTGACCGCTGGATCGCTGAGCATGTACGCAACACCGGACACCAGCGGTTCCGAAGGACGGTAGCAAGTTTCGTCACGGCAGAGCCGGGAGCGTGGCAATGATGACCAGCACCAACCGTTCAAGCCCGCTACCGTAGTTGGTCAGGCTCATCGACTTCTGGGCCGGCAAGCGCGAAGGAACGGGCGATCATGGCTGAGCAGACACTGACATGCCCCGACTGCGGCAAGGTGGGCACGGTGACCCATGAGTGGGTCAAGCCTGGCGTCGCCAGTGGGACGATCATGACGGGCCTCGACCCCGACAACTGCGAGGGATGTCGAGAGACGCTCAACAAGCACGGGTACGCCGTTGTGCGGCAGAACCCAGACGGGACGATAGAAGCGGAGTAGCCCGCAACCTCCGCAATACGTAGAACATCCCGTACGCGTGACAGTACGCCCTGATGACTCGTTCAAGGTCGGAGGGCTGACGAAATATACGGTCGAGATCCAAACCGGCGATGCCATCATTCCTGCTGGCGGTGAAGTCTTGAAGCCAGTTCAAACCCTTCGTCGTGGATGACCTCTGGCTTACTCATCCATATCTGAGATACGGGCCACGGGGGCTCACGAGGGCCACGTCCACTTTCACGCGCTATACCCTGATTACACCATGTTAGGCACAGTTCTCAGAGCTTCGAGCGGCCTCAACGCCCATTGGACGCTGGAGAAGATGGCCGAGGAGTTCGCCCGGCTGCGGGCGGCGGCCGACGCCGCCGAGTGACCCCGCCGCCCTCCCCTCCCCCGGTCGGCCGCGAAATGGCACGTCAGAGCTGGTCCGGACCAAGCCGCGGACACTCGCCGCGCCGGGCCCGGGCGGGTACGATCCCGCCACACGAGCGCGGCGGCGCACCACCGCGCACCGGCAGGAAGGGCGGACGTTGGCTCGGCTCACCGGCGGGGACCCGTCCCTGCTGCGCAGGATCAACTCGGCGGCGGTACTGCACGCCCTGCGGGGCGCCCAGACCCCCACGCTCACCGAACTGGTGCGCACCACCGGCCTGTCCCGGCCGACCGTCGAGGGGGTCGTCGAGGGGCTGATGGAGTCCGGCCTGGTGGTCGAGGTTCCGGCGGCCCCCGGTGACGTCCGCAAACAGGGGCGTCCGGCACGCCGGTTCCGGTTCCGGGCCGAGGCCGGCCATCTGCTCGGCATGGAGATCGGCGCGCACCGGATACGGGTGCTGCTGGCCGATCTGTCCGGGCGGGTGCTGGACCGGCACGCGGTCGCGGTGGACGAGGCGATGGCCGCCGACGACCGGCTGGAACGGGCCCGGGTCACCGTGGCCGACCTGTTGCGCAGGACCGGGGTGGCGCGCAGCACGCTGTGGGCGGTGGGCGTGGGCAGCCCCGGGATCGTGGAGCACGACGGGACGGTGCGGCTGGGCACCGCGCTGCCGGGGTGGACCGGGCTGCCGCTGGGGCTGCGGCTGCGGCGTTCGTTCCGCTGCCCGGTGCTGGTGGAGAACGACGCCAACGCGGCGGTGCTGGCCGAGCACTGGACCGGCGCGGCGATCGGCAGCGACGACGTGGTCTACGTGATGGCGGGGCTGAGTCCGGGGGCCGGGTCGCTGATCGGCGGGCGGCTGCACCGCGGATTCGGCGGGGCGGCCGGGGAGATCGGCGCGCTCCATCTGCTCGGCCGGGAGGCGGCGCCGGAGATCCTGCTGTCGACCACCGGCACCCCGCTGCCCCCGTTGGACGAGCCGGCGATGTCGGAGGTGTTCGCGCTGGCCGCGCGGGGGGACGCGGAGGCGTCGGCGGCGGTGCGCAGGTTCGTCCGCCGGCTGGTGCACGACGTGGCGGCGCTGGCGTTGGCGCTCGACCCGGAGCTGGTGGTGCTGGGCGGCTGGTCGCCCTCGTTCGAGGTGGTGCTGGAGCCGCTGCGCGAGGAGTTGGCCCGGTACTGCCTGCGTCCGCCGAAGGTCGCGATGTCGGCGCTGGGCGCGGAAGCGGTGGCCACCGGGGCGCTGCGGCTGGCGCTCGACCACGTCGAGGAGCGGCTGTACGCGGTGGAGGAGACCGCCGCGCAGTGAGCGCTCAGGAGGCCTGGGCCCGATCGTCCTCGCCGGAGGCGGTGTCGTGGTGGGTGATCTCCATGGCGCCGCTGTCGCCGAAGGTCAGCCGGCAGGTGTCGGCGCGGTAGGTGGCGACCGAGACCGCGGCCACCCGGCCGCCGGAGTGGTAGCGGGTGGTGAGCACCAGGACGGGGGCGCCGGGGAGCCGTTCGAGCTGCTTGGCGTCCTCGGCGCGGGCCGAGCCGAGTTCGACCGCGCGGTCCTCGTTCTCCAACTCCAGCCGGTGGAGTTCACGCAGCACGGCGAGCGGGTGGGCGGCCGGGGTGAGCAGTTGGGAGAGGGCGGGCACCGAGGCGCGCGGCACGTAGAGCAGGTCGGTGGCGACCGGCTGGGCGTCGCTGGTGCGGACCCGGCGGATGGTGTGGACGGACCGCCCGGCGTCGTACCCGGGGCCGAAGAGGCGGGCGACGGCGGCCGGGGCGGGGGCCTCGACGCAGCCGACGGCGTGCCAGGCGTCGTCGCCCTCGCCGGGCCAACTCCCTTGCGAGGGGCCGACGGAGACGCCGATGCGCGGCGGCGCGACGGTGGTGCCGACGCCGCGGCGGCGCTGCAACCGGCCTTCCAGCTCCAGCTGTTCGAGCGCCTGCCGGAGCGTGGCGCGGGCGACGCCGAAGCGCGCCGCCAGCTCACGTTCGTTGGGCAGCACCTCGCCCACCGCGAACTCCGAGTCCAGCGCGTCACCCAGGACGGTCTTCAAGTGCCAGTACTTCGGCTCCTGCGCCGCCTCGACCTGCGTGGTCCCCACCCTGTCCTCCGCGAATCGGCGTGTGCCACCGGGGGCGTCGCCACTCGTCGGCGTGGCCCCCGTCTTTATCCACCCTTGTTTATTAAGGGTTGTTTCACTACTAGGCGACCATAGGGCGGGGCCCACCCTTGGTCAAGACCAATACTGTCGTTCTCACCGCCCGCATGCGACAGGTTACGGCGAGCGTTCACGCACTGTTCGTGAAAGGTGGGAAATCAGGCCATGCCCGCCTCGCGGGGCCGCTGCGCTAGCGTTCTCGATCATCCGGGCGGCCCACCGCCCGTTCCCCCGGCCCGAGGAGCGCCACGTCCATGAACCCCGTCACGGTCGTCACCGGCGGCAGCCGCGGCATCGGCGCGGCGGTCGCGCTGCGGCTGGCGGCGCGGGGCCACCGCGTCGCCATCGGCTACGAACGCGCGACGGACGCGGCCACGGAGGTGGCGGAGCGGATCCGCGAGGCGGGCGGGGGGTGCGTCGCGGTGCGGGCCGACACCTCCGTGGAGGCCGACGTCGACCGGCTCTTCGAGGCCGCCGCCGAGGCGCTGGGGCCGGTGACCGGGCTGGTGAACAACGCCGGGATCACCGGACCGCTGGGCGCCTTCACCGAGACCCCGACCTCGGTGATGCGGCGCGTGATGGAGGTCAACGTGGTCGGCGTGCTGCTGTGCGCCAGGCGGGCCGCGCTGGCGATGTCCACCCGGCACGGTGGACAGGGCGGCGCGATCGTCAACATCTCCTCGGCCGGCGCGACGCTGGGCAGCCCCGGCGAGTACGTGCACTACGCGGCGAGCAAGGCGGCGGTGGACGCGTTCACCGTGGGGCTGGCCAAGGAACTCGCCCCGCAGGGGGTGCGGGTCAACTCGGTGCAGCCGGGGATGGTGGTCACCGGGATCCACGCGGCGATGGGCGACCCGGAGCGGCCGTGGCGGAACCCCGAGCGGGTGCCGATGCGCCGTCCGGGGCAGCCGGAGGAGATCGCCGGGGCGGTGGCGTGGCTGCTGTCGCCGGACGCCTCGTACACCACGGGGGCGGTGCTGCGGGTGGCCGGAGGGCTGTGACAGCGCGTCAGCCGGCGGCGTACCCTGCCGACCATGCGGATCACAGCGGGCAGGAGCAAGGTGGACGCCGCCGACGACGTCGGCCTGGACGACGAGATCCCCGAGCTGTCCCCCGGGGCGCCGCTGCGCGACGCGGTGGCCCGACTGCGGGCGCAGTCGTTCCCGCCGCCGGTCGACGGCGGACGGGCGGCGTGGGTGCTGCGGGCCGGCGGCCCGGACGGCAGGCCGCTGGCGGTGGTGGCGCAGCAGTGGTACGAGCCGCGCTACCTGGTGGACGCCGACGGGCCGGTGGGTGACCTGGCGGCGCCGGCCGACGGCGGCCCGGTGCTCTTCTTCGAGTACCGCCACGGGTCGGACCCGGCCGAGGTGCACGCCGAACTGACCGGTCCCTGACCGGCGGGCCCCGGCCGGGGGGCTGGCCGGGCCGGTGCCGCGCGCCGGCCCGTACCCTGCCAACTCCCCACGGCCGCCGGGGGTTCCCGGGGCCGCGGGAAAAGACGGCCGCTCGCCCGGAAGCCGTCCGAAAACGGCTGGAAAACGCCACGGACTCCGGCAAACCGGCCTGTCGGTAGTAAATCCGGCAATCACCGCAGACCCGGCACACTTAACCCATCGGTCATGAATCGTTCGTGGTCATGCAACACACCTTCGGCAGGGTGGGGCCCATGGACCCGACGCATGGCACCCACGACCCGCACCCGGCGCCCGCCGACGCCTCCCCCGCGACCCCGCGGCGACGCCCCGGCGCGGCCTGGCGGGCCCGGCACCACTGGCGGCGCGACGCCGTGGAACTCGCCGCCGTCTTCGTCGCGGTGGCCGTCGCCGACCTGGCCGCCAACGTCGTCGGGCACGGCCCCGACGGCCCGCTGACGCTCGCGGTCTCGGCCGCCGTACTGCTGGCCACCGCCGGGTTCCACTTCTGGTGGTCCCGGCACCACGGCCACGCGCCGCCGGCCGGCACCGCTCCGGCCCCCGCCGCGCCGGCCGCCGTCACCCGTGAGCCGGGCGCCGCCGAGCCGGCCACCGCGCTGTGGCGGCTGCGCACCACCGTGCGCGACACCCCCGGCAGCCTGGCCGAGGTGTGCGGAGCCCTCGCCGCGCTGCGCGTCGACATCCTCACCCTGCAGACCCACCCGCTGTCCGCCGGCACCGTGGACGAGTTCCTGGTCCGCGCCCCCGGCGAGCTGTCGGCGCAGGACGTGGCCCGGGCGGTGGGCGCCGCCGGGGGCCGCGAGACCTGGCTGGAACGGGCCGACGCGCACGACCTGGTGGACACCCCGGCCCGGGTGCTGACCCTGGCCACCCGGACCGCGTTGGACCCGGCCGAACTGCCGCTGGCGCTGCGTCAGTTGCTGGGCCGCTGCACGATCCGCTCGACGCCCGCCGGCGCCGGTGAACTTCCGCCGCCGGAGGGCGTCCTGGAGGAGCACGTGCTGCGGCTGCGCGAGCCGTCGGGCGGCACCCTGATCGTCGAGCGCCCGTATCTGCCGTTCACCCCGACCGAGTTCGCCCGCGCCCGGGCCCTGGTGGAGCTGGACGCCCGGCTCGGCCCCCGGATGCCCCGCCACCGGGACGTGATGACGCTGCCCGAGGGCAACGCGATCTCGGTGCGCCGGGCGGGCCCGGCCGACCTGGCCGCCGCCCGCGCCATGCACGACCGCTGCACGCCGGCCACGCTGCGCGGCCGTTACCACGGTCCGGTGCCGGACGCCGAGCGCTACCTCGCCCACCTGCTCAGCCCCCGGCACGGCCGCACCCTCGCCGTGGAGACCGCCTCCGGGCGCCTGGTCGCCCTCGGCCATCTGCTGTGGGACGGCGACGAGACCGAGGTGGCGCTGCTGGTGGAGGACGACTGGCAGCGGCGTGGCATCGGCGGCCTGCTGCTGCGCCGGCTCGTCGCCCTCGCCGAGGAGGCCGGCTGCGGCGCCGTCTACGCGGTCACCCGTTCCTCCAACACCGCCATGGTCGCCGCCATGCGCGGCCTCGGGCTGCCGCTGGACTACCAGGTGGAGGACGGCACCCTGGTGATCACCGCCGCGCTGCGTCCCGTTCCGCCGCCCGCCCGCGGCGCGGCCGGCACCCTGCGCACCGGTGCCGAGGGCGGCGCCGGCGGGCGCTGACCCCCGTGGCGTGCGGGACGCGACCGGTTCCGCACGCCACCGGCCTGCCCGGGGCCGTGTTCCCGCGCGGCGAAAACCGTCGACGCGGGGCGGGCCCGGGCTCCAGGATGGACGCATGTCCGAAACACCTGTTGCCTCAGCCGCCGATCAGCCCGCCCTGCCCCGCGCGATCGCCGACGCGTACGTCGACGCCCTGGCCGATCTCGACCCGATCACCGGTCAGTACCTGGGGATCAGCCCCGGTGACGACCGGCTCCCGGACTTCTCGCCGGCCGGCCTCGAAGCCCTCGCCGACCTCTCCCGGCGCACCCTGGAGCGGCTGGACGCCGCCGAGGCCGCGCACCCGGCGCTGGACGAGGCCGAGCGGCGCTGCGCCAAGCTGCTGCGGGAACGGCTGACCTCGGGCCTCGCCGTGCACGAGGCCGGCGAGGGGCTGCGCGCGGTGAGCAACCTCAACTCGCCGGTGCACTCGGTGCGCAGTGTCTTCGTCATGATGCCGACCGCCACCGACGAGGACTGGGCGGCGATCGAGGGGCGGCTGCGCAACGTCCCGGCGGCGCTGGCCGGTTACCGCGAATCGCTCCAGGCCGGGCTGGACCGGGGGCTGCCGGCCGGGCCCCGCCAGGTCGCCGCGGTCGTCGGGCAGCTGGGCGAGTGGGTGGACGGCGACCGCAGCTGGTTCGCCGAGTTCGTCTCCGCCGGGCCGCAGGAGCGGGCCGGCCGCCTCACCGAGGCTGCCGGGGTGGCCGCCAAGGCCGTCGCCGGACTGCGCGACTGGCTGCGCGACGACTACGCCCCCGCCATCGCCGGAACCCCGGACCCGGTCGGCCGCGAGCGGTACGCGCTGTGGGCCCGCCAGTGGAACGGCGCCGACCTCGACCTGGACGAGGCGTACGCCTGGGGCTGGCAGGAGTTCCTGCGCATCGAGGCCGAGATGCGCGCCGAGGCCGGCAAGGTGCTGCCGGGCGCCACCCCGCGCGAGGCGATGGCCCATCTGGAGCGCGAGGGCCAGGCGATCGAGGGCGTCGAGGAGGTCCGGGCCTGGTTGCAGACTCTGATGGACGAGGCGATCGACGCCCTGGACGGCACCCACTTCGACCTGTCGGAGCCGGTGCGCAAGGTGGAGGCGATGATCGCCCCGCCGGGCAGCGCCGCCGCGCCCTACTACACCGGCCCCTCGCTGGACTTCTCCCGCCCCGGCCGCACCTGGCTGCCCACCATGGGCGAGACCCGGTTCCCGGTCTACGACCTGGTGAGCACCTGGTACCACGAGGGCGTGCCCGGCCACCATCTGCAACTGGCCCAGTGGGTCCACGTGGCCGACCGGCTCTCCCGCTACCAGGCCACCATCGGGCTGGTCAGCGCCAACGTCGAGGGGTGGGCGCTCTACGCGGAGCGGCTCATGGACGAGCTGGGGTTCCTCACCGACCCGGGGCGCCGGCTGGGTTACCTGGACGCGCAGCAGATGCGCGCGGTGCGGGTGATCATCGACATCGGCATGCACCTGGGCCTGCCGGTGCCGGACGACGCCGGGGAGCGGATCGGCTGGGACCACGGCGGGGAGACCTGGACGCCGGAGCTGGCCCGGGAGTTCTTCGGGCGGCACAGCGGCCGGCCGACGGAGTTCCTGGACAGCGAACTCATCCGCTACCTGGGCATGCCCGGCCAGGCGATCGGCTACAAGCTGGGCGAGCGCGCCTGGCTGGCCGGGCGCGAGGCGGCCCGCCGGGCGCACGGCGCCGACTTCGACCCCAAGGCGTGGCACATGGCCGCCCTCTCGCTGGGCTCGCTGGGCCTCGACGACCTGCTGGACGAGTTGTCGAAGCTGTGAGCGGCGACCTGACGATACTGCCGCGCCGGGTCGGCGGCCGGCTGGAGCTGCGGGCCACGGACCCGGCGCCGGACGGCCCCGGCCGGGTCCGGCTGCTGGAGCAGGGCGCCGACGCCGCCGCCGAACTGGCCGCCGGGCGCGGCGGCGGGCTGCGGTGGCTGGACGGCGGCCCGGGCGAGGGCACCATGGCCGCCGCCGCGATGACGGTGAAGGCCGCCGACGCCGGTGCCTACCAGGCGGGTTGGGGGCTCTTCGCCATCCTGCGCGCCGCCGACGGGGTGGCCCTCGGCGGCATCGGCTTCCACGGCCCGCCCCGGGACGGCTCCGTCGAGGTCGGCTACGACCTGACCCCGTCGGCCCGCGGCGCCGGGTGGGCCACCGACGCGCTGCGCCTGCTGACCGGCTGGGCGCTCTCCCGGTCCGGGGTGGACACCGTGCTGGCCGCCACGGAACCCGGGAACGCGCCCTCCCAACGGGTCCTGGCCCGCGTCGGCTTCACCCGCGCCGAGGACGCCGACGGCCTGCGCATGTTCGTGCTCCGCGCGCCGGAACGCTGATCAGCGGCCGCAGGACGCGCCGGACATCGGGGCGGTGGAGACGGTCGGCGGGGAGCTTCGACCCCGTCGGCCGTCTCCACCGCGAACCCCTCGCGCATCCCGTACCCGATGCCGCCCAGCACCTCCTCGACCCGGTAGCCCGCCGAGGCCAGGGCGTACGCGGTCTTGGTGGCCCGGCGGCCTCCTCGGGGATGCGCGCGGTGGGCAGGTGGACGGCGCCCTCGATGGGCCGTCCGGAACAGGTCGGCGGCCGGGTCTCCGGACCGGGCCCGGTGACCACCGGCGTCGTCTACTCCTCCCCGCTGGAGCGGCGTCCGCTGTCGGCGTGACCCGCCGCGGTGCGGTGGCGCACCGTGGAGCCGTCGCGGCCCTTGACGACCTGGAGCTGGGCCGGGATGCGGTGGCGCAGGTCGGCGACGTGGCTGACGATGCCGACGGTGCGGTCGCGTTCGCGCAGGCCGTCGAGGACGTCGAGGACCTCGTCGAGGGTCTGCTCGTCGAGGCTGCCGAACCCCTCGTCGATGAAGAGGGTGTCGAGTCTGCTGTGACCGCCGGCCTCGGCGGTGACGACGTCGGCCAGGCCGAGGGCGAGGGCGAGGGAGGCGGAGAAGGTCTCGCCGCCGGAGAGGGTGGCGGTGTCCCGCGCGGTGCCGGTCCAGGCGTCGATCACCTGGAGGCCGAGCCCGGACCGGCCGCGGCCGGAGCGCCGGGCGTCGGTGTGCTCCAAGGTGTAGCGCCCGCCGGACATGCGGTGCAGCCGCAGGCTGGCGGCGGCGGCCACCTGTTCCAGCCGGGCGGCGAGCACGTAGGACTCCAGGGTCATCCGCAGTTCGTTCTCGGCGGACTGGCCGGTGGCCAGCAGGGCCAGGCGGCGCAGCCGGGTGTGTTCGGCGCGCAGCGGGGCGAGTTCGGCGGCGTGCCGGGTGGCCTGGGCGCCGAGCCGGTCGAGGTCGGCGCAGCGGGTGCGGGCGGTCTGGTCGGCGGCGTAGGCGGTGCGCAGCCGGGTCGCGGCGGCCTCCAGCGCGCGGCGGCACGCCTCGGGGTCGGCGGCGGGACGGTCGGCCGCGGAACGCACCTGGGGGTCGGCGAGTTCGGCGGTGGCGGCGGCCGTGGCGGCGTGGTGTTCCTCGACGCGCCGGCGCAGGCGGTGGCGGGTGGCCGGGTCGAGGACGGCGGCGGCGGCCTCGTCGGGTCCGGTGAACCCGGCCCGGCGGGCGGCTTCGGCGAGCCGGCCTTCGGCCTCGGCGCGGCGGTGGCCGGCCGCCGCCGTGTCCCGGGCGGCGGTGGCGGCCTCGGCGAGCGCGCGGGCGTGGGCGGCGAGCCGGTCGGCCTCCCCGGGGTCCGTCAACTCGGCGCGCAGTGCGGCCAGTTCGCGTTCGAGGGCTTCGCGGCGTGAGGTGCGGGCGGCGGTGCGGGAGCGGGCCTGCTGCTGGAGGGCGAGGCGTTCGGCGTGTTCGCGCTCGGCGCGGGTGAGTTCCTCGCGGGCGGCGTGCAGGTCGGCGGCGGCGCGGCGGGCCTCGGTGTGGGCGGCGGCCAGCTCGTCGGCCTCGGCGGCGAGGCGGGCGGCCGGGTCGTCGCCGGCCTCGGTGAGCGCGGCGGCGAGCCGTTCGCCGAGGGTGTGGCACTGGGCCTCGGCCCGGGCGCGTTCCTCCTCGGCGCGCCGGTACGCGGTGTGCGCGGCCTCCTCGGCGGCCCGGTCGACGTGGCCGGCGCCGGCGGTGGCCGGGGCGGGGTGATCCGCGGCGCCGCACACCGGGCAGGGGGCGCCGGGCGCGAGCGCGGCGGCGAGTTCGGCGGCGATGCCGCGCAGCCGGCGTTCCTTGAGGTCGAGCCAGCGTTCCTGGGCGGTGGCGGCCTCCTCGCGGGCGCGCAGCAGCCGGGCCTCGGCGTCCCGGGCGGCCTGCCGCGACTCGTCGCGGCGGCGGGCGGCGTCGAGGCGGCGGTGGGCGCCGTCGAGGCGGGCGGCGAGCTGTTCGGCGCGGGCGGCGGCCTCGTGGGCGGCGTCGATGCGGCGGGCGAGCCGGTCGCGGACCGGCGGCCAGCCGGACAGCCAGGCGGTGGCCTCGCGGTCCAGTTCCTCGTCGGCGGCGGCGTCGCGGTCGAGCCGGTCGCGTTCGGCGGTGAGCGCGGCGGCGCGTTCGGCGGCCCGGCGGGCGGCGTCGAGGGTGCCGAGCCGGCGGCGGGCCTGGTGTTCCTTGGCGGTGAGCCGTTCGGGGTCGGCGGTGGCGAGGCCGTCCGGGAGCCGGTCGCGGGCGGCGGCCTCGGTGGCCTGGGCCCGCTGGTGTTCGCGGACGGCGGCGGCGTGCGCGTCGAGCAGCGGGGTGACCGCGTCCGCGGCGGCGGCCCGGTCGAGCCGGGTGCGGGCCTGCTCGGTCTCGTCCCGCAGGGCGTCGAGTGCGGCGAGCCGGGTCCGGGCGGCGTGGTGGCGGGCCTGGAGGTGGGCGGTCTCGCGGGCCTCGTCGAGGGCGGCCTGGGCGGCGACGTGGGCGCCCTCGGCAGCCTGGAGGGCGAGGGCGGCGGCCTGACGGTGTTCCCGGGCGGTGACGCGGGCGGCGGCGGCCCAGGCCAGGACGGTCTCGGCGGTGCCGGGTTCGCCGGGCGCCAGGTCGGGCAACGGGGTCTCGGCGGCGGGCCCGGCGGCCTGGCCGATGCGTTCGGCGAGCGCGAGGAGGCGTTCGTCGTGGGCGCGCACCCGCTGCTCGGCCGCGCGGCGGCGGTCGGCGAGCCAGGATTCGGCGGCGCCGAAGCGGCCGGTGTCGAAGAGCCTGCCGAGCAGCCTCTCGCGGTCGTCGGCGTCGGCGCGCAGGAACCTCGCGAAGTCGCCCTGCGGCAGGAGCACGACCTGGCAGAACTGCTCGCGGCTCATCCCGAGCAGCCCCGTGATCTCCTCGCCGATCTCCTGGTGGGAGCGGCTGAGCGCCTTCCACTCGCCGCTGGGCAGCCGTTCCCGCAGCCGGCTGACGGCCTTCTCCGCGGTGGTCCCGGCGCCGCGCTTCTTGGGGCGCGGCTGTTCGGGGCGGCGGGTCAGCTCCAACCGGCGGTCGCCGACGGTGAGTTCGAGGACGACCTCGGTGGGGGTGTTGGGGTCGGCGTGGTCGCTGCGCAGCCGGGTGACCTGCCGGGTGCCGGGCACGCCGCCGTACAGGGCGTAGCAGACGGCGTCGAGCACCGAGGTCTTGCCGGCCCCGGTGGCGCCGTGCAGCAGGAACAGGCCTGCGGCCGAGAGCCGGTCGAAGTCGATCTCGCAGGTACCGCGGTACGGCCCGAACGCGGTGACCGTCATCCGGTGCAGCCTCACCGGCCCGCCTCCCGTGCCAGGCCCTCGTGGAGCCGGGCGGCGTCCAACGCCTCGCGCAGTACGGCGCGTTCGGCGTCGTCGGGGCCGCTGCCGCGGACGTGGGAGACGAAGTCCTCGGCGATCTGCTGGTCGGTGCGGCCGTGCAGCAGGCGGGCGTAGGAGACCCCGTCGCGGTCCTGCGCGCCCTCCGGTTCGAAGGCGAGCGCCAGGATGTGCGGGAAGCGTTCGGCGAGCCGGGCCATCGGCTCGTGGGGGCGGTGCCGGTCGGTGAGGGTCGCCTCCACCCAGGCGTCCTCGTGGCGGTCGAGCGCCGGGTCGGCCAGCAGGTCCTCCAGCGGGCCGCGGATCCGGGCCAGCGGCCGGGGCACCGGGCAGTCGACGCGTTCGGCGGTGATCTCGCCGCGCGCGCCCAGGTCCACCAGCCACACGCTCTTGCGGTGGGCGGCCTCGGAGAACGAGTAGGCCAGCGGTGAGCCGGAGTAGCGGACGCGTTCGGTGAGCGTCTGGCAGCCGTGCAGATGGCCGAGGGCGACGTAGTCCACGCCGTGGAAGGTGTCGGCGGGGACCGCGGCGACCCCGCCGACGGTGATGTCGCGTTCGCTGTCGCAGGGGGCGCCGCCGGTGACGAAGGCGTGGGCGAGGACGACGGAGCGGGTGCCGGCGGGGCGGGCGGCCAGGTCGGCGCGGACGCGTTCCATGGCGGCGCCCAGGACGGCTGCGTGGTCGCCCCGGGCGGCGCCGAGGGCGTCGCGCACCAGGGCCGGCTCCAGGTACGGCAGCCCGTACACCGCCACCTCGCCGTGGGCGTCGCGCAGCACGACGGGGGTGGCGCACGCCTCGGGGTCGGTACGCAGATGGATCCCGGCGGGCGCCATCAGCCGGGCGCCCACCCCGAGCCGCCGGGCCGAGTCGTGGTTGCCGGAGATCATCACGGTGGGCACGCCCAGCTCGGCGAGGCGGTGCAGCGCGTCGTCGAAGAGCTCCACGGCGGGCAGCGGCGGCACGGCCCGGTCGTAGACGTCCCCGGCGACCAGGACGGCGTCCACCCGCTCGGTGCGCGCCACGGTGACGAGGTGGTCGAGGAAGGCCCGTTGCGCGGAGAGCATGTTCACCCGGTGGAAGGAACGTCCCAGGTGCCAGTCGGAGGTGTGCAGGAACCTCACGAGACCGCTCCGGCCAGCATCGTCCTCGTCCTCCCCGGTTGAGATCGGCGCCGGTGCCCGGATCGGCCGGCCGCCACGCCAGACCCTAGCGTCCGCCTGCCCCGGATACCGCACGGACCTCGGTTTTCCCCCGGCTCACACGGTGCCGTAGGTCTCCCCGCCCAGCGTCAGGGCGGCGGTGCCGGAGCTGGCGTCGGCCAGCCAGCCGCGGAACGGCTCGACGTCGGCCTCGGGGAGTGCGACCTCGATGGTGACGGCCTCGGCGTAGTCCACCTCGCGCACCAGGCGTCCGGTGGCCCGCAGGTCGTTCTCCAGCTTGCCCGCCCGCTGGTGGTCGACGGTCACGGTGGCCAGCCGGAAGCGGTGCCGGGTGACGGTGCCCAGCGTGTCGAGCGCCTCGCCGACCACTCCCCCGTAGGCCCGGATCAGCCCGCCGGCGCCCAGCTTGACGCCGCCGTAGTAGCGGGTGACGACGGCCGCGACGTAGCGCACCTCGCGGCGGACCAGCATCTGGAGCATCGGCACCCCGGCGGTGCCGCCGGGTTCGCCGTCGTCGCTCGCCTTCTGCGCCGAGCCGTCGGCGCCGATCACGTACGCGTAGCAGTTGTGGGTGGCCGTCGGGTGTTCCGCGCGGACGCGCCGTACGAACGCCTGCGCCTCCGCCTCGTCGGCCACCGGGGCCAGCGAGCAGATGAACCGTGATCTGCTGATCTCGACCTCGTGCACGCCGGGCCGTGCGACGGTCAGGTACCGCTCCTGCATCACGTCAGCCTAGCCGCACCCGGCGGCGCGGCCGTCCCGCCGCCGGGTGCGGTGGGACGGCCGGTGTGGTGGTGCCCGGGTCACAGGCCGGCGAGGGCGGCGGCCTTGGTGAGGAGGTCTTCGTAGACCTCGGGGTGGTCGGCGTCGATGACCGGGTAGCCGACGCCGAAGTCGCCGTTGACCCAGCGGGCGGTGATACCGGGGTTGGCGCTGTCGGTGCCGTCGTGCAGGAAGATGTGCGGGCTGCAGACGACCTTGCCGTGCCGGGCGGCGCGGAACTGGGCCATGACGTCGGCGCGGGCGGAGCCGGAGTCGAGGGCGGCGGCGAGCGCGGCCACGTCCACCGCGCCGGTCGCCCCGGCCACCTCCAGGATGACGTGGCGCAGCGAGATGCACCGGTTCTCGGCCCAGAAGGCGCGGCGCAGCGCCCGGTCGAGCTGCTCGCTGGCGTGCCAGCCCTGTGCCTTGGCGGCGTGCACGGCCTCCAGCGCGGGCAGCGTGGTGACCGGATAGGCCCAGTCGGGGCCCTGCCACAGCCGCCAGCCGGCCTCGGGTTCGAGGGCGCCGAGGACCGCGATCTCGGAATCGACGCCGGGGCGGGCGTTGACCTCCTCGTTGAACAGTTCCAGTGGAAAGGCGCGGAAGTCGAACCACAGACGTCCTTCGAGGCCGAGCCGGCGGCGGGTGACGTGCAGCCGGTGGACGGCGACGTGGGCGAAGGAGCAGTTGAGGTCGGTGTGGACGGCGATGGTGTCGGGGCCGGCGGGCAGCCTGGGGTCGCTCGGGGTAGGGGTCACGACCTCTCCGATACCCGGATCAGACCCCACCAGCCCTCGCTGACCCCCCAGTGGAGGTTGCCGGTGCGGTAGAGGAGGTCGCCGGGGTGGTCGGCGCGGAAGCGGACGGTGCGGGTGGCGCCGGAGCCGAGGGCGCCGATGGTGGAGACGTGGCGGCCCAGGCCGGTCTCGGAGGCGTCCCAGACCTGGCCGTGGACGGTGAAGCACTGGTTGCGGCTGCGGGAGGCGCCGATCGCCAGGTGGATGGCGACCTCGTCACCGGCCCGGCAGTGCAGCAGCGGGGTGGGCGGGTGCGGGTCGGAGAGCACCGGGTGCAGCGGGTGCAGGGCGGCGGTGCGGTAGTTGTACGCCTTCTGCCCGGCGTCGTCGGGGCTGTCCGAGAACAGGTCGGTGACCGGCTGGGTGAGGTCGCCGTCGTGGTAGAGGCGCAGGCCGTCCTGGGTGATCAGCACCAGTTCGTGGAGGGCGGAGCGGCCGGGGCGGTGGACCACGGCCTGTTCGCCGGTCCAGCGTTCGCGTCCGGTGCGCGGGTCGCGCGGGGTGGCGTCGGCGTCCTCGACGACGAGCGCGCCGACCAGGCCGCGGCGCATGTGGCTGACGACGTCGGCGGTGTCGCGCAGCAGGCTGACGCCGGGGGTGTCGGCGTACCAGTGGTAGGTGCGGGCGCCGCCGGGTTTGACGGTGCTGTCCTCGTTGTGGCCGGCGTGGGTGCCGTCGTCGAGGCGGACGTCGTACCGCAGCAGTGTCGGATGGAGCGACACCCGGCCGGAGACGGTGCGGCTGCCCGGGTCGTCCTCGGCCATCAGTCCGGGGTCGAGGGGGCTGGCGGGCGGCGGGCCGTCGAGTTCGTTGACGAGGGTGACCTCGACCCATTCCCCGGCCCGGCAGCGCAGCACCAGCGGGCCGTCGTCCTCGGGCGCGCCGTCGACGGTGTAGACCAGGCCGTAGGGGTCGTTGCGCTGGTCGTTGTAGGTGACGGTACGGGCGCGGGCGCGGACGGTGAAGCGGCGAACGGCCTGCCGGGGCGGCAGCGGCTGGCGGCCGAGGTCGGCGGTGGGCAGCGGCGGCAGGTCGGCGGCGGGCGCGTCGTGCAGGCGCAGCAGCCCCCAGCAGCCCAGCCACAGGTCGTCGCTGGCGCAGAAGGCCCACAGGTGGTCGCCGGGGCCGAGGCCGTCGGCGACCCGTAGTTCGGCGACGTTGGAGATGCCGATGCTCAGCTCGTCGCGCCAGGCGGTGTCGGAGCGGCCGGGCCATTCGCGCCACCGTCCGCCGTGCAGGGTGAAGCTGTGCTGGAGGTCGTGGGAGCCCTGGAGGACGTGGAGCCGGACGTCCTCGCCGGGGTAGGCGCGCAGCAGCGGGGTGCCGGGGTCGCCGTGGACGTCGCTGGAGAACCAGTCGGCGGGGTCGCCGCCGCGTTCGGACAGCGGCTCGCAGCGGTAGTTGACGCCGACCACGCCCTGGTCGTCGGGGCTGCCGGGGTAGGGCGGCGGGTTGATGGGTCCCATGCCGCTCATGCCGTCGGCGGGGGCGGCCGTGGCGGGGGCGGCGTGGCCGTCGCCGTGCTGGAGGTGCTTGACCATCGGGATGAAGTCGGCGACGGCGAGGACGGCTTCGCGGTGCGCGCTGCCGTCGGGGAGCTGGATCACGGCCTGGGTGCCGCGGCGCAGTTCCCTGGTGTGGTCGTCGGGGGCCACCCAGCGGGCGCCCTCGGGTTCGGCGATCAGGGCGCCGAACAGGCCATGCCGCTGGCGGTGGTTGGCGAGCAGGTGGTCGTGGAAGAAGACGGTGCCGAAGTCCTCGTCGAGGTACCAGCGGTAGGTCCACGAGTTGTACCGGGCGAACGCCTCCTCGCCCTGGTCGGCGGTGGCGGTGCCGGACAGGTAGTTCCAGCCGATGGCGGAGCCGTCGGAGATCAGCGGGTCGTACTTGACCAGGTGGGTGTGGAGGCCGCATTCGGGCTGGAAGGGCAGCGCGGGGTCGAACGCGGTGGCCGGCTGGGGGCCGTGCGGGAGCATGTTGGTGACGGTGAACTCCAGCACCTCGCCCTTGCGGGCCCGGATGACCAGCGGCTCCAACCGGCTTTCCCCGCTCTCCAGTTGGCGCTGGAAGGCGGCGAGGCCGCCCGCCTCCTCGATCTCCTCGGCCAGCGCGAAGAAGTGGCCGCCGTGGTCGTGCCAGGTCATGGCGCCTTCACGGGTGGGGTCGCCGTGGTAGTACAGGGTGCCGGTGGCGACGACGAGGTGGAAGCGGCGTACCGGGGCGCCGGGCGGGCCGATCTTGGTGAACGCCTCGCCGGGCTGCGGGTCCGGACAGAAGGCGGCCTCCTCCAGCGGCGTCGGCGGGCGGCCCATGCCCTCGGGCTGGTGCGGGGTGCGCGGCGGGCGCGGGTTCTTCTGCGGGTAGCTGGCGGCCTGCGCCATGAAGCCGGGGAAGCCGGGGTGTTCCGGGGTGGGCCGCGGCGGCGGCGCGCGGTGCGGCAACGGGGCGAGGGCGGTGATGGGACGCCCGTCGGGGTAGCTGCCGGAGCCGTCCTGGAGGGTGTCGAAGAGCCGGAACATGCCCCACATGCCCATGTCGAAGTGGACGTACATGTGGCAGTGCCAGATGGAGTCGCCCACCGCGTGCTGGCGGGAGCCGAGGCCGCCGATCAGGTCGAGGGTCAGCCCCTCCTGCGGGCTGATGCTGACCGAGTCGACGATCGGCGAGGCCGGGTCGGCGGGGTCGGTGTGCCACTGGTGGAGGTGGGTGTGGAAGACATGGGTGTCGCGCATGCCGCCGTGCACCAGGCGGATCACCGCCGGGTCGCCGGAGTAGCCGCGCAGCACCGGGGTGGAGGGGTCGCCGAACATCCAGGAGCTGTGGTGCATCTCCTCGCCGGTCTGGGCGTCGCGCACCGGGTCGAGCTGCCCTTGCGCCAGCATCTGCTGGTACCGGTACATCCGCCATTCCATCGGCTCGATGCGGAGGTTGACCGGCAGCATGGCGTTGTTGGGCGGGGTGAGGTCGGCGAGGCTGTCGGAGCCCGGTATGCCGGGGACCCGGGACGGCCGTCCGGTGGCCGCCGCGGTCTGGGCCGGGTCGTGCGCGGCGGCGCCGGACGGCATGGACATCGGCGCGGCCATGGGCATCGGCATGCCCATCGGCGGCGGGGTCGCCGGGTTGTCGTTGCTCGGGTACTCCATCATGAAGACGACGAACTCGCGGAAGCTGCGGTCCGGCAGGTGGACGTCGGCGTAGAGGCCGGAGGCGAGCGGGTACCCGGTCTCCGGGTCGGTCCAGGTGGCCTCGGGCGCCTCGACGACCAGGCAGCCGATGAGGCCGTGGCTCTGGGTGCCCTCGCCGCGCGGGTCGGCCATGTTGCCGAAGTGGAAGACGCCCTCGTGTTCGCAGACCCACTCGTAGGTGCGGGTGCCGCCGGGCGGGACGCTGGTGTCCGGGTTGGCGCCGGCCGCCAGCCCGTCCATGGTCCTGGGGTCGTAGCGGACGCCCTGCATGGTGATGCCGACGGGGTGCGGCAGTTCGTTGGCGAGCCGGACCCGCAGGTGTTCGCCGCGGCGGGCGCGCAGCACCAGCGGCCGGGCCAGCGGGTGGGGCTGGGGCACCTGGTCGGGGTCGGTGAGGTAGTTCGGGAACGGGTTCGGCCAGGTGGCGGCGACGGCGCGCAGTTGCTCGGCGTCCTGGGCGAGGGTGTACAGGGCGCCGTCGCGGTCGTGGTCGCCGAAGGTGTTGTAGGCGATGGGCACGTGCAGCGCGACGACGTCGTAGGTGCGGGTGTGCTGCCGGGCCGGGGCCGGTGTGTCGGTGTTCACTGTGGGTGGTTCCCCCGTGTTCGGTTGCGGTGGTTCAGTTGGTGATGGGGTCGAGGTGGCGGCCGGTGCCGTGGGCGAACCGGGCCACGGTGCCGTCCTCGCCGAGGACCTGTCCGGACCAGCGGTAGGACTGCTCGAAGGTGGTGTCCGCGCCGGCCGGGCGGGAGCGGCTGAAGGAGAGCACGATCCGGTCGCCGCGGCGCACCGGCACCGGTTCGGCGATCGGCAGGTAGCAGTGCTTCCAGCTGTCGGAGGCGGTGCGCGCCGCGATGTCGTCGCCGGAGATGTCCAGGGCGACGGTGTCGGAGAGCGTCGCCACGAAGTAGCCCTTGAAGCCGGTGAGCACCCCGTCCCGGCGGGCGGTGTAGGCCAGCGCCACCTGGTAGGAGGTGCGCGGTGCGCCGTCCGGGGACTGGAGGTCGTACTGGCGCACGATCCGCGGCGCCGCCAGGTGGCGGGCGAGCGGGATCACCACGTCGTAGTAGAGGTCGAACGGGTCACGGGCGCCGCGGCGGCGCAGCAGTTCGGTGAAGCGCCGGCGGTCCGGGAGGTCCTGCGGGGCGCCGCCGCGCAGTTGGGCGTGGGCGCGTTCGGCCGCGACCGGCACCAGGTAGCTCTCCACGCGCCGGGGCAGCATGGTGCCGCCGGGGGCGAGGAAGCGGCGGTGCGCGTCGTGCAGGATCGCGGCGGCGTTCTCGTTGTCGGCGAGGTTGCCGATGGTTTCGGAGACCACGACGTCGACGCGTTCGGGGAGTTCGGTGTCGAAGGAGAGTCCGTGCACCGGTATGAAGCGGGTGGCGTCGTAGCCGGCCGCGGCCAGGCGCCGGGTGGCGGTGCGCAGTACGTCTTCGCCGAGGTCGAGGCCGTAGACCCGGGCGGCGCCGGCCTCCAGCGCCCAGCGGGCCAGGATGCCGGTGCCGGTGCCCAGGTCGAGCACCCGGTCGCCGGGGCGGACGGTCTCGGTGATCGCGGTCCGGAAGGCGTTCATGCGCAGCGTGTCGCCGAGCATCAGGTCGTGGAAGCCCTCGTCCCAGGCGAGGAGCCCTTCGGAGGCGGGCAGCCAGACCTGTTCGGGGTGGTGGCCGGCGGGTGCGGTGCCGCCGGTGCTCGTTCCGGCCGGGGTGGTCAACGCGCTTCTCCTTCCGGGGTCGCGGGCGCCGGGGCGCCGTCGGGGGCGTCGTCGCACCGCCCAACGGCCAGCGGCTCGGTGGCCGGGCCGGTCACCGGGCGGCCGGTGGCCAGCTCGAAGGAGCTGTGGTGGAGCGGGCAGGTGATGCGCAGCGACCGGGCGTTGACGTAGCCGTGCACCAGGCGGCCCTTGCGGTGCGGGCAGGCGGCGTCGATCAGGAAGCGGCATCCGGCGACGGTCACCTCGACCTGCCGGCCGTCGGCGGTCTCCCGCAGTTCGGCGTTCACCGCGTCACCTCCGCCCGGGCGCGGGTGACGGCGGTGTCGAAGGCGGTGCCGATCAGGTCGGACAGCAGCAGGGCGCCGATCCACACCTTGGTGGCGTCCAGGCCGTGCGCCGCATCGTACTCGCGGATGGCGAGCTGCATCTCCTGGCGGTGGAAGGTGTCGATGTGCAGGTGCTCGGTGTAGTAGCGGCTGTTGGTGACGCCGAGGCGCCGGCACGCCTCGGCCTGGACGGTGAACGCCTGCGGGATGGACGCCTCCAGGTAGGCGAGGGCGCCGAGGAAGTACTCGACGGTGGGGGCGCGTTGGGTGAGCCAGTAGAAGACGTCGAGGAAGGCGTAGGTCTCCTCGGTGGTGGTGTCGATGAAGGCGTCCAGGTGCTGCGGGAGTCCGAGTTCACCGAGCAGGTCGAGGTAGAGCCTGGAGTGGGCCTGCTGGAGGTTGCCGCAGCCGAACTCGTCGATCAGGACGCGCATCACGGCCATCTGCGCCCTGATCGGCAGCCGGGGCACGGCCGGGAAGAAGTTCTGCGCCTCGGTCAGCCCGTCGAGGGCGAACTGCCGTACCACGGAGGTGAATTCCGCGCGGCTCGCCTTCTCGGCCAGGTAGCGTCCGGTCCCGGTGCCCTTGGCCTCCTCGGCGAGCAGGGCGTCGAGCGCCTCGATCCAGTCGGCGCGGGAGGAAAGGGCCGGGGTGCGGGCGGTCAGGTCGGCCACCTTGGGCCGTATCCATCCGTCCTCCAGCTCCTCGATGGCGCGGACGGTACGGGCGGTGGGCAGTGAACGGTTGTGCAGGAAGAGGCGTTTGAGGGGGGCGTTTGCCGGCCCGTGGCCGGCCGGGCGGTCCGCCGGTGGGGTGGTCGCCGTGGTCATACGGGCGTTCCTTCCGGGCATCCGGGGTCGACGGTGGCGTCGCTGGTCAGGATCGAGCGGCGGCGCAGTTCGGACTTGACCGCCCGGTACCAGTCGGGGCGGTCCAGGCCGTGGCGGGCGCAGGCGGCGGCGAGTTCGGCGGCCCGCTCGGCGCAGGGCGCCCGGTACATCGCGGCGCACAGCCCGGGTTCGAGGTTGGCCAGCGCCATGACGTACCCGTCGACGCCGGGTGTGCTCGTCACCAGGTGTTCCAGTCCTTGGAGTACGCCGACGCCGGGCCGGGCCGCGATGAGCCGGCGGGTGGCGAGCGGGTCGCCGGCCGAGTCCTTGACGGCCACCACGGACGGCAGCCGGCAGATGCGCAGCAGGGTGTCGAAGGCGATGGTGTTCCGCGAGATCTCCGACTCGTGGTAGACGACCACCGGCAGCCCCGAGGCGTCGGCGATCCGCGCGTAGTGGCGGTACATCTCGTCCTGGGAGACGTCCGCCCCGTAGGGGGTGGTCGCCGCCACGGCGCGGGCGCCGAGCCGGGCGGCGGCGCGGGCCCGGCGGACGGTCCCGTGCGTGGTGGCCACCTCGATCCCGGCGAGCACCGGCAGCCCGTCGGCGCAGCCCACCGTGGCCTCCACCATGTCGTGCCACTGCCGGTCCGACAGCGCCCACCCCTCGCCGGTGCTGAGCGCCGGCAGCAGGGCGTCCACATGGGGGCGCACCGATGCCACCAGCCGTGCGACGTCCCGGCGGCCGACCTCACCGGCGCCGGTGAGCGGTGTCACCAGGGCGACGGTCACTCCGTGGAACACCGCTGCCCCCTCCCCCAGGTGCCGGGGCCGGCCGCCGGCGCGGTCACAGCTGGGCCGCCGTGACGCGCAGCGCGAGTGAGACCTGGTAGAGCCGTTCCAGCGGTTCCGGGAACGACGGTTCGTACGCGGGCCGGGCGGGCGCGACCACGGGCAGCCCGGGGTGGGCGAGCAGCCGGGGGCTGACGGTGTGCAGCACGCCTTGGCGGTGGCCGACCATGGCGATCAGCAGCCGTTCGTGGCCGGGCAGTTCGGCCGGTTCCGGGGCGCCGTCCAGGGCGTGCCGCACGTCCGCGAGGTCGTAGCCGCAGCGGTCGACGCGCATGTCGGTGTGGAGGTTGTCCATGAACGGGTAGTAGGCGTCCTGGACATGGCGGGGAAAGCCCCACACCAGGTCGTCGCAGCGGCCCACCTGTTCCAGGCTCATGGCCACCCGGTCGTGCAGGCGCCCGACGAAGAACGCCTTGCAGGCGATGCGCACGGCGTCGTCCGTGCTGTGCATCCCCATGAACAGCGCGGCGTCGACGAAGGCCCGCGGCCCTTCGCGGTCAGCGGCCATGGCGGTCGAGCACCTGCCGGGTGAGCGCCATGGCGTCGGCGAACATCTCCGGTTCGCGGGCGAGCGCCATCCGGACGTAGGCGTCGCCCTTGCTCGGCTCGCTCCAGTAGAAGTAGCGGCCGGGCAGGACGTAGACGCCGTCCGCGCTGAGCAGGCGGTGCACGTCGGTGGCGGTCAGCTCGGGGTGGTCGACGCGGAACCAGGCGACGCTGACCTTCACCACCGGTTCCTGGTATTCCAGGATCGAGCCGTCCAGCGTCTTGCGCGCGCACTCGCGGTTGCGGGTGAGCACCTCGCGCACCGAGGCCAGGCGGTCGGCCGCGGAGTCCCGCACGTACTGGGTCAGCATGTTGAGGACGAACGGCGAGACGTTGAGCAGCACGCTGGTGTGGAGGTTGTAGACGGTCTCCCAGATGTCGTCGCTCGCGGTGATCAGGGCGCACTTGGCGTCCTGCACGGGCCAGGTCTTGCCGGTGTCCTCGATGGCCAGGTACCGCACGCCGGAGTTCTCCAGCAGCTCGTACATGTCGAACCTGGCGAGTTCCGGTTCGAAGAGCGTGAAGGAGGCGAAGCAGAAGTCGATCAGGAGGAGCTTGTCGTGGTCCTTGCAGAACCGGACGACTTCCTCGAACCCCTTGCGGCCGTGGCGCAGCAGGCTGAAACCGGTCGGGTTGTTGGGGTCCACCAGGAACAACGCGTCGGTGCGGACCCGTCGTTCCAGTTCCGGGTAGATGCGGTCGACGTCGTAGAACACCGATTCGTCGATCGGATACAGCGGGACGTCCATGTTGGCGAGGACGTCGTACAGATTGTCGAAGCACGGTTCGATCAAGGTGACCGCCAGGCGTTCCTTCTTGAGGAACATTCCGGCGACCATGGTGGAGATCGACGCGGCGTACGACAGCATGGTCTTGTTCTTGACCAGCGCGGTGGGTTGCCGGTGGAGCTGGAAGAACGCCTCGGTGAAGCGTTTTTCGTAGGTGGCCTGAAGACCTTCTTCCGCTTCGTACCACAATTGCGGAAGGCGGGAGACGATGGACTGCTGGCTGGCCGACTGGCGCTGGTGGGTGTGGGCGTCGGCGAGGTTGTACTTCATGGTCAGCGCCTGGATCTCGTGCTGCGTCAGGTCGAGCAGCGGTGCGCCGGGGCCGGGGTCGCTTGCGGGTGCATGGGTTCCTCCGGTCGTGCGGGTCGTTGGCTTCGGGTCGCCTGCTGGTCGCGGACGGCGGGAGGGTCCGGGCAGCGGGGCGCGGGCGTGGCTGTGGCAGGACGTGGCGGACCGGCGCGCGGGCGGGCGGCGTCCCCGAGGGCGTGCGGGAGGACGCCGTTCACCTGGCGCGCGACGGGTGACGGGAATCGGGCGGCGCGGTGGCCGCCGCCCGCCGGCCGGCGGTGCGGGCCGGCGGACGGACGTGCCGGTGCGCGGCCTGGGCGGGCCGGGGCCGTGGGCGCGGGCCGGGGCGCCGAGCGGCGTCGCGGGCCTCAGCGGCGCGCCGGGACGCGGCCGACGGCGCGGGCGGCTCGCGGTCCGGCCGCGTGGCGCGGCCGGCCGCCGGCCTCTCGGATCAGGTGGAAGCCTCCACCGGGAGGCCGGCGGCCACCCAGTCCTGAATGCCTTCGCGGTATTTCAGCACGTTGGTGTATCCGAGCGCGGTGAGCTTGTTGGCGACCGCCTGGCTGGTGCCGCAGGCGGCGTTGGTGCAATAGACCACGATGATCGCGGAGATGTCCGGAAGCAATTCCGCCGCTTTCTCCGTGACGTCGTCGTACGTCAGGTTGAGGGCGCCGGGCAGGTGCTGTTGCGCGTAGTAGGCGGGCGGCAGGGTGTCCACCACGGTGACTTTCCCCGCGTTGATCGCTTCATCCAGATCAGCACGGCTGATCGGTGCAGTCATGAGGTCCTCCCCCGTATACGGACCCTGTTTCCTCGACGGACTATAGCCATCGCCCGGACGGCGGGCAAGGAGCAAAATTACGTGCCGTCAGCACCGTTCACGATGCTCTCGGCATATGCACAGCCGGAGTCGTGGTCGCCGTTTGTGAATCACGGGGCGGCGTCGTGCCGGTCGCGCGCATCACGCGTGCGGAGTTCGACCGGGCGGTATTCCGCATTTCCGGTGGTGGGGCCGTCCAACGCCCATTGCCGGACCGGCCCGTGGGGTTTCACCCGCGGGACGGCCCGGTGGCGGACGCGGCGAAGAGTGCCCCGGCGCGGCGGCACCGGGGCACTTGGTGATGTGAAGACAGCTTCACCCGCGCCGCCGGGGCCTGGCGGAACCGTGAGCGACGCGCGGGTTGCCTCAGCTTTGCCGGATGGTTTCCAGATCCAGGGTCAGCTCGATCTCCTTGGAGACCAGGATGCCCCCGGCCTCCAGCGCCATGTTCCAGGTAAGACCCCAGTCCTCCCGGTTGATCTTGCCGTGGGCGGAGAAGACGGCACGGTCGTTGTCCCACGGGTCCCGGGCGTAGCCGAGGTAGTCCACGGCAAGAGTCACCGAGCGGGTGACGTCCTTGATCGTGAGGTCCCCGACCAGCGTGCCACTGGTGCCGTCCCAGGTCACCGAGGTCGAGGCGAAGGTGGCACGCGGGTATTTGGCCACGTCGAAGAAGTCGGCGGAGCGCAGGTGGTCGTCGCGGGTGCCGTCCCCGCTGTCCACGCTGGCCATGTCGATGACGGCGGTCACCCGGCTGTCCTCGGGGCGCTCGCCGATCTCCACGGCGGCGTCCACCCCCGTGAACCGGCCGCGCACCTTGGTCAGCATGAAGTGGCGGCCGACGAAGCCGACTTCGGTGTGACCGGCGTCCACCTTCCACGTACCGGCGGCGGGCAGATCGACTCCGCCGATGGTGCGGGTGGGTGCGATGTCACTGCTCATGTGGTCCCCCTCGGGTGATCCCGTTTCGTGGTTCCGCCGGTCTCAGGCGCCGGCGCCGGACTCGGTCGGCAGGCCGGCGCCGATCCAGTCGTCCTTGCCCTCGTCGTACTCGTAGACGTTGGTGTAACCCAGCTCGTCCAGGCGGCGGGCGGCGATGCCCGAGTTCTGGCAGGGCGAGTTGGCGCAGTAGACGATGACCTCGGCGGCCTTGTCCGGGATCAGCTCGGGCGCCAGCTTGTCCACCTCGTCGTGCGGCAGGTTGAGCGCGCCCGGCAGGTGGGCCTGCTCGTAGTAGGAGGCCGGCAGCGCCTCGACCACGGTGACCTTGCCACCGTCGATCTTCCGCTTGACCTCGTCACGGGTGATGCGACGAACCATGTCGGTGTGCCCTTCCTCAATGCGGTGTGTGCGTCTGCACACACTTTAATAGATGCGTGCGGACGCACACAAGTGCACGTACACTTCCCCTGTGAGCAGCCATGATGGGGACGAGGTCCGACTGCAAGCCTGGCGAGCGCTGCTGCTCGCCCACAACGCGGCCGTCCGCGCGATCGAGAACGACGTGCAGCGCGAGGGGCGCATCCCGCTGACGTGGTACGACGTCCTGCTCGAACTCGACGGGGCGGGCCTGCGGGGTCTGCGCATGCAGGAGCTGGCCCAGCGGGTGGTGCTCAGCCGCACCCGGGTGAGCCGGCTGGTCGACGAGATGGTGCGGGCCGGGCTGGTCGCCAAGAAGCCCGACGCCACGGACAAGCGGGTGGTGTGGGCGGTCGTCACCGACGACGGCCGCAAGGCGCTGCGCGACACCGCGCCCGCCTATCTGCGCGGCATCCACCGCCACTTCGGCTCCCACCTCACCGAGGACGAATGCGCGGTGCTGGCCGAAGCGCTGCTCAAGGTGGCCCACGGCGGCGAACGGCTCGACTGGCGCTGACGGCGCCACGACCGGCCGCCCCGCCACGGAATCTTTCCCGCGGTCCACGGGTTCCCGGCAAGGACGGCCCATCCACACACGGCCCATCCACTCAAGGAGCGATCACATGTACGGCGATCCGGCGACCATCCGCGAGATCCTCACCGAGCTGGGCGACACCTGGGCGGTCGTGGGGCTCTCCGCCAACCGCGACCGGGCCGCCTACGGCGTCGCCGAGGTGCTGCGACGCCACGGCAAGCGCGTCGTGCCGGTGCACCCCAGGGCGGAGACGGTCCACGGCGAGCAGGGATACCCCTCGCTGGCCGCGATCCCGTTCCCGGTCGACGTGGTGGACGTCTTCGTCAACAGCCGCCTGGCCGGCCCGGTCGCCGACGAGGCGGTGGCCATCGGCGCCAAGGCCGTCTGGTTCCAGCTCGGCGTGGTCGACGAGGCGGCGTACCACCGCACCCGTGACGCCGGGCTGGCGATGGTCATGGACCGCTGCCCCGCCATCGAACTGCCGCGGCTGGGGTGACCGCGGCGGCGCCGTGGCGGTGCGTTAGCGTCCCGGCATGATCGTTGTACGGAAGGCGGGCCCGCGGGACGCCGCCGAACTGGTGCGGCTGCGCCGCCTGATGTTTCAGGCCATGAGGGGCGAGGACCGGCCGGGCGACTGGGAGGAGACCGCCCGGGAGCTGACGATACGTCAGCTTTCCGCGTCCTCCCCGAGGTTGGGGGCGTTCGTGGTCGACGGCGACGGGCCGGGCGGCCGGCTGGCGGCGTGCGCGGTGGGGACGGTGGAGCAGCGCCTGCCGGCCCCGGGGCATCCGACCGGACGGTTCGGCTTCGTCTTCAACGTCTGCACGGATCACGGGTACCGGGGCCGTGGCTACGCGCGGGCGGTCACCGAGGCGTTGCTCGACTGGTTCGCCGGACAGGGGGTGACGCGGGTCGATCTGCACGCCACCACGGACGCCGAACACCTCTACCGCGCGCTGGGGTTCGCCGAGCACTCCATGGCGCTCTCGCTCGACGTGTCGGGCCGGACGGCCGGCTGAGTCAGCCGCCGAGCCCGTCCAGCACCACCGCCCCCGGCAACGTGGCCAGCGCCTTCCCCGGCACCAGCAGCTTGCCGCGCCGCCGGCCGCTGCCGATCACCACGTAGGGGGTGTCCACCACGGCCGCGTCCACCAGGAGCGGCCACCCCTCGGGCAGCCCGATCGGGGAGATGCCGCCGTATTCCATGCCGGTGCGCTCGACCGCGGTCTCCATCGGGGCGAACGATGCCTTGCGGGCGCCGAGCCGGCGGCGCACCACCCCGTTGACGTCGGCCCGGGTGTGGGCGAGGACGACGCAGGCGGCGAGGGTGACCTCCTGGCCGCGCTTGCCGGCCACCACCACGCAGTTGGCCGAGTTCTCCGGGGGCACCCCGTAGACCTCGCCGAAGACCGCGGTGTCGGCGTGGTCCGGATCGGTGTCCACGTGGAGCAACTGCTCGATGGGGACCGGCCCGGACCAGGCGCGCAGCGCGGCGGCGACCGGAGGGGCGAGCAGATCGAGGTGGCCGACGGCAGGTGGTGCCGCGTCGAAGCGGCCGATCGGTGCACTCATGGCCGCGAGCCTAGCGCCGCGTCGGCCAGGGTCCGCCCGTCAAGGAGCGGCGTCCGGTGCGGTGCGTCGCAAGGCGCCGGACCGGCCTCGCTCCCCCTGCGCGGTCGGCCCGGCAACGCCGCGAGGCGCCGTACCGGGCGTCGCGAGGGGGCGAACCCGGCTGACGCGGCACGGCACCTCATGGCATCGCCGGACCGACCGCGCGGGGGCGGCTCGGCGGCCGACCCGCTGCCTTGCGACGCACCGCACCGGCCCGCCGGGCGCCCCGCCCGACCACCGCGTCCACCGGACGCGTCACGCCTCCGGGCCGGCCTGCCGCAGCTCGTCGCGGACCGGCTCGGCGAGCGCGGCCGGGGGCACCGGGGCCGCGTCACGCAGCGGCGGCTGCCAGCCGAGTTCGGGGTCGAGCCGCCGGACGATGCGGGCCGGGGCTCCCGCCACCACCGCGTGGTCGGGGACCTCGCCGCGGACCACCGAGCCGGCCGCGACGACCACGTTGCGGCCGAGCCGGGCGCCGGGAAGGATCACCGCGCCGGTGCCCAGCCAGCTTCCCGAGCCGATGGCGACCGGGGCGCTGCGCGGCCACTGCTTGCCTATCGGCTGGTGCGGGTCGTCGTAGGAGTGGTTGTCGGTGGTGACGTAGACGTTGGGGCCGCAGTAGACCTCGTCCCCGAAGACCACCGGCTGGGAGGCGATGACGTGGCTGCCGCGGCCGAGGACGACGCCGTTGCCGAGCCGGATCACCGGATCCGGGCCGAACTCCTGCCCGGGCATCAGGCCCACCGTCATCGTCACCTGCTGGGCGATGATGCAGCAGTCCCCGAGGTGGATCCAGCGCTCGCCGAAGATGGTGCCCTGCGGGTAGGCCAGCCGGGTGCCCGCACCGATCCTGCCGAACCGGTACGGACCGGGGCATTCGGCGCTGACCGCGCCCGCCTCGCGTATCCAGCGGGCGCCCCGGTGGACCAGGTGCGACACGGCGCGTCGCCGCACCGCCGCGAGGGATGAGAACACGTTTCTGTTCTTCGGCACCCGCACACCGTACCGACGCCCCGGCCCCCCGGTCGGCCCGCGCCGGTGTGATCCTCGCCGCGACGGCGCCCCGGCGCGCCCCGGGGGGTACGTCAGGCGGACGCCTGGCGGACCAGGCAGAAGGGGTGGCCGGCCGGGTCGGCGTAGACCCGCCAGCCACGGCCCGGGGGGCCGGGGTCGAGGAGGCGGGCGCCGGCGGCCAGGGCGTCGCGTTCGGCCGCGTCGAGGTCGGGGACGCCGAGGTCGAGGTGGAGCTGCTGCGGGTGGTCCGGGTCGGGCCAGCGCGGCGGACGGTGGTCGGCCGCGCGCTGGAAGGCGAGCACCGGTCCGCCCGGCGGGTGGAGCGTCATCCAGTCCGCGTCGAGCGTCCAGCGGTCGGGGCGGTTGATCTCCCCGCCGAGCAGCGCCTGGTAGAAGCGGGCGAGGGCGGCCGGGTCGGGCAGTCGAGGGCGACGCACTGCACCTGGGCGATCATGTCGGCTCCTTGGGGTCGGCGTGGATGGTCTCAGTCGTGCAGCGCGGCGCGGTGGGCCTTGGCCAGTTCCCGGTACATCGCCGCGTTGACCTTGATGCCTTCGCGTTCCTCCTCGGTCAGTTCCCGCTTGACCTTGGCCGGGACGCCGGCGACCAGGGAGCCCGGCGGCACCCGCATGCCCTGCGGCACCAGCGCCTGGGCGGCGACCAGCGAACCCGCCCCGATGTGGGCGCCGTTGAGCACGGTGGCGCCCATGCCGATCAGCACGTCGTCCTCGACGGTGCAGCCGTGCAGCACGGCGTTGTGGCCGACCGAGACCCGCTCCCCCACGGTGACCGGGAACCCGGGGTCGACGTGGACGGTGCAGTTGTCCTGGACGTTGCTGTCGGCGCCGAGGACGATCGGGCCGCAGTCGGCGCGCAGCACGGTGTGGTACCAGACGCTCGCGCCCGCGGCCAGGGTGACGTCGCCGAGCACCACGCTGGTGGGCGCGGTGAACGCGGCCGGGTCGACGGACGGGGTGGCCCCGGCCACCCCGGCGATCAGCGGTCGGGTCATGTCGGTTCCTGCCCCTTCTCCCCGCGGCGCCGGGCGGGCGCCGCTCCCGGCCGCCGGCGGGCGCCGGCGGTCACGTCCGGACCCGCGCTCAGCCGCCGATCGGCGCCCGGGGCTCCCCGCCGGCCGGCTGCTCCGCCTCGGCCCGGCGCTGCTTGGCCTTGGCGCGGCGGCGCAGCACCAGGAAGGCGACGACCGCGAGGACCACGACGCCGGCCAGGGCCACGTACGAGACGTTCTTCAGCCACTTCTCGGCGACCATGCCGACGTAGTAGACGGCGGCCGTGGTGCCGCCGGCCCAGGTGACGCCGCCGAGGACGTTGGCGATGAGGAACTTCCAGTACGGCATGCGCAGCACACCGGCGAGCGGGCCGGCGAAGATCCGCAGGAAGGCGATGAACCGGCCGAAGAAGACCGCCCACATCCCCCAGCGCCGGAACGACGACTCCGCCTTCTCGATGTGTTCCGGCCCGAAGTGCTTGGGGAATCTCCGTCCCAGCCGGGCGAAGAGCGACTTGCCGTACCGGCGGCCGATGGAGTAGCCGATCGAGTCGCCGATCACCGCGCCGACCACCGCGCACGCGCCGACCAGCACCGGGTCCACCACGTGCTGGGAAGCCAGCAGCGCCGCGCTGACCAGGACGATCTCGCCGGGCAGCGGGATGCCCAGGCTCTCCACCCCGATCACGGCGCCCACCAGCAGGTAGACGGTGATCGGCGGGATGTGCTGGAGCCATTCCTGGATGTGCACAGCGGCTTCCTCCCCTGGGCGCGCACGGCCGTCGTGCCGGTTGCGGATCACGGGAAGCCTAAGCGACCGGCACCGCGTTGACGAAAAGCCCGGCGCCCGCGCACCCCCGGCGGCGGGCGGTCAGCGGCCCGCGTTGTCCCAGTCCTCCGGTACGCCGAAGGTGCCGGCGAGACCGGCCCGTCCAGCGTCGGTGACCCGCACCACACGGCGGGTCTCGGCACGGCGGATCCAGCCGAGGGCGAAGAACCGGTCGGTGAGCGCCGCGCCGAGGGCGCCGGAGAGGTGGTGGCGCTGTTCGCTCCAGTCGACGCAGTAGCGGACGGCCGGGCGGCGCCGGGGCAGCCCGGCCGGGTCGATCCCGAAGTCGGCCAGGAAGCGTGCGCCGTACTCGGTGACGCGGTAGGCGGCGTCCCGACCGGGGGCGGAGGGACGGTCCAGGCCGGTGTCGTCCGACCGGTACCGGCCGTCACCGCCGGCGAGCACCCCGCGACCGAGCAGCGCGTCCATCAGCGCCACGCCGAGCCGGCCGGCGAGGTGGTCGTAGCAGGTGCGGCAGCGGCGCAGCTGCTGGGCGCGGGTGCCGTCGCGCAGCGATCGCACCGGTTTGTCCGGCGCCACCCGGGCCAGCGCCTCCAGCACGTCGGAGACCTCGGGGCCGCTGAGCCGGTAGTAGCAGTGGCGGCCGTGCGTGCGGGCGACCACCAGTCCGGCCTGGAGCAGCCGGGCCAGGTGGGCGCTGACCGTGGACGGGCTCACCCCGGCCTCCGCCGCCAGCACGCTGGCCGGCAGCTCGCGCCCGTCGCCGAGCGCCAGCAGCACCCGCACCCGCGACGCGTCCCCGAAGACGGCCGCCGCCCGCGCGACGTCCGCCTCCCGTTCGACGCGCGGCGCCGCCGAGGTGTCGATGTAGGTGGCCATGTGCCCAGCGTAGGCGCCGGACGTTTCGCCGGGGGACGAAACGTCGCCGCGGCCCCGCGCCGGTGACGCTTCGCCCGCGGCCGAAGGGTCCCGGCGGAAGGCTGGAGGCATGGAGCGGATCAAGGACGCGGGTACGGAGCGGACGGTGGCGGCCGTGGCGGGCGGTGGGCGGTCGTGGGCGCCGTTGCTCGCCGTGTCATCGGGATTCTTCATGGTGATCCTCGACGTCACGGTGGTCACGGTGGCGGCGCCGGTGCTGGGGGCGGATCTGCGGGCGGGCGCGGCCGGGCTGCAGTGGGTGGTGGACGGGTACACGCTGGTGTTCGCGGCGGCGATGCTGCTGGGCGGGGCGCTCGGGGACCGGTTCGGGCACCGGCGGGTGTTCCTGACCGGGCTGGTGGTCTTCACGGTGGCGTCGGCCGGGTGCGGGGCGGCGCCGGGGACGGGGGCGCTGGTCGCGGCGCGGCTGGCGCAGGGGGCGGGGGCGGCGCTGCTCGTCCCGGCGTCGCTGGCGCTGCTGAACGCGGCCTATCCGCAACGGGCCGCGCGGGCGCGGGCGTTCGGGGTGTGGGGCGCGGTCTCCGGGCTGGGCGCGGCGGCCGGTCCGCTCGTCGGCGGCCTGGCGGTGTGGGGGCTGAGCTGGCGCGCGGTGTTCTGGGTGAACCTGCCGTTCGGCGTGGTGGCGGTGTGGCTCACGCTGCGGCACGTGCCGGCGCCGCCGCCGCGTCCGGCGGCCCGGATCCGGCCGGGGAGGCAGGCCGCCTGCCTGGTGGCGGTGGCGGCGTCGACCGCGGCGCTCAACGAGGGCGGCACGCTGGGGTGGACGGATCCGTGGGTGCTGGGTGCGGTGGCCGTGGCGGTGGTGGCCGCCGGGGGCTGCGCGGTGGCGGCCCGGCGGGCGCTGCGGTCGGTGCCCCGCGGGCTGGCCGGCGGTGCCGTGGTGGGCCTGTTGCTCAACTTCGGGTTCTACGGGGTGCTCTTCCTGGCCACGTTGTACTTCCAGCGGCAGCGCGGGTACGGGGCGCTGGCGGCGGGGCTGGCGCTGCTGCCGATGTTCGTGGTGATGGCGGGGTCCTCGTTCGCGTCGGGCCGGCTCACCGCGCGCGGCGGGCCGGGGCGGACGATGGTGGCCGGGCTGCTGACCGGTGCCGTGGGGTTCGCGGGGTGGCTGCTGGCGGGGGCGGACACCTCGTACGCGGTGCTGGTGGCGCCGATGGTGCTGGCGGGGGCGGGGACGTCGTTCGCGATGCCGGCGGCGACGGTGGCGGTGATGGAGTCGGCGCCGGGGGAACGCGGGGGTTCGGCCGCCGCGTTGCTGAACGCGGCCCGGCAGCTGGGCAGCGCACTGGGGGTGGCGCTCTTCGGCAGCCTGGCCGCCCGCCACCTGGTGGCCGGGGTGCATTCCTCGGCGGTGCTGGCGGCGGTGGCCTTCGTGGCGGCGGCGCTGGTGGCGGCGGTGACGGCGCCGGGCGGGGCGCGCCGTGGCGCGGTCAGCACACCGGCAGCCCCGGCACCGGCTGGTCGTCCGCGCCGCCCTTGAGGTAGACGTCGCTGACGTACACCCCGCTGTTGCCGCTGTCGTCGTCGGTCCTGGCCCACCACACGTTGGTCCACTTGCCGTAGCTCTCACGGCGGCCCAGATTCGCCTGGCAGTAGAAGTAGTTGGTGCCGGCGTTGAGCGTTCCGGCCCGGGCGCCGGCGGCGGTGTACGACGGAGCGGCGCGCCACACCGAGCAGTTGACCTTGCCGCCGCCGATCGGGGTGCACGCGGGCGCCTGCGGCGGCGGGGCCGGCGAACGCTCCGGGGCGGTGGAGTGCCCGGGGGCGGACGGGTGTGGTGACGAGGGGGGCGCCGACACCGACGCGGCGGATGCCGGGGTGGACGGCCGCGCGCTGGTCATCCCGTGCTTGGGCTCGCCGGGGGCGACGCCTTCGCGTGCGGTGCCGGAGGGGGCGGCGACGGCGACGCCGTGTGCCGCCGGCGACGGGGGGCCGGTGTGGTACAGCCCGTATCCGGCGGCGCCGGCGACGGCCAGCACGACGGCGGTGGCGGTGGCCGCGAGGAGGACACGGCGGCGGTTGCCGCGCCGGGGCGCCGCGGCGGTGGCCGGCGGGGCGGGCGCGGCGGTGGGCGTCGGCACCGTCTCCGGGGCGGGCGGTGCCATAGGTGGCGGCGGGCCGAACGCGGCCGAGGGCCCCGGGGCGGCGGGGAGCGGGTGGCCCGCGGCGACCGCCGTCAGCATCTCGGCGGCCTGCCGCGCGGTCGGCCGGGCCGCCGGGTCCTTGGCGAGCATGGCCTGGAGCACCGGGGTCAGCGGGCCGCAGCGGTGCGGCGGCGGCAGCGGTTCGGTGACGATCGCGGTGAGCGTGGACCACACCGAGGTGCGCTGGAACGGCGAGCCGCCCTCCACCGCCACGTAGAGCGTCATGCCCAGCGACCAGACGTCGGAGGCGGGGCCGGGGTCCTGGCCCTGGGCGCGTTCGGGCGGCAGGAAGTCCAGCGAGCCGACGAGTTCGCCGCTGCGGGTGAGCTTGGTGGCCGCGTCGTCGCCGGGGGCCTCCATGCTGGCGATGCCGAAGTCGGTAAGAACGACCCGGCCGCCCCGGTCGAGCAGCACGTTGCCGGGTTTGACGTCCCGGTGGAGCACCCCGGCCTGGTGGGCGGCGTCGAGGGCGGCCATCACCTCGGCGCCGATCGCGGCGGCGGAACGGGGGTCGAGCGGGCCGCGGTCGCGCAGGACGTCGTCGAGGGAGGGGCCGTCGATCAGTTCCATGACGATCACCGGGCGTCCGTCCTGCTCGGTGACGTCGTGGACGGTGATCACGCCGGGGTGGCGGACGCGGGCGGCGGCCCGTGCCTCGCGCTGCATCCTGGTGCGCAGTTCGGCGAGTTCGGCCGGGCCGGCGTCGCTGTAGGCGCGCAGGACCTTCACCGCGACCTCGCGGCCGAGCACTTCGTCGACGGCACGGCAGACCACGCCCATGCCGCCCTTGCCGAGCCGTTCGGCCAGCCGGTACCGGCCGCCCAGCAGCGTGCCGGTCGCTTCGCCGTCGTCCGCTTCCCCGGTGGGCACCACTCGCTCCGTTCCGTATCCGACGCCGGCCGGTCGCGGAACCGCGCGTACCGGCCGTTGGGCGGCACCAGGTTAGAGGTTGCCGGCGGCGGGCGTGTCCGGCCGACCCGCCCTCAGGTGTCGGCGGCGAGCAGGTCGTACAGGGCCATGGGCGTGACGTAGCCGGGCCAGCGGCCGTCCGCGAAGAGGCGCACGCCGGCGTCCTGGTAGCACTGGTCGGCCAGTTGGGAGCAGATCATGTGGCCGGTGCCGGCGATGTAGCGGCGCAGCCCCGGCACCCACAGCCGGAAGCGGTGCAGCGCGATGGCGAGGTAGTCGAGGAACGAGTACGGCACGCCGACGTACGCGCGGGCCGCGGCGCACACGGCGGTGCGCTGCTCGTCGGTGAGCCCGGGCGGATACACGTAACGGACCACGGCGCCGTCGTACGCGGTGAGCGGGCGCACCCGCGCGCCGCCCGGCTCGGCCTCCAGTATCCGCTCGCCGGGCAGGACGACGAACGCGTGCTCGTAGTCGCCGAATCCGTTGCCGTTGAGCCACTGTCCGAGCCGGATGAGCTTGCCGACGGCACCGGAGATCGTGGTGAGTCCGATGTCTCCTGGAACGGGATGGGGGTGGATCACGCGGCGGCTCCTCATGGCCGTGCCACGCGCCGGCCGGTCACGGACGCCAACAGCCGTGCCGACGCGGCGTGATGGGATGACTCCATTGTGTCACCATCCCGCTGCGCCCGTCGAGGCCCCGGACGGGTCGTTGGCCGAGCCGTTGCGGGAACGTTGCCGGGCCGGAGCCGGACGGACGGGGACGGGGTCCGCCGGGAGCCCGTCGCGGTAGCTCCACAACGGGCGGCCCTCGCCGCCCCGGTGCGCGTCGTCAGCGGCGGACGGCCGTGAGGACGTCGCCGAGGGCGGCGGCGACGGCGCCGGGGGCCTCGACGGGGATGAGGTGGCCGGCGCCGGGGACGGTCGTCAAGGTGGCGTGCGGGATGTGGGGCAGGAGGTGGTCGCGCAGCACGTGCGGCGGCTCCACCACGTCGTTCTCCCCGGCCAGCACGGTCACCGGGACCTCGATCCGCCGGGCGGCCACCGTGATGTCCGCCGCGATGCCGCGCAGCGGCCACTCGGTCCGGGCCTCGTCGTCCGCGGCGAGGCTGTCGCGTTCCGCGGTGGCCCGCGCCGTCCCGGACAGCGGGGTGGCGGTCAGGACGTCGTCGAGGGCGTGGCGCACCGTCGCGGGCGAGTCGTAGGCGTGCGACAGGCCCTGCCGGTACTCCTCGGTCACCAGGGCCGGCGGCTGCGGCGGCGCGGGCGCGACGAGCACCAGGCCGGCGAGTCCGGCCGGCCGGCGGGCCGCGAGGAGTTGGCTCACCTTGCCGCCCATCGAGTGGCCGACGAGGACGAACGGCCCCGGGGCGCACGCCTCGACGATCCGGGCGAGGTCGTCGGTGAGCCGGTCGAGGCCGTAGGGGCCGGGCAGCGTCCGGGAAGTGCCCCAGCCGCGCTGGTCGTAGCGGATCGTCGCCTGCTCCGGCGGCAGTTGGCCGATCACGTCGTTCCAGGTGTCGGCCGAGCCGCCCCAGTAGTGGACGAACACCAGCGCCCGTCCGGCGCCGCCCGCCACGCGCACCTCGATGGACCCGTCCGCCACCGGCACCGCCTTTGTCGTTTCCGTCATCATCGCGCCTCTCCCATCGGCCGCGGAAAGCGGCTGCCGCCGTCTCGCCGCGGCTTTCGCACCAGTAGCCTGAACTGTCTGCCAGGCACGACACCGACGGTATGCGCGGGGCGGCGCGCACCCTGGCGGAAAGGGACGGAGTGCTTGTGGAAAACGGACACACCGCAGTGCGGCAACTGCGTTATCTGCCTGCCGTGGGAGCGACGTACGGGGTGGAGGTGCTGGACTTCGCCGCGCTGCGTGCGATGGACGCCGAGCGCCGGCGGATCCAGCCGCAGCGCCCGGACTTCCACGTCTTCGCCCTGGTCGCCTCGGGTCGCGGCAGTCACGAGGCGGACTTCCACGGCTACCGGCTCCAGGAAGGCAGCGCCGTGTGGATCCGGCCGGGCATGGTGCACCGGTGGAGCGGCATCGACGGCTGCGACGGGCCCCTGGTCCTCTTCCGGCCCGGATTCCTCCCCGGTCTCACGGCGGCGGAGGCCACCGCCCCGGCGTGCTGGCACCTGGACCGGCAGCGGCTGTCCCTCGCCCTGCTCGCGGCCGGACACCTCGGCAGCGAGCACGACGCGGCGGTGCGAACGCCGCGCCTCGCGTCCCCCGCGCTCCTGTCCCACCTGCTGGCGGCGCTGATCCTGCGCGCCCTCCCCGAGGCACCGGCCCCGTCCGGCGCGACTCCCTCCGGCGACCGGCACACCGAGGTGTTCCGCGCCTACCGGGCCGCCGTGGAGGAGCACTTCACCGACCGGCACCAGGTGGCCGACTACGCGCGGGCGCTCGGCTACGACGTCCGCACCCTCACCCGGGCGACGCGGGCCGCCACCGGCACCGGCGCCAAGGCCTTCCTCGACCAGCGCGTCCTGCTGGAGGCCAAACGCCTGCTCGCCCACACCGACCTGCCGGTCGGCGGCTGCGCCCGGCGCCTCGGCTTCCGGGACGCCGGGAACTTCACCACGTTCTTCCGCCGCCAGGCCGGCACCTCCCCCGCCGCCTGGCGCACCGCGTACGGCACGCACCGCCCTTGACCCCCGCGCCACGGTGTTCATCCGAAAGGGGAGCGCCACCGTCGGCGGCAGCGTCGGTTTTCCGTCAGCGGAGCGTCAATTCGGCGCCGTTGACTGTCAACTTCCCATCAGCGGCGGGCCCGAGGGGTGCGGCTCGGGCAATACCGTCGGAGAGGCGCCCCGGGCCTCACGGTCCGGCCCGGGGCCGACGACCCCCGCTGGAGGAGACCTCATGAGCGAGCACCTGTACGGGGACGACCCGGAGCCCTCCGATCGCCCCCCGGCCGGACCGCTGTACGTGCCCGTCCGGCCGGGCCCCTCGGGCTGCGCGGCCCGTATGTTCCGTACCCCGCTGGGCGGTCGCACGGCCGTCGGCTTCACCACCCGGCAGGCGCTGGCCGCCACGCTCGGCCCGGGTCAGGAGTGGATCAGGCTGGCGGAACCGGCGTTGCGGGCGCTCGCCGAGCCGTTGGGGGTGACCACGCTCACCGTCGACCCGCAGTTCGCCGCGCCCGGGGTCGGTGCGTCGGCGCGCGGTGCCGGACGGGTGCGGGACCCCCGGCCGGCCGGGATGGCGCGGGTGACCGGGGCGGCGGCCCTGGTGGACGTGGTGTGCGGCGCCGAGCGGCTGCGGAGGGCGTCGTCATGACCGTTTCGCTCGCCCCGGAACCCGCCCGGTCCCCGAGCCGTGAGCTGTCGGTGTGGCCCGCCTCCGCGCGTACCGCGCCGCACGGGGACGTCACGGTGGCCGGCGTGGCGCTGACCGAGATCGCCGAGCGCTTCGGCACCCCCGTCTACGTCCTGGACGAGGCCGAGGTGCGCCGGCGCTGCCGGGCGTACCGGGCCGCGTTCCCCGACACCGACGTGCTCTACGCGGCCAAGGCGTTCCTGTGCCGGGCGATGGCGCACTGGGTGCGGGAGGAGGGCCTGGGGCTGGACGTGTGTTCCGCCGGGGAGCTGGAACTCGCCGTCACCGCGGGCTTCCCGCCGGAGCGCATGGTGCTGCACGGCAACGCCAAGAGCCCGGAGGACCTGCGGGCCGCGCTGCGGCTGGGGGTGGGCCGGATCGTCGTGGACAGCACCGGCGAGATCGCCCGGCTGGCCGCCCAGGTTCCGGCCGGGACCCGGCAGAAGGTGCTGCTGCGGATCACCCCGGGGATCGCCGCGGGCAGCCACGCCGCCGTCCGTACCGGCACCGACGACCAGAAGTTCGGCCTCTCCCTCGCCGACGGCACCGCGCAGCACGCGGTCGCCCGGGTGCTGGGCCAGCCGCGGCTCGAACTGGCCGGTCTCCACTGTCACTTGGGCTCCCAGATCGACTCGGTCAAGCCCTATCTGTCGGCGGTGCGCCGCCTGGTGGGGCTGCTGGCCCGGATCCGGCGGCAGCACGGCGTCACCCTGCCCGAGCTGGACCTCGGCGGCGGCCACGCGGTCGCCTACCGCCCCGGCGAACGCGCCCTGGACGTCGCCGCGCTGGCGGTACGGGTGCGTGCCGAGCTCGCCGCGTCCTGCGCCGCCGCGGATCTGCCGGTGCCCCGGCTCGCCGTCGAGCCCGGCCGGGCCATCGCCGCCCCGGCCGGGGTCGCGCTCTACCGGGTGCCGTCGGTCAAGCGTGGCGGCGACCGCACGTTCGTCGCCGTGGACGGCGGGATGAGCGACAACCCCCGGCCCGCCCTGTACGGCGTCGGCTACGCGCCCCGGCTGGTCGGCCGCCGCTCCGGTGCCGCCCCGGTGCCGGTGACGGTGGTCGGACGCCACTGCGAGGCCGGTGACGTCCTCGCGGCCGACGTGCCGCTGCCCGGTGACATACGCGCCGGGGACCTCGTCGCCGTCCCGGTCTCCGGTGCCTACCAGGTGTCGATGGCCTCCGGGTACAACCTCGTCGGCCGCCCGCCGGTGGTCGCCGTCGCCGACGGCCGTGCCCGGCTGCTGGTGCGCCGGGAGTCGCTGACGGACCTCAGCAGCCGGGACGTCGGGCTGTAGTGCTCACGGCGTGAGCCCGGCGTCGCGGGCCAGGAGGGCGGCCTGGACGCGGTTGGTGACCTCCAGGGCGGTGAGGATGCGGCTGACGTGGGCCTTGACGGTGCTTTCCCGCATGCCCAGCCGGGCGGCGATCTCCGCGTTGGTCTCCCCCTCGGCGAGGAGGGCCAGCACGTCGCGTTCGCGTGGGGTGAGCCGGTCGAGCCGGGTCCGGGCGGCGGTCGTCCGGGCCCCGCCGGCCTGGTGGTAGCGGTCGATGAGGCGGCGGGCGGCGCTGGGGTGGAGCATCGCGGAGCCGACGGCGACGAGGTGGACGGCGCGCAGGATCTCGGCGGGGTCGGTGTCCTTCAGCAGGAAGCCGTCGGCGCCGGCGGCCAGCGCGTTGTAGACGTACTCGTCGAGGTCGAAGGTGGTGAGGGTGATCACCTTCGGTGGACGGGGCAGGGCGCGCAGCCGGGCGGTGGCGGTGATGCCGTCCATGCGCGGCATGCGGACGTCCACCAGGGCGACGTCGACGCGGTGGGCGGTGGCCTGCTCGACGGCGTGCAGGCCGTCGCAGGCCTGGGCGACGACCTCGATGCCGGCGTCGCCGTCGAGGAGGTCGGCCAGCCCCAGCCGGACCAGGGCGTCGTCGTCGGCGATCAGGACGCGGATCATGTGCGGGTGCCGTTCTGTTCGGGCGGGTGGGGGATGCGGGCGGTCAGCCGCCAGGTGCCGGCGCCGGCGGGTCCGGCGTCGAGCCGGCCGCCCAGGGCGGTGACCCGCTCCCCCAGGCCGACCAGCCCGAACCCGGAGGTGACCGCGCCCGGAGCCGGGGCGCCCGCGGCGTTGGCGACCTCCACGGTGGTGGCCGGCGGGCGGTAGCACACCCGGACGTCCACCGGCGCCCCGGCAGCGTGCTTACGGGCGTTGGTCAGCGCCTCCTGGACGATGCGGTAGACGGCCAACCGGTGGGCGGCGGGCGCCTGTTCGGGCCGGCCGTCCACCTCGGCGTGGACGCGTTGTCCGGCGTCGCGGGCCTGCTCGACCAGTTCGTCCACGTCCCGCAGTACGGGGGCGGGGACGGCGGAGGCGGGGGTGGTGTCGGTGTCGCGGAGGGCGCCGAGCACGTCCCGCAGGTCGGCCAGGGCCTCGGTGGAGGCGGTGCGCAGCAGGGCGAGGCGTTCGCCGACCGGTTCGGGCAGCGTGCCGCCGCGGGCGGCGAGGACGCCGGTGTGCAGGGCGATCAGGCTGAGCCGGTGGGCCAGGACGTCGTGCATCTCGGCGGCGATCCGGGAGCGTTCGGCGGCGCGGGCGGCCTGCTCGCCCAGTTCCCGTTCGATGCGCAGGTGCTCGACCTGGCCGGCCAGCGCCTCGACCAGCCGGTGGCGGCTCCCCAGCCACAGCCCGCCCACCACGGCCAGCAGCAGGAACAGGGAGGCGCCGTACTGCTGCGGCATCCACAGCGAAGTGGGCGGCCGGGAGACCAGGTTGGCGCCGAGCGCGACCGCCGCGCAGCCGAGCGCCACCCGGGCGCGCCGGTTCGCGGCGAGGTCGAAGAGCGCGACGAGCAGCAGCGGCAGCGGCGGCCACCCCCACACGCCGACGGTCGCGGTGGTCATGGCCGGCGCGACGGCCCACGGCAGCCGGCGGGTCAGCAGGGCCGCCCCGCACAGCACGGTCACGGCGCTGCCCGCGGTCAGGTAGTGGCCGCCGGAGACCGAGGCACCGTTCTGCACGGAGTTGGCGGTCAGCAGCGCCACCAGGCAGCACCGGCCGACCGCGGCCCACCGGGTCTTCTCTCGCCAGCTCACCCCTCGGATCCTAAGCGGCCGTCCCCGCTCGTCCCTTCGACGACCTTCGCCGCTCTCCCCCTACTTTCGTCGGGGGAGACGGTCGCACATCGGCCCCTCCGCGGGCTCCGGCGGGCTTCTAGCGTCGCCGTCATGGACGACTGGATCACCTCGCACGACCGTGTCCGCGCTCAGCGCCATGCCGAGGGCTGGATGTTCCTGCTGGAGGCCGCCCGTGACATGCGCACCACCGGCGCCGTCGCCCCCAGCGGGACGGCGCTGGCCCGCGCGCTGACCGCGCCGGTGGACGCCTCGGCGCGGTGGCCCCTGACCGTCCTGGAGGCGGGGGCCGGCACCGGTGCGGTGACCCGCGTGCTGATCCCCCGGTTGCCGCCGGGCAGCCGCCTGGACGTCGTGGAGGCCAACCCGCGCTTCGCCGACCGGCTGCGCCACCGTTTCCGTACCGACCCGCGTCCGGCGGCGGCGCACCGGGTCGATGTCGTGGAAGGGCTGATCGAGCACCTGGAAACCGGCCGCCGCTACGACGTGATCGTCTCCGGACTCCCGCTGACCAACTTCGGCCCCCGCCGAGTGGAAGCGATCATGGATCGGTACCTGGAGTTGCTCCGCCCCGGCGGCACGCTGACGTACTTCGGCTATCTCGGCACCCGTCGGGCGCGCGTGCTGTTCTCCTCGCGCGCCGAGGCACGCCGTCACCGGGACGTCGAGGAGGTGCTGGCCGGCTACCGGCGCCGGTACGCCACCGGCTGCCGGACGGTGTGGGCCAACCTGCCGCCGGCCAGGGTGTGGCGGCTGGAGCGCCCCGGGGTCCCGGGCCCGGTCCGGGTGGTGGACGGCGCGGTGGCGCGGGCCGGGCGGTGACCGGCGTCCTCGCGGTCGTCGGCGGTGTGCCCCCGGCGGCCGTCTACCTCGTCGTGGCGGTTGCCGTCCTGGCCGGGTCGGTTCTGCTGATCGGTGCCTTCGTGCCCACGTTCACCTTGTTGCTGACCGCGGGGGCGCTGGCCCGTGGCGGACAGGTGTGTCTCCCGGGGGTGATCGCGGTGGCGGCCGGTGCGGTGGTGGCGGGTGATTTCGCCGCGCATCGCACCGGGCGGCTGCTCGGTGCCCGGCCGCTCTCCGGCCGCCTCGGCGACCGCGTGCGGGCCGGTGTGTGGCGGCGTGCCGACGCGCTGATGGCCCGCCGAGGCGGACAGGCCGTCCTCGTCGGGCGTTTCGTGCCCGTCCTGCGTACCCTCGTCCCCCCCTGGCCGGGGCCACCGGGTTGCCCTACCGCCGCATCGCCCCCTACAGCGTTCTCGCCGCCCCGGCGTGGGCCACCGCCGAGGTCGGCGCCGGTTACGCGGCAACGGCCTTCTCGCGCCGTGTCCTCACCGTCGGGGTTCCAGTGCTCGTCTGCGTCGTGATCGCGGCGGCGGTGACCGGGGCGGCCGTCCGGCGGGGAGAACGGAAAAGGGTGAACGGCGGTCAGGGAAAAGCCGGTTGCCGCGCGCGGATTCCTCAATTGTGGCTGGCGCCGGCGCCGGACGGAGGACGTCTCGCGGACTCTGCCTGTCCGTACAGCCGCCGATGCATTTCCGTGCACCGGACGAAAGCGGACCCGACCGCCGTGAAATGCGAGGGAATTCCCCGGCACACCGCGCTGACCAGCGATGCCGCCGCGATCGGCGGGGCGAGGCGCCACACGGAGGGAAACCTGACGGGTACCGGGGGCGGGCGCAGCCGCTAACATCCCAGCAGACAAGGATGATTCCGTCTCGATCCGCGACCTGCCCCTCACATTTCCCAAGGAGGCGTACCTTGTCCGCGCAGCGAGAAACCGACGGGAACGACAGGAATTCGGGGGTCCGGCGGGCGGTTGCGCTGCCGGCGGCGAACACCGAGGCGTTCTCCGGCCTCACTCCGGGGCGGGACGCCGGTGGCCGTCCGGAGGCCGGGCAGGCCGGTGCCCCGGTGTCGGCTGCCGACGCCCCGGTTCCGGCCGCCGGGGCCCCCGTTCCGGCGGCGAAGACCACCTCCTCCGTTCCGGCCGTCGCTCCGGCGAGCGGCGGGGGGAACGGGGGCGGCGGCGCGCCGGCGGTGTGGGCGGCCGAGCAGCCGGCCACGGGTGACGACGGTGAGGCGGGCGAGGCGTCGCCGGGGCGGCCGAAGCGGGTGGTGATGGCCGCCGCGGTGGGCGGGGTGGCGCTGCTCGCCATACCGTTCCTGCTGGTGGGCACCGGCTCGTCCAAGGAGAAGACGCACCCGACGGCCGATGTGGGCAACGCGGCGCTCGGCGGCAGCGCCCAGCAGCCGCAGGCGCTGGTGTCGGTGAGCCCCCTCCCCTCGACGTCGTCGTCGGGCTCCCCCTCGCCGTCGGCGTCGGCGTCCTCCGGCGCCCCGTCGTCCCCGGCCGCCGACAGCCCGTCCACCGCGCCGAGCACGGCGAAGCCGCCCGCGACGGAGAAGCGGGACGACCAGTCGGCGGACCAGCAGCGGTCCGCCCCGTTCCCCGTGGTCTTCGCGGGCGCGGGGCACGTGCTGCTGAAGAACGCCGGCACCGGACTCTGCGCCGATATCCCCGGGTTCGGCTCCGGTTCGGTCAACGGGCCGGTCAACCAGTACTACTGCCAGCCCGGCGACGGCGACAACCAGATGTGGGCCCTCCAGGTGGTCGACGCCGGCCACGGCCCTGGCGGCGAGAAGCTGTTCACCATCCGCAACACCAAGGACAGCCTGTGCATGGACCTGCCGAACTACGGTGCCAACCCGGCCGGCACCGCGGTGTCGGAGTATCCGTGCGCCCCGACCACCGGTGACAACCAGCTGTGGTACCTGGCCTCCGGGGACGGCGGCTCCTACCAGATCCGCAACCTCGCCGCGCACGGGCTCTGCCTGTCCGTCCGTGGCGGCGCCGGAGCCGGCCACGACGCACGGCTGATCATCGACCCCTGCGACTCGTCCGCCGACGACTGGACCTGGCCGTCCGGCTGAGCCCCGAGAGCAGAGTGCGACCGAATCGCGAGGGGCACGAGGTGGAGCGGGTCTTCGTCTTCCGTACCGAGCGGCGTTGGGACGGCGCGGACGCGTGGGAGCCCGGCCCGTGGCTGCGCGTGGGCATCGAGCGCGACGAGCGTCCGCCGCTGGACCGGCTCGGCTGGCGTACGTACGACGGCGCGGAGGCAGCGGTCGGGTTCCGGGCGGCGATGGAGGGCTTCTACGGGCACTACCGGGCCGCCGACGGCGCGCCGGCGGAGTATCGCGGCGAGCTGGAACGGTGCGAGGCCGTCCAGGAAGCCGCGGTTCACCGGTTCCGCACGCAGGAGAGCCAGGGGGCGGACTGGCAGGCGGCGGGTGACTGGTGGCTGCTGCTCGAGGACGGCGACGCCCACGTGGAACGCCTGGACTGGCACGACCGGGCGGGCGCGTCCGGTTCGATCACCCTGCGGGCGACTTTCACCGAACCCGACGGTACGCGTGAGGTCACCGCCCTGGTCTGCACGGTACGGGCGCACCACGAGTACGAGGCGGTCGGCGAGATCGCCGACAACCTGCTGAACGACACGCACGCCAAGTGGCTGGGCGACTGGAGGACGGGCGCGTGGCTGAAGTTCCGTCTCGTGCGGCCGACTTTCGTCCAGTATTACGTGCTGGCCTCGGCGAACGACTGCCCGGACCGCGACCCGACGGCCTGGACGCTGTACGGGTCGAACGACGGCCGGCGATGGACCGCGCTCGACTCCCGTACCGGTGAGGTCTTCACCGGGCGACACCAGCCGCGAGGCTTCGCCGTGACCGGCACGGCCGGCGTGGGGTACCGGCACTACTGCCTCGAGATCACCGCGAACGCCGGTGCCGAGCACGTCCAGCTCTCCCAGGTCCGGTTGTTCGATACCGGTCCCGTCGCCGCGTACACCGGCTTCTTCGGCTACCGTCGGCGGGCGGGTCAGAGCCCGTCCGGTTTCCGTGGCACGCCGCCGGCATCCGCACCGGAAGGCGCGGGTTTGCGCACCGTCGAGGAGTGGCGTGCCTATCTGTCCGACTACAGTGCCGACATCATCCGGGTGACCCAGGGCCGCGAGCTGTGGAACGTCAGCGACGAGCAGCGGGCCGCGGGCTGGCTGGGATACGAGGGCGCGAGCGAAGAGCGGCTCGCGGCGCTGGAGGAGCGACTCGGCACCCGGCTTCCGCCCAGCTATCGCGCGTTCCTCGGCGCCTCCGACGGCTGGCTGCGACTGAGTTCGTTCATGTGGGAGATGCGCACGACCGACACCGTCGCCTGGCTCACCGAGACGGACGCCGCCCTGGCCGACTTCTACGACGAGGACGACGAAGAAGGCGCCGTCCTCGGCCGCTCGCTGCTGATCTCACAGGAGGGCGACGCCCAGTACTGGCTGCTCGATCCCGGCGACGTGTCCGACGACGGGGAGTGGGCGGCGTACATCTGGGCGAGCTGGTACCCGGGCCTGGGCGAGCGGCACGCGTCGTTCGCCGAGCTGGTCCGGGCGGAGCGCGCCGTCTTCGAGAGGCTCGAAGGCCACCGGGGCCACGGCGTACACCCGGAGGGCGCCGAGGACCTGGTCGCCCAGGGCCGCGAGCAGGCGCTGCGGGGCGAGGCCGAGCAGGCACTGGCGAGTTTCGAGCGCGCCGCGGTCAAGGGCTCGGGCGTCGGCATGTACCTCAAGACCATCCTGGGCGCCTTCCTCGACCTGGGGTCCGCCCACCACGAGATCCGCAACAACGTCTTCGGCCGGGACCACGTCATCGCAGCGATCGGCGAGGACCAGGTGCGGGCCGAGGCGCTTCCGCTGTACCTGCGCCGTACGGTGGAGGAGCACGGGCCGCTCGTCGGGCTGCCGCGGCTGGAGATCCTCGGTCGGCTCGTCCCCGAACTGGGCTTCTCGGCGGGCGAGTCCAACGACGACTGGATCGACCGCGCTGCCGCCCACGTGCCGCCCCGGCTGCCCGAACCGCCGGCCTTCCAACAGGCCCTGGACCTGGCCCGGTCACTCGCCGCGCGGGGCGACGACGAGGAAGCGTGGGCCGTCGTCGAGGCCGCCCTGCCGCACTGGCACTCCGACGACCCGCACCGCATCGCCCCGGTCATCCTGCTGACGGACCCGGTTCTGCGTGGCGTGGTCACTCCGCACCGGGCCCAGCTGATGGTAAGGATCCCCCGCGGAAAGGCCCTTGGAGGAGATACGCGCTGCTGACCAAGTGGCCCCGTTCGCGGGTATGCCCTCCGGCCCCCTCCCCCAGGCCCGGTCGGCGCGGCTACGCGGTGGCCGTCTCGCCCGCGCGTTCCCCGGCCGGCCCGGAACGTTCGGTGCCGGGCGGGCGGTAGGGGGCCGCGACCTCCGTGGCCGCGTCCTTCGTGGGCGCCTCCTCCGTGGCCGCGTCCTCGGCGAGCGTGGCGGCGTGCCGTTCCGCCGCGGCGCGCAGGCGACGGGCGGCCTCGCCGCGCAGTTCGCCGTGGAGCGCCAGGACGGCGGGGGCCAGGCGGCGGGCGGTCGCCGGGTCGGGGGCGGCCCGCCAGCACGCGTCGGCGTTGGAGGCGGCCCGTACGGTTTCGGGGTCGTCCGCGCCTCGGGTGGCGAGGAGGGTGAGCGCCACGTTCCGGTAGAGCTCGACGGCGAGTTCGTGGTCGCCGCCGAGCCGGGCGACGTGGGCGCGCAGTCGGCGCATCTCCAGCGAGACCGGGGCGTCGGGGCCGTGGACGGCGAACACCTGGCGTTCCAGCGTCTCGGCGAGCGCGGCGGCTCTGGTGTGGTCGGCGGCCTCGGTGGCGCGCACGATGCGGGCGACGGCGGGGCGGTACTCGACGGGCAACTCCCCGTCGCCGGTGGTTCGTTGGGGCTCCGGGGCGGCGGTCACCGCGCGCCGGGGCGGCGGGAGGGCGGCGGGCGTGACGGTGGCCGCGGGGCCGACCGCGACAGCGGTCCGCACCTGCGGCACGGGCTGGGCGGCGGGCGTGGTGGGCCACAGCAGACGTACCCCGTGCTGCACGGCGATGCGGCGCAGCCGCCGTCCGCCGTCCGAGGGGCGCCCCAGTGCCTGGAGGGTGATGTATTCGCGCAGGGCGGGGTCGAGGTCGAGCAGGAGCCGGGAGAGCACGGGGAAGACCGAGTCGTCCAGTGGTTCGCCGGGGGTGCCGAGGTCGATGGCGAGGTGGTCGGCGGTCACCGGGCGGGCGTAGAGCGGGGGTTGGCGGTCCTTGCGGCCCAGGTGGAGGCCGGCCCGCAACACGGTGAGCTGCCAGTCGTCGGAGAGCTGGATGGTGCCCTGCCGGCCGTTGCCGAAGCCGGGGACCGGCGGGCGCCAGCGCAGCAGCAGCGGTTCGGGGGGCGACTGGGCGTCGTCGGCCGCCGGGCGGCAGGTCACGGCCTCCACGAACGGCCGCCAGGTCAGGGCGGCGTCGCGGCCGACGAGGGCGGGGCGGACGGCTTCGGAGGCGTCGTCGACCAGCGGGAGCCCGGTCAGCAGTTCCACCTCGATGCCGAGCGAGTCGGCGACATCCTGCGCGGCGGGCAGCAGGTCCCGGTGGTTGCCGGGGGCCAGCCGCACCTTCTCGCGCAGGGAAGCGGGCAGCGCGGCGAGCAGGGCGCCGAGGTCGTCGGAGGGTATGTCCGCGGTGTCCGCCGCCCCGGGGACGCCGACCACCACCAGCGGGTGGTCGGGGTCGACGGGTGCCGAGTAGCACAGGTCACCGGGGCGCGGCGGACGGGCCCGGGGGGAACGCACCAGCACCCCGGCCGGGATCTGCTCCACCACGCAGCCGGACGCCGTGGTGGCCGGGAGGCGTCCCAACTCGGGCTGCCAGGTCGGCGCGGGGTGGCGGGGTCCGTACGGCTCGGGTTCGCCGCCGGGGGTGAACAGCCGCCAGCCGCGCAGGCCGGTGAGGTGTTCCGGGGCGAACAGCGTGCCGCCCGGCACGATCACGGCCGGGCCTTCCGGGGCGATCACCCGAAGCTGCCAGGCGTCGGCCATGTGCTGGGCCAACGCCGGGCGGTCGGGGCCGCCGGCACCGGCGCCGGAGAGCACCAGGCGGACGGTGCCGACGCCGTCGGCGCGCAGCACGTCGAGGGTGTCGGCGAGCCGCCGCCACAGCGCGGCGGGTGCGTCGCCGTCCACCCCGATCACCACGGTCGCCGTCCGGGCGGCGTCCTCCTGCGCCGCCAGTGCGCGGGCGAGTTCGGCCACGTCCTCCGGTCCCGGGGTGGCCGCCGGTGAGCAGCGGAAGAGCAGCAGTCCGTCCCGCTGGTCGACGAGGACGGGGGGGTCGTCGTCCGGTGCCGTCCCGGCCGTTCCCTGGTCGGGCGTCTCCTGCGGGGTCGTCTCCCGGTCGCCGCGTGCGCGGCGGGAGAAGACCGCGGGCCATCGCGTCATCGGCTGCCTCCGGTGACGGCTGCGGTGCGGCGGTGGTCGTCCCGGTCGCGCGGACCGGGGTCGGCGCCGGGCCCCGTTGACACGGGGTGTGCGCGGCTCACCTGAAGTGGACGACGATCCGGCCCTCGTTGGACGGATCGGCCTCGAAGCGCGTGTAGAGCTTCTTCAGGTGCGGCTGGCGCAGCATGGCCAGCACGCGGGCCTTGAGTTTGCCCGTCCCCTTGCCCGGGATGATCTCCACCCGGTCGGCCTTGGTCGCCGCCGCCTTGAAGATGACTTCCCGGACGGCGCGGTCGACGTCGCGGTCGCTCCGGTAGAGCGGGTGCAGGTCGAGCGTGAGAGTCATCGGTGTCTCCCGTCCGGCTGGTGCCTCGAACACCGCGGTGACAGTTGTGTTGCCGTGGGCAAAAGTACCCTACGTCCGGTGTGGATTCCGCAGGCCATCGGCGCCCTTGATGGGAAACCGGGGGTAACCGGCACGCGCGGGCAGCCGCTGTTGCACGGACGGGCAAGGGCGGCTCGCGTTCACCGGAGGGCCGGTTGCCGGGGCGGTGCGGCCACACGGACGACCGGGCCTTCGCCGGTGCCGTGGCGGTGGATCCGGCCTTCGGGGTCGGACACCTCGACGGTGACGCCGAGTTCGCGGGCGGCCACGGTGGCGGCGACGGCGGTGACCGGTGGCGCGTCGGGGGTGAGGTGGAGCGCCAGGCGCAGCCGGTCGGCGGTGGTGAGGCCGGCCTCGCCGGGTGGGAGGCCGCCTTCCAGGACCGCCTGCAGTTGCTGGGCGCCGGTGAGGGTGATCCCGGCGCGTTCGTAGGTTTCGGCGGGGACGGCCCGGTCGGGGTCGATCAGGTCGGTGCCGGCGGGGAGGTCGTCGTCGCGTATCCGGGCGGCGAGCAGGCGGTACAGGGCGTCGGTGGCGGCCTGACGGGGGCCGGGCGGCACGAGGCCCGCGTCGCGCGCGGCGGGCAGCAGGGCGGCGCCGATCCCGTCGGGGACGGCGAGCCGGTAGCGGCGGTCGTGGTGGCCGAGGACGAGGTGTGGTTGCCCGGTGCGGTCCGGCAGTGCGCCGAACTCCTGGAAGGTGCCGTCCGCGCGGACCACGGTGACCCGGGCGCCGAAGGCGCGGGCGGCGAGTGCGGGCAGCAGGTCGGCGGCGGAGTGGTCGAGGCCGGGGCCGGGCCGGCGCAACTGGGCGGCGGCGAGGGCGGCCCGGGCGTGGTCGTCCAGCTTGAGGGTGTGCGGGATCAGTCCGCCGAGTCCGTCGAACTCGCGGCGGGCCGGGGTGTCTTGGCCGAGGGGGAGCCCGGCGGCGTCGGCCTCGGCCGGGGTGAAGGTGTCACCGGTGTCGGGGGCGGTGAAGGCGAGCAGGTCGGCGTTGGCCGGGTCGGTGAGGGTGGCGGCCAGGAGGTCCGGCAGTCGGGCGGCGACGGTGGCGGGGTCGGCGGGGTCGATCCCGGCGTCGGTGAGCAGCGTCGGGTGGTCGCGGCCCAGCCACGCGGCGAGGGCGTGATGGAACGAGCCGCCGTCGGCGGGGACGTCGTGCAGGGTGTAGCTGGTGTGGTCGGGGGCGAGGAGCCTGGGGTCGGGGCCGCCCGTGGTGGTGTAGGCGGGCGCGGCGGGCTTGGGTGGTTTCGGGGGTTTCGGCGGGGCGTCGTGGGTGACGTGGGGTGGTTCGGGGAGGCCGTCGAGGAGGCGGCGGCCTTCTTCGGTGGCGTTGAGCCGGTGCCAGCGGGTGAGTTGGTCGGTGGCGGCGCGGACGCGGTGGTAGTCGCCGGCGGCGCGGTCGGCGGTGGCGCGCAGCGTGTCCAGTTCGGCGCGGCGGGCGTCGTGGGCCGCGCGGGCGGCGTCGAGGCGGGCGGTGGCGGCGTCGAGCCGTCGGGTGGCCTCCGCGTAGGCGTCGTGCGCCGGGGTCGTCGTGCCGGAGCGGGCCATGACGGTGTCGAGGTCGCGTAGGGTGCGTTGCGCCCAGTCACCGTCACCCGACGCCTGACGGTCCGTCAGTTCCGCGACGAGTTCACGGCGGGCGGTGTCGGCCGCGCGGCGGGCCTCCTCGACGGCTTCCCGGGCGGCGTCGGCCTCCTCGCGCAGCCGTAGCGCGCCGCGGCGCTTTCCCCAGTAGGCCTTGTCCGCGTCGGTCCAGGCCTTGGCGGCGGCGCCGACGGCGTCCCATGCCTTGCCGACGTGGGCGGGGAAGTTGGTGTCGTCCACCAGCCCGAGGTCGCGTGCGATGTCCTCGCGGACCCAGGCGACCGTGTACGCCTCGGCGGCGACGTCCCGGGGGCCCGGCCTGGCGTGGCCGAAGGTGCCGAGGACCAGCTTGCCCAGGGCGGAGTCCTTGACGCCCCGGTGGACGTCGGCGACGCCGAGCCAGGTGGTGGGGACGGCGAAGAGGAAGGCGCGGCCGGTCTTGGGTTTGACGTTGACCGACTGGAGGTGTTCGCCGGCCGCGGTGACCGCGTCGCCGTCCACGGTGTGGGGGCCGGTCGTGGTCGCGTCGTACTGGGTCAGGCCGGTCGCCTCCGACCTGACCGTGGTGCCCTCACCGATCGAGGAGTCCTGCGCGTTGTCGCGGGAGACCGAGGTGGTGGCGCCTTCGGCGCTCTCGCGGAGCACTTCCAGTTTCATGCCGTCGGCGACGGTGAGCAGCACGGCGCGGCTGAAGTCGGGCTTGGAGTGGAGCGTCAGGGCGGCGGTGTCGGTGCCGGCGAGGTGCTGGTGGGCCAGGCCGGGCACGGAGTAGCCGGTGCCGGAGAGGGTGTGGGGCCAGAAGGCGGTCAGCGCGGCGTTGCCGGTGGCGTCCTCCAGGGTCTGCGCGGCGCCGGTGCCGGGGCGGGTGAGGCCGGTGTCCGTGGCGTGGCGCATCACGTCCTGGCGGCTGTCGTGCGGGCCGATGCGGAAGCCGTGGCCGTAGGAGGCGGCGATGGCGGCGTTGCTCGCGGCCCGGACGTTCTCCTGCCCGACGATCCGGCGCACGTGGAAGCCGTTCTCCGGGAAGGTGAACGGCCGTACGCCGCCGTCGCCGTACCGGGTGCCGGGGTCGAGCACCTCGGCGGCGCGGTCGGTGCGCAGCCGCTGGCCGGGGACGAGGCGGGGCGGGGCGAGCCGTGGGTCGGGCGGCGGTGTGCCGTGCGCCGCGTCGGGGGTCATCAGGCTGAGCGGTACGTGTTCGCGCAGGGAGCCGACGTCGCCTTCCTCGCTGATCGTCAGCCGTCCGGTGAAGTCGCGCCACCCGGCGGCGGCCTTGCCGAGCGGGCCGGCACCGGCCGGTGCCGGGTCGTCGGCCGCCTCCAGGGTGATGCGCAGCCGGTAGGGGGTGGTGATCTCGGCGTGCGGTTCGGTGGAGGCGGCCCGGTGGACGGTGGTGCTGGTGCTGGTGTGCGCCGAGGCGCGGGAGCGGCGGGCGGTGCCGGTCTCGCCGTAGACCGGTCCTTCGGCGACGGCCGTGGGGTTTCCGGTGGCCACCCCCTCGCCGACCGTGACGCCCAGGTCGGCTCCGGAGGAGTAGTCGGAGCTGTCCTGTTCGGTCTCGACGGCCCGTCGGCTCTCCTCCATCTCGGTGCCGTGGTCCAGCATCTCGAAGACCGGCTCGCCGGGGACGAGTTCGGCCCGCACCCGCACCGTGCGGTCGCCGATCCGCACCGGGCCCACGCCGTAGCCGCCGGCCCGCGCCGGGACGGACGTTCCCGCGCCGCCCATCTCGCCTCCCAGGGCCCGCAGGACCCGCGAACTGACCAGCGCCCGCACGCTCTCCAGCGTCTCCTGGTCGGGCCCGAGCCGGCGGCGCACCGCCGAGTCGAAGGCGGCGAGCACATCGCCGGGGTCCAGCGCGTTGACCGGGTAGGTGCCGAACGAGGCGTCCTTGAGCCAGGGTTGGGGGCGCCAGGTGGGTTCGGTGTACGTGGGGACCTCTCCCATGCCGTCGTCGATCAGGCCGAGGCGGTGGGCGCTCTTCTCGGGTACGTGGCCGATCCATCCGCCCGGCACCGAGGCGGTCGCCCCGGCGGCACCGGCGAGGGCGCGCGGCACGTACGGCTTGCCCACGGCACGGTGGCCGACGTGGCTGGAGGCGGCGGCGAGCCAGTGGTCCACCGTGCCGTTGACCAGCACCTGGTGGCCGAAGCCCTTGAGGTTCATGTCCGCGACGACGGTACGCGTCACCGACCGGCCGCTCCCCGCCGAACTCGACCAGGGGCTGACCACCACGCCGTAGGAGCCCGCCACGCCGGGGCCGGTGCGCTGCGGCTTGGCGAACAGCAGCCGGCCGCCGAGGAAGACGGTGGTGGCCCGGCCCGTCCGCCCGGACGCCTGGCTGCTTCCGGTGAGCGTCATCTCGGTGTCCATCGGCACCGGTCCGGACAACGCGGTCAGGTCGCGCACCGTGGTGAAGTGGCGGAACGTCGCCCACAACGTCGTGTAGGGGCCCTTGCCCATCAGCCCGGCGGCGCTCCAGCCGAGGGCGCCGGAGGTCTGGTCGAAGTTGGCGGTCAGGTACTGGGGCTGGAAGGCGCGCAGCACCGCCTCCCGGGCGGGCGCCCCCTCCTCGGTGAGCTGCCAGGCGCCGCCGGACGCGGAGTGCAGCACGTCGTCGGCCGCGCGCACCAGGCCGGGCGGCACCACCACGCCGACGGTGACGAACGGGTGCTGCTGGAGGCCGAGGAACTCCGCCGCGTGCCGCTGCCCCGGCCGCCCCGCGCCGCCGGCCGGCCCGAGGACACCCTTGGCGAGCGCCACCGCCCGCTCCCCGGACATGGGCACCGGCTCCACCCCGTCCCGCAGCGCGGCGTACGGGTTGAGGTGACCGGCCCGGTGCGGGTCGACGGCCGGGGCGTGCTGGTCGGGGACGCTGATCAGCACCTGGCCGCGTACCGCGCCGCCACCGACCGCACGGCCGTCCGGCCCCTCCCCGATCAGCACCCCGTCCGGCCGGCTGAAGACGAACGGCTGCGTACCGAGCAGGCCCAGCGAGGCCACCCCCCGCAGCAGGCCGCGGAAGCGCCAGTAACCGCCCCGGCTGACCGTCAGCGACAGGTCGTAGCGGTACAGGTGCGACGGTGTGGTGCTCACCGACATCGGCTCGTTGCCCACGGTCGGCCCGTACCCGGACTCGTGGTCGCTCTGCCGTCCGGAACGCCAACCGGCCTGCACCGTACCGGCGTTGTCGGGGGCGCCGATGCCCGGGACGGCGTCCTTGCGTGGATCGCGCACCGCCAGCGAGCCCTCGACACCGTACTCCAGCGCGCGTCTGCGGCCCCGCTGCCCGTCGCGCCGTTCGGTGCCGGGGGCGCTGTAGCGGATCTTCACGTCGCGCTGGACGCCTTCGTAGGCGCGGTTGGTCAGTTCGCCGTGGAGCCAGACGTAGTGGTGGCCCTGGCCGACGCGTCCTGGTTCGTTCAGCCGGATCCGGATGCCGGTGGTGGTCAGCGCCTCCAGGTTGCCGGACATGCTCTGGTGCGACAGGACGTTGAGGATCTCCAGCGAGTTGGCGAGCGCCGTCTGGTACGCCTCGGCGTTCCGCCACCGTCCGGGCGGCGGCGGTGTGTCGGTGCGGGGTGAACCGCCGCCGAACGCCAGAGCCGTGCGCACCCGGTCGCCCAGGCTCGTCCGCTCCGGCGGCGCGAGCTGGTCCAGGGGCGCGACCAGCCCCGGGTACTCCTCGGCGACGGCGGCGAGCACCCGGTCGGCGAAGTGGTCGAGCAGCGTACGGACCCCGCCGTCGGACTCCCGGACGGCCCGGCCGTCGTCGAAGGAGAACTCCTCCACCCGGTGCATGCCGAGCGTGGGCGGCCGGTCGGCGGTCAGATACGGCGGGGCGAACGGCTCGGGGGCGCCGTTGTCCAGCGCCAGCCGGGTCGTGTCGTCCCACCCGGCCAGCCGGCGCGCCTCGCTGCGGGTCATCCGGTCCACGCTCCAGGTCTGGAACGCGTGCGCGGGACCGGTGCTGCCGCCGTGCCGGACGTGGACCGTCTTGCGCACCAGGTACAGCCCCGTCGGGTCGCCCTTGACCTGCCCCGCGGACTTGACGCCGCCGGAGCCGCCCTGTCCGGCGGAGCGGGTGGCGGAGAGCACGTAACGCGCCGTGGGCCCGAACTGGAGGCGCAGGTCCAGCACCCCGCCCGCCAGGTCCAGCAGGTTGAACGCCGGTCCCCCACTGCCTTCCAGCGTCAGGCTGACGCCCTTGGCGCGGCTGCGTTCGTTGCGCACGGTGGCGGTGCTGATGTCCCGCACCTCGGCCTCGGACGTCTCCGTGACCAGGACCGCGCTGCGCGGCACCACACCCTCGACCACGAAGACACCGAGCGGTGTCTTCGCCTTGTCGTCGGCGAACAGCGGCACGGTGGTGACCCGGCCGTTCGAGAGCGAACGCGACATCCGCTGGAAGCCGTCGGCGGAGAAGAACGCGTCCAACTCACGCCACGCCCCACTGCCCGGCTCCACCCCGATCTCCCCCGCCGCCCAGTCCCGGATCCTCGCCACCGGCCCGAACCCCTCGGTACGCACCAACCGGTAACGGGACTCCGGCCCCAACTCCATCGACCGCGGAATACGCCCCGGCGACACCGACGTCATCAGGCTGTCGGGCAACCGCACCAACAACCCGTTGCGCATGGCGAACCCGAACCCGCTGCCCGGCACCTCACCCCCGCCCGGATCGGTGACGCGCACGTCGTAGTGGACGTGGGTCAGATGGACGTGCGACCCGTCCAGCGAACGCGTCTCCATCTGGCTGACGCCCTGATCGGTCTGGCCGTACGTGACCTTGTCGGTGAACCCCACCCGCCCCGCGATCCGCCCGAAGCCGCTGAACGCCGCGGTCCCGACCGGTCCGATCGGCCCGCCCAGCGCGAACTGCCGGGTGCCCTGGACGGACTTGACCTGCCCGGCGCCCGTGGCGAACCGGTGCATGCCGTCGATCTTCGCCGGGTTGCCGTAGTCGTCGGCGAACCTCTCCCACACCGGATAGTGCCGCGCGGTGATGTCCAGGACGCGGGGTCGCCCGTCCTGGTCGACGAAGGGCAACTGCCGCCCCTCCCCCGTCAACCCCGTCGGCTGCCTCGTCACCGCCCGCCACACGTCCCCCATCACCCCGCTGTCGTCAGCCGGCCGCACCGGCCCACGCCGCAACATCTCGTCGATGTGCCCCACCACCTGCTCCGCCCCCCGCAGGACGACATCGGCATGCCCGAACGTCCCCGGCGCGGCGAGGAGTTGACGTCGTTCCGCCTCCGTGGCGTCCGGCAGCAGCTTCGCCAGATCGTCCACGTACGCGGGCATCCGGCTGCCGTCCGGAAGACGGCGGGACAAGGCAGGCATCTCTTCGGGCGGCCGGGCGCCGGGCATGAGGCGGGTCGGCCGGGTCTGGTCGAGGGTGGTGGTGATCCACTCCTTGGTCCTGGGGGCCGGCTCGGGCGCCGGGCGGGCGGTCGGTGCCTGGTCGGGGTGGGCGCTGCCGCCGGGGTGTCGGACGGGTGCGGGGCGGGGCGCGGGGTTTCCAGGCCGCGGGTGGTGGGGACGGGGTGGCGGGCCGGGTCGGAGGCGGAATCGGCGGAATCGGCGGAACGGGGGGCCGGGCGGACGGCCTGGAGCTGGAGTTCTTCCGAGCCCGGCTGGGCGGGGCGTGGTGGCGCCTCGGCGGGGCGGTCGGTGGCGGGCGCGGAGCGCGGTGCGGGTGGCTCGGCCGGCGGGTGCGGCGCGGGGACGGCGGGCGGCGCCGTCTCCGTGCCGGAACGGCCGGGCGGCGGGGCCGGTGTGTCGTCGGTGATCCGGTCCAGGCGTACGGGGTCGACCGGACGGACGGCGGGGCGGACGAGTTCCTGGCGCAGCGCCGTCGTCCGCTCGTCGTAGGAGAGCGCGTCGTCCAGTTGCCGTTCCAGTTCCGCGAGGCGTTCGCCGCTGCGGGCGGCCTGGTCGGACTCGCCGCGCAGCAGGTGTTCGGTGCGCCGCGCGCTCAGGGTGTCGATGCGTTCGCGCAGGTCGTGTACGCGTGCCTGGCGGCCGTCCTCCTGCCGGCGCAGGTGTGCCTCGTACGCGTCGAACGCGCGCCCGGCGGCTAGTGGTGTCCGGGCGTCGGGGACGCGCCGGAGCAGGGCGGTGGTCCGCTGGTCGGTGCCTTCGTGGAGGGCGTCCAGCCGGGCGCGCAGTTCCGCCTCGTCGGGCGTGTGCCGGTCCGCGTCGTCGGCGCCCAATCGGTCGAGGCGTTCGCGTAGTCGCCGGTCGTGCCGGTGGGTGTGCAGTTCTTCCAGGGTCTGGGCGGCCTGGTGCGGTTCGGTTGCCTGGGCGGCCGACGCGCGGAGCGCGCGCTCGTCGGTGGTGGTGTCGAGCGCGTCCAGCCGTGCGCGCAACGCCTCTTCGGCCGACGTGGTCCCGTCCGCGCCCGGGGGCGTCAGGCGGTGCCACCGTTCCAGCAGCCGGGCGTCCTCCGCCGCCTCGTCGTGGGCTCGCGACCCACCGGAGGCATGCCGCTCGACGTACGCCGAGTAGCCGCGCAGCGCGGCGTCCAGCACGTCCGGGTCGCCGCCGCGCCGGGCGCCGCGCACCGCGTCCACTTCGCGCTGCCACTCCGTGCGCGAAGCGCCCGAGGGACCCAGGCGCTCGAAACCGCCCGCGACGTGGTCACCGAACGCCTCGTACCGCCGGCTGAGCGTCGCCACGTCGATCCGGTCGCGGAACTCCTCCAGATCACGGGCCGCCCGGTGCCATCGGCCCGTCCGGGCGGCGTCGGTCACCCGGACGGACAACTCCCGCCGATCCGCCTCCGGCACCCCCGCCCGCCGGGCCGCCCCGTCCAGCGTGTCGACGCGCTGCCGGACCCACCCCCCCGGCTCCCCCGGCTCCCCTCGCGGCGCGGCGGGCGCCTCGTCGATGGCGTGGTGGGGGACATCGAGACCCTTCAAGGCGGCCAACTCCTCGGGCCGTACCGCATTCCCAGCCCCGACGGACACGGCCGACGACGGCCCGGTTCCACCCTCCGGGACCCCTCCACGAGGGACAGCGGGCAGGTCCGGGAGCGAGGCCGGTGACTCCGCGCGGACATGGGCGTTCTCCGGCGTGGACGTCGGCGACTGCCCCCGGGTGGCGGGCACGGCGTGCGTCGCCTGCCCTGGTTGGGAGGGCGCGGCGACGGAGGTGGTGAACTGCGGGTGGCGCGGCACCGACGCGGACCGCGCGGGCACCGGGGCCGCCGCCTCGGACACCTCGTGCGGTCCTCGCACCGCGACGGGCGCGGAGTCCGGCCCGGCCGGGGTTGCCGGCCGCGGGTGCCACGACGCCGACACGGCGTCGCCCCGCGCGGTGCCGCCCGGCCGACCGGCCGTCCCTTCGGCGCCCGGCGTCCGCGACACCTCACGCGGCGCGAGCCCTGGTACGCCCCCCGGCTCCCGGGTCGCCGTCCGCGGTACCGCTCGCGCATCGCGCACCGGCGCGTCCACCGGGCGGGTCAGGTGCCGTTCGGCCGGTCGCGGGGTCGGGGCGCCGGGCTCCACGGTGTCGAGCCATGTCTCGATCGGACGGCCACCGGTCGGGGAGACGCCGCTCAGGTTCCCGGCGTCGAGGCGTCCACCACCGACATCGGCCGTCTCGAAGCCCGGCAGACCACGCGGAGCGTGAACCTCCCCGTCCCGGCCGGCCGGAGCGTTCCGCGGGATCAACGGCGCGTCACCCGGCCAGATCCCGGAGACCGTCACGTTGTCGTCGAAGGATTCGTCGCCGAGGCTGGACACGTCGTCATGGGCGCGTCGTCCGTCGCCGACAGGCGCGCCGACGGACGACGAGGCCGTCCGATCCCTCTCGAAGCGGTCATCCCAGGGGAACGGCATCCGGTCACCGCCCGCGCGCGGCCCGACGGGGCCGGTGGGGGTGGTATCGCTCTCGGTGGGTACGTGGGCGTATCCGTCGCCGCCCTCACCGCCGATGTCGCCGCGTGGCGGGGTGGGCAGCCCCTCGCCGGGGTCGGGCAGATCGAGGGAGGGAGGCTTGGCGGGGCCTTTCGGGACCTCGGCGAAGTCGTCGTTGGCGCCGTCCTTGCCGCCCTTGCCACTCCGCAACGACCCGAGGTGTCCGATCGCACCGCCCACCGCGCCCGCGACAAAGCCCAGTCCGGGGTTGCCGTCCGTGCCGAACGCCGCGTCCGTGGCCGCCATCCCCGCCATACCGCCGAGACCACCCAAGGCCATCTTGCCCAGCAGCGTCTCCAGCAGCTTCGGCGCCACCGCACCGCCCGCCATGAACAACGCACCCGTGATCGCCCCGTTGATGGCACCCGAACCCAGCGCCATCTCCGTGTTCTTCCAGTCCCACGAATGCCGCTTGCCCTCACCGAACTGGATCAACTGAGCGATCGCGTCCATCAACCCCGCAGCCGCCACATTGACCGCCACCGCAGCCAACAACCGCCACAGGATCATCCCGATCGCGGCCCGCCCCTGCGCGATGATCTCCGGCAACGACTCCGGACACCACCACGCCAAAAACGCGATCTCCGCCGCCATCCACCCCAGCATCATCAAAATCATGATCTTGGAATACTGGATCTGCAACGCCGTCTGATCACACGAGTCCGCCAACTGCTCAGCGGCCGACGCCACCTGCGGCAGATTGTCCTGCAACTTCGCCAGATACTGCTCGAACGCCTCAGCGGTCTCCCCCGAGACCCCCGCCTTCACATCATCGACCGCAGGCTGGAAATCCTTCGCGATCGCCCGGATCTCCTTCGCGAACTCCCGATGAACCTTCGCAAGCTCCCACAGCTTGTCCTCATCGGCCTTCGGCCACTCACCACCCGCCAACGCCGCGACCCACTGCAACTCCGACGGCAACATGATGCTCATCGGCCGGGGTCACCGCCGCGCTGCGGTACTCCGTCCAACCCGGCGCGAGGAACGGGTACTTGGTAGCCGGACACGCCCGGACCCTAGGGATCCGGGGTAACCGGCGATCAAGCCCGTACCGAACACATCGTGAACACATCAGTCGCCCCGATGGTTCACGGACCCCTCACATACGGAAGAGTCTTTCCGCGTTGCCGTGCGTGATCAGGTGCTGAGAGGAACACCGACGCCACCGCCCTGACGAGCGGCTGGGCTTCACGACCCGGAAGGCGGTGACGTTCCGCGGGCCCCGCACGCCGGGTGACGACGAGGGCGGTGCGGGCACGTCGCGACCGCGGAGGTGGGCGTCAGTCTTCGAGCAGGTACAGGTCGTCAAGGTGGCCGACGAGCCCTTCGGCCACCTCGTCCGTGGTCTGCCCGGTGCCGAGGCGCTCGGCGATCACGGCCCAGTTGGCGGCGACGGCATCGCGCACCGCTTGCCTGGTGGGCATCTGATCGATCAGTTTGCTCTCGGTCATGGCGTCGTACAGAGCCGTGTACGGGTCCTTGCCGGAAAGATGGCGGCCGAGTGTCTCGAACAACGACGACGGTGCGACGAACGCCGCCATCGCGCGGTTCTCCGCGAAGTTCGCAGCCCGGTTGTATCCCTTGTCGTGGTTGAAGACCTGCTCGATCCCCGCCTCGTCGTCGAAGAGACCCTCCGGTGCATTGTCGATGACCGCCCACAGGCGGTGCGCCCACTCCTCGAACGCGCCGCGCGTCGCCTGGATGTCCTGGAACCGCTGGACCTGCTCGCTCTCGATGACCGGGCGGTCGAAGGCGCGCCGGAAGCCTTCGGCCACCTCCTCGATGCCGTACCGCTCGATGAGGCCGATCACCGCGTCGGTGCGCAGGCGCAGCACCGCGGAGGCCCGCAGCAGGGCGTGGCCGGCCTCGTGGTGGACGTACACGGTGGGCTGCTCCGCGAGCACGTGGGCGAAGTGCCGCATCCTCGGCGCCTCCTGCCACGCCTCGTCGGCCAGCGCGGCGATCTCCTCCCGCACCGGCGTGGGATCGTCGGCCATCCCCTGTCCCCATCGCCGCGCCGGCTCCGCACGCCTACCGGGGCGCGCGGAGCGCTCCGGCGCCGGCGGCTCGGCTGCGTGCCGCGCCGCCGCCGGGTGGCCGCCCCCAGCGTCGTGCACGGCCTCCTCCTGGGGAGACTGCTTCCGGCGTGGCGACGGCAGCAGCGGCTGGGTCTCGGCGAGGCGTACGCGGACGTACTGCAGACCCGAGGGGTCCCGTTCCGGGCGCTGCGAGAGCACCCGCAGCACCATCTGGCGCGGGAACCACACCCGGCCGGCCGGGGTTCGCGGAGCCGTGGTGTCCACCTCGAAGAGGACCAGGGTGCCGTCCGGGGCACCCTCGGCGTCGAGTCGGCGCAGCGCGTCACGGGCGGCCGATTCGTCCGAGGCCGCCGGGTGGATGGCGGGCACGGCCACCACGTTCAGCTCGGACATCGGCGTGCCGGGCAGGCGGGCGGCCCACCAGGCGCGGGCCGGGGGACGTACGCCGACGAGCAGGTCCAGCGCTTCGAAGGCCAGGCCCTCCTCGAACGGCGTCAGCGACTCCGGGCCCCCCGCGTCCAGCCGCTGGAGCGCCAGTGTGTGCGCCGTGCTCAACCCCTCGTAGCTCGCGCCGGGCCGGCCGTGTCCGGCCGCCAACGCCTGCCGTTCGTAGAGGACTTCGTGGGGCAGGCGCAGCCGTTCCAACAGGTCGGGGTCGCTGGTCCGTTGCGACGGCTTGAACAGCGCGTCCGCGCCGATGTAGAGCTGCGCCGCGCCGCCGGAGAGGGCGGCCACCTCGTGGGCGTTGTGCTGCCCCCCGAAGCGGCCCATCAGATGCTCGGTGGCGCGCAGGATGTCGTACAGCGCGCTGCGGTTCTCCTGCAGCCGCCAGGCCAGCATGGCCTCCAGGAAGCGCCGCGTGCCGACGGAGTCTTCGCCGGCCATCCTCTGGTAGTGCTGCAGCATCCACTCCTCGGTGGGGGCGTCTCCGTAGATCAGCGGGATCCCCAGCTCGGTCACCCAGTCCGCGTACTCGTCGGAGTTGCGGTCCATCTGATGCAAGGGCCGCCGGTCGCCGGTCGGCAGAGCCCGCATGTACAGGTTCATCAGCTTCGGCAGGGGCGTGGCCGTCTCCCCTGCCGTCATGCGCTCCACCTCCGCCTTCAGCGCGTCCTCGGTGATGTCGGCGGGCAGCCCGAGCCAGTCGGCGATCCTGTCCCGGACCTCCTGGTGCGCGCCCCCTTCCGCGTAGGCGAGCCGGGCGGCCTTCTTGGCGACGGCGTGGATGGCCGGGTCCTGGGCCAGCGCCTCGCCGAGGGCGTCCTCCCAGTCCAGTGCGGCCTCCTGCCATTCGCGCGGGTGGTCCCGGTACACCGGCGCCAGCATCCCGGCGGCGTCGGCGACGTCCTGTTCCCGCAGCCGGGCCTCGGACTCCAGCTCCGACCGTTCGCGGGGCGGGGCGAAGACCCAGCCGGCCTTGGGCCCGCCGGGCTTCTCGGTCAGTGACACCTCGTGGTCGTCGGTGTGGGAACCGGTCACCGTGGTGGCCGCGTCGCCGGGGCGGCGTGCTGCGTCGGCGAACCGCTGGACGAGCGGGGGTACGCCGCCGCCCTCGGCACCGGCGTGGCAGGCCACGAGGGCCAGCCGTTTCCTGTGGTCCGTGCCGGTGTCCGCCATCAGGCGGTCGACGAACCGGCCGAGCCGGCGCGGGTCGACGGCGTGCCGTCCGAAGCGCCCGGGCAGATCGTGGAAGTACGCCCCGCTGCTGTGCATGGAGACGACGAAGGTGTCGTCGGCCTCCTTGGCCCACGGCAGGGGGCCCTCGACTCCGGTCGGCCGGCGGTCGGCGTCCAGCACGCGGTAGGTCCCGGCCCGCAGGACGGCCGGGTCGGCCTTGTACATGCGGCTGCCCCACCAGTACAGCGAGCTGAACGCGCTGGCACCGGAGGGCCCACCGGTCTTCGGGTCGGGGACGACCCGGGTGGTGATCTCCCGTTCCCAGACCTGCTCGGGCAGCGGTTGCGCGGTCTCCTCGGCGGTGACGAGCAGGTATTCCCGGCCGGTGCGGAAGTCGTAGCCGAAGTCGATGTCCTTGACGCGCACCGTGGTGTCGGTGGCGTACAGCACGGTGTCGTAGCGCGGGAACCTGGCGAACGGTGCGACGGGCACGCCGGTGGAGTCGACCACCTTCACCAGCACGGCATGCCTGGTGTCGTCCGTCGGCGGCAGGTCGCCGAGGATCAGCCCCCCGTTGGCGGAACCTGGTGCGAGCGCGGGGATGGTGAGCGGGTCCCCCTTGGTGAACCCTTGGCCGCCGCGCAGCGGTCCGGGCCGGGTCATCGCCCACCAGCCCGGCACGCCGTCCGGCAGCACCGGCAGCATGGCGAGCCCTTCCCGCGCCATCGAGGCGTGCGACCGCAGGGTGCGGCGGATGCCTGGCACGAGTCGCGGGACGCGCGCCAGCATGCCGTCGAGGTCGGCGTCCTTCCAGCGGTCGAAGAACTCGTCATCGGCGAGGAGCAGTTGCGGCATGCGTTCCCGGCCGTTGGCGAACTCCCGGCGCACCAGCTCGCTGGCCCGCCGGGTCAGCAGCCGTTCGGTCTCGGCGTCGTCGCCCAGGAACCGGTCGTGCAGCAACGGGCCGTCGGTGCTGGCCAGGCTGACCGCCACCACATGGCTGAGCTGGAGATTTTCCCGCGGGATGCCGGGGATGCGCGTCCGCAGCAGCCAGCGCCGGTAGGCGTCCCGGCGTTCCCCGCCCAATTCCATCCGGGCCCACTGGCCGACCCCGCTGTCCATCCCGGTCAGCGTGCTGATCGCGGCCATCCGGTGCGAGGACATCAGGCCCCTCGCCGTCCGGTTCAGGTACGCGGTGCGGTACGGCGGCTCCAGGTCGCGTTGGTCCTCGGGGGCGAGGCCGTCCAGGTGCCGCTCGTTGGTGTTCGCCATGCCGTTGAACCACGCGTAGAGCCGGGCGGCGTCGACCAGTGACGGGTCCGGGTCGGTCTCGTCCCGGACGCCGGCCTCGTGGGACGCCTGGAGGACCTCCCACAGCGAGTTGCCGTATCTGGTCACGAGGTTGTCGATCAGCAACACCTCTCGGACCATCATCACTTCATGCGGTTCCAGCCCGAGGTCCTGGACGACCTGGAGCAGACGCTTGGTGTGTTCGGCGGAGCGGCCGGTGAGCCGTACGCCGCGCTGTTCGCCGATCACCCGGCGGGTGTGTTCGTCGTGCGGCCGGCCGACCGGTTCGTCGGTGGGTATGCCCCGGGTGTTCAGCTCGGGGTGGTCCCGCCACAGGCGGCTGAGGGTGAACGGCTCCGCATTGCCGAAGCCCACCGCCTTCCGGAACATGCCGAACAGTTCCCCCATCAGCCGGGGCGAGGGCTTCTGCTTGAGCAGGGCGTTCAGTCGGTCCGCCGCGTTGCCGCCGCTGAGGAACGCCTTGGCGGCGTCCGCGCGCCCGTAGTGCCCCGCGAGGTGGTTCCACAGGCGCCGGGTGGCCTTGACCATGAACGCGGCGGCGTCGCCGCTGTGGAACAGCGCCCTGCCCATGGCGTACTCGTGCTCGTCCGCCTCGTCCTCCCACTTCGTCCCGGCGTACAGATCCGGGTACAACGGCGGGAAGTCGTCCAGGCTCGCGGCGTTGTGATGTTCCGCCGCCGGGTACTCCGGCCGCGTCGCCGTGCCGCTGACCGGTGCCTGCGCGACGGGGGTACGTCCGTGCGGCAGCGCGGAGACAAAGGTGGCCGGGGTGCCGTCGGAACGCTCCAGGACGTGGATGCGGGCTGGCTGCTCTCCGGTGGCCGGGGTGACGGCCGCACGCGAGGCGGGGACGTGGGCGGCGATACCGGTGACATCACGGATCCGGGCCGCCGTCGCCGCCAGCTCGGCGGGGGCCGCATCCGGCTGACACGACGTCAGGACGATGTCGGTCGCGTCGGCCGGCAACTCGTCCTTGATCAACGACAGCAGCCCGTCCACATCGAAGACCACCGGCTTGTCATCAGCCGTCGCGCCCCGGAACCTCCCGCCCTCGGCACCGTGCGAACCCCACACCACCACCTTCGCGTCCGCCGCCACCGGCAACCCACGCCGCGCACTGACCAGACGACCACTCCCGTCCCGCCACCACTGCGTGTACTCCCGCGCCTCGGAAGCATCCCGGTACGCGTCCCGGCGCACCGCGGCGTCGGCCCGGGTGAACGACGTCAGACCCGACACCCGTCCGTCACGACCCGGGATCTTCTCGACCACCACCGGGGACGGCGGCGCGTCGTGGGTCGTGGCGGAGGGGGCGTTGACGTACGCCTGCGCCGGGTAGCCGGTCGGGTGGGTCTCCTCGGCCACCGCTGACCGCAGGTCGGCCACGCTGCCGGTGCGGCCGAAGGCGTCGGCCCGGGCCACGTGGACCAGCAGGGTGCCCAGGTGGGCGGCGTTCACCGGGGCGTCGGGCGGCAGGTTGAGCACCTGGCGGGTGAGGGCGGTCAGCGCGGCCCGGGAGCCCGAGCCGGCGAGGCGTTCGGCGGTGGCGACCGCGGCGGTCAGCGAGCGGTGCGCGGGGCTGTTGGTGATGCGCGGTCCGAAGAGCCCTTCCACCACGTCGGCCCGGCGTTCCAGGGCGGCGGTGGGCTCGGCGGGGCGCACGGCCACCCTGCTGTGGTACGTGGGCACCGGGGCCAACGGAGGCAGCGGGGTGCCCATCGATACGGCGGCCGAGCTGAGCACCACGGGGAGCGACTGGGCGAGTTCCGGCTCCGGCTGTCCGACGGCGGCGTGGTAGCGGGCGGAGAGAGCGCGCAGACCCGCCCAGTTCAGCGGCTGCTGGTCGCCGCCCCGGGCCCGCCACTGGTCCAGCGCCCAGAAACCACGCAGCATCGTGTCGAACGTGGCGGGGTCGTCCTCCAGCAGTGGCCCGTAGACCAGCCTGGTGGCCCGTATCCAGCGCAGCACCTGCGGTGCGCGGGCCGGGTCGCCGGTGATCTGCCCGGCCAGCCGGGCGAGTCGCGGGGTGGCGGGTTCGGGGCGGAACCCGGCGAGCCGGTCGTTCTCGGCCAGTTGGAACCGTGCGCCGAGGCCGCGTGCCGGGTCGGCGAGCGCGAGCACGGGTTCGTCCCCACCGGCGGTGGCCCACACCCAGCGGTCCCAGCTGTTGGCGAGGAACTGACCGGCGACCGGCTGCTCCAGCGGATCGTGCGACGGCTCCCCCGCGATGTCGGCACCCATGACCACCACGGCGGTCTCCGGCGGCAGCGTGGTCAGCACGGGATCGGTGGCGAAGAGGAAGTCGACCAGCCGCGCGTAGTCGAAAGTCTCCGTCTCGTCGTCGTTGAGCGTCAGCTCGACGGTGTCGGCATCGCCGCGTACGCCGACGATGTACGCCTGGGCGAACGGCAGTTGCTGCGGGGCGGTCTCGGCCACCACCTCGACGCGGGCGGGGTCACCCTGCACCGGCATCCGCCGCGCCCAGGTGACGCTCCGCGTGAAGGGCAGCAGGCTGTAGGTGTCCTGCCGCTCGTCCCAGGAGGGCCGGGAGGAGACGGCCACCGTCTTCTCCTGCGGATCGGGGTGCTTGGTGATCCGCAACCGGCCCAGCGGGATCCGGTCGCCGTCGTCCGTGACGAGGTGGGCCTGCCACCGTTCCATGGCGAAGGATTCGGCTGGCTCCTGGGCGAGCGCGGGGAGGGCACGACGGGCCGCCTCGACGACCCGCTGTGCCGTCTGCCGCTGGTCGCCGGGGAACTGGCCGAGCCGTGCGTACGCCTCGTCGACCAGGGTCCGCAGCCGCTCCTGGGTCACCATCGGCACCGGCTCGCCCACGGCGTGGAACGCCACCGCATGCGCAAGCCCGTCGGCTTCCGGCCCCCCGATGAGCGGTCCGGCGTCCGGCAGTTGCCGCACGGCCATCGCCAGGAACGGTGCCATGGCCCGCACCGGCGGGTGGCCGAGGATGCGCCGGACGGACTCCTTCAGCACGTCCTCGGGGAGCGGGAGCGGGAACGCCCGCGCCGTCTGGTATGCCTGCCGGCTCTCGTCCACCAGCTCGGTGACGGTCCGGCGGATCTCCTCGGGGGTCATCAGCAGCCGGTTGATCGCCCAGAACCGCAGTTCGGGCAGGACGAGCGGGACCGCGAGCCGGCCGTCGTCGGTGTCCAGCCGGGGGAAGTCGTCCATGCCGATCGTTTCCGACTGGCTGACGGTGCGTCCTTGAGGGGTGCGTCCGGTGAGCACGGCCGCCACGTGGTCCCGCACGGAGGGCGCGTCACCGACCGAGGCGTCGAGCAGGCCGGGGTGGAGCACGGGCGGCTCGGGGTTCCACCGCCTGCTGGACTCCATGGTCTCCAGCACGCCGTCGAGGTAGGCCCGGCTGACCCTGCCGTACTGACTGTTCAGGAACTCCCTGGTACGTGGCCGCAGCCCGGGCAGGACGCGGTCGAACGGGTTGCGGGAGGCCACCGCCACCCAGTTCTTGATGATGCGGTCGGGCAGCATCACGGCGTTCGGCCGGGCCGCGACGTGGCTGAAGGTGTACCAGGCGTACCCCCAGACCTCGTCGACGTCGGGGATGACCGCCAGGAACGGCAGCGCCTCGTACGGTACCTCGGCGCCCATGAGGTTGCGGACGAACTCCCGGGCGGCGTGCTGCCCGACCTGCCGGCCCTTGTCGTACACCTCGTCCAGGCCCTTGGCCCGGGCGCGCCGCTGGTCGGCGACCTCGTGCAGCATCCGCAGGCCGGTCACCGGCCAGCCCGGCGTGGGCTGGGTGTACGCGGGCGGGTTGACGCCTTCGGTGCTGGGCAGGACGACGGCCTTGCGGCCGAGTTCGGTGACCCGCCAGCCGGGCGGCAGGATGTCGGCGAGGCGCAGCGGGGTGCCGTGGGCGTCCGTGGTGCCCAGCGCCGTCCGGCCCTGTTCGAGGTGGCCCACCACAGTCGCGGGCGGTGGCCGGTGTTCGTCCTCGTTGGCCGCCATCGGGACGGTGACGAACTCCGCGATGAAGTGCTCCTCGCCGTCCTCCTCCGGTTCCTGGCCGTCCGCGCCCCGTGCGTCCTGCTTGCGCCGGTGGAGCAGGCCGGTGTCGGGGCTGCGCCAGAACTTCCGGTGGTCGGTGACGATCTGGCCGTCGGGGCCTTCGGCGAGCACCACCTTGGGCAGGTCGGGTCGGGGGTTCCCGTTCTCGTCCCGCGAGACGATCGCCGCGTGCGTCTCGGGGTCGAACAGGATCACATGGTAGTCCTCGACCTCCAGTCCGACGGCGTTGTGGTGTTCCGCCGCCGGGTACTCCGGCCGCGTCTCCGTGTCGCTGAGGAGTGTCTGCGGGACGGGGGTACGTCCTTCGGGCAGCGCGGAGACGAAGCCGGCCGGGGTGCCGTCGGAACGCTCCAGGACGTGGATCCGCGCCGGCTGCTCCCCGGTGGCCGGGGTGACGGCCACCCGCGAGGCGGGGATGTGGGCGGCGATACCGGTGACATCCCGGATCCGGGCCGCCGTCGCCACCAGCTCGGCGGGGTCGGCATCCGGCTGACACGACGTCAGGATGATGTCGGTCGCGTCGGCGGGGATCTCGTCCTTGATCAACCCCAGCAGCCCGTCGACGTCGAACTCCACCGGCTTGTCGTCGGTGGTCGCGCCCCGGAACTTCCCGCCCTCGGCGCCGTGCGAGCCCCACACGACCACCTTCGCGTGCGGCGCCACCGGCAGCCTGCGCGGCGTACTCACCAGACGGCCGTCCGCGTCCCGCCACCACTGCGTGTATGCCCGCTCCTCAGCGGCGTCCCGGTACCCGTCCCGGCGCACCGCGGCGTCGGCCCGGGTGAACGACGTCAGGCCCGACGAACGCCCGTCACGACCCGGGACCTTCTCGATCTTCACCTGGGAACGCAGCACGTGGTTCCCGGGGTCGGTGATGGCGCCGTCGGCCAGCAGTCTCGCGGCCGAGTCGCGGGTCATCCGGATCACGACCGGGTGCGGGATGGGCACGTCGACCTCGGCCTGGGCGTCCTCGATGCCCAGGGCGTGGCGGGCGCTCTCCCGCAGCCGGGCGGCCAGGCGCAGGTCGACGGTGAACTGGACCAGGGCCGACGGGCCGGAGAAGACCGCCACCGACGGGCTGCCTCCGTTGCGCTGGGCGGTCTCGGTGGTGCCGTGACCGGTGGTGAGTGCCAGCGTCGGCTGGTAGTCGTGGAGGTAGGTGACGCCGTAGTCGAGCCAGCCGGGCAGGGGCAGGCCCTGTCCCGCGACGGTGCCGCTGTCGCCGAGTGTGTTGCCCTGTCCGCGCTCCGCCAGCCGCATGGCGCCGGGTGTGTCGGCCACGGCGGCCTCGAAGTCGGCCTGTTCGCCGGCGCCGAGCACCTCGCCGTCGGTGAGGCGGGCGTGGACGAGGACGTCCAGGTCCTCGCTGCCGATGAACCGCTTGACGAACGCGGGCGGCAGCGGCATCCCGCTCGCGGCGAGCACCGGCAGCGCCGAGCCCAGCCACTCGGCGGAGACCTCTTCGCGCACCGTGTACGCCGCCGGCCGGCCGACGGCCCGGAAGTCCGGTGACGCGTCCAGCTCGCGGGTGAGCGCGGCCATCCCGGCGCGTACCAGCGCGGCTCCGCGGAAGCCGTTGGCCTGCGCCTCCCACGGCAGCGGTACCCCGGAGGCACGCCACCGCTCCAGCGGTACGAGCGGCCCCGACGTGGCGTCCGGCGGCGGCAGTTCACGCGGCGGACGCAGTCCGGCCAGCGCCCGCAGGTCCGACTCGGGGAGACGGAGGAGCAGGTAGCGGTCGTCCTCGGTGGGGGTGCCGCTCCGGCCGGCGGGCGGCGCCAGGTCCACCGACATGATCGGCCGGGCGTCCTCCGGCTCCCCGACGCGGTACAGGTCCAGCCGGGCGGAGACCGGGATGCGGACGGTGACCAGTCCGGCCTTGTCCGGGATGGCGGTCCGCACCGAGGTCACCAGCGCCTGGCGCACGGTGTCGGCGAACGAGCGCTGGGCGCCCGTGCCGCCGGCCGGAACGGCGGCGAGTCCGCCGACGGAGTCGGAGACCGCGCCGTCGGCGAGCACCATGGTCTCCATCGTCGGGCCCCACCCGTCCCTGGTGGTCGTCCCGGCGTCGAGCGCGGCCTTGGTGGAGTAGGCCAGTCCACGGCCCCGCGTCGGGTCGCCCTCGACGGTGCCCTCCTGCCGGGTGAGCACCAGCCGGGCCCAGTAGGCGCGGTTGCCGCTGCGCTGGTCGAACAGCTCCACGGAGAGGTCCCCGTCGGCCAGGCTGGTCAGCAGGTTCACGGCGCCGTCGAGCATCGTGCCGAGCCGTTCGGTGTTGTGCCGTTTGTCGTCCAGCAGCTTCTCGGGGAGCAGGTCGACGGGGACGAGGTCCTTGGTGAGCTTGCCGGCCCGGGCGGTGAGCTTGTCGCGCAGCGCGGGCAGCAGCCGGCCGAAGTCGGGTGCGTGGCGGACGTCGCCGAGGCCGAGCGGGCTGTCGGCGGCCAGGCGCGGGGCGGGGGCCGTGACGGGAACGGGCTCCGCCGTGGTCGCGGCGGGCTTCGGCGTGGCGGCGGGCGTGACCTCCGACGTGGCGGCGGGCTTCGGCGTGACGGCGCTGGGCGCCTCCCCGGCCGCCTCGGTCGTCGCGGTCGTCGCGGTCGTCGCGGTCGTCGCGGTCGTCGCGGTCGGCGCGGTCGGCGCGGTCGGCGCCGTGGCCGGCTGCCGGGACGCCACCCGCTGGTCGATCTGCGCGCCGAGGCCCAGCGCCCGCGCGTCTTCCTCGGTCAGCAGCGCGGTGACGGCTCCGGGCAGGAGCCGGCCGCCGGTCTTCAGTTTCGCGGGCAGGAGGCCGACGGTCACCTCGGCGGCCATGAGGGCTTCGAGGTCGGCCTGGACGAGGACGATCCGTTCGTCCGCCCCGGTGGTGACGGTCCGCTCGTTGGCGGCGCTGGACGCCAGGGACGACTGCTTCGACCTGGTGAAGCCGAACCCGGGGGTGACGCCGCCGAGGAGGAAGAGGTTCTCCGGGGCGCCCGCGCCGCCGGACATCGCGGAGAGCTTGACGAACCGGCCGGCTTCCCTGGCCCCGGACGCCTGGTGGCCGCCGGTCAGTGTCCGCTCGGTGGCCGGTCCGTCCAGCACGTCGAGCACGGACGGGTTGACCACGTGGAACCGGCTGCCCACCGCGCCGGACAGGGTGCCCGCCCGGCGTTCGTACCGCAGTCCGTCGACGACCCAGGCGCTCTTGGTGCCGCGCGCCAGACCGGCCGGGAGGGTGTCGGTGCTGAACCGTTCCTCGATCCACAGCGCCGGGTCGAGCCCGGGTGCCGTGAACGCCTCGTCGCCGCCGGCCGCGTCGGTCAGCAACTCCTGTGCCAGGTTCCGGAGTTCGGTGCCGTCCCCGGCGAGTTCCATGGCGAGCCACTGCTTCAGCGGGTGCCTGGCGGCGTCGGGGGCCGCCCACGCCGGGTCGTACATGGTGTTGATGCCACGCAGCGCGGGGACCGGGACGGACCGGGCCCGCCCCGTGGTGCGCGGCAGGGCGTCCCGGCCGTCGGGGAGCGTGAGGGCGGTGGGGGTGGTCAGCCGTACCGGCACCGGATCGGTGCGCACGTCGCGTACGCCGTCCGTGGTCTCCGGGCCGGCGCCGGTGCGGGCGATGACGGTCGTCCCGGGGGCCTGGCGGCCGAAGCGTCCGGGGGTCGCGTACCGCCGCCAGGTCCGGGGGCGGGTGACGGAGGTGATCTCCACGTCGAACGCGAGCACGGCGTGGTAGGCGCTGGTGTCGCCCGCCCCGGCCGTCACCCAGGCGGCCCCCGTGCTGAGGCCCGCCTGGTTGTTGCGTCCCCGGGTGGCACCGGCCGCGGCGGAGAACGTCAGGTACAGGTGGCCGGGGATGGGCTTGACCGAGAACGCGCCGAGCAGCGAGACGCCGTCCTGTCCGCCGCCGCCGCTCAGTGCCGTGTCCGCCAGCTTGGCGGTGCGGCGCAGCTTCCAGTCGGTCAGCCGGCCCTGGTACTCCGGTTCCGTCAGCAGGCGGCCCTTGACCCGCACCTGTACGTATTCGTTGTGGGCCCAGCCCTTGCGGCGCAGCCGGGCGGGCAGGCCGGTGGTGAGCAGTTGGCCCTTGCGGGCGCTCAGGGTGGCCGGGGAGAGGACGGTGGTGAGCGTGCGGTGGTTGTTCCGCATGCGTTCGTGGTCGGCGGTGGTGGTGAAGAAGCCGGACTTGTTGGCGTCGCCGAAGCCGGGCAGGAGCCCGGCGAGCCTCGGGTCTTCGGCGAACACCGCCTCGATGCGCTGGACGAGATGCGCGGTGTCCGGCATGGAGAGCGCGACGTTGGGGCTCGACGGGCCGAACAGCGGGCGGCGCCGTTCCTCGGGGTGGCTCAGCAGCGGCGGGACCTTCGGGTGGCCGCCGGGCAGTTTCAGCCCCAGCGACACGGCCTCCTCGGGGCGCAGGCTGAGCCAGGCGGTGACGTCCTTGTAGGCGGGTCCGCCGGCGAGCCCGGCGCGCATCGCGGTGGACCGGGCACCGGTGCCTTCCGCCCAGATCCGCACCCGGGCGCGGTAGACCACGCGCGGCCCGGTGATCTGCGGGCCGGTCGCCGTGGTCACCGTGGTGCCGACGGACGCCGCGCGGCTGAGGGCGGTCAGCAGCGCGGGGCGGACCGCCAGCCGGAACTGCGGGCCGCCGGACATCAGCCCGAGACCGACCGCCGGGCCGAGGCCGACCTCGCCGCCGTAGCCCGCGCCGACCTCCACCGACCGCTGCCGGCCGGACTCCGCGTCGTGCTGGGAGAACAGGTCGCCGACGGGGAACGCCGGGGCGATCCGGACGATCTCGGCGCGCGCCCGGTACCCGCCGCGCACGCTGCCGCCCTTGCCCACCAGTTCACCGGAGTCGGTCCACCCCTGGAACCAGGCGTGCAGGTCCCGGGTGAGCTGGTCCGAGGTGCCGGCCCGCTGCGCGGCGCCGCGTCCCGGGGCGCCGTGGGCGGTGAGCGCCGGGTGCGTCACGGAGCGGATGACGTCGAAGAGCCCCTTGCCGCCGGGGAATTGACCACCGGTGTCGGTGACCGTCAGCACGTCCAGCGACTCGGCGAACCGCACGGCACGCGCGGTCGCCTCCGGCACCGGCTCCAGCGGCGCGCCGTCCTGCCGTACGCCGTCGGGGACGAGGAAGCGGACGGGGACGCCGGCGGTCACCGTGGTGTCGTCGTGGAAGAGGTGCGGCGCGGGCTCCCCCGCCTTGTGTATCCGCAGTGTGACCGTCACCGTGCGCGGTACGTCCACCGAGCCGCCGGACCCGGCGAGCGCGCGGCCCAGCGCCGTGGTCTCGCTGGTGCCCACCTCGTGCGAGGTCTGGCCGAACGACACGGTGACGCCCACCGTGGCCCCGGCCAGCACACCCGGGACCGGGGTCGGTACGAGCGTGGTTCCGGCCAGCTTGGCCGCCCAGCCGTGCGTCGACGACGTCCCGCGGGCCGTGGTCGCGGTCACCGAGTGCCCGGCGACGACGTCGGGTCCCTCGCCCTTCTCGGGTTCGAGCAGGGTGATCAGCGGCCGGGGTTCGACGCGGGCCCGGGTGATGGAGACGGTCACGTCGTACCAGCCGTCGCGACCGCGTACCGGGAAGGGGAGGCCGTCACCGACGAACGCGCCGGTGTTGGCGGCTAGTTCGTCGGTGATCGTCTTGGGGTCGCCACCGGTGAAGGACCTGACCTGCTCGCCGACCCACCCGATGTTGCCCAGGCCGTGGAACCGGGTCAGCCCGGGGGCCTTCATCGACTCCAGGTAGCTGGGGAGGCGGAGGGTGGCGACCACACGGGTGGGGGTGGCCGCCGGTTCGGTGGCGGGGGGTGCCGCGGTGTCGGCGGAGTTGTGGAGGGCGGGTTCGGGGTAGGCGCGCGGGCGCGCGGAGTTGTACGCCTTCGGGTGCGGTGGCAGGGCGGACGCGTGCGTGGCGGGGGCGGTGTTCGGCGGCGGCGTGGTGGCCACCTCCGACGACGGCGTGACCGGGTCGATCTCCATCGGGTCCGGCTGAGCGGTCCCGGCCTCCAGGTACGCGAACGGCTCGCCGGCCGCGTCGTGCTCCACCTTCGGCTGTCCGTGCACCGGCACCCGGGTGCGCCACGGGAAGACCGCCTGCCGCGCCTCGGGCCGGAACGCGGCGAACGACACGTCCCGCGCCGGCGATCCGTCGATGCGCACCACGACCCGGTGCTGTCCGGCGGCGGGCGGCTCCAGGCGGGCGAGGGCGGCCGAGGGGTCCAGGGCGGCCTGCGCGTACTGCGGCACGTCCAGCGCGTCGACCGGCCGCGACCCGCTCCCGGGCAGGTCCCCGGCGGCCAGGTAGGCGAGGTACACCGGCTCGCCGACCGGCGGCAGTTCGGTGAGCGCCTCCGACAGCACCCCCAGGTGCTCGCCGATGGGCCCGCGCACCGTGGGGGCGAGCGGTCCGGCCAGGGCCATCATCTCCTCGCCGATCTCCCCGTAGCGCGGGTCCGAACGGTCGGTGATGCGGGCGGCCTCCTCCGCGAGTGCCCGGAACCGCGCATCCTCCGCGAGCACGTAGGGGAAGTCCAGCGTCCCGCTGGCCAGGGCCTCGCCGATCGTGGCGCCGATCTCGTGGGCCAGACGGTCGGCCGGTGCGCCGTTCTCCGTGGCGAGTTGGGCGGCCATCAGCCGGTGGTCCGGGCCGTGGGAGGCGATGAAGAGCGTGGTGAGATGGGCGGGCATCAACCTCTCGATCGCCGGTGAGCCGGGGTGGCGGTCGGCCCACGTGCCCAGCGCCTCCCGGCGGGCCGGCCAGGTGGCCGCGCCCATGGTCCGCTCCTCGCCGGACGGGAGGGCGGGTGCCGGGTCGCCGGCGGCCCGGGCTTCGGTGAGCAGCCGCAGGGCGCCCATGAGCCCCATGGGCACCTCGACGCCGCCCGTCGCGCGCGGGGTGAGCCCCGGGACGTCGAGCCGGTGGTGGGGCGGCAGCCCGGCCTCGCCGTGCTCCCGTGCCAGGGCCGCCAGGTCGGTGTCGAACGGCTGCAGTTGGGCCCGGACCCACCCGTACAGGTCGGCCGCGTCGCCGAGCAGGGCGTCCTTGAGACCGTCGACGGCGACACCACGGCCGTCCTCGGCGAGGTCGGCCTCGACGTACTCCGCCAGCGTCTCGGCCACGCTGTGGGTGCCCTTGGTCAGCCGCCAGCCGAGCACCGCCTTGAGGAACAGGGCGTCGTCGGCGCCGGACACCCGTGCCTCGCGGTACGCCTCGTGCAGCGGCTCCATGCTGCGGAAGGCGCCGTCGCGTACGAGCAGCCCGCGAGCCGTGCGCATGTCGAGCGCCTCGTCGGCGTCGTCGGCGACGGTGAACTCGGCGTTGCCGCCGACGGCCTTGTCGATGGCGTCCATGAGGGCCGGCAGCGTGTGGGCACCGGTCGTGTCGACCTGGTACGTCCCCGAGGCGTTGAGCCTGCGGGCGAAGGCGTCGGCGAAGACCACGACCTCCGGCGCCATGCGGAACGCCTCGCCGATGGCGCGCTCGTGGGCCTTGGCGGCGGTTTCCCATTCCTTCGTCCCGTAGCGGTGCCGGAACCGCGCGCCCTGGCCGGCGAGGGGCAGGCCGGCGGTCCGCGGTCCGGCCGTCGTCGCGGCGTCGTGCGGGAACACCTGCCAATGCGGTTGCGGACGTCCCTTCTTCCTGCGGGCGAAAACGTACGGTCTGCGGTCCTGACCGCTTTCGGTATGAGCCCCGGTCGGCGCGTTGGCCGCGACGGTCTCGTGCCCGTCGACATGTTCGGCGGCGATCCGCCGGGCCCCGGGTACCACGCCTTCGGCACCCATCCCCGCCCAGCAGGCGAGCACCAGGTGCCGGGTGCCACGGTCCACCCCGAGCTGCCGGATCAGCCGGGCGCTGCGGCGGCCGACCGCCGCTCCGCCGACGGACTTCGACCCTTCCGGGGTCCAGATTTGGAACAGACCGATGTTGCCGTGCGAACTCCACGCCGTGAAAGCCGGTTTGCCGTCCTCCCGCAGACCGGTGGTGACCGGCACGGGCAGCGAGGTGGACCCCCGGCCCTCTCGCAGGACACCGGGCTTCATGTCGAGCAGCCGCGCGTATTCATCCGCGCGCACGATCCAGTCCGGGCCGCTGAAGCTCGCCTCGCCGAACAGAACGCCGGCGGGCGACCGCAGTTCACGCGTGATGAGCGGTTCCTGCCAGTGCCGCGCCGCGGGCCGCGTGATCTGGTCGAGCGTGACGAGGGTGTACTCCGTGCCGCTCGCCAGGTCCCGGACGAGTTCGTCGTGCCCGACCTGGAAGACCGTTTCCCGGGGGAAGACCACCTGGTCGTCGGGGAAACGGGCGAACGGTGCGAACTCGGCCGCCTCCACGGGCTTGTCGAGCCGGTAGACCACCAGGTGGTGGCCGACGTGCCCGGAGGCGTCCCGCGCCGCGTCGCGCAGAACGGTGTCGAGGCTCGACTTCGCCTGGAAGAGCCGGGGCCGGGCGAACCTCCGTCCCACGGCCGCGTAGGGGCGAGGCCCATGGCCCGTACCGGGCTCCCACTCGCCCCACACCACCGGGCCCTCGGCCTCCGGCAGCACCAACGCGGATCGCGCGGCCTGCTCCTCGTGCTGGGCCAGTTCCCGGACCAGTTCGTCGGTGGCCAGGTCGGCGGCCACCTGGGCGAGCCGGTCCGGGGTGCGCTCCTCGGGATGCCCGAGCAGTCGGCGCACCCCCGGTTCGCGCAGCATCACCAGCGGCAGGGCGGACATCCGGCCGCCGCGGTCCAGGCCGGCCAGGTGGGAGAGAATCTCCTCCCGCAGCCGGTCCCGGCCCTGCGACGCCGCCGCCATGAGCTTGGCATCGTCCCCGCCGAGCAGGAAGAGCGACACGACGTGGGCGCGTTGGATCCTCGGCATGACGCGGCGGTAGGTGGACATCCACTGCCGGAAGGCGTCCCGTCGCCCGTGCCACGCCCGCGTGCCCTCACCGGCGGCCGATCCGCCGTTGAGCCGGTCCGTCACCGCGTTCCGCAGATCGCTCAGGCCGATCCCGCCGGTCAGCCCCGGGTCGAGCAGGTGCTGCGCCCAGTCGTAGTACGCGGCCTGATGCGGCAGGCGCAGCAAGGCCAGCGAGAGCCCGGCGTCGCCGGCGAGCGGCCCGTCGTCGAGCTGGTCGGCGGGGTCGAACAGGAACGGGACGAGACCGTAGAGCTGCGAGGCGTCGGCGTCCACGGAGGAGGCCGTGGTGAAGTCCGGCTCCAGGAGCTGCGATCCGTCGCGCTCGGCGACCCCGGCCCGCTGGGCGGCGGCGAGCAGTTCCGCCAGCGTGGGCGCCGGGGTACGGGAGAGCGTCCAGCCCAGTACGGCGTTGCGGAAGGCGAGCGCGTTCCCGTTCGGGACCTTCAGGTCCTGGTGGACCCGCATCACCAGCTCGGCCTGCCGGACCCGATCCGCCTTCTCCGCCGCGTTCTCGTCGGTGAGCGGGTGGCCCAGCTCGGTCAGCCGGGCGGCGAGCGCCGGATCCGTGGCTGTCGGCTGCGGCAACTGCTTCTCGCCCGCGTAGACCGCCGCGCCCCGGGCGATCGCGGCCATGACCTCGGTGAGGTGGGGCCGGTCCGCGCCGTCGGACTTGAGCAGCCTGGCCAGTTCGCGGTCCGCGCGGAAGTCCTTGGGCCGAGCGGGCGGGAAGAACAGCCGGTACCGGGCAGGGCTGGTGACGAGCTTCACCCGGAGCGCCTTGAGGACCCCCTGCGCCTCCGAGAGCCACGCGGGGTTGGACACCACGGCCCGGCCGAACGCGTTCTCGTAGTCGAGCGCGGTACGGAGCCACTGCTGGCGGTCGCCGAAGTACAGCTGCGGGAACTTCACGGCCGCGTCGCTGACCTTCGGCTGCCCGGCGCCGGCGGGCGGCAGTTGACCCGCATGCTGCTGAGCCGCATCGGTCGGTCCGGCCATCGCGTACGACACCGGGTCCGAATGCGTCCGAGTGCTGTTGGCGGCGAGGCCCATCGGGTGCGCGACCGGCTCGCTCTTCGCGTCCAGCGCGACGACGAACGCCGTCTTGTGCTGCGTGTACTCCACGAACCCGGCCGCGTCCATCCCCCGCGCCTTACCGGTGTTCGGGTCGTACTCGAGAATCCCGTCACCGGTGACCACAGCGGCCTCGGCATGCACATCACTGCCGAACCAGATCCGCGTCCCCACCGGATACGCACCACTCGACACCGCGGCGTGCAGCGTCTCACGGTCGACTGACACACCACCCAGACGCTCCACCGCGTAATCCACCTGCGCGGCCAGACCACCCTCACTCGCCCACTGCCGCACCGTGTCCACCACAGACACCCGCGCGTCCGGAGCCAGATCCAGGAACCGCAAACCTGCCGCGCCATGGCCGTTGTTCAACCAATGCGTCGAGAGGAAGGCACCGAACCGCTCGATACGGAAGAACCCCTCCGGCTCACCACCCGAACCCACCCAGTAACCCGAGAAATCCGTGTACAAGGACGGATTCGCACCCATCCTGTCCGCGAACTCCACCGGGGAGCCGTCGGACAGCACCAACTGGGCTCCGGCGGCGGTGTCGGGGGCCATGACGGCGCCCGGCAGCGGGGCGAGGTTCTGCGGTGCGGCGGTGATGACGGCCCGCACCGCGTCGAGGGCGTGATCACGGTCGGCCTGCGGCACCGGGCGTGCCCTCAGCACCTGGTACGGCTCGCCGGCGGCGTCCGTCGCCGCCCGGTGCGAGACGACGACCAGCCGTGTCGCGACGGGGATCCGGATGTGGCGGCGGCTGGGGTCGTGCGCCAGCGCGGTGAAGTCACGGGCCGGAGAGTCCTCCACCTCGACCACGGCACGCCGTGCCGGGTCCTTGGGGGTACCGAGCTTCGCCAGCGCGTCGGCCTCGTCCGGGTCGAGCTCCTGGAGCCCGCGCATGTCCAGCGTGCGCAGATCCGCGGCGACCCCGGCGGCGGGGAGTTCGATCGGGTAGTACACCAACCCGCCCACCGGCTCGAGTTGCGTCAGCCCCTCGGCGGCGAGCCCCAGCGTCGCGGGGATCACGTCGGCGAGCCGGCCGACCATGTCGTCCGCCGCATCATCCGTGTCGTCCCGGAGGCTTTCGTAGTCGTCGTCCGTCGGATCGGCGTGCGCCAGCGCCTCGACCAGGTCACGAAGCTCCGGGTGGCGCAACAGCAACGGCAGTTGGGGGTCCATGCCCTTGGCGCCGCGTTCCAGCGCCTCGTCGATCTGCTCGTACAGCACCCGGTCGAGCACGGTGATGGCGTGGGTGGCGGGGCGTTCGTCGAGCCACGGTCGCAGGAACGGGCGGCTCGTGTCATGGCTGAGCAGGTACAGCGCGGTGACGTGGGCGGGGTCCAGCCGGTCGAGCGGTACGGCGGAGGCGCGGGCCGCGGTGTACCGGTCCGCCCAGCTGTCGGCGCCCAGGACGCCTTCCTCACCGGCGGGGATGCGCGGCAACTGGTCCGCGGCCGACAGCGTCCGCACGGCACGCGTCAGGCCGTGCGGCACCTCGATGCCGTCGGGCACGTCGGCGAGGTAGGCGGTGTCCTCGGAGTGCAACCGCCAGTGCGGCAGGCGCAGCCCTTCCGCCGTGTCCCCCGGGGGCAGGCCGTCGCGCGGCACGAAGGCGGTGTCGACCAGGCCGTACAGGTGGGCCCCGGTGCCCGCCAGCGCCGCGACGAGCGCGGCCTGGTTGCCGCTCATCCCCGAGTCGCGCAGATCCACCAGGAGAGCGGCGAGCGGGTGGCGCTGGGCGAGCCCCGCGGCGAAGACACCCTTCACGAACGACGGGAAGTGCTCGCTGGGCAGGTCCAGGTCCCGGTAGAGCCAGTACATGGTCCGCGTGCTCGGTATCGGTTGCCGGTTGAGCACGATCCCGCGTTCGCCGGACAGGACCGTCCAGGTGCCCTTGTCGACGCCGGGCAACGGGGCTTCCTGGGGGTACTTCGTGGCCGCCGCGGCGCGGACGGCGTCGGCCAGGTCGGTCAAGGACACGTCGGGCCGGGACGGGTCGAGCGTCACCTTGTACGCCCCGGAGTCGCGGAGCGCCTTGACCGTCCGGCGCAGCGCGGCGAGCGCCGCCGGGTCGTCGGTCAGGTACTTCTCCATGGCCTTGTCGTACTCACGGGCCACACCCGCCCACTCCGGACGGTTCACCGGGTACCGCGCCGCCTGGCCGGCGAGGTACGGCTCCGCCGAGGGCACCGGGGTCTGGCCGGCCAGCGGGCTCCTCGGGTGGAAGGTCTTGAGTGCCGCGTCCTTCGGCGCGCCCCAGCTCGGGGTGATGATGGCGAACGGAAGCGGTGTGGGGAACGTGTTGACGACGACCTGGCCCGCCACCGAGACACGCTGCGGCGGGTGCTCGTCGGCTTCCTGCTGCGCCACCGTCGGCAGGCCGGGGCGGTCGGCCCCCGCCGAACACGACCACTGCACGTAGGGCATGTCCGGCGCCACGCCCGCCGCCGCGAACCGCCGGGCGAAGTCGATGCCGCTCTGGGTGCCGCTGAGGAACTTCCCGCCGAACCGTCCCACCGCGAACTTCAGATGCGGTGAGCCGTGGAGTCCGGTGAACACGAAACGGGGCTTGCCGTTGGCGTCGGTCCCGGTGCGGATCGGCCAGGGTCGCGGGGTGTCGAACGTCTTGGCCTTCGAGCTGGCGAGCCGGTACTCGTTCGTGCCGGGGAGGAACGTGAAGCCGGGGTGGTGGGTGACGGCTTCCCGCGCGTTGAGGCTGGAGTAGCCGAACCAGACACCCGAGGGGGTGCGGACATCGCGCACCAGGATCTCGTCGTCCCAGGCCATCTTGGCGGCGGACCGGGGTTCCTCGGTGGCGACGACGTGCCGGTACCACAGCTTCGTCCGGGGGTCCCACGCGTAGCTGTGACCCCGGATCCGCAGTGTGGTCGGCCACGGGGAGACGACTTCGCGCTTCTCCGGGGTGCGGGAGGCGACCGCCACCTCACGTACCGCCGAGGACCGCAGGACTTCCACGACCACGGCGTGATGCGTGCCCTGCGGCAAGCGGTCCAGCTTGTCCTTGGCGTCCTTCAGCGCGGCGGCGCGGTCGAGCATCCCGGTCCGCATGGCGGGGACCGGTACGAGCTGGCCCTTGGCCATCCGGAGGTCGGGCGGTCCGCCGAACAACGGCCCCTGCCGGGCCATGGTGTACACCACGTTGCGGCCGTCGGCGGGCTTCGCCGGCAGGAAGTCCAGCGCTTCCTCGGCCATCGAGGCGTGGCCGCGGATCTCCGCCAGCAACCGGTCGTCGACCCGTCGTACGAAGCCGTCGACCGCCGCCTTCACCTGATCGGGACGGGCCATCGTCTCCACGACGGCCTGGATGGCCGGGTCGCGCAGCATCAGCAGCGGCCACGAGGTCCGCTTCCTCGGGTCCGCCTGCGCCCCGGCGGCCTGGAAGAGCGCGCGCACCCGGTCCAGCGCTTGCGCCCCCTTCAGCAGGTCGGGGTCGAGGAACTGCGCGTCGGGACCGGTCGCCAGGGAAAGCGCCATCGCGTGGCTGGTCGGCAGTTCGCCCCACGCCTCCAGGGTGCCCGGGTCACGGGCCATGTCCCGCAGCGCCTCCCGGCGCCCGTGCCACAGGGCCGCGCTGTTGCCGGTCGCCGGTATGTGACCCACGTACCGGCTCATATGCACCGGGGAGAACCAGTCGCCGACCCCGGTGACCTGGGCCGACAGCAGCCCGGCGGTGTGCTCCGCGTACAACTGGGCGTGCGGGGGCGCCGCCAGCGTCGTCGTGACCGACGCGGGAGGCGGGGACTCGATGTGGCGCAGCCGCCCCCGGGGTTCGAGGAAGCCGTGGATCCATCCGTGCAGCCGGGCCCGGTCCGTCAGCCACGGGTTGGGCTCGACCTGGGGGTCCCGGAATCCGTGGCGCTTCGCCAGGTCCAGGAACCACTCGAACGGCAGCGCGTCGGCACGTCGCAGGTGGTACGCCGCCACCGCGTCCCGGAACATGAAGGTGCTCGCGCCCGGCACCCGCAGGTGGTTGTGGACGGCCAGCATCGTCTCGATGTCCTTGGCCTGTCGCCGCTGCGCGTCCGACAGGTCGGCCGAGCCGTAGAACCCGCGCCGCCGTACCTCGGCGTCCCAGTCGGGTTGACGCTGCCGGACACCGGCCGGCTTCGGCAGCTTCGCGCCCTGCGCGTAGCCCGGGGCCACCCGTGCGAAGGCGTCCATCAACTCGTCGAAGGACGGCGGGTTGGCGGCGTCCAGCAATTTCCGCTCGGCCGCCGCGGTGTCGAACCCGGTCAGCGACGGCTGGTTGTGCAGCAGTTGGCGGAAGGCGTCCGCCTCGGCGCGGGGTGCCTTGCCGGCGAGCGTCAGCATGTGACCGAGTGTCTTCTGCGCCTCGGCGCGTACCAGCGGGTCCTTCCCCAGCACCCAGGCGGCGGCGTTCTCGTACTGCTCGGAGCGGCGCAGGTAGTCGGAGCGCAACGGCCCGGTGTAGAGAGCCGGATAACGCGGTTCGTGGACGGCCGGGAACGTGGTGGCGGCGGATGTGGTGACCGGTGCCGTGCTCTGCTGTGCCGCCGGTCCGGGCTGCGAGGTGGTGGTTGGCGGCTGGGTCTGCTGCGCGGCGGGCGGGGCCATCGGGTGGGGTACGGGGGTGGGGTGCAGGCTGGTGGCGTCGGGCGCGGTGGTGTGCGGGGCGGCCATCGCATGAAGGGCCGGTGCGGATGCTGACTGCGCGGCGGTGGGCTGGGATCCGCGGGTGACGGTGACCAGGTGATGGGGGGGCGAATGCCGCAGGCGCAACGGCACACCGCCCAGTTCCACGGCGTCGTGGCCGTCCAGGGTGAACGTCGGGGGCTTGGTCACCGTCACCGTGAGCGGCAGGTACCCGGGTGTGCCGCGGTGGCGTTCGTTGAGCGCCTCGATCTGCGCGACGAGCGTGCCCCACTGGCTCTTGCCCGGCATGTCGTTGTCCGTCAGCACCCACGCGACGCTGTCCGGACCCATCACGTGCTCAAGGCACTCCGCCAGTCCGCCGTTCTCCTCCAGGGCCCACGGGCCCGGATGCGGAACGATGACATCGGTGTTGGGCACGTGCCGGCCGAACTCGGTCAGCGAGCCGGAAACCAACGACATCTCTCCGTCGGTCCGCACCGCGTTCATGGTGTCCCGGAAGGTGGACTTCATATCCGGGTCGTACGCGCTGAGGTGACCGTGCCGTTGCAGCGCGCCGGTGAGGAACGCCCTGTCCCCCAGGCCGGCCCCGTCCACCGCCGCCACGACGGTATGACGACGACGGGCGTTCTCCAGCGCCTCGTCGAGCGGTGTGTACGACTCGACCGCGCGCAGTCGAGCTTGCTGCGTCTCGTGCATCGCCTTGAACCACGGCGTCCCGGCGACCTCGGTCTCCCAGTCCAGCACCCGGTAGTCGCCGTCCTCGCCCTCGGTCAGAAGGAGGGGCGGCTCGCTCCCCTCGGTCACCGGCGCGCCGACCGGGCCCATCGTCCGGACGGCGGGCGCCGGCGTGGCCGCGGGCTGCGTCCCCCGGGTGATCATCACCAGGGCGTACGGGCCCTCGTGCCGGAGGAGCAGCGGGATGCCGCCCACCTCTGCGACGTCCCGTCCGGGGAAGTCTCGGAGCCGCGGGATGCCGTCCGGCTTCGTGACATTCCGTACCTGTTCCGCGAAGTCACGGGCCGGGCGGGGAACGACCGGCGTGACGCGCGCTTCAAGGGGGAGGTAGCCCGGGGTGGTGCGGTTGTGCTCGTTGATGGCGGCGATCTGCTCGGTCAGCGCCTGTGACTGGCTGCCGCCGGGCAGTTCGTTGTCGGTGAGGATCCAGGCCCGGCTGTTGGGACCGAGGACGTGTTCGACGGACCACGCCAGGCTGCCGGGCCCGCTCTCGGTCGCCCACGGTCCGGGATGCGGGACGAGGAGGTCGGTGTAGGGCACGTGGTGTCCGAAGCCGGTGACCGAGCCGGGCACCAGGTTCATCGTGCCCCACCCCGCGGCGGGCCGCATGCGTTCGTCGAGCCAGTCCGTCATGGCCGGGTCGTACGCGCTCAGGTTGCGATGGCGGCCCAGGGCTCCGGCGAGGAACAGGACGTCCTCCGCTCCCACGGCGCCGTCCACGGCCGCCACCACGGTGTTGCGCGTGCTGTTCAGGGCGTCCTGGATCATGCTGAACGGCTCGGCGCCGAGGAGCCGTTGCACATGGTCGGGGTGGAGCTTCCCGTACCGGTTGGACTCGGTGATCTCCTCCCAGCTCACGATCCGCTGGCCGCCCCGGTCGTTGAGGTCCAGCAGGACCGGGGGTCCGTCCTCATCGGAGGAGGAGTCGTCCGACACGTCGAGTGGCCGAGTGGTCGGCCGGGTGCTGATGCTGCCGGGCAGAGGCGCACTGCTCTCTTCGGCGGCCGTGATGACGTCCTTGACGCCGCCGAGCGCGGCCTTCCGGTCGGCGGCGGGCATCTCGACGGCCCGCCAAACCTGTTGGGTCCCATCCGTACTGTACGCGGTGACGGCCAGCCGGGTGTCGTCGGGGTACCGGATGTGGTGACGGCCGGTGCCGGGCGCCAGCGAGGTGAAGTCACGGGCGGTGGACTTGTCGATTTCGACCAGGACGTGGCGGGTCGGGTCGGCCCCGCCGCCGAGTTTGGCGAGCGCGGCGGCCGGGTCCAGCTCGACATCCTGGAGGCGCGGCAGGTCCAGCGTGATCGTTCCGGCGGCCGTCGCCGCGTCAGAGATCTCGATGGCGAGGTACGCCGTGCGGTCGATCGGATCCAACTCCGTGAGCCCCTCGGTGGCGAGCCCGAGGGTGGAGGGGACCAGATAGCCGAGATCCCGCGCGGTCTCCCCGATGCGCTGGGCGAGTTCCCGCATGGCGTCATCGTGTCGGGCGTCGGCCGGAGCGGTGCGTACGGCCTTGTCGACGGCGTCGCGCAGGCCCTTGTTGTCCAGCAGCGGCGGCAGTTGCGGATCACCGCCCGCCCTGCCTCGTGTCACGGCCTGGTTGACCGTGTCCCACACCTTGGCTCCCGCGTCCCCGGTGGTGGTCTCCAGGAACGGGCGGCTCGCGTCGTCGCCGAGCAGGTACAGCGCGGTGGCGTGGGCGGCATCCAGCCGGTCAGAGATGGCGGAGCTGCCGCCGCCGGGCTTCGGCAGGCTCTGGGCGAGGTGTGTCGTGGCGTCGGTGTACGCCTGCCAGTGCGGCGGGCGCAGACGTTGCGCCAGATCGCCCGGCGGAAGGCCGTCGCGGGGCGCGAACACGGTGTCGGCGAGGCCGTACAGATGGGTGCCGGTACCGGACAGCGCCGCGGTGAGCGCGGCCTCGTTGCCGCTCATCCCGGAACGCTGAAGGTCGACGAGGAGCGCGCTGAGCGGGTGCCGTTTGCCGAGTCCCACGGCGAAGACGGCTTTCACAAAGGACGGGAACTCGTCGCTGGGCAGGTCGAGGTCGCGGTACAGCCAGTACATCGCGCGCGTGCCCGGTATCGGGTACGCGTGTGCCAGGATGCCGCGTCCGTCCATGAGACGACGCTGCGGGACGACGCCGAGACCGGGCAGCGTCTTCTCGCCGGGGTACGCGTCGCCCGCGGCGGTGCGCACGGCGTCGATCAGTTCGGGCATGGTCACGTCGGGCCGGGTGGGATCGGCCGTCACCGTGTCTCCACGGTCGACGAGCGCCTGTACCACCTTCCGCGCGGTGTCCCACGCCGCCCGGTCCTGGGCGAACCGTTCGCCCAGCGCGGTCTCGTACCCGGCCGCGCGGGCCGGCCAGTCCGGCCGGCCGACGGGGTACCGCGCCGCCTGCCCGGCGAAGTACGGCTCGGCGGAGGGGGCGGGTATCTCCTGGGTACGGGCGTCGCGCGGCCGGACCGTCACGAACTGCGGTGCGGAGGCCCCCCACCCCGGCCGGAGCACAACCACGTCCGGTTCGCCGTCCAAGGTGGCGACCACCGTGGTACCGGCGACGGACTCGCGCTGCGACGAGTGTTCGTCGATCGCCTGCTGGGCCAGCGAAACGCCGGGGCGCTTGGCCGCCGCCGAACACGACAACTGCAGGTAGCGCGTGGCCTCTTCGATGCCGGCCTTCTTGAACCGGCGGAAGGAGTCGACCCCGGTCTGGGTACCGCTGAGGAACCTTCGGCCGTACCGCCCCACCCCGACTTCGAGGTCGGGTGATCCGTGCAGAGCGCTGACCACGAAGTAGGGCTTGCCGTCCGGGTCGAGCCCGCTCTTCACCGGCCAGGGGCCCCGCGCGGTGGACGACTTCCACGTGCCGTAGTCCTGCTTGTTCCGCGCGTCCCAGACCTTGTGGTGCGTCGCCTCGGGGAGCTTCGCGAGGTTGGGGTGGTGGGTTGTGGCGTCCCGCGCGTTGAAGCTGGCGTAGCCGAACCACACGCCCTTGGCGGTGCGTATGTCGCGGACCAGGAGCGGGTCGTCCCACGCTTCCTTGGGGGTGGTCGGCGGCAGTTCCTCGGCGAGAACGTGCCGGTACCACAGGCCGGTTCCGCCGTCGCGGGCGTAGCCCTGTCGTAGCACACGGAACTTGGTGTGCGAGGGGAAGACGACGTCGTACTCGCCCGGAGCGCGGGAGAAGACGGAGGTGTCGTACGCCGTCTTGGGCCCCACGGCTTCGAAGAGCACCGCGTGCCCGGTGTCCGGCGCGGTGTCCTTCAGGGTGTCGGCGAGTTTCTTCAGCGCGCCGGAGCGGTCGAACGTGCCGTTGCGTACGGGAACCGGCACGATCTGGCCGTTGGCCAGCGGGGACGTCGACGTTCCGGCGGACAGTGGCCCCTGCTGGGTCATGGGGTACAGCACCGAGCGGCCGTCCGCGGGCTTCGCCGGCAGGGCGTCCAGCGCCTCGTCGGCCATCGACGCGTGGCCGCGTACCTCGGCCAGGAACTGGTCGTCCACCTTGCGCGCGAAGGCGTCGACTGCCGCCTTCACCTCTTCCGGCGTGGCGGACCGGCCGACGACGCCGCGGATGCCGGGGTCGTGCAGCATCAGCAAAGGCCAGGTCGACCGGTCCTCGGGGTCGGCCTCGCGACCGGCGGCCTCGACGTGCTCGCGCAGCCGGTCGAGGGCCTGCGGGCCCTCCTCCACGACGGCCGGGCGGAAGAAGCGGCTGTCGGGGCCGGTCGCCAGGGTCAGCGCCATCGCGTGCCCCTGCGTCATTTGCCGCAGCGCGTCCAATGTGCCGGGGTCGCGCAGCATGTCCCGCAGGGCTGCCCGGCGGTCGTGCCACAGTGCCTGCGCCGGACCCGACGTCCCGCCGATGTCGCTCAGGTCCTTCCCCAGGCGGGTGGGGGGTATCCAGTAGCCGAGCCCGGTGACGTCCCCGCCCAGCAGTGGTGTCGTCCGCTCCCGGTACAGGCGCAGGTGCGGTGGCTCCTCCAGCGTGTCGGCCATCCCCTTGTCGACGGCCACGCCGGCCTGCCGCAACCGCGTCAGCGGGTCGAGGAAGCCGTGCACCCACCCGTGCACCCGGGACCGGTCGGTCAGCCACGGGTCGGGCTCGACCTGCGGGTCGCGGAAGCCGGTCTCCTTGGCGACGTGCAGGAACCACTCCATGGGCAGGGCGTCGGGCCGCGACAGGTACCAGGCGGCCGCCGCGTCGCGGACCATGAAGTCGGCGCGGTCGGGGACGTTCATGTGGTCGTAGGCGGTCAGCACCGCCTCGATGTCCTCGGCCTGGCGCCGCTGCGCGTCCGTCAGGTCCGCCGAGCCGTGGTAGCCGCGCCGTCGCATCTCGGCGTCCCAGTCGGCGCCGTGCCGGGGCAGGCCCGTGGGCTGCGGCAGTTGCTCGTTCTGGTGGTAGTGGTGGGCGGTCCGGGTGAAGGCGCCCATAAGTTCGTCGAAGGACGGCGGGTTCACCGTGTCCAGCAGTCGCCTCTCGGCGGCGGCGGTGTCGAACCCGGCCAGTGACGTCTGGCCGAACAGTGCCTTCCGGAAGTCCTCGGTCATCCCGCCGGGTGCCGATTTCGCCCGTGTCACCAGGTGGTCGAGGGCCATCTGCACGTGTTCTGCCACCAGCGGGTCGCGGCCGAGCGCCGTGGCGACGGTGGATTCGTACGTGGCCGAGGTGGACAGGTAGTGGTCGCGCGTGCCGCCCTCGAACAGGGCCGGGTAGCGCGGCTGGTGGAGGGCGGGGATGGCGGCCGGGGCGGTGGTCGCGGTCGCGGGCTGGGATGCCGTGCCGCTGTGTTCGGTGGTGGCCGGCGGGGCCGGAGGGGTGTGGTCGGTCGTGCCCGGCGGCGGGGCCATGGTGTGCGCGACGGGCCCGGGCTGGTGGTGGTCGCCGGTCACCGCGCCACGGCTGATGGTGACGATGCGCTGCCCCTGCCGCAGGTGGACGGGGACGCCGCCCAGTTCGGTGGTGGCGTGACCGTTGGAGGTGTCCACCCGGGGTTCGCTGGTGCCCACCCGCAGCGGCTGGTAGCCCGGGGTGTTCGCGTTGCGCTCGTTGAGGGCGTCGACCTGCGCGGCCACGTCCTCGGGCCGGAGTCCCTCTCCCGTTCCGTCGCCGGTCAGGATCCAGGCGCGGCTGTTGGGCCCGAGCACGCTCTCCAGCGAGGCCACCAGGCCGTCCGGGCCCTCGAGCGACGGCCACTGCGTCGGGTGGGCTACGACGACGTCCGTGCGGGGGACGTGCGGGGTGAGGCTGGTGACGGCCTCGGGATCCCGCAGCAGGGTGGCGCCACGGGTAACGGTGACCAGGTGGCAGGGGGGAGAGTGCCGCAGGATCAGCGGAGCGCCGCCCAGGTTGACGGTGTTCGGGTTGTCGCGTTCCCACGCCCGCGGCTTGCCGATCTCCACCCGCATCGGCAGGTAGCCCGGGGTGTTCGCGTTGCGTTCGTTGATGGCCTCGATGTGCGCGGCGAGGTCCCGGTGCTGGCTCTTGCCGGGCATGTCGTTGTCGGTCAGGACGAAGGCACGGCCGCCCGGCCCCAGCACGTGTTCCAGGCAGCCCGCCAGGCCGTCGGCCCCGTCCCCCAGCGCCCACGGCCCCGGGTGCGGAACGATGACGTCGGTGTAGGGGACGTGGTGTCCGAACCCAGTGATCGAGCCCTTGACCAGGGATATCGTCCCCTCCCCCGCGGCAGGCGCCATGGTCTGCTCGAAGCTGTCGACCATCTCCGGGTCGTAGGCGCTGACGTTGTGCCGCAGCCCCAACGCGCCGGCGACGAACTGCGCGTCGCCGACGCTGCCCCCGTCGACGGCGGCCACGACGGTGTTGCGGGTCTCATCCAGCGCCGTCCCGAGGTCTTCCAGGTCCTCCACCCCGCGCAGCCGCTGCTGTTGTCCCGGGTGCAGCTCTTGGTACCACCGGGACGCGGTGACCTGCGGCCACTCGAGGAGAATGCCCTCACCCAGGTCGTCCTGCACGGTCAGGGACGGCAGTTCCTCCCCGGCGGACGGGGGGAACGCCTGGTACCCCGGCGCCATCGCGCGCGGCACGGGAGCGGGCTGAAGAGGCGGACCGGCCACGTCCCCACGGCCCACGGTGACGATGCGGTAGGGGTGGTCGGGGCGCAGGCGGAGCGGCACGCCGCCGAATCCGACGGTGGACGAGCCCACCACGGGCTCGCCGATATCCGCGCGCAGCGGCAGGTAACCCGGGGTGTTGTGGTTGGCCTCGTTGACGGCCCCGATCCGCGCGGCCACGTCTTCGGGCCGGATGCCGTCGCCGGTGCCGTCGGTGAGCACCCAGGCGTGGCTGTTGCGTCCCAGCGCACCATCGAGGGAGGCGGCCAACTCGTCCGGGGTGGGCCACATCCGCGGGTTGGGCACGACGACATCGGTGTACGGCACCCGCTGCCCGAGGGTGGTGTGCGGATCCCGCAGCAGCGTGGCACCGCGCGTAACGGTGACCAGGTGGTACGGCGGATCGTGGCGCAGCAGGAGCGGGGCGCCGCCCAGCTTCACGGTGAACCTGCCGTCCGAGAACTTCGGCGTCGGCTGGGAGACCTCGGCGCGCAGCGGCAGGTAGCCGGGGGTGTGCCGGTTGGCCTCGTTGAGCGACTCGATCTGCGCCAGCAGCGTCTCGTGCTGGCTCTTGCCGGGCATGTCGTTGTCGGTCAGGACGAAGGCACGGCTGCCCGGACCCATCACGTGCTCAAGACCGGCCGCGAGCCCGCGGGAACCTTCGTACTCCGTCCACGGGCCCGGGTGCGGAACGATGACGTCGGTGTAGGGGACGTGGTGACCGAACTCGGTGATCGAGCCCTTGACCAGGGACATCGTCCCCAGTTCCGCGGCAGGCTCCATGGAGGTCGGCAGGCCCGGTCTCATCTCCGGGTCGTAGGCACTGAGGTTGCCACGCAACGTGAGCGCGCCGGTGAGCAGTTCCACGTCCCCGACGGCGGCCCCGTCCACGGCGCCGACCACCGTGTTCCGCGTCTTGCCCAGCGCCTCCCCGAGCTCCGACATGTCCTCCACGCCACGCAGCCGCTCCTGCTGCCCCGGGTGCAGCGCCTGGAACCACGACGACGACTCGACGTCCGGCCACTCCAGCAGATCGGCATCCCCCTGGTCGTCGTGGACGACCAGCGACGGCGCCTCCCCCGAGACCGGCGGAGCCGTGGCGCCGCCGTAGGTCATGGCGCGCGGGTCGCCACCGGGGCCGGCCGGTGCCTGCGTCGCGGTGCCGGTCGACGGCGCGTGCTCGGCGGGGCGGGCCTGCGCGAACTGGCCCGGGTCGTGGGACAACTCGGCGGCGTGTCCGGCCGACCGGACCGCGTCGAGCGCCGTGGAGTGGTCGCCGGTGGGGGCCTCGACGGCGTCGAGTACGTCGGGTGTCGTGCCGTCGGGGGTGGTGATGCGCAGCTCGGTCGCGGTGGGGTAGCGGAACAGGGTGTCGCCGTCGCGGGTCGGGACGGCGCGGGCCGCCGGGTCGGTGACGCGGACGACCAACGGACGGCTGCCGGGCGGCAGTTGACCGAGCGCGGCCAGTGCCTGCTGCGGGTCGGGGTGGAGCTGCTGGAACTGCGGGAGGTGGAGCCGGGTCAGGCCGGCGGGGTCGGCGCCGGACGGGGCGGGGACGGCGAGGTAGCCGGGGCCGGACTTCGGTCGCGCGGTGAGCGCTTCGGCGGCCATGGCCCGGTGGCCGGGGATCCGCTTGGCCAGGTCCGGGACGATCTGTTCGGCGCGGTCCCGGACGGCCTGGTGGTGCGGCTCGACGGGGTCGTTGCTGTAGCGGGCGTTGACGGCGTTGCGGAGGGAGCCCCAGATCCCGGGGTCCTGGAGCAGCAGCTTCGGCAGGCTCATCAGGTCGCCCGCCATCGCCTGGTCGATCATGTCCCGGACGAGGCCCGGTAGTTCACGCGGGTCGGCGGTGAGCAGCGCGCGGTCGGGTTCGCTGTCGAGTAGGTGCAACGCGGTGGTGTGGGCGGGGTCCAGGCCCGTCGGCATGGTGACGGGCGCGTCGCGGAAGAGGTCGCGCAGCGGCTCGGTGTCGTCCGCGTACTGCTGCCAGTGCGGCGGGCGGAGCGCTTCGGACGGGTGGCCGGGGCGCGCTTCCGCCCGGGGGGCGAACATGGTGTCGGCGAGGCCGTACAGGTGGACGCCGGTGCCGGAGAGCGCCGCGCCGATCGCGGCGGGGTTGGCGCTCATCCCGGAGCCGCGCAGGTCGCTGAAGAGCGCGGCGAGGGGGTGGCCGTTGGCCAGGCCCCAGCCGAAGACCGCCTTGACGAACGAGGGGAAGCCCTCGCTGGGCAGTTTGAGCGCGTGGTACATCCAGTACAAAGCACCGGTGTTGAACCCCGAGCCGAGGTGCACCCTCATCCCGCGTTCCCGCAGGAGCCGGTCCTGGACCGCCGGGTCGTCGGTCACCCAGGAGCCGTAGGCGTTCGGGTACCGCTCCATGGCGGCCTCGGAGAGGACGGGCATCAGCTCGTGCGGATGGTGCCCGGGCACGCTGAGGTCGAGGGTCACCTTGTGGAGACCGGAGCCGGCCAGCGTCTCCACGGCCTGCTTGAGGATGTCGTACCCGGCGCGGTCGTCGGTCAGCCAGCCGCCCAGGGCCTTCTCGTACTCCTCGGTGATCTGGTCCCACGCGGGTCCGAACTCCGTGTAGCGGCCCGCCTGGCCCGCGAAGTACGGGTCGACGGTGTTGGCCGCGGTGTGACCGCCGCCCGTCCTCGGGCGGAAGTCCAGGATCGCCAGGTCGGACTCGGGCTCCGACCCCCAGTAGGGGTACAGCGCCTTACGGCCGTCCTCGTACACGGCCGCGATCGTGTTCCCCGCCGCGAGGACACGCTGCGCCGGCTGCTGATCGGCCGACAACTGCGCCACCGACGACAGTCCGGGGACCTTGGCGCCCACCGAGCACTGCCACAGCAGGACCGGGGTCTCCTCCGGGATGCCTGCCTCCGCCAGTCGCGTGGCGAACGCCCGCCCGGACTGTGAGCCGCTGGTGAACACCTGGCCGTACCGGCCGAGCGTCACGGCGGAACGCCTGCTGCCGTGGGAGGTGAAGACCACCGATGCGGGCTGCCCCGAGTGCTTGTCGAAGCCGGTCGGCAGCGACACCTTCTTGGCCGGACCGGCCGCGCGCGTGCCCGAGGGCTGGAGTGGCTCCACGCTGTAGTGGTCGGAGCCGAGGATGGCCCGCAACGCCTTCTGACGGGCCGGCAGGTCCGTCAGCTCGTAGCTTTCGAAGCCGATGAGGGTGCCCTGCCCGTCGCGCACCTCGCGCATCAGGATCTCGTTGTCCCACGGGACCCGCGGCGTGTGCGGCGCGACCTCGCCGACGACGAGGTGCGAGTACCACAGGTCGCCGGAGTCGGCGTGCCCGTGCCCGGGTTGGTCGATCCGCAGCCGCATCGGTCCGGGGGCCTGCGCGGCGAAGTCACCGGGGGTGCGGGAGAAGAGCGCCGTCTTGCGGATCGACACCGGGTCCGGCAGTTCCAGCAGCACCGGGTGTCCGGCGTGCGGCGACACCCGCTTCGCCAGTTCGCCCAGTTTCGCCACGGCGACGTCGCGGCTGGACGTCCACAGCGCGAACGGCGGCAGTTCCTCCTGCCGGCCCTTGAGCGCGTCGAGCCCCGCCTTGGGCGGCAGCGGGCCGGGCGCGACGGCCACGTAGTACATCGGGCCGTGGTCGGCCGGCTCGGCCTGGAGCAGGTCGAGGGCCTCGCCCGCCATGGCGGCGTGCCCGCGCACCTCGGCGAGCAGCCCCTCATCCGCCGCATTGGCGAACGCGTCGACCGCCGCCGCCAGTTCCTCCGGCGGCGCGGAACGGTCGACCGCCGCGCGGATCGCGGGGTCGCGGAGCATCACCAGCGGCCAGGTCGTCCGGTCGCCGGGCCGGGCCTGCGCCGGCACCGAGCGGATGAGGTCGCGCAGGCCGTCGAGGGTGAGGCCGGGCCGGAAGAACGTGCGGTCCGGGCCGGAGGCCAGCGTCAGCGCCATGGAGTGTCCCGACCGCAGGCTCGGCAGGGCCTCCAGGATCCCCTGGTTGCGCAGCGCGTCCGCCCATGCCTGCCGGCGCTGTGTCCACACGTCGGTCGCCGCCGGTTCGGCGCCGACGTGCTGCGCGATCCCCTGGTTGAGGACCGTGGGGTCGGTCCAGTCGCCCTGGCCGGTGACCTCCGCGCCGAGCAGGTCCGCGGTCGCCTTCTCGTACATCGCCACGTGCGGCGGCTGGTGGAGCACGGTGCGCGCCGGGTCGTCGGCGGGCAGGTCCTTGGGCAGCCGGCCCATGGGGTTGAGGACGCCATGGATCCACCCGTGCACCCGGGAGGCGTCCGTCACCCACGGATCGGGCTCAACGTGCCGGTCCCAGACCCCGGCGCGGTGCGAGGTGTCGAGGAACCACTCCCACGGCAGCGCGTCGGGTTGCGACAGGTAGCGGCCGGCCAGCGCGTCACGGAAGAAGAGGAGGTCGTAGTCGGAGGCGCCCAGGTGCCGGTAGACGTTGAGCATCAGCTCGATCTGCCGGGCGTGGTCGAGCTGTTGGGAGGTCAGGTCGCTGAACCCCCGGTAGCCGCGCTGCCGCATCTCGGCGTCCCACACGTCCCCCCGCGGCCTCGGACCGGCCGGCGCCAGCTCCGGGTGGCGCGAGGCGTACCAGGTGGCGCCGCCCAGGAACGCGGCGATCGACCTGTCGTAGTCCCCCGACTTCAGCAGTGGCCGCAGCGCGCTCGCCACGTAGCCGTCGCTGATGCGGGACCACGCGGCTCGTACGGCACGGCCCAGGCCGCCGGTGCGGGGCTGGTCGCCTTCGAACCGGGCGATCATCCGGTCCGGCATGAGCATCGCGTTGACGACGTCCCGCCCCTGGGCGGAATGCCCGTACCTGGCCTGCGCGTCCTCGACCATGTGGTCCAGTGCCTTGTGCGGGCTCAGGCGGATCGCGGGGTCGTTCGCCAGGTTCCGGGCCGTCTGCAACCCGTACTCCGCCGACCGTTCCAGGTATTCCTGCCGCATCGGTGACGTCGGTGCGAAGAACTGCGGGAACCTCGGCGCGTGGACGGCCGACGGGGGCCGGGTCACCGGTTCGGTACCGAAGAGCAGGTTCGTGTCGCGCCGGGTGACGGGACCGGTTTCGGCCGGGGCTTCCTCCTCGGACGGCGGGAGGTCGTGGGGCTCCTGAGCGGGGGGAGCCTCGTGTCCCTGGTCGGGCTGCGGGAGGTCGTGCGACTCGCTCGTGGAGGGCACCTCGTGCGGCTGATCCGTGAGCGAGGCCTCGCGCGGCTCGTTCGTGGGGGCGACGTCGTTGACGGACCCGGGGCGGCTGATCCGGCCGGGGTCGGCGAGCGTGTCGGGGGCGGACGGCTCCGGGGAAGCGGTGATCAGCGACCGGGTGCCGTCGTCGGTGGTGGCGGCCGGGGTGCGGGCGTCGTCGCCGCTGACAGACCCAGAGCGGCTGACCCGGCCAGGGCCGACGGGTGTCTCGGCGGCGGACGGCTCCGTGGCGGCGGTGGTCAGCGACCGGGTGCCGTCGTCGGTGGCGGCGGCCGGGGTGCGGGCGTTGTCACCGGGGTCGATACCGGCGGCGGCGCGGTCCGTCCAGGTGTCGGGAAGCGCCTCGGGAGCCCAGCGGTGCTGGTAGCGGTCGACGAAGGCGTCCCGGAAGTCCGGGTCCGAGGTGAGGTCGCCGAAGGGCCGGTCGGAGTTGACGCTGTCGAAGGTGTGGGCGGCGCCGGACTCGAAGGCGAAGTGGGCCGGGAGCCGGTCGGCCTCGCGGGCCAGGAGGGCGTCCCACTGCCAGATGCCCGCGCCGAGGTCGCCAGGTTTGGTGGCCTTGGCGTCGAAGGCGGTGTCGAAGGCGGAGAGTACGCGTTCGTCCCAGGCCGTCTTGGCCCGGTCGATGTCGGCCTGGGTGAGGGGCTGTTCGGGGTGGGCCGCCTGCCACGTGGCGAGTTGGTCCGTGAAGACCTTGGCCGCCGAGTCCAGCGCGCCGTTGCGGGCGTACTGGCGGAGCAGCCCGGTGTGGATGCGGTCACGATCGGTCAGTTGGGCGTACGCGTTGTGCCACTTCTCCAGGCGCTCCACCAGCGGCTCGGCGCCGCTCATGGTGTTGTCGAACAGGGCTCTGACGTTGGCGGCGACGCCGGTCTGCGTGTCGCGCAGCACGTTGCCGGTGACCTGGCCCTGATGGAGGCCGGGGAACCGGCGCCGGAACGCCGCACCCAGCGAGGAGGTCGCGGCCTCCCAAGTGCGGGCGGCCTCGGCGACGTCCTCCAGGGTGTCACGCAGCGCCTTCTCACGGGCGGCCTGGAAGGCCAGCTTCTCCGGCAGGCCGGAGGCGACATTGTCGAAGTGCCAGGGCCAGCGCTCCAGCGGCTGCTCGGTGCGGTCGAACAGGTCCTTGGGCACCTCGTTCGTTCCGAAGACCTTGGTGAACGCATCGTCCAGTTCCTCGGCGGCCTGGCGCAGCACCGTCTCCCGGCCCGGACGGGAGATCGGCGTGTTCTCCGCGTCGAAGGCTTCGAGGACTCCGCGGGTGTCGTCGTCGAGGTGGTCGTGGTAGGTGTCCGCGAGAGCGTCGAACTCGGCCTTGAGGCGGGCGCGTTGGGTCTCGTAGATGGCGTGCTGGTCGAAGCGGTCCCGCAGGGCACCGATCATGGCCTTCAGCCGCTTCCGAGCCTGGGCCACCATGGCAGCCAGGTCCTCGGACCCGATGTCGAGGCCGCTGGGAAACACCTTGTCGACGGCGTCCCGCAGTTCCCTGTCGAAGCGCTCCGACATGTTCTTGCCGACGGCGTCGGCGATCTCGGGTGTCTTCTCGAACGGGAGGGAGCTCTCCGGTATGCGGTGGTGGTGGTCGTTGAGCCAGGCGCGGAAGGCGTCCACGAAGGCACGCCGGCCGCGGTTGATGGCGGCCTGCCGTATGGCTTCGGCGGTGAAGGTGTTGTGCGGGTCGGGGGCGGTGCCCTCGCCGAGCGCCTGCTCGTGGACGGCCCAGGCGTCCCTTCGGGCCTCGTTGAGCTGGTGGGCGTCGAGTCGGTGTCCGGCCGACTCCGCCCACGCGTCGAAGGCTCGGTCGAAGGGCTCCCGGGCCTCGGCCAGGCGCTTGGCCTGGTCGAATCGGTCGCCGTATTCGGTGAACAGTTCTTCCTGGTCGCGGGCCCAGGCCGGGATGCGCCAGTCCCCCGCCTGGGCGTGCGGCGGTGGCGGTACGTGGGTGAAGCGCGCGCCGGCCGGGGTGTCGGCGGCCTCGCGTTCCTGGACGTACGTCTGGCGGGCGGCGTCGTTCTGCCGGTCGGCCCAGTCGGACGTCGCCGGGGAGGAGACCGGGCCGCGCTCGTCCGGTTGGGCGGCGACGAGCGCGTCGAATTCCTGGTGGTACCGGTGACGGTCCTCCGCGACCCGGGTGAGGTCGGCGGCCTGCCGGTCGAACTCGGCCCGGACGCCGGGCCAGGCGTCCTGTCCTTGTTGTGTCAGCCGGTGCAGCAGCGGCTCGGCGATGGCGGCCTTCTGCTGCTGGTACCAGGAGGCCAGTCGGCTGTCCCAGTCCTCCTGGGGCCGCCACTGCGACTGGCTGTGCCGCTCGAACGTGTCGGTCAGACCGGTGATTTTGGACGCCTGGTCGCGCAGCGCGGTGGCGGCCTGGTTCACCTGCTGGTCCAGCCGCCCAATCTCGGCCGCCGGGTCCTCGGTCGTCTCCGCCGCCCGGCGGTCGGCGAGGTACTGCTCCCGCAACGCGTCCAGCTTCTGCTCGTACCACGACTCGATCCGGCTGTCCCAGTACGGCAGCGGTGCCGTCAGGTCACCGTGCGCCTCGCCGGCGTGCAGTGCGCCGCCGAAGGCGATGTCGTCGGCCGTCCAGGCGTCGCGCAGTTCGTCGTAGCGGTTCCGGAAGTCCTCGACGAGGTGGGGCGGCACCTCGATGACGTCGGTGGACGCGGCGGCGGCCCGGAGTCCCCTCTCGTCCACCACGGCCTGGTGGAAGTCCTCCTGGAGCTGGGCGACTTGGGGCGAGCGGTCGAAGACCAGGGGCCTCGGGGCGGGGGTGCGTCCAGAGGCGATCTTCTCCTGGAAGAGCTGCCGGGTGTTGCTGTGCGCGAGGAAGTCGTCGTTGGCCTGGCCCAGTCGTTGCGTGAGCTGGTCGCCGAGCGGCGCGTGGCTGTCGGCGGCGGCGCCGGTGAGTCTGGCGTCGGCGAACCATTCCCGGACGGCGGCGACCTGCGGGGCGGCGGCGGGATCGCGCAGGTCCGGGAAGGCCTCCAGGTGGCCGTCGAACTCCTGGTTGATCCGGTCGCGGACGGCCAGGGCGTCGTGGGTGGCGGCCAGCGCGGCGGCGGCCTTGGCGTTGGCGGCCTCGGCCGCCTGGGCGCGGGCCTCGGCGGCGGGGTCGGTGGCCTGGGTGTGCGGTTCCTCGGTGGTGTGTGACGTGTCGGCGTGGAGCGGGTCCGGGAGGTCGGTCGTGCTGGACGGGTCGGGTGCGTGGGTGGCATCCGGCGCCGTCGGCTCGTGCGGCGTGGCCGAGGGTGCGTCCTCGACGGGGGGCGGGGAAGTGTCGTGGGCGTCGGGCTGGTCGGTGAGGGCGTCCGTGGTGGCGGCCGGCGCCTCGGGCTCCTCGGCGATCGTTTCCAGGCCCGGGGCGTAACGAGGCGCGCGGGCAGGCGGGTTCGGCACCTCCTGGTGGCTCTGCCCGTCCTGGCGCGTCTCGTCGGGGGTCCGGAGCGATTCCAGGTCGCCCAGGGCGGGGGCGGGACCCGGGTCGGTGGTCCGCGCCTCGGTGGGCGGAGCCAGGCGGTCGGCCTGGAGCTGGTGTTCGTCCGGGCCGGACGGGGCCAGCGCTGTCGCCGTCCGGCCCGGACCGGTGGCCGGGGCATCGGTTCCGGCACCGGAACGAGGGGTGTCCTGCGGGGGGTCCGGAAAGCTCGGGACGTCCGGGAGGCTCAGGGTGTCCGAAGGGGTCCCGGTCTCCGTGCCGGGGCGCTCGGGAGCGTCGCCGGCGTGGGGGTCGCCGTCACCGGCGGGGGCGTCGTCGGAGGACGGGTCGGGCGACGACCCGGTGTCGTCGCTGATCCGCTGGAGGTGTCCCGGGTCGATCCACGGATCGTCGTGCCGGAACGCCTCCGCCCGCAGGTCCGCCCGGTGTTCGTCGTACGTCAGCGTGTCGTCGAGCTGCCGCTCGGCCTCCGTGATGCGTTCGCTGGTGTGAGCCGCACCGTCCGTGTCACCGTTCAGCAGTTGCTCGGTGTGCTGCGCGCTGAGGTCGTCGATCCGGGCACGCAGGTCGCGCACCTGTGCCTGGCGGTCCTCCTCCTGGCTGCGCAGGCCGGCCTCGTAGTCGTCGAAGGCGCGGGCGGCCTCCTGTTGGGACCGGGCCTGGCCCAGCCCCTCCCGCAGGCCGGAACGGAGCCCCGACTTCCCGTCGTCGAGGGCGTCGAGCCGGGCGCGCAGTTCCGCCTCGTCCGGTACGGAGGTGGGCTCTTCACCCAGGCGGTCCAGGCGTTCTTGCAGGTCGCGGAAGGCGTGCAGGTCGTCGAGTGCCTCAGCGGCCTGTTGCGGGTCGGTGGCCTGGTCCACCCGGTCGCGCAGCTCGCGCTCCGTCGTGGGTGACGTGTCACGGAGGGCGCCCAACCGTTCGGCCAGCGCCGCGTCGGTCCGGTCCGCGCCGAGGGAGTCCACCTCGTCCAGTCGTGCCCGCAGGTCGCGGTATGCCTGGAGGTCTTCCAGCGCGCGCTGGGCCTCCTGCGGAGTGCGGGCCTCGTCGAGTCGCTGGCGGAGCGGCCCCTCGTCGTCCGCGTCGCCCGGCCTGGAGACCCGGTTGCGCAGGTTGTCCCGGAGGGTCGCCACCTCCAGGCGGTCCCGCAACTGCGCCCGCAGAGTCTCGACGTCGGTGCCGGCAGGTGCCTTGGCGATCGCCTCGCGGAGCCGTTGGATCTCGGGGTCGAACGCCGAGGCCGCGTCGTCTCCGGTCAGCCGCTCGGCGGGTGTGTGCTGCTCGACGTACCCGGTGTACTCGCGCAGCGCCGCGTCCAGCGTGTCCGGGTCGCCGCCACGCCGGGCGCTTTCGACCGCGTCGACCTTCTGCTGCCACTCGGTGCGTGACGCGCCCTGCTCGCCCAGCCGGTCGAAGCCGCCGTCGGCGTGTTCGCGGAACGCTTCGTACCGCTGGGTGAGCGCCCGTGCATCGACCTCCAGGCGGAACTGTTCCAGGCCGCGCCGGGCCTGGCCCCAGGCGTGGGTGTTCAGCGCGTCGAAGACCGGTTCGGCCAGGGCCTTGCGGGTCTCCTCGGACATCCCGGCCTGCCGCGCCGCCTGGTTCAGGGCGTCGACCCGTTCCTCGGCCCACGCCTCGATGCCCTGCGGTTCACGGCCGGGTGCGGCGGGGGCGTCGTCGAGCCGGGCGTCCGGCTTCTCCTCCTTGCCTCCGGGTGCGGCGGGGGGCTCGCCGATCGCGTCGCGGGGAACGTCGCTCCCCGCGAACATCTCGGCCAGCCGGTCGGGCGGCGTACCGGTGTCTTCGTGCTCGCCGGGGGTGCCCGGTGCCTCCGGTTCCGGGGTTCCTCCGGTGTCTTCCGGGCGGCTCGGAGAGGTGGGTGAAGTGGCTTCGGGACGCGGGGAGTTGGTGCCGTCCGCCCGCCCAGGTCCGGTGGGTGCGGCAGGTGCCTCCGGTTTCGGGGTCCGTCCGGTGACCAGGGAACGCAGCCGGGCGCCGAGCCCGCCGCCGCCGTTCCCCGGCGGCGGCTCGGACGCCGGGTGCCGCGGCACCGGCATGCCCTGCATGGCGGTCAGCGACTCGGGACGTGCGGTCACCCCGGGCCCGTCGGACGCGGTCGCGGTCGAGTCGCCTTCCGTGCCGCGCGGTTCGGCGGGGCCGTCGACGGGCAGGCTCCGCGGTGCCTCGGTGCCCTTCAGCGCCTCCGCGAGCTGACCGGGCGGCGTCTCGGTACGGCCGCGTCCGGTGGAGCCGGCCGTCGTCTCCGGGGTCGGCGCGCCGCCCGTCGTCTCCGGCCGTGCGGCGGGTCCCCGGTCCGCGGGGGCGGTCGGAGGCGTGCCGCTCCGTTCGCCGCGCGGTGTGTCGGACGGGGTCGTGCTCGGGGTCGCCGGTGACTGCGTGCCGCGTGTCGGGGACGCCGGTGCCTGCGGCTCGCCGCCCCGCGCCCCCGTCGGGCCGCCGCCCCCGCCCGGCGGTACGGCCATCGTGCCCTGCGGCGTAACGGCGGGTTCCTGCCCGGCGTCCGGGATGGGCCGGTGATCCGCCGCTGAGGTGTCGGGCCCGGTGGGCTGCGTGCTGCCGGTGCCTTCGTCTTGTCGCGTGGACGAGGACGGAACGCCGTCCGGGGCCCCTTCCGTTCCGGTGGGCCGTTCCTGCGGCGGGATGGAGTGGGTCGGCTGCGGCGCGCCCTGCGTTTCGTGGGTCAGCGGGGTGGGTTCCGACGGTGCCGACGTGTGCGAAGCGCCGCCCGGCTCGTGCGTGGTGGGCGCGTTCACCGGGGCCCGGTCGGTGGGCGCGGTCTCGTGCGTGGTGGGCGCGTCCGCCGGAGCCCGGTCGGACGGCCCGGTCTCGTGCGTGGTGGGCGCGTCCGCCGGAGCCCGGTCGGACGGCCCGGTCTCGTGCGTGGTGGGCGCGTCCGCCGGAGCCCGGTCGGACGGCCCGGTCTCGTGCGTGGTGGGCGCGTCCGCCGGAGCCCGGTCGGACGGCCCGGTCTCGTGCGGAACGTCCTGCGGTCCGCGTGCCACCGGTGCCGGCTCCGAAGTGTGCGGCACGTCGTGGGTGGTCGGCCGGTCCACCGGTACGGAGTGCGGTGGGGCCGAGACGGGCTCCGCCGGGTGATCGTGGGTGGTGGTTCCGGCGGGCGGCTGGTGGAAGGTGCCGGTGTCGGTGGGGTGCGTCGCGGTCGGAGTTCCGGCCGGCTCGGCCGGATGGTCGGCGACGGGCGTGCGGATCTCGGTCTGGGGCACCGGGGCGCCGGGCTCGACCTGGTCGCGCCAGGCCTCGACGGTCCGGTCGGTGGCGTGCGGGATGTCACGCAGCGTCTCGGACGTGAGGTGTGGCCCACCGGTGCCTGCCCGGTCGGTGGGCGCCCCGTGTTCGAGCGTGACGTCTTCGGGTCGTGTGGTGGTCGCGGCGGCGGGCGCATCGCGGAACGTGGTCTCGAAACCGGGGAGTTCACGCGGATGGGTGGCCGCCACCTCGTCGTGGCCGCCGGTCACCGTGGGGCGTGCTTCCGTGGTGAACGGCCGTTCGGTGTCCTGGGAGTTCCGCGTGCCGGCCGGTGCCTCACCGTGGGCACCGCTCGTTCCGTCGGTGCCGGTGCGGGCGTTCCTCGGGATGAGCGGCGGGTCGCCCACGGAGATCCCGGAGACCGTCACGTTGTCGTCGAAGCTCTCGTCGCCGAGGCTCGACACGTCGTCATGCGTGCGCTGTGCGTTGCCTGGCGTGCCACCCGCGTCGCCGCCGAAGGTCTCCGGCAGGGGTGCGCCGACGGAGGAGGTGGCCGTCCGGTCCCCCTCGGCATGTGTGCCGCCGTCCTCGAAGAACGGCACCCGGTCACTGCCGCCCTGCGACCCGAGGTCTCTGTCCAACGGCACGTAACGGTACGTGCTTCCGGAATCCGTACGGTCGGGGCCGGTGAAGGTGGTGTCGCTCTCGGTCGGTACGTGGGCGTATCCGTCGCCGCCTTCGCCCCCGATGTCACCGCGTGGCGGTGTGGGCAGGCCCTCGCCGGGATCCGGCAGGTCGAGGGGGGGAGCCTCGCCGGGTGTTCTCGGTACGTCGGCGAAGTCCCCGTCGTCACCGCCTTTGCCCTTGCCGCCCTTGTTGCCGGTCTTGCCGAGCGCCGTGGGGATGTGCCCGATCGCACCGCCCACCGCGCCCGCGACGAAGCCCAGGCCGGGGTTGCCGTCGATGTCGAACGCCGCGTCCGTGGCCGCCATCCCCGCGGCGCCACCGAGACCGCCCACCAGCATCTTGCCCAGCAGCGTCTCCAGCAGCTTCGGCGCCACCGCGCCGCCCGCCATGAACAACGCACCCGTGATCGCCCCGTTGATGGCACCCGCACCCAGCGCCATCTCCGTGTTCTTCCAGTCCCACGAATGCCGCTTGCCCTCACCGAACTGGATCAACTGGGCGATCGCGTCCATCAACCCCGCAGCCGCCACATTGACCGCGACCGCCGCCCCCAGCCGCCACAGGATCATCCCGATCGCGGCCCGCCCCTGCGCGATGATCTCCGGCAACGACTCCGGACACCACCACGCCAGAAAAGCGATCTCCGCCGCCATCCACCCCAGCATCATCAAAATCATGATCTTGGAGTACTGGATCTGCAGCGCCGTCTGATCACAGGAGTCCGCCACCTGCTCCGCCGCCGACGCCACCTGCGGCAGATTCTTCTGCAACTTCGCCAGATACTGCTCGAACGCCTCGGCCGTCTCCCCCGAGACCCCCGCCTTCACATCATCGACCGCAGGCTGGAAATCATTGGCGATCGCCCGGATCTCGTTCGCGAAGTCCCGATGGACCTGCGCAAGCTCCCACAGCTTGTCCTCATCGGCCTTGGGCCACTCACCACCCGCCAGCGCCGCGACCCACTGCAACCCCGACGGCAACATGATGCTCATGGGCGGCGGCCTTCCGTCGTGATGCTCACGAACGCATCCACGCCGACCTCCACCGGACACCACAACGAGCGGGAGAACACTGCAACTATCGAGAAGACGGGACTATCGAGAAGACGGGGACCATCGAGAACACTGGGAGAAGACAGTCAACCGTCGGATGATCGGAAAGCCAACACGCCCGGGAATGCCATGACCTGACGGACACATGGTTCTGCCTTCCCGTCCACGAGCCGCCGGCTCCGCGCCCGGGTGAGCCGGAGACGGCGGGTCCGCCCTGGTCAGAGCAGGTCGTGGGTGGGGATTTCGGTCGGGCCGCCGCCCGGTGCCGGGGGTTCCTGGGCGGTGGGCAGGATGCCGCTGAGGTCGCCGAGCCAGCTGTTCTCACCGTCGGCGTCGGCGGCGGCGCTGACCGCCTCGCGCAGCACGTCGGGTTCCACCGTCATGCTGACCGGGCCGGAGGCGTTCAGGTAGATCAGGTGGCCTTCCGGGAGCTGGTCGAGCAGGTCGGTGGCCTGGATCGGGGTGAAGGAGAGCCGGCCGGCGGCGTGCAGGTGCTCGGGGGAGCTGAAGACGGGCACGATGGGGGTCTCGTCGTCGGGGGCGACGGCACACAGCAGGCCGCCGCCGGGTGCGCGGAAGACCGCGACCTCGGCGGTGGCCAGTGCCTGGGTGACCGCCTCGGCCGGGCCGTAGCCGGTGGCGGCGAGTTGCACGGCGGCGTCCACCGGGTCGGTGGGGTCGGGCCAGCCGAGCGCCTTGGGGGACGGGCGGTATTCCTCGTTGTCCCGCCACTCGACGATCTCGCCGTCCAGGTCGGAACGCCACTGGCCGACCATGGCCCACTCCGGCGGGGTGCCCTCCCCCGACCAGGTGGGGTCGACCAGGCCGAACCAGTGGTCGGGGGCCTGCCGGGCCGCCTCGCGGATGTGGTCGGGAACGGGCGGCATCTCGTCGGCGCCGCTCGCGGCCGGTGCGGTGGTCTCCTCGGTGCCGGGCGCGGCCGGATCCGCCGGTCCGCCCGGCACCGCCGCCGCCTGCGGGGCATGCTGCTGTGACGGACCGTTCCCGTCCGGCGTGCCGCTCATCTGTACTCCACCGTTCCCATGTCGCCGGTTCGCTCGTTACGGATTCTGACCCGGCGGCTACTGCCCGCCGGACGTGGAGTCCAGCGTGCCCGACAGCCGCCTACCGGTGGCGGTGTTCTGTTCCTCGGTGTCTTCGTAGGCCTTGATCATCTCGGTGATCTGGTCCGCCGAATCCATGAGCCCGGAGCCACCGTACAGCCCGGCGTCGATCAACTGGCTGTGCGGATCCTTGTACTTGTCGTAGAACTTCCCACCGGTCTTGTCGTCACCCCACGGGTGGCCCAGTCGGGAGCTGTCGAGGTCGAGCTTCTGCCCGGCCGCCTGGAGCCTTTCGCCGAGCGCCTTGAGCTTCTCGGCGGCGCTCTTCAGCCGGACGGTGTCGACGTGGACCGTCGTGTCGGACGACTGCTGCTGGTCGTCAGCCATGGTTGCCGCCTCCCTCACGGACGCCGAGTCCGTGGTTGACGTAGGCCCGTACCGCTTCGGGCAGTTCCAGTTCCTCGGGGAAGAGCGACTTGGGGTCGACGCGGCCCTGGAGCAGGTCGGCCGGTGACACCCCGCCGAGCATGCCGCCGAGGGCGACCTCGGACACCTTGCCCAGCGCCTGCGTCCGGGCCTGTTCGAGGGCGGCGAGGATGACCCTGGACAGGTCCTTCGGCGGCAGGTTGCGGTAGGCGCCGGTGGGGAAGTCCAGCGCCTTCACCTGGCCCTGGGCGCCCACGGTGACCTTGACCACCTGGCGGGGTGCCGTCACCGTCACTTCGATCTCGTTGATCCGGCGGCGGGTCTCGGACGCCTGCTCACGAGCGTCGCGGTACTGCGCCAGCAACTCCTCGATCTGCTCGTCGTACGGGGACGACATCCCTGTTTCTCCCAACGCCGTACCGGACCGTTCCACAGATACGTCCGAGTCAACTGGACCCGGCGCCCGCACGCCAACCCCGCACCGTGGGGTATGAACGTCCGTACACCCGCCTCTGCCTGCGTGCGCAAGGAGTGCCGGTCGTGGTCACCCCCAGACCTCCTCGCCCTGGCGCAGCAGGTCGGAGATGCTGCTGCCCTTCTTGCCTTCTTCCTCGCGGTCCCGGCCCTTGCCGTTGGTGGTGGCGGAGGCCGGGCGGTTCTCGCGTTCCTCGGTCGGGGCGGTGGGCTCGTCCTCGAAGGAGCACGACAGTTCCATCGGCGCGGTGGTGTTGGCCTTGGGGCGCCACGCCTGACGGGTGGGTGCGGCGGGGGCCTCCTGCTCGCCGGCGACGGCGCGGGCGATCGGGTAGGCGCCGGCGACGACCGACGTCACCGCGGCGGCGTCCTGGCGGTAGCTGTCGTCGGACGCGTCCGGGTGCCCGGGGGCGGAACGCTGGACGCCGAGCAGCGGGAGGAGCGAGTCGTCCTCGGCGTCCCAAGTCGCGGCGTCGTCGAGGGGTTCGGCGGGGGCCGCGGGGGCGGGTTGGTGCTGTGCGGCCGGGACGGTGGACGCGGGTTGTGCGGGTGCCGCCACCTCCCGGGCCGGGAGGGTGTGTTCGGTGGTGGGCGGCGGTGCGCTCGGGGTCACCGATGCCGCGTCGTGGTGCGCGGTGGCGTGGGAGGGGTCGGCGGGCACTCCGGCCGGGGACGGTCCGGAGGTGCCCCATGTGCCCTCTCCCCACGCCGGGGTGGTGCTGTCCTCGGCCGGACGGGTGCGGTGGTTCGGGGAACCGCCGGTACCGCCGGGGCCACCGCCGGCCGTCGCGGTGAGCGGCATGCCGGCCACCACACCGGCCGCCAGTTCCTCCGCGGCCAGTTCCTCGGCGGACGGGACGGTCGCGGGCGCATGGCCCGTTCCGAAGATGTCGGCGGGCATGCCTTGTCCGTCCGGCGCGCGCAGGTGTCCCTCGGCGGGCGGGGCACCGTGCGGGGTGCTGGTGGCGGAGCCGGTCGTGTCCGCAACGGCGGACCAGGGTTCGGTGGTTCCGGACAACAGGCCGGAGGCGTCGGAGCGTTCGTGCTCGCGTTCGCCGGTTCCGGCCGCGGCGGTCAGACCGCCCATGGGCATCATCGGCATGGTGACGCCCGGCGCGTCCGCGCCCTCCGACGGCACACGGCCGGTCAGCGCCTCGTCCAGCGGCAGCTCCAGCCCGGGGCCGCCGACACCGGCACCGGCGGTCACCTGGTCGGATTCCGACGACGGCGTACCGCTCCACGGGGCCGTATCGCCGTGCAGCAGCCCGGAGGCGTCCGACCGGGTGCCTTCGGAGTTGTCGGCGCCACGCATACCACCGGCGCCCATACCGCCCATCGGCATCATCGGCATACCGCCCGGCACACCACCCACCCCGTCCGACGGCACGCTGCCGGTCGGTGCCTCGTCCAGCGGCAGGCCGAGGCTCGACACATTCTCGTTAGGCAGATGCAGTCCGGGGCCGCCCGCGCCGGCACCGGCCACGACGTCCGACGGGGCGTCCGGCAACAAGGGGGAACCGGTCCACGGCAGCGCGTCACCGTGCAGCAGCCCGGAGGCGTCCGACCGGGTGCCCTCGGAGTTGTTGGCGCCACCCGGGCCGCCGGCACCCATACCGCCCATGGGCATCATCGGCATACCACCCACCCCGTTCGACGGCAGGCTGCCGGTCGGTGCCTCGTCCAGCGGCAGGCCGAGGCTCGACACGTTCTCGTTAGGCAGATGCAGTCCGGGGCCGCCCGCGCCGGCGCCGCCGGTGACGTCCGACAGGGCGTCCGGCAGCGAGGTGGAGCCGTTCCAGGGCAACGCCTCCTTGTTCAGCAGGCCGGAGGAGTCGGAGGGCGAGCTCTCCGAGCCGCCCAGGCCCGGACTCCTGCTGCCCGTCGGCATCATCGGCATGCCGGGGGTCGTCAGCCCCGTGTCACCCGGATACCCGGCGACGTGCGAGTCCGGGGAGGCGACGTTGTCGAAGGAGGGCAGACCGGGCCCGTTGGTGGACAGGCCGGTGTGGGGATAGTTGGCGAGGGACGGCATGTCGCCCACGGGCGGGGCGTCGATGCCGTGGGTGTTCGGCAGGCCGGCGCCCTGGTAGGGGGAGACGGGGGAATCGGCCGGGTTGGCCGAGTGGTCGCCGAAGGCCCCGGGAGAGTCCAGCCCCAGATTGCCGCCGTACGGCTTCACCGACTTGTCGAAGGCTTTGGAGTTGTCGGCGGCGTCACCGGTCTTACCGAGGCCGGGGAACGGCGCGAGGGCAGGAGGGGCGTCGGGGTTGAGCGCCTTCTCCATGTAGGGATTGACCGTTCCGCCGTCGGGCAGGTTCCCCGAGTCCGGGCCCAGGGAGTTGTTGGGGTACGAGGCGGGGGCGGTCTGGTCCAGCGGGTTGTCGAGCGACTTGTTCGCGGTCCCGGGGCCGCCGCCGGGCAGGTCGGACAGCGGCGGGGCGCTGATCGGCTCGTGCAGACCGCCCGGGCCCTGCGAATCGGTCGACCCCCCGTAGGGCTGCGGGTTGGTGTCGAGACCGTTGAAGTCCTTGCTCCCGCCGGGCCCGTGGCTGTCGTAGTGGGGTACGTTCGGGCCGTTGCCGGGTGCGTTGGCCCAGTTCTCCGGGCTGTGCGGGTACGGCTGGAGGTTCGGCGTGTGGTTGCCGTAACCGCCGGTCGGAGGCTTGTTGAAGTACGGGAGGTTGGGCCCGTAGTACGGCAGCCCGCCGCGCGGGTACGGCATCGCGTTGTACGGGATGTTGGGGCCGGAGCCGGGGATGTACCCGTTGGGGTTGTGGGTCGGGTCGGTGGGCGGCGTGGGCTTGGCGACCGAATCCTTGGTCACCGTGTAGTGCGTGGCGAGGGTCTGGAGCACCGCCAGCATGTCGTTGGTCATCATCCTGACGACCTGCGGCAGCTTGTGGACCTCGACCAGCCCATTGGACATCTGCAGGCTCGGATCGATCTTCAGCGCCTGCTGGGCGTACCAGTAGTTGATGTCCTGGATCTTGGCCTTGGCCTCGCGGAGGTGCTGGGCGTTGTTGGCGAGCTGCTGCGGGACGTCGTTGTCACCGGTGACGCCGCCGGACAGGACGTTGGCCATGTCGCCGACCTGCTTGGACAGGCCGGTCATCGCCTTGTTCAGGGCCTGCGCCGCCGCTCCCCGCCACGGACCGTGCTCGCCGGTCAGCGCCTTGGTCTGGTCGGCGATGCCCTCGGCGACCTCCTTGAGCACCTGCTCGGTGTACCAGAAGGCGTTGGCGGCCTCCTGGAGGGACTCCGGATCGGAGATCGCCTTCAGTTTGCGGTCGACGGAGGCGTCCTCGACGTAGGCGGCACCACCGTTGATGGCCGCCATGATCTTCTTCCAGCTCCAGTGGCTGTAGTCACCGGTGGTGTTGCCGGTCTGGGTGGCCCAGACGCCGTCGCTGTTGGAAATGGAGCCATCGGAGTTGTCGTCGCTGTAGTTGTCCGTGTCGCCCATGTCTTCCCGCTCCCATCCCCCCTGAACGCTCCGCGGCTCTACGAGCCGCCCACCGGACTAGAAGCCGGGGAGGGTGTCGTACGTCTCCGCGTCCCGGTTCCTGACCCGGACCTCCTGCGGCGGCAGGTTGGCCTCCATCGGGAGCAGACGTCTGAACTCGTGCGGCTGCTGGGAAGTGTCGTGGACGACCCGGAATTCCTGCCGGCCCGCGGTCAGATGAGCCGGGACCTGCTCCACCCTCAGTGCCTCCATGCGCAGCGGCTGGTTCGTATCGTGGTGCACGACCAACTCACGCTCGTGACCAGGCACGTTCTGCCCGGCGGGGTCGTACTGCGGCGGAGCGTAACCAGGCACGTTCTGCCCGGCCGGGTCGTACTGCGGCGGAGCATAGTCAGGCACGTTCTGCCCGGTGGAGTCGTACTGCGACGGAACGTAGGCGGGCACGTTCTGCCCGGGGATGTTCTGCGTCGGGGCGTCGTACGGGCCGGGGGTCGCGTAGGGGTCCGGCGGTGGTGCGTCGCCACCGGTGCTCCCGTTCGTGCCGCCCCAGTCGTACGGGGTGTTCGTATCCGTCGGTCCGTTGCCGGTGCCGTACGCGTACGCACCGGGCACCGCCCCGCCGTACTCGGCGGGTACCGCCGCGCCGTACGGATCGGCGTTCGGGCCCTCCGGGTCCTCGTAGGGGGTGTACTGCCCGCCGGTGGTGCCGTAGGGGCTGTACTGCCCGCCAGGAGTGCCGTACGGGCTGTACTGCCCGCCAGGGGTGCCGTACGTCCCGTACCCGGTGTACTGGCCGTCGGTGGGGCCGTAGTTGCCGTAGGGGGTGGTGTTGCCGTAGCCGCCCGGGGCGTTGCTGTAGGGGTCGTTCGGGTCGTACGGGCCGCCGCCGGAGTAGACGGGCTGGTAGGCGGGGTAACCGCCGGAGGTGGTGTTGCCGGGGTCGTCGGAGCCGCCGGGGTTGCTGTTGGTGGGGTCGTTGGGGGCGTCGGGCTTGGCGACGTTGTCCTTGTTGACCTTGTAGTGGCTTGCCAAGGCGGTGAGCACCTGACGCATGTCGTCGCTCATCATCTTGACGATCTTCTCGTTGTTGTTGACGTGGACCAGGCCGTTGTCCATCTTGGCGTCCGGGTCCATGTCGACGGCCTGCTGGGCGTACCAGGTGTCGATGTCGTGGACCTTGGCGATGGCCTCGCGCAGGTGCTGGGCGTTGTCGGCGATCTGCTGCGGGACGTCGTTGTCACCGGTGACGCCGCCGGAGAGCACCTCGGCCATGGCGGTGACCTGCTTCGCCAAGGTGGTCATCGCCTTGTTCAGGGCCTGCGCCGCCGCTCCCTGCCACGGACCGTACTCCCCGGTCAGGGATTCGGTCTGGTCGGTGATGGCCTCGGCGACCTCCTTGAGCACCTGCTCGGTGTACCAGAAGGCGTTGGCGGCGTCCTGGAGGGTCTGCGGGTCCGAGACCTGCTGTGCCCGGTGTTCGTTCGAGGTGTTGTCGACGTAGGCGGAGCCACCGCAGATGGCCGCCATGATTCTCCGCCAGTCCCAGTTGCTGTAGTCGCCGGTGGTATCGCCCTTGTTGTCCGCGAACGTGCCGTCGTCGTTGGTGGTGAAGCCACCCGAATTGTTGTCGAGGTAGGTGTCGCCCATCCCGCCCGCCCGTTAGTCCCGAAGCGCACCGCCCGCACCACGGACACCGCGCCGCCATCGCCTGTGCCGGTCCCCCGCCGGACGGGGTACCCGCTGTTGTGCTGTTGTGGGCCCGGCGCGGCGGTGGGGGCGCCGCGTCAGGGCCGAAGGCCCGGTGACGCGGCACCGGGCCACGTGCCGGCATCCGCCCACGCGCCGCGCCAGGCCGGCCCCGCGACGCGCCGGATCACGGTCACCGCGATCAGAGCGGGTCCTTCTGGAGCTTCTGGACGTCGCTCTGGGCCTCGGTGATGAGATCCCTCAGTTCCTGGCCGGCGTTCTTGTTGAGCTCTTCGATCGTCGCGTACTTGTCCGCCAGGTCCCGTATCTGCTGGGCCACCTTCTTCAGCGCCTCGCGCAGCTGGTGCATCGCGTCGACGTAGTGCTGCTGCAACCCGTCCTTGGGGTCGCTGATGGTCTTCTTGAGGTCTTCGGCCTCCTTGAAGGCACCGGGCGCCAGCGCCCGGAGGTGGAAGACCTTGTCCCTGGCCGTGCCCACCATGTCGCACAGCGTGTCGAGGTTGTCGGCGTACGTCTTGAGCGCCTTGGTGTCCACCGACGTGTTGCCGTTGCCGTCCCGGATCCGGATCCCGGGGATCACCGGAGTGGGGGGCAAGGGGTCGTGGTCGACGTGGCCCTCGCTGCTGTCGGTGTACAGGCCGCCGTTGTAGGCGTCCGGCTCCGTCTTCGTCGTCGACGACGAAGACGAGTGGTGATTCGACCCCGCTCCACCGTTCATCGTTCACCCCCTTCCCTCGCGCCGCTCGGTCGCGTTCGTCACCGGGTCACTGCTCCCAGAGGCTGACGCCGTACTTCTCACCCCGGGTGTAGTACTCGCCGATCTGGCCCAGCGCGGAGGTGGCCGCGGCCGACTGCTTCTGCATTTCGGCGGCTGCCGCGTCCCACTTGGCCTTGGCCTGGTTGTAGGCTTCCCGGGCGTCGCTGGTCCACTGGGAGAGGTTCTGCTTGGCGGCGTCGTCCAGGTTGGACAGGGTCTGGGAGATCTGCTGGGTGATGGTGTCCATCTCACCGTGGACGAACTGCATCTGCTCCAGGCTTACCTGGTACGAGGTCACGGTCGTTTCCTTTCGGCGGGATCTGCTGTTCGACTGGCAAGGACGGGGAGGTCAGAACCCGGGCAGACCCGCGGACATCGCCTGCTGCATGTGGTTGGCCACATCGCTGGTGTTCGTCTGCACGTGCTGGTAGTTGCCGGTGTTGGCCTCGAGCTTGTCGGTGACCACCTGGAGCGCCTGCCGCACCTTCTCGCAGTTCTCCAGCCAGGTGTTGAGGGCGCCGATGAAGGCCGGGGCGGCGCCGTCGGAGTCACTGGTCCAGCTGCTCTCCAGGGTGGTGGCCTGGTCCTGCATGCTGGAGTGGGCGCGGCCGACCTCGGAGAGCGCCTGCTCGAAGTGCGGCTGCGCCGCCCGCATCCCTGCAATGTCAACTGTGGTGGACGCGTTGGCCATCGCTCAGTCCCTTCGTTCGCATCGGGTGCCGCGGTCTGGTGCGCGGTCGATTACCGTTCTCGTCAATCGTGACGTGGTGCCGCGCCCGCGAGGAACGGTGCGCGCTCGTCGTTGCCTTCCGATACACGGAGCTGTGCCTGCCCGTCCGGTGCCGGGGCGGGCGCGGGGGGCGCGGGCTTGGTGGTGGTGTCGCGCAGGCGCAGTACGGGGGAGGGCGCCCGCTCGGCGATGCGGTCGGCGAAGCGGTGGACGCCCCAGGCCCCGTCGGCGGGCGGACGGTCGGCCAACTGGGCCGCGAGGATGGGGTGGTTGGCTCGGTCGACCTGGTAGCCACGGGCGGCGAGTCTGCGGCACACCAGCTCGGCGAGTTCGTCCGCGGTGTAGTCGGGGAACCGCAGGTATTCGGCGAAGCAGCGGGCGATCTCGTGGTGTTCCCGCAGCGCCTGGCTGAGGGCGGCGTCGGTGCCGCGCAGGACGAGCGCGGTGTGCGGGACGCGGGCGGCGATGCCTGCCACGGCCTGCCACACGGTGGTGCGTTCGGCTCCGGGGCGGTCGGCGAAGGCGGCGTCGAGTTCGAGTTCCAGCACGCCGCCCTCGGCCTCGGCGAAGAGCATCGCGGTGTAGGCGGCGGCCTCCTCGGGCCAGCGGGTGGGTACCGCGGACAGCGGGGCGCGGCGGACCACGCCGTTGCCGAGGACACGGGCCTCGGCGAGGCATTTGGCGTACAGGGTGGACACGGCGCGGCGTCCGCTGCCTTCCGGGCCGGCCAGCACGATGTTGGCGGCGGGGATGACGGGTGCGCCGTCCCGGGTGCGGGCGACCAGTTCGTTGACGCGTTTGAGCAGGGCGGCGCGCACGTCCCGCAGGCCGCACAGCGCGGCGAGGCGGCGCATGGCGGGCGGCGGTTCGGCGGGGGCCTGGTGGGCGGCGGGGCGCGGGGGCGCGGGCGGTTCCGGCGCCGGCTCCGGCTCGCTCTCCTCGCCCTGCGGGATGGGGCCGATGTCGACGGCCTCCAGGCGGTTGAGGGCGGCGGTGTCGTGCGGCGGGTCCACGGCGAGCCGGGACGCCTGGTTGCTGATCATCGCCTCGAAGACCGACCGGGCCACCCGGCCGTTGCCGAACGTGGGTCCCTTGGGGATGTTCTCGAAGTACCGGGTCAGCGCGTCCAGGGCGGCGTCGTCGAGTTCGTAGTAGTGCTTGGCGCACAGGCCCTGCACGATGGTGACGAGTTCGGAGACCTCGTAGTTGGGGAACTCCACGGTGCGGGAGAACCGGGAGGCCATGCCGGGGTTGGACTCCAGGAACTGGTCCATCTGCTCGGAGTATCCGGCGACGATGACCACGATCTCGTCGCGGTGGTCCTCCATCAGCTTCATCAGCGTCTCGACGGCCTCCTGGCCGAAGTCGGGTCCGCTGCCCTTGGACTGGTTGGTGAGGGTGTACGCCTCGTCGATGAAGAGGACGCCGCCGATGGCCTTGTTGAACACCTCGGTGGTCTTGATGGCGGTGCCGCCGATGATCTGGGCGACGAGTCCGGAGCGGGACACCTCGACGATGTGGCCCTGGCTGAGGATGCCGAGTTCGGCGAGGACGGCACCGTAGAGGCGGGCCACGGTGGTCTTGCCGGTGCCGGGCGGGCCGGCGAAGACCAGGTGGCGGCTCATCGGCGGCATGGGCAGGCCGAGTTCCTCGCGGCGCTGGGCCATCTTGTTGAGGTTGATCAGCCCGGTGACTTCGCGCTTGACGCTGCTGAGGCCGACGAGGGCGTCCAGTTCGGCGAGCGGGCCGGTGGCCGCGGGGGCGCCGGAGCGTCTGCCACCGGAGGACGCCGGTGCCTGTTCGGCGGTGCGGGCGGGGGTCTGGTCGCGTACCGGTTCGTCGTCGTCACGCAGCCGGTTGACGCCGGAGCCGCCGTTGTTGGTGACGTCGCAGCGTTCGACGTTGACCGGTTCCTCGGAGTTGCTGCGGATGCCGTCGCCGACGTTGTCGAAGACGGCGCACTCGGTGAGGTCGGCGCGGGCGGACGCCTGGACGTTGACGCCGTGTGCCTTGGCGTCGTGGATGCGGCAGCCGGTGGCGGTGAGGCTGCCGCCGCCGAGGACCCGGATGCCGTCGCCGCCGGCCCCGGACAGGTCGGTGTCGCGCAGGACGGCCTCGCCGTCGGTGCCGACCAGGACGCCGGCGTCGGCGACGGTGGAGGAGGTCAGCTGGGCGCGGGCGCCGCCGGAGACGGCGATGCTCCAGTCGCCCGTCGTGCGCAGCCGTACCCCTTCGAGGGCGGCCGTGGCGCCGTCGTTCAGCTCCACGCCGGTGGCGCGGCCGGTGTCGAGGTCACAGTCGCGCAGGTCGAGACGGGCCTGGCCGGACGCCTTCAGGCCGCCGGAGCCGTCGGCCACCGACAGTTCGCGGAACTCGGCGGTGGCGCCGCCGCCGATCTGCACCGCGGCCTGCCCGGCGCCCTGGACGCGCAGCCGCTGGAAGGCCGCCTGGCTGCCGTCGTCGATCAGGACGGCCAGCGGGGTGTCGGTGATCTCGCAGTTCTCCAGCCGGGGCTTGGAACCACCGGTGATATGCAGGGCGTTGGAGGCCGCGGAGGTGAGCGCGCACCCGGTCAGCAGGGGGCCGGCTCCCCCGCTGACGTGGACGGCCTGGCCGCCGGAACCGCTGAGGGAGCAGTCGGTCAAGGTGGTCAGGCCGCTGCTGGTCAGGTAGGCATCGAGGTTGGCGGAGCCGTTGACGGTGACGCGGAGCAGTTCCGCCTTGGCCTGCTGCTCGACGACGAGGGCGGGTTTCTCGCTGCCGCTGACGGTGGTGGATTCCACCGTGATCTGGCCCTGGCCGTTGACGCAGATGCCGTTGCCGTGGACGCGTTCCAGGGTGCTGTCGCGCACCGTGAGGCGGCCGTTCTCGGCGACGACGACGGCGGAGGAGCCGAGGTCGGTGACGGTGGTGCGTTCCATGGTGTTGGCGGTGGCGGCGGTCACCACGATGCCGGCGCCGCGCGGATTGGTCACCCGGCAGTCGCGCAGGGCGAGTTGGCCCTGCTGCCAGGCGATGACGCCGGCCCACGCCTCGCCGGTCAGGGTGCAGCCGTCGAGCGCCGCCTGGCCGCGCCGGACGTCGACGACGGCGGCGTTCTGGTCGGATCCGGCCAGGGTGAGGCCGGAGAGCTGTACGGCTTCGGCGTCCACCACGACGGCGCTGCCGACCGGTGCCCGCAGCTCGACGCTGCCGGGGTCGCCGTCGGCGGTCAGGGTGACCGCGCGGGTGACGGTGACCGACTCGGCGTAGGTGCCGGGCGCGATGGCGATCAGCGCGCCGTCCCCGGCCGCGGCCAGCGCCTGGGAGACGGTGCGGTAGGTGCCGGATTGGGTCGTGGAGACCCGCAGGACCTGCCGGTTCACGGCTTCGCCCCTTTCTGCGGCTGCTGCGGAGTGGTTCCGGCCGGGGTGGCGGGGTGACGCGGCCCGGCGGGTGGGTGCTGGGACAGACCCGGTGCCGCCGCGAAGGCGTCGGCCGCGTCGTCCGGGAGCGGGTCGCCCATCAGCTCATCGGGGTTCTGCTCCGCCTTCTGCCAGAAGTCGTGGACCTGTTCGAGGCCGGCCAGGGCGATCTCGTCGAGCGGTACGCGTCCGCCCGCCACGCCGCCGTCCGCGCCGACCTCCGCCGCGCCCAGCTCGCGCAGCATCACGACGGGACGTTCGCCGTCCACCGCGCGCAGCACCTTGAACCGGGTGCCCGGGGCGAACAGCACCCGGTCGGGCACCTCCGGCACCACCAGCGCGGTCCGGCGGGCCGTCAGCGACCACAGCAGGACGTCCGTGGTGCCGGCCAGGTCCCGGCGCACCGTGGTCAGCGCGGCGAGGAACGAGTGTTCCGTGACCACGGCGCCCTCCCGGTACCAGGCGCGTTCCGCCGGGTTCAGCGGGGCGCGCAGCAACGCGGCGCCCCGGTAGGACGGCAGGCGGCGTACCCCGCAGGCGGCGCACCGGGCCAGCGGGACGTGCGGGCCGGTGGATCCGGCCCGGATGGCGGCGTCGATCGCGGCGGTGGCGCCGGTCAGGTACAGGCGGACCGCCGCGAGGTCGGTGAGGGCGTCACCGGCGGAGGCCCGGGGCCCGCCGTGCAGCCCCGGGGTCTCGGAGAGCACCCGGGAGACGAACGCCGCCGCGGTGTCGTACCGCCCGCCGAGGCTCCGGCGCAGCCAGTCACGTTCCCGCTCGACGCCCTTCTCCGGCGGCACCACGGTGGCGGCTGCCGACGGCTCGGGCTGGACGCGTACCGTGCCGCCGCCCCCGCCGCCGGGCCGTGGGGCGGCAACCGGCGGGCGCGGGGCCGGGGCGGCCGGAGGTGCGGCAGCCGGAGGTGGCGGCGTCGCGGGACCGGGCGCGGCGGGGCGCGGCGTCGGCGGCTGGGTCGGTGACGACTCCAGGCGGATCCGCGGCGCGCTCGAACTCGGGCCCGGGGTCGGGCTGTTGCTCGGGCTCGGGCTCGGCGAGGCCGCCGCCGGTGGCGGTGCGACCGGCGGCGGCTCGTCGGGCGCCGACGCCGGCAGGGGGGTGGCCGGCGTCGGCGGTTCGGGGGCGACCGGCGCCGCGGGCGGCGGACCGGTCGGGGCCGGCGCCGGCACGGGAGGGGCCGGCGCCGGCGGTACGGGGGTGGCCGCCGGGGGCGACGGTACGGGCGGCTGCGGTGCGCCGGCCCGGGCGGTGGTGGCCGTTCCGGGCGCGGCCGGGCCGGGGCCGGGGGCCGCCGTCGGCACGACCGGTGGTGGCACCGACGGTCCGGTGAACTCCGTTGTGCGCGGCGGCAGTTGGGCCGGGCCGGCGGACTCCGGCACCGCGACCGGCGGCCGGGCCGGCGGTACGGCCTGCGGCCCGGGCGCCGCGTCCCGGGCGGATCCGGCCGGCCCGTCCGTCCACGTCCCCGGATCGGGCGAAGGCGACGGCCCCTCCCCCGGCACCAGCGGCGCCGAGGGGCGCGGCGCGGGGGCGTCCGTCCAGGTACCGGTACCCGCCGAAGGCGACGGATCTGCCGTCTCCCCCGGCACGGACGGCGCCGAGGCGCGTACCGCCGGGGTGTCCGTCCACGTACCGCTGTCCGGGGCGGACGGGGTGGCGGCCTCGCGTTCGGCGGCGGGCTGTTGGAGGCGTCCGCCGGCCTGGGCGGGGGCGGCGGGGAGGGCGGGGTGGCCGCCGCCGGGGCCGCGGCCGGCCTCGCTGGAGGGCATGACGCGGCTGTGCCGGCCGAACGAGGGGTCGAGGCCGCGCAGCAGTTCGTAGGCGATGAACCGCATGCGGTCGGCGGCCATCGGGTTGGTGCCGTCGTAGAGGACGGCCGGGGAGGCGGGGTCGGTCGGGGCGGTGCGTACCGCGTGGCCGTCGTGGGGTTCGGCGGGCGGGCGGACCCACAGGCCGCTCTGGACGACTTCGAGCATGACGTCGGGCGCGTACTGGTACACGCCGGGGGCGACGGCGGGGATGGAGCCCACCGGCGGCCGGGTGCCCAGGGCGACCGGGGCGGCGGCCACGCCACCGGTGCGGGCTCGGGGCTCGAAGCCGAACTCGGTGGCGTACGGGCGCCAGCCGAGGGTTCCGTCCCGCTGGAGGGTGTGCACCTCGGTCGCCGTGCCGTCCTGCGAGGGCACCGGGATCCCGGCGTAGACCGCGACGGGTTCGCCGAGCAGGTCGGCGAGGGCCTGGCCGAGCGGTGCGCCGTCGGGGACGGCGACCGGGCCGTAGGGGACGAACCGCACCAGGGGGCGGGCGCTGCTGGGCAGCGTCTCCCAGAACGCGGCGATCTCCTCCAGCGGCAGCGCGGCGGCGCCGGGGCTGCCGACGGCCACGCCGAGCAGGTCGGGGTGGGCGGCGAGGAGTTCGGCCAGGCGCTTGCGGTGGACGGCCGCCGCCGCGTCCTCCCAGGTGCCGCGGATCCATACGCCGCCGGGCAGCGGTTCGATCATGCCCCCGGCGCCGGTGGGGCGTGGCTCGTCGGGCACCGAGAACTCCCACTGCGGCTTGGGGAAGCGCCGGGAGTCCGGTACCGAGGGCAGGTTGGGCCGGTAGCGCAGCCAGCCCATGCCGTGGTGGGCGGGGACGAAGAGGGCGCCGCCGGCTGCGGGGAGCACGGCGCCGTCGGGGGCGACCACCACGCAGTCGAGGCGGTCGGCGAGGCGCTGGGCGGCGTTCTTGACGTCCTCGCGGGAGCCGCGGCCGGGCACGATGCGGAAGCTGGTGCCGCGGCGGTCCAGGGCGCGGGCGACGGTCTCCCACACCGCGTCCTCGGGGCTGGCGGGCAGGTCGAGGACGACGAGGGTGTGCTGGGGGTCGGCGGCCAGCCGCTGGGTGAAGGTCAGCGCCCGGCCGTCGACGAAGCCGCGCGGGTGGACCAGGACCGCGTTGCCGACGTCCCTCGACTCCAGCGACGGGCCGCCGGGGCGCAGCGCGGCGCGGGCGAGCCGGGCGGAGAGCCGGTGCCCGAACTCGGTGTGGATCTCCGGTCGTCGGCCGGACGGGCGGGCCATCTCAGTGGGCTCCCGGTACGGCGGCGGCGGCCTGGGCGCGGCTCAGGTCGGGGCCGGAGGGGATCTGCCGCAACGTGACGTCGGGCAGGACGCGGGGCCGGACGCCGCCGTATCCGAGGGCCTGGGCCGCCTGGCCGAGGAGGCGGTACTTCACGCCCTGGTCGGTGATCAGGTAGGACTCGGCGGTGGTGGTCGCGTTGCCGGGGGGCGCCGCGAGCACGGCGTGCGCCGGGGGGACGAGGACGGCCGGGCCGGAGGCGGCGGGGCCGTCCTCCCGGACCACCGTGACCTCCTGCCGGGTCGGGTCCGGGGAGTGCAGCAGGCACAGCGCGGTGCCGCCGTCGGCGGTGGCGTCGGTGCCGGTGAGGACGTCGGGGACGCGGTGCATGAGGGAGTCGTCGGCGGAGGAGGGGACGGCGGCGATGTCGGCGGGGCTGACCTGGCGGGGCGGCTCCCCGCCGGGTGCGGCGGCGAGCAGTGCGCTCTCGGTGGCGGTGAGGGGGGCCATGCCGTCGGCGCGCAGGACGTAGTAGTGGGCGGTGCCGCCGACGGTGGTGCGGAAGAGCCTGCCGATGGTGGCGGTGGCGCCGGCCACGGTGCGTCCGCCGGTGCCGTTGCCGGGGATGGCGGCGGGGCCGAGGGCGGTGCCGGCGGGGACGTCGGCGAGCCAGGCGGCGGTGGCCTTGACGGGCTGTTGGGTGTCGAGGCCGAGCGCGATGAGCGAGGCGCGGTCCTTGACCTGGTACTTGGTGCCCTGCCACAGCACGTAGCGGGTGCCGTCGGGGCCGGCGACCAGGACGCGGGCGGCACCGGCCACGTGGCGGGCGCGGGCCGGGTCGAAGTCGAGCGCCTCGCCGCCGGTGCCGGGGCGCAGGCAGTCCGCCCACCCGCCGGTCAGCAGCGCGGAGGGCTGGGCGACGTCGTCGGGGGCGCCGGGGATGCCGAGGGCGGGGCCGCGGGGTACGTCGGCGAGGGCGGCGCGGGAGACCTGCTGGACGGCGGTGCCGCCGCCGAGGGCGAGGAGCGCGGAGGCGTAGTTGGCGGTGGGGTGGAGCTGGCCGCGGGCGTAGATGTAGCGGGTGCCGGTCTCCTTCTCCACGATGAGCGCGCCGGGCCGGGCCCAGGAGGTGGTGCCGGCCGGTTTGAGCAGCCCGTAGACGACGGAGGCGAGCAGCAGCAGCACGGTGACCATGACGCCGAAGGCGGCGCCGAGGCCGGAGCGGCGCATGGGTGCCTCGCCGGTTCCGGGGTCGCCGGAGACGAGGGCGGAGGCCAGTCGGCCGGTGGCGAACTGGTAGGCCTGGAGGTGGTCGCGTCGGCTTTGCACTGCGGTCCCCTCAGCTGACCAGGGCGCGGAAGTAGGCGTAGGCGTGCAGCAGTTGGAGCAGCAGCGGCAGCAGGGCCAGCGCGGTCAGCAGCTCCAGGATGTCCGCGGTGTGCCCCCAGATCGGCAGCAGCCGTGCGGTGGGCAGCCGCCAGGCGCCGACGAGCAGCAGCACCACGCCGATCAGCAGGCCGATCAGCAGCGCGCAGCGCTCGCCGGCGGAGGAGGCGGACGCCGTCCAGGACAGCACCGTGACGAGCAGGCCGAGGGCTCCGCCGACCGCCGCCGGCACCCGCTGCCAGGTGGCCTTCAGGCTCTTGGAACGCAGCAGCAGCGCGCCGGAGAAGACAAGGGTGAAGACCGGCCCGATCCAGCCGGTGGCCGAGGTGAGCAGGGCGAAGGCGGCCACGCACAGCAGTCCGGTGCAGACGCTGGTGACGGTCAGGATGGCGTCGGCGGTGGTGGAGCGGCGGCGCAGCAGGCGTTCGGGCTGGGGGTCGATGTCTTCCTGGAGTTCCTCGGCGTTGCGCGGGAGTTGGGGGACACGGATGCGGGCCAGCCGCAGTGAGGCGCGGGGGGCCATATGGCCGAAGAGGAAGAAGACCACGGCGACGGTGGCGGTGCTGCGGACGGCGTCCCAGTCGCAGGCGGTGGCCAGCAGGGCGGTGACGCCGGCGAGCGCGGCGCCGAGCAGCGCGGTGCCGGTGACCGCGAGCGGCAGGCGGGGGCTGGAGAGCAGGACGGCGGAGACGACGAGGGCGCAGCCGGCGCCGATGAGGACGTCGGTGCGTCCGGGTGCCAGCAGTCCGGCGGTGCCGTGGGCGGCGGTCAGTCCGGCCAGGGCGGCGAGGACGACCGAGCCGATCCCGGTGATCAGTGCGGTGGCCTGGTCGGCGGGGCGCCTGGGGTCCAGGGCGCAGCACGCGCCGAGGACGATGGCGGCGACCCCGTAGACCACCGGGACCAGCGGTCCGTGTCCGGCGGCGGGGACGGCGGCGGCGAGCGCGGCGAGGGCGAGCCAGGCCAGGCCGAGGAAGAGGCGGCGGGTCAGTTCGGGGCGCCAGCGGTCCAGGTGGGAGCCGACGGTGTGGGCGACGCCGTCGGATACGTCGTCGAACTCCAGCTCCGGCAGCGGGTCGTCGGCGGGGCGCAGGTAGAGCACGTCGCCGTGGTGGAGGCCGGCGCTGAGCGGGGTGGCGTCCAGGCCGAGCGGGGCCTCGCCGAGGCGTTGCAGCGTCCAGGTGCCGGCCGGGCGTCCGGGGTCGGTGGGGATGTGGCGCATCAGCACCGGCAGCAGCGCGGAGACCGGGGTGTTGACGGGCACGGCGAGGTCGGCGCGGCCGGCGGGCCCGGCGATGGTCAGCCGGCACACCTCGGTGCTCACCGCCCGCGGGTTGCCGGGGGTGGGGAGTGCGGTGGTCATAGTGCTCCTGGAGGGCGTGGGTGCGGCGGCGCCGTGGGCGGTGTCGGGTGGGGCCGTCACGGTCCGGCGTGGCCGACCTGCATCAGCCGCACCCCGCGCCGGGTGACGAGCTGGGCGCGGCCGGGTGGCAGGGTGCGCGGCCTGGCCTCGCCGATGAACTTGCCTTCCTCCTTGGGGTAGGAGTGCAGCAGCGCCGGGCTGCCCAGTTCCCAGATGCGGCGCAGCACCGGGTCCATCATGGCGCGGGTGGCTCCGGAGGTGGAGCGGGAGATCACCATGTGCAGGCCGATGTTGACCGAGTGGGCGAGCATCGGGGCCAGGGCGTTGAGGGGTGAGCCGGTGCCCGGGCCGGTGGCGTACAGGTCGTAGTCGTCGACGAGCATGAAGAGCCTGGGTCCGGTCCACCAGTCGCGGCGGGGCAGGCGTTCGGGGGCGATGTCGGCGCCGGGGACGCGTTTGCCCACCGAGACGGCGGCGCTTCCGGCGAGTTGGCTGAGGCTGTCGCCGTCCACCGCGAAGCCGACGCGGTATTCCTCGGGGACGTCGCCGAGGAGGGCGCGGCGGGTGTCGGCGAGGAGGATACGGGCCTCCTGCGGGGTGTAGCGGCGGGTGATGGCGTCGATGGCCAGGCGCAGGACGTTGGTCTTGCCGGTCTCGCTGTCGCCGAAGACCATCAGATGCGGGGTGGTGGCGAAGTCGTGCCAGACGGGGGCGAGCCGCTGTTCGTCCCAGCCGAGGCAGAACCGCAGATCGCCCTCGGGAGCGGGGAGCTTGGCGACCGGCAGCTTGGCGGGCAGCAGGCGCACGCCGGGGGCCGGGCGTCCGGTCCAGAAGGTGTCGATCTCGGCGACGGCCGCCTTGGTGGCGGCGGTGAGGTCATCGGTGCGCGAGGAGCTGTCCAGCCGGGGCAGGGCGCACAGGAAGTGGTGCTTGCTCTTGGTCAGGCCGCGGCCGGGCTGCTGCGGGACGCCGGCGGCGACCTTGGAGCCGAACTCGGACTCCATGGTGTCGCCGAGGCGCAGTTCGAACTTGGTGCCGAACAGGTCGCGGGCGCGGGGGCGGATCTCCGACCAGCGCACCGCGGAGACGATCACGTGGAGTCCGAAGGACAGGCCGCGGGCGGCGAGGTCGATGATGCGCGGTTCGAGGTCCTCGTAGTCCTGCTTGATGGTGGACCAGTTGTCGATGACGAGGAAGACATCGCCGTAGGGGTCGTCGATGCGGCCGGCCTCGCGCTGCTGGCGGTAGGCCGTCATGGATTCCAGGCCGAGGTCGGTGAAGCGCTGTTCGCGCACCTCGAGGAGTTGGGTGAGTTCTTCGACGGTGCGTTGTACGCGGTCGCGTTCCATGCGGGTGGCGATGGAGCCGACGTGCGGCAGTCCGGCGGTGGACTGCAGGCCGCCGCCGCCGAAGTCGAGGCAGTAGAACTGGACTTCGCGCGGGGTGTGGGTGAGCGCGAGGGCCAGCATCAGGGTGCGCAGCATGGTGGACTTGCCGGTCTGCGGGGCGCCGGCCAGGGCGAGGTGGCCGTCGGCGCCGGACAGGTCGGCGACGAGGAGTTCCCGTAGCTGTTCGAAGGGGCGGTCGACCATGCCGAGCGGTACCCGCAGCGCGCCGAGCGCCGGGTAGTCGCCCGCGCTCATGCCGCGTTGCGGGTCGGGGACGATGCCGGGGAGGAGCTGGTCGAGGCTGGGCGAGGACTCCAGCGGGGGCAGCCAGACCTGGCGGGCCGGCGGTCCGGCCCCTTCGAGCCGTCCGACCAGGACCTCCAGCAGGCTCTCCTCGTCGTCGGAGGCGGGTTCGGGGGCGGCGGGTTCGGGCTGCGGGGCGAGCTGGTCGTCGGCGGGTTCGAGGGCGGGGGCCGGGGCGCGCTGCTCCATGCCGAAGGCGACGACCTCCTCGGCGCCCGCCACCGGTTCGGCGGTGTGGACGGTGGCCGGGGAGGCCGGGCAGGCGCCGGAGACGTAGGCGGCCTTGAAGCGGGCGAGGTTGGTGGTGTCGACCTTGAGGTAGCCGTTGCCGGGGGCGGAGGGCAGCTCGTAGGCGCTGCCGACGCCGATGACGCTGCGGGACTCCATGGAGGAGAAGGTGCGCAGGGCGATGCGGTAGGACAGGTGGCCCTCGACGCGGTGGATGCGGCCCTCGTCCAGCCGCTGGGAGGCGAGCAGCAGGTGCACCCCGAGCGAGCGGCCGAGGCGTCCGATGCTGACGAACAGGTCGACGAACTCGGGCTTGTTGGCGAGCAGTTCGGAGAACTCGTCGACCACGATCACCAGCGAGGGCAGCGGGGTGAGCGCGGCGCCGCCGAGGCGTGCCTTCTCGTACTCGAACAGGGAGGTGTAGCCGCTCTCCCGGAGGAGTTCCTGGCGGCGGATCATCTCACCGTTGAGGGAGTCGCGCATGCGGTCGACGAGGTGGAGTTCGTCGGCGAGGTTGGTGATGACGGCGGAGGTGTGCGGGAGGCGGTCCATGTTGAGGAAGGTGGCGCCGCCCTTGAAGTCGACGAGCACGAAGTTGAGCACGTCGGAGGAGTGGGTGGCGGCGAGCCCGATGACCAGGGTGCGGACCAGCTCGCTCTTGCCGGAGCCGGTGGCGCCGATGAGCAGGCCGTGCGGGCCCATGCCGGCCTGCGCCGACTCCTTGAGGTCCAGCTCCAGCACCTCGTTGTCCTCGGTGATGCCGATGGGCACCTTCAGCCGGGAGCTCTGCGGGGTGCGGGTGCGCCACAGGGCGGCCACGTCGAAGGAGCGGGGGTCGCGGATGCCGAGCAGGGCGCTGAGGTCGAAGTCGGCTTCCAGCGGCTCGTCGACGAACTCCACGGCGCCGCTGGTGCGCATCGGGGCGAGGATGCGGGCCAGCGCCTCCGCCTCGGAGACGGTCAGCGCGTCGGCCTCGGCGGTGACCAGGGTGTCGCCCGCCGGGTACTCCACCTCGCCGTCGCGCACGGTCAGCCGCAGCACCTGGGGGCCGCCGGTCATGGCTCCGGTGGCGTCCAGCAGCACCAGGTTGCGCAGGCCGCCGCCGAGCAGCCGGGAGTCGTCGGGGATGTGGGCGCGGTAGGCGAGGACCACGACGAACGGCTCGGTGGTGCGCGGGGTGGCGTCGGGGTCGTGGTCGGGGCGGTCGGAGACCTCGCTGCCGAGCAGGTCGAAGAGGGCGTCGTGGTCGTCGGCGACGAGCCGCAGGGGACCGGCCGCGTCCTCCTCGTAGGGGTGGGCGTTGTGCGGCAGCCACTTGAGCCAGTCCCACTCGGCCCGTCCCACCGCGTCGGTGAGCAGGGCGATGCGCAGTTCGTCGGGGGCGTGGGCCACCGCGAGCTGGGCGATCATCGCGCGCAGCAGCGCCAGCGCGGCGAGGCCGTCGCCGGCGAACTCCACGCTGGTGAAGGTGGGCAGCGGCACCGGCAGCGGAAGGTGGCGCACCGACTGGTAGGCCTTGGTGAAGCGGCGCAGCGAGACCGCGGAGAGCGGTTCGAGGTCCTCGACCGGCTTGGTCTCCGGGGGGATCAAGACGAGGTTGGCGCGGCGGGTGCCCAGGCCGATGCGGACCGAGGCGAAGTCGTCGTGGCCGCCGCGGCGTTCCCACAGCCGGGGGCCGGACGCCATCGCCCACAGGTCCTGCGGGCGCGGGTTGTCCCAGTAGGCGGCGGCGCGCTGTTCGGCGGCGGCCTGCCGGGCACGTTTGCGCAACTGGGCGAGGTAGCGCAGGTAGTCGCGGCGTTCGGCGCGCATCTTGCGTTTGCGTTCGGCGCCGCGCCGGCCGAGCTGGCCCAGGCCCATGCTCATCATGGCGACGCCCATCATCCCCGACATCATGTAGGTGGACGGGGAGCGGGCGCCGACGGTGAACATCATGACCATGGCGCCGACCCCGAGTGCCATCGGCAGGTAGACGAAGGCGGAGGTGAAGTCGGCGGTGGCGGGCTCGCCGAGGACCGGCGGCTCGGCCAGCTCGATCTGGCCCTCTTCCGCCTCGGGGCCGGGCACCCGGGGTGAGCGCTTGACGACCACAGTGCTCATCGGCTGTTCTCCCGCGGGCTGGTGTGTTCCTGGGTGCCGCGCCGCCCGCCCCGGCGCGGTGCACGGTCCGCCGCGGTCGCGTGGCCGGACGAGGGCTGCCTGGCCAGCCTAGGAACCGGAACCGGTCATGACAGGTCCGGGGCCGGAAGGTTGTCCGTCCGGACAGCGGATCCTGCCTGCCGGGTCACCAGCCCGGGGTGGCGGCCGCGGGGTCGGCGGGGGGCGTGGCCGGGGCGCCGTCGGTGCCGGGGCGGGCGGCTCCGGCGGGGAGGCGGCGGGCCAGGCTGCCGTCGAGCCAGGCGGCGGCGAGTTCGACCCGGGAGCGGCATCCGGTGCGCTGGAAGAGCCGGGTCAGCCGTTGCTCCACGGTCTTCTCGCTGCACGCCAGACGGGCCGCGATCTGCCGGTTGGTGGCCCCTTCCGCGACGAGTCCGATCAGCCGCACGTCCTGCGCGGTCAGCCCCTGGCGGGTCGGGCGGCGCCGGGGCAGCGGGACGTTGCGCCGTTGCGCGGTGCGGCCGAGCTGGGTGCGGGCGTGGCGTCCGATGTGCAGCCGGTGGGCGATGCGGGTGGCCTCGGCGAGCCAGGTGCGGGGGTCGTCGCCGATGTCGGTGAGGTGGTTGCAGCACAGCCACGCCAGGTGGAGGTCGCCGCGGCGCTGCACCAGCCGGTGGGCGGCGAGCAGGCTGTCGGCGTCGCGGTGGACCAGGCCGCGGACGATCAGCAGGACCTCGTGGCAGAGCGGGGAGGCGGTCTGTTCGTACAGGGTCTCCAGTTCACCGAGGGCCCGCCGTGCCTCGTCGGGGTCGTCGCGCATCAGGCCGAAGGCGGCGATCCGCATCAGCAGCCGTTCCAGGCCGGCCAGGAGTCCGGCCTCGCGGGCCCGTGCCACGTCCCGCCACGCCTGGTCGCGGGCGGCGTCCGCGTCCCCGGACCAGTGGCGCACCACCAGCCGGGCGCGGGCCGCCAGCGGGTGGGCGACGGTGTCGGGAACGAGGTCGAGCCACGCCTGGGCGCGGGTGAAGTCACCGCGGAAGCAGTGGATCTCGGCGGCGAGCGCGCGGGCGAGGTGGGCGACGCCGGGCGGGCCGCCGGACCGGCCGCGGGCCTCGATGCGCACCGCGGCCGGCAGCGCGTGGTCCCAGTGGCCGGCCAGGTAGTTGCGGATCATGGCGTGGTAGCGGCCGGCGGTGCTGTGTCCGGCGCCGGGGTAGCGGTCGCCGAGCACGGTCTGGAGGGCTCCGGCGAGGTCGCCGTAGGCGGCGGCGAGGCGCAGCCGCTCCAGCGCGTCGTCGCTCAACGCCTCGGCCGGCAGCGCCCGCCGGGCGTCTTCGAGCGCGGTGGCGGGGCCCGCGGCGGCGGCGAGCAGACGCAGTTCGGCGGGCGCGGGCAGCGGTCCGGTACGGGTCGCGGTGGTGCGGGTGGTCTCCTCGGTGGCGTCGGCGGCCGGTTGCCCGGAGGGGGTCGGCCAGATCCCGTACTGGTCGCCGAGGGCGGCGAGTCGGGCGGCGGCGGGGACGGCGGTGAGTGCGGCGCGGTAACGGGGGTCGGTGTAGCCGCCGCACGGGGAGCGGTGTTCGTGCAGCGACGCCAGCGCCCAGGTGCGGGCGGCGAAGACGAGTTCGGGCTGGTGGACAGGGTGCGCGGCCAGGCCGGCGAGGAGGGGTTCGCCCAGTTCGAGGACGCCGCCGTAGTCGGCGTGGCGCAGGCCGAGGCCGGCGGCGTCGCGCAGGGCGCCGGGGGTGCGGGCGTCGTGCGGGGGCAGCCGGCGCAGCGCCGAACGGTAGGCGCGGGCGCCGCGCGGCCAGCGGATCCTGGCGTCGGCGCGGGCGGCGGCGAGCAGCAGCGGCACCGCGAGGGCGTCGTCGAGCAGGGGTCCGGCGGCGGCCACGTGGTCGGCGATGCGGGGTTCGAGTGCGCCGGTGGCGGCGGCGCCGAGGCGGTCGGCGCGGGCCTGGGCGACGCGGGCGTGCACGGCTCGTACGTCCTGGCGGGTGGGGCGGGTGCGCAGCGCGCCGGCGAGCGCGGGGACGGCGAAGGCGATCAGGCCGTCGGCGTCGGTGGTGAGCACCCCGTCGGCGACCAGCCGGTCGAACCGCCGGGCGACGGCGAGGACTTCGGGGCCGTCGTGGCGGGGCGGCAGGAAGTCCAGGTCGGTGAGGCGGAGTTCGGCGTGGTGGAGCAGGCGGGCCAGGACGGCGGCGAGTTCGAGGGTGTCGTCGTCCACCGCCGGGTCCGGCCAGGCCGCGCGGGGGACGGCGGTGGTGAAGCGCAGCCGGTCCTCGGGTTCGGTCAGGCAGAGCTGGCCGTCCAGTTCCAGCAGGGTGCCGCGCTCCCCCAGCGCGGTCAGCACCGACAGCACGGCCTCGGGGTTGCCGGCCAGCGGGCCCAGCGACCGCAGCACGGCGGTGACGAGGTCGGGTTCCACCGGGCCTTGCAGCCGCTGCTCGATGAGGGCGGCCACGTCGGCGGGGGCGAGCGGCGCGAGGTGGTGGACGCGGTCGACGGCGGCGAGGAGCTGGGCGTGGCCGGCGTGCTCCGCGCGCGGTGGGCGGCCGACCGTCACCACCGGTACGCCCGCCGGGCGGAAGACGCGCAGCAGCAGACCGAGCGCGTCGGCGGTCCGCTCCGGTATCCGCTCGACGTCGTCGACGGCCAGGGCGAACGGGACGTACTGGGCGGCGTCGGCGAGCATGTCCCCCAGGACGGAGAGGACCGGCAGGTCGCCGTCGCGGTCGGCGGTGCGCAGTTGCACCCGGCGCACGGCGGTGATGCGGGCAGGGAGGCGGCCGTCGTGGATCTTGGCGAGGACCCGGCAGACCGCGTCGGAGAGCGCGGTGGCCCCGGCGGGTCCTTCGGCCTCTTCCCAGTCGAGGCGCAGCACCTTGACGCCGTCCTGGACGGCCGCGGCGCGGGCGTGTTCCAGCACGGCCGTCTTGCCGGTGCCGGCGCCGCCGGTGAGCAGGAGGGTGCGTGCTCCGGCGCCGGTGGACCGCAGGGTCTCGGCCACGTCCTTGACGTCGTCGTCCCTGCCGATCAGAGGTGTACGGTGCTGCACGGCGACTCCTCGCTCGCTTCCGTCCGCGTGCTGAACACTGGTGTGGGGGCGGCGGCTGCCCTGGCCCCGACCAGGTGGGTCGTGGCGGAGACGGCCATAATGGCAGCCGGTGGGCCGGGTTCCGTTACCGGGGCCGCCACGGACGCTCGGGCGCCCACGCCCGTCGGCAGGGATCGTCGAAGGGTGCGGTGGACAGTGGCTCCTCGTACGGACACCGAGTTGGTCCGCGGCGGGACGGCGGCGCACCTGGACCACGCGGAGGAGTGCCTGCTCGGCCGGGAACGGGAGTTGGCCGAGGTCGCCGGGTGGCTGGAGGCCGATGACGGTCCGCGGCTGGTGCTGCTGCGCGGGGAACGGGGCGTGGGGCGCAGCGCGTCCTTGCGGGCGCTGGCGGGGCGGCTGCGCGCGGCGGGCGGGGCGGCGCTGTCGCTGACATGCGTCCCCGGGGACGCGGAACGTTGGTTGCTGCTGGCCTGGCGGCTGGTGTCGGCACTGGAGGAGCACCGCGCGGCGACGGTACGGCAGCGGACCTCCGGCAATCCGGCCGCGGAGGCGCTGACCGCCGTCGAGCAGGGCGATCCGGCGGCGATGGCCGACGCGCTCACCGCGGCCCTCTCCCAGCAGGTGCCCGTGGTCGTCCTGGTCGACGACGCGCAACACGCCGACGCGGGGTCGCTGGCCGTGCTCGGCGGCCTGGCGGTGGAGGGGCTCATCTCACCGGTCCGTCTGGTGGTCACGGCCGTCGAGCAGCCCGCGGCGGTGGCGGCCGTGACGGCGCTGGGCGGCAAGGGGTGGGCACGGTCGCTGACGCTGGCCCCGCTGGAGCCGGAGCAGGTCGCCGAGGCGGTGGCACGCCGGCTGCGGGCGGTGCCCGACCCGGATCTGGCGCGGCGGGTGCACCACCTCAGCCAGGGCATCCCCGGCGCCGTCGACACGGTGCTCACCGGGTGGGCGGAGCAGGGCGCGATACGCGTCGCCGACGGCCACGCCTTTCTCGGCCCGAACGCGCCGGACCCGGTGCCGTCCGACGGCGACCGGTTCGTCACCGCGCTGCGGGCGCTGGGTGAGCCGTGCTGGACGGTGGCGTCGGCGCTGAGCGTGCTGTGGCCGCTGGGCCAGGTGGCCGAGGAGATCACCGCCGCGCTCACCGGGCTGTCCGCCGAGGATGTCGCGGCCGGCCTGGACACGCTGGCCGGGGCCGGTGTGGTGCGGCGGGTTCCGGCGCGGGAGGCGGCCCCGGCGGGCTGGGCGTTCCGGGTGCCGCTGACCGCGCACGCCGTGGCCGCGCGGTTGGGGCCGCTGCACCGCCGCCGGCTGGCCGCCGCCGCGGTCGAGGCGCTGTGGGCCCGGTACGACGCGGGCACGAAGCCGGTGCTCCTGGAGGGGGTGGACCCGGGCACGTATCTGCCCGACCGGATCGCCGACGCGGGCCCGGCGGTCGACCGGGAGCGCGCCGTGGCGGATCTGACGGCGGCGGCGGAACGGGCGCACCCCGGCTACGACGGGCCGGCCACACTGCGCCGGCTGCGGGCGGCACACCGGCTCACCGAGGATCCGGCCGGGCGCGAACTGGCCTGGCTGCGCTACGCGTTGACCGCCTTCGCCACCGGTGACCTGCCGATCGCCCGGACGGCGACCGAGAAGATCCTGCGCAACCCCGCCGAGTACCTGACCACGCCGATGCTCCAGGACGCCGTCAGCGTGCTGGTGGCCGCGACCGCGGCGGGCGAGGACTGGACCAGGCTGTCGCGGATGACCTCGGCCCGCTGGTGGAAGCGGTTCCTGCTGCCGGCGCCGGTCGCCCTGTCGGGGCAGGTCCTCGCGCTGTGCCTGGTGGAACGGTGGCGGGAGGTGCTGGAGCTGCTGGACCGTACCGAGCCGGTGTGGACCGCCGATCCGCACGGCCGGGCCATCCTGGACTGGGCGCGCACCACCGCGCTGGAGATGCTGGGCCGGGCCGACCGCCGCCGGGGCGAACTGCCCCGGCTGGACATGCCGGGGCTGCCGCCGGACACCGTCTACTCGCTGACCGTCGCGCAGACCGAACGGCTGCTGGGCGAAGGGGAGTTGGCCGGCGCGGTCGAGCTGCTGTCCACGCGCGGCCTGGCGCCGGAGGCGCTCCCGGGGACCAGCGCCTTCCTGATGCTGTATCTGCGGGGCCGGTGGGACGAGGCGCTGACGCTGGCGCGCCGGATGCTCGCCACCGACCGGGCGTTCACCGCGGCGCCCAGCCATCATCTGCTGCCTTCGCGGACGGCCGGGATCATGCTGGCCCGGGGGCGTACCACCAGCGCGAGACGGCTGCTGGAGAGCGTGCGCGGGCGCCAGGAGGGCCCGTTGCAGCACCACCTCGACCACGTGGAGGCGGAGGTGCTGCGGACCCTGGGCGACCCGGACGCCGCCGAGGAGGTGCTGCGCCGCGGCCTGGACGCCGCGCGGGAACGCGGGTACGTGCACGGCACCGCGGAGTTGTGGGCGTCGCTGACCGAGGTGTGTCTGGAGACCGGGCGGGCCGAGGAGGCGGCGCGGTGCCTTCGGCGGCTGGAGGAGGCCGACGAGCGGTTGCGGACCGGCCGGACGCGGCTGCTGTGTCTGCTGACGTCGGCGCGGGTGCTGCGGGAGGAGGACCCGCGGGCCGCGCGGCTGCGGTTGCGGGAGGCCGTGGAGCTGGCGCGGGAGCGCGGCCAGCCGTTCGAGACGGCGGTCACCCTGACCGCCGCCGTCGCCCAGGACGCGGCCCCCGAGACGGCGCTGGGCGAGGCGTACGAGCTGTTCGGCGCGACCCGGGCGGCGTTGTGGCGTTTCCACACCAGGACGGCGATGCGCGCGGCCGGACTCGCCGTGCCCGGCCGCAGACAGGCCACCGAGGAGAACGAGCATCTGCTGGCCACCTTGATCACCGAAGGATTGACGAACCGTCAGATCTCCGCCGTGCTGCGGCTGAGCGAGGACGCCGTGGCCAACCGCCTGACCCGGCTGTTCACCCGCACCGGACTGCGGTCGCGCACCGAGGTGGTGACCGCGGTCCTGACCGGAACGCTGTCGCGGGAGCCCGGCCGCTGACCACGCCGTCGTCGGCGCCGCCGGCGGCCGGGGCCCGAGGCTGCTACGGCTCGACCACGATCTTGCGGCCCTGCCCGGCCCGGAACTTCTCCAGCGCGGCCGGGTACTCCTCCAGCGGCAGCCGGTCGCTGATGAACACCGCCGGGTCGAGGACCCCGGTGGCGAAGAGCGCCGCCGCCCGCTCGTAGCTGTGCAGCACCGCCATGGAGCCGGTGATGGTGATCTCCTGGTTGTAGATCCGGTACGGCTCGATCACCGCCCGGGCCGCGTAGTCGGCGACGCCGAACTGGAGGAAGGTGCCGGCCTTGGCGACCCGGCCCAGGCCGTCCTGGATGGCGTTCTGGTTGCCGGTGGCGTCGATGACGACGTCCCAGCCGCGCGGCTGGTCGAGCTGGTCGGCACCGGCGGCCGAACGGGAGCAGCCGAGCCGCTCGGCGGTGGCCAGCCGGTCGGGGTTGATGTCGACCACGTCGACGCTGACGGCACCGGTGCGCTTGGCGAGTTCCAGCATCATCAGGCCCATCGTGCCGCTGCCGTAGATCAGCACCTCGGCGGCGACCTGGCTGCCGAGCACGTCGTAGCCGCGCACCGCGCACGACAGCGGCTCGATCAGCGCGGCGTCCCGCACGTCGACGTGGTCGGGGAGCTTGACGCAGTTGGCCACCGGGGCGAGGGCGTACTCGGCGGCGCCGCCGGCCGTGGTGACGCCGATGGCGTTCCAGCGGTCGCACAGGTTGCCCCGGCCGGCCCGGCAGTAATGGCATTCGTGGCAGTGCAGCGAGGGGTCGACGGCCACCCGGTCGCCGACCGCCACCTCGGTGACGGCGGTGCCCACGGCGGCGACCCGGCCGGCGAACTCGTGCCCGGGCACCACCGGCAGGGTGGGCGCGAACTCCCCTTGCAGGATGTGCAGATCGGTGCCGCACAGACCGCAGGCGGCGACCTCCACCACCACCTCGCGCGGCCCCGGCGTCGGGTCGGGCACGGTGGTGACGGTGACCTTGCCGGGGGCTTCGATGACCGCGGCCTTCATTTGACGGCTCCAAGCGACAGGCCCTGGACCAGCTTGTCCTGGGCGGCGAACCCGGCGACGAGCACCGGCAGGGAGATGACGGTGGACGCGGCGCAGACCTTGGCCAGGAAGAGCCCCTGACTGGTGACGAAGCCGGTGAGGAAGACCGGCGCGGTCTGCGCCACCACACCGGTGAGCACCCGCGCGAACAGCAGCTCGTTCCAGCTGAAGATGAAGCAGATCAGCGCGGTCGCGGCGATCCCGGGGCCGGCGATGGGGGCCACCACCCGGGCCAGGATCACCGGCAGCCGGGCGCCGTCGATCTGCGCCGCCTCGATCAGCGAACCGGGCACGTCGGAGAGGAACGACTGCATCATCCACACCGCGATCGGCAGGTTCATCGAGGTGTACAGGATGATCAGCAGCCACACGTTGTCCAGCAGCCCGGCGCTCTTGGCGAACAGGTAGATCGGCAGCAGGCCGGCCACCACCGGCATCATCTTGGTGGACAGGAAGAAGAAGAGCACGTCGGTCCACTTGCGGACCGGCCGGATCGACAGCGCGTACGCCGCCGGGAGCGCCAGCAGGAGCACCAGCAGCGTGGAGATGAGGCTGGCGGTCAGCGAGTTGATCAGCGCGGGCCACGGGTTGGCCCCGCCGGTGGCCCCGAAGAACTCCCGGTAGGCGTCGAGGGTGAGCGGCGCGCCCAGCGACGGCGGGTTGGTCGCGGCGTTGCTCTCCGAGTGCAGTGAGGTCAGCACCATCCACAGCACCGGCAGGACGAAGACGATCCCCACCAGCCAGGCCAGCAGGCCCAGCGCGGCCGACCGGCGCTTCGCCCGGCGCAGGGCGGGCGGTGGTGCGAGCGTGACGGCGGTCATGCGCGGGACATCTCCTCACGGAACAGGGACGAGACCACCCGCAGCGCGAAGGTGGCGATGGCGATCGAACCGATCACCACGAGCACACCGGCCGCGGACGCCTGCCCGTAGTCGTGGGCCTGGTAGAAGGTCTGGTAGATGGTGTAGGGCAGGTTCGCGGTGCCCAGTCCGCCGGAGGTGATGGTGAACACCGCGTCGAAGTTCTGCACGATGTAGATGGAACCGAGCAGCACCCCGAGTTCGAGGTAGCGCCGCAGGTGCGGCAGGGTGACGTAGCGGAAGATCTGCCAGCTCCCGGCGCCGTCCAGCCGGGCCGCCTCGATCACGTCCAGCGGGCGGCTCTGCAGTCCGGCGAGCAGGATGAGCATCATGAACGGGGTCCACTGCCACACCAGCGCGGTCTCCACGGAGATCAGCGGCATGCTGGAGATCCAGTCCGGCTGCGCCGCCGACCCGGCGCCGAAGAGCCGGGCCAGCCACGTCAGCACGCCGTTGATCAGCCCGTACTCCGGGTTGTACAGCGCGTGCTTCCACAGCAGCGCGGCGGCCACCGGCACCAGCAGGAACGGGGCGATCAGCATGGTGCGTACCACGCCGCGTCCGAAGAACTTGCGGTCCAGCAGCAGCGCGATCAGCAGGCCCAGCACCACGCTGACGATCACCACGGCGGCGGTGAGCACCACGGTGGTCACCACCGAGGAGCGCAGCGCCGGGTCGGTGGCCACCGCCAGGTAGTTGGAGGCGCCGGTGAAGTGCCGGTCGCCGGGTTGCAGCGCGTTCCAGTGGAACAGCGAGATCACCAGGGTCACCACGAAGGGCAGCTGGGTGACCACGATCAGGAAGACCAGCGCGGGCAGCAGCGGCGCGCGGGTGGCCCACGCCCGCAGGCGGGACACGGCCGGGCGCGGTGCCGGGGCCGGGGCCGGGCCGGTGCGGCGGGGCCGCACCGTCAGCTCGGTGGTGGTCATCAGTGCTGGTACCCCTTGGCGGTCCGCTCAGCGAGCGCCTGCGAGGCGCTCAGCGCCTGGTCCACCGACTCGTGGCCGGCGATGGCCGCGCTGATGTGCTGGGAGACCTTGGTGCCCAGGTCGGAGAATTCCGGGATGTCGACGAACTGGATGCCCATGGTCGGCCGGGGCTGGACGCCGGGGTTGATCGGGTCGGCGCTCTTGATGGACTCCTCGACGACCCCGGAGAATGCCTGCGCGGCGGCGCGGTAGTGCGGGTCGGCGTAGAGCGAGGCCCGGGTGCCGGGCGGCACGTTGGCCCACCCGGAGTGCTTGCCCACCAGCTGCGGGTATTCCTTGCCGGAGGCCCAGGAGATGAACTTCCAGGCGTTGTCGGCGTTGCGGGACGCCTTCTGGACGCCCCAGGCCCAGCTGTACAACCAGCCGGAGCTCTTGGTCTTGTCCACCGGCGCCTGGACGTACCCGATCTTGCCCTTCACCGGCGAGTCGGCGGCCTCCAGGGAGCCGGCGGCGGCGGTGGAGTCGTACCACATGGAGACCTTGCCCTGGGTGAGGTCGTTGAGGCATTCGGCGTAGCCGGACTCCGCGGCGCCCGCCTCGCCGTGCTGCCGGACCAGGTTCACGTAGAACTTGGTGGCGTTGACGAACTCCGGCGCGGTGAGCTGTGCCTTCCAGTCCTTGCTGAACCAGGTGCCGCCCATGGTGTTGACCATCGTGGTCAGCGGTGCGATGACCTCGCCCCAGCCGGGCTGGCCGCGCAGGCAGATGCCGCGCATCCCCGGCTGCGCGCCGTCCGCCTTGGCCGCCAGGTCCGCCACCTGCTGCCAGGTGGGCTTGGCCGGCATGGTCAGGTGCTTGGCGGCGAAGACGTCCTTGCGGTACATCAGGAACGACGACTCGCCGTAGAACGGCTCCGCGTACACCTTGCCGCCGGTGCTGAGCGAGTCGCGCATCGGGGCCAGGACGTCGGACTGGTCGAACGCCTTGTCCTTGGCGATGTAGGGGTCCAGCGGCAGCAGCCACTGGTTCTTGGCGTAGAACGGCACCTCGTAGTTGCTGACCGTCGCCACGTCGTACTGGCCGGCCTGGTTGGAGAAGTCCTGGCTGAGCTTGTCGCGCAGGTCGTTCTCGGGCAGCACGGTGAAGTTGACGTGGACGCCGGTCTCCTTGGTGAACTGCGGCGCCAGCTTCTGCAACTCCATCATCTGCGGGTTGTTCACCATCAGTACGTTGAGCGAGGTGCCGCCGGAGGAGGACTTCGCGGCGCCGCCGGCTCCGGCGCACCCGGCGAGCAGCGCCGTGGCGGCACCGGCGGCGAGGGCGATACGGACCGCGTGACGGGTTCTGGTGGTTGGCGACGTCATGGTGGAAGGCTCCCGGTCGGGTCGTCGGTGGGTAGGTGTTGTCATCAAAGGGGAAGTCATCACGGGGAGGAGGGGGTCGCGCGGATGGACCTGCGGGCGGCCACGGGTCACACCCGCAGCACCTGCGGACCCATCAGCGAGTAGCGGTGGGCCTCGGAGGTGGACAGCCCGGTGTCGGTGACCACCGCCTCGAAGTCGGCGACCTGCGCGAAGCGGCAGAAGCTCACCGCGCCGAACTTGGTGTGCACCCCGGCGAAGACACACCGCCGGGCGCTCCGCATCACCTGGGCCTTCACCTCGCACACCGCGGGGTCCGGGGTGGTCAGGCCGTACTCGCGGGAGATGCCGTTGGCGCCGACGAAGGCCAGGTCGATGACGAAGCCGGACAGCATGCGCACCGCCCAGTGCTCCACCGTCGCCAGCGTCGAGCCGCGCACCCGGCCGCCGAGCAGCAGCACGGTGGTGTTGTCCCGGCCGGCCAGCGCGCCGGCCGTCGCCAGCGAGGCGGTGACCACCGTCAACGGCCGGTCCTGCGGCAGCGCCTGGGCGATCAGCAGCGGAGTGTACCCCTCGTCGATGAAGACCGTCTCCGCCTCGCCGATCAGCTCCGCGGCGGCGGTGGCGATCCGCGACTTCTCCGGGACGTGCATGGTGGTGCGGAAGGCGAGCGTGGTCTCGAACCCCGCGCTCTCCACCGGGTAGGCACCGCCGTGCGTGCGCCGCACCAGCCCGTGTTCCTCCAGCACGTGCAGGTCACGGCGGACCGTCTCCTTCGACACGCCCAGCTCCGCGGCGAGCTTGCCGACGTCGACCGATCCGGTGCGGCGGGCCAGGTCCAGAATCCAGCGCCGCCGTTCCTCTGTTTCCACGGCGTACCTCACGTTCGCCAAGAAGGTGCCCGACACCTGTGTCCGTTCGGGCTTGTTCAGGTGTTTTTACAAGCACGCAACGGCGCTGGCCAGCGTTGGAACACGATTGATCGCGCCCGGGTATGCCCGTTTCAGGTCCGTTATACGCACTGGTCACCGCCGCGGGCATGTCCGCCGGGTGCCCGAAGGGGTGCCTGAATCCCACCGCCGGAGCGCCCGTTCGTTGCCCGTTCGGCTTCCGAAGGTGCCCGGGTGTGCCCTTCCGATGTCCGCATCCGGGCTCGTCAGGGCGCCGCGCCGGCCTTCGGGCCACTCGCGCCAGGTTTCCCTGTCGTTAGCGTGCTGGGGGGTATCGGCAACCGAAAGGTGCAAACACACGTGCCAGGATCGCGTCCTGTCCTCAAGGAGTGATCGCAATTCCCAGTGGGGAGGACGTATGCCTCAGTCGATGCTCACGGACACGGTGCGGGTGGGTATTCACGTACCCGACGCCGTCATCCGGGCGGGACTGGCCAGCTACCTTCAACAGGACCGGCGGGTGCGGGAAATCCCGTCGGACCGCATGCACGAGGCGGACGTGATCGTGGTCGCCGTGGACACCGTGGACGCCTCCGCCCTGGAGCAGTTGCGTGCCGTGTCCAACCGGGCGGACGCGCGGTTCGTGATGGTCGTCGGCAAGCAGTGGCAGGCCGACATCTCGACCGCCGTCGACCGGGGGGTGCGCGGGGTGCTGTGGCGTGACGCCTTCACCCCGCCGATGTTCCTGCGCACCCTGGTCACCGTGGCCGAGGGCGGCGGCAGCTTCCCCCCGGCCCTCCAGGGCACCTTGATGGAACAGGTCCAGTGGACCCAGCGCGAGGTCCTCACCCCACGCGGTCTCAACGCCTCCGGCGTCAGCGCCCGCGAGGTCGACGTCCTGCGCCTGGTCGCCGAGGGCGAGGAACTCTCGGAGATCGCGGTGAAGCTCTCCTACTCCGAACGCACCGTCAAATACATCCTGTACGGCCTGATGAAGCGCATGCAACTACGCAACCGCGCCCACGCCGTCTCCTACGCCATACGTTCGGGTCTGATCTGACCGGGGTGTCTCCGGGCTGACGGGGGCCGGAGACACCCGGATGATCCCAGCGGGTCAGCGGGCGAGACGGGGGAAGAGGACTTCGGCGTTGCCGCGGTCGATCGCCTCGGCCTGGCCGGGGGCGAAGCCGGGGTACGCCTCCAGGTAGCCGTTGTAGTAGGAGCCGGCTTCCTGCGGGGCGAAGGGCCAGTCGCTGCCGTAGAGGACGTGGCCGGGTTCGGCGAAGGCGAGCAGCGCGGGCAGGGCGCTGGGGCTGGCGGACAGCGCGGTGTCGAAGTAGAACCGCCGCAGGTCGCGCAGGATGTCGTCGGCCGTACGGCCGGGGTCGACGACGATGGAGGTCAGGCCGGAGAAGCGGTAGGCCGCGTACGGCAGGAACCCGCCGCCGTGGGCGAGGATCACGCGTACGTGCGGGTGGCGGCCGATGACACCGTTCAGCACGAGGTTGAGCGCGGTGCGGGTGGTGTCGAAGACGAAGTCGGCGAGCGGGGCCGGGGTGCCGGGCAGCCACGCCATCGGCGGCTGGGCGGGGTGGACGAAGACGGTGGCCCGGCGGCGGTCGAGTTCGTCCCAGAGCGGTTCGAAGCCGGGGTCGCCGAGGTAGCGGCCGTGGACGTTGGACATCAGCACGACGCCGTCGGCCCCCAGGGTGTCCAGCGCGTAGGCGGTCTCGGCCAGCGCGGCGTCGACGTCGGGCAGAGGGACCGAGGCGAAGTGGCCGAAGCGGTCGGGGCGGTCCTTGACGACTTCGGCGCCGTATTCGTTGACGGCGCGGGCGAGGGTACGGGCCCGCGTGTCGTCGCCGAGGTGGACACCGGGGGCGGTCACGGAGAGGACGCCGGTGGCGATGGACTGCTCGTCCATCATCGCGATGGCGCCCCCGGTGCTCCAGGCGGGGACGGCCCAGCCGCCGGTGTCGTGGCCGATCGCGGCCAGGGCGTCGGCCCAGACCGGCGGTACGAGGTGCTGGTGGACATCGATGCGGGCGGGGAAGGACATGGACGCTTACCCTCCTAGTACTTAGCTTGCTAAGCAATCTCGGAGGTAAGCTAACAGCCGTGCGAGACAGCAGCAAGGACATCCCCGGCCGGGGCCCGGCGCCCGGCGGCCAGGAGGACGTGGAGGAGTTGGCGCACGCCGCCGACCGGCTCTTCTACGCGATGCGCCGGTCACGGACGGCCACCGCCGGGCAATCGGCGGTCGGGCTGTCCATGGCCCAGCTCGCCCTGCTGGTCCCCCTGGCCGACGACACCCGGGGCGAGGGGCTGCCGGTCAGCCGGCTCGCCGCCGGGGCCGAGATCAGCGTGCCCACCGCGACCCGCATGCTCCAGCAACTGGAGGCCAAGGGCGTCGTCACCCGGCGGCGCTCCCCCCACGACGAACGCCGCGTCCTCGTCCGCCTCACCGAGGACGGCGCCGCCCGCCTCGAAGCCATGCGCGGCGAACTGCGAAGCCGCCAGTTCCAGGCGCTCTCCCACTACACCCCGGGCGAACGCCGAGCCCTCGCCGAGCAGTTGCACCGCCTCACCGACGTCATCGGCGGCGCGGCACCGGGGCCGGAGCGGGACCGGTAGCCGGCGGAGGGTCTGGCTCGACGGTCTGGCGATACTGCCGGGAGTGTGCAGATCCGCTGTCGTCGTCGATGGCGGCTGAGGCGGTGTTCTGCTCGGGTCGGTACGGGCCACGGCGGTGGCGGAGGCTTCAGCGGACCCGGCGGCGGGTGGTGTTGTTGAAGCGGGGGGAGACGGCGGAGTGTCCAGTGTGCGGCCGGTCCTGGGCGGTGGGGGTGGGCCGTTCGAGGGTGGCTGTCTACTGCTCGCCGCGTTGCCGAGTTCGCCGTGACCCAGGAGTGACCTCTCCGACGCCGGCCACGGGCCGCCCCGACACGGAGATCCCTCCTCCGTCTTCCTCTCGCTCTCACAGAAAGGCCTGGGCCACGACCTCGCTGGTCGCTCAGGAGAAGTCATTCACTCTCGTCCGCCACGAAGTTGTCAACTGCGTCAGCCGCCATGACGGAAAAGTTGTCATACGGCTCAGGGTCGCCGCCCTCGCCCGGCCACCATTCGTACGCGGTCCACTCGCCGTCCTCCCCGACGCCGTCCGCATGCAGTAGCCAATTGCCACCGCTGCCACCGTTGTCGTTTGAGATCAGCAGGCACCGCTTGAGCACCTCAAGGTTCTCGGCGGAGAATTCCGTGTCAGGCGACGACCACCATTCGAAGACCTGGGGGCTCAGGTCAGGAAACCACCCGATCTCATCGACCGTGAGAAGATCGAGTTCGCCGATGGACTTCCAGCCATTGCTGGTCAGCAGGAAGTTCCGGTACGTCGGCGGCAGCCGGACCCCGAGTCGCTCTTCAGCGGCCAGCACCGCCTCCTCGCTCGCCGGCTCGTAGCCCAGCCATCCAGCCTTCCGTTGGGTCCGACTCAGCATGTACTTCGCTCTCCCCTCCGACTCGGCCTCACGGAGATAGCCTGAGTTCAGGAACGTGGAGCTGTAATCACCGAGGAACTGGCGCCACTCGGTGACAGTCAGCAGCCGGGAATCAGACATTGGCGAACTCCTGTCACTTTCTTCTTTTTCTCTCTCAGCCCGCAGGGGAAGCCCGGCATCAGTTCAGCCTGATGTGGGCACCGTGGTATCTACGGCGTTCAGCCAAGCCCGGTTCACACGGACCGATGCCCAACAAACCGCAGGTTCAAAAAATCCACTCACCGCGCGCACAACCTCTCCAGCGCCGACCGGCTCTCGTCGTCCGCGGCGCGGAAGACCAGCAGCCGCTGATCCGGGTCCTCCAGCGGCACCAGCACCTCGAAGCGCACGGTGATCACACCGGCGTCGGGGTGGCGCATCACCTTGTCGCCGCGGCCGTTGACCTTGATGTCCCGTTCACCCCACAGCCACGCGAACTCCTCGTCTCCGGTGAGGAGTTCGGCGATGAGGTCGGTCAGCGGCCGGTCCTCCGGATGCGCGGCCCACGCCGTGCGCAGGTGGGCGACGCCTTCGCGTACGACGCGTTCCCGGTCGGCGTAGAGCGCGCGGATACGCGGATGCATCAGGCAGAGCCACATCGCGTTGCGCCGCGCCGAAGGGAGGGTGTCGAAGTCCAGGAGGAGCCTGGTCATTTCGGGGTTCCAGGCCAGGATGTCGAAGCGGTGGTTCATCAGCATGGCCGGCAGTGGTGACAGGTCGGTGACGAGCCGGGCCAGGGGCGGCGGGGCGGTGGTGGCGGGCTTGTCGGCGGTAGAGGGGCGTTGCCCGGCCAGGTTGAACAGGTAGGCGCGTTCGGCGGGGGTCAGGCGCAGCGCGCGGGCCAGCGCCTCCACCACGTCCGCCGAGGGGCGCGTACCGCGGCCCTGTTCCAGCCGGACGACGTAGTCGACGCTGACCCCGGCCAGTTCGGCGACGTCCTCGCGGCGCAGTCCCGGGGTCCGCCGGGCCTGGCGGCGCGGGGGCAGGCCGAGGTCGTAAGGGTCGAGCCGTTCGCGGCGGCTCCGCAGGAAGGCGGCCAGTTCGTGGGTGGTCTCCAGGGTGCGGGTCGTCATGGTCGTTGCAACAGCGAGGGTGGGACCGGCGTTCCCAGGATGCCGTCTCCCTTACCCCCGCCTCGTGGTCGTCGCAGCCTTGTTCCCGGCAACGGAACACGACCACAGGAGGACACGATGGCGCTCACCCTCGACACCTACCGGCTGCTGGGCCGCTCCGGGCTGCGGGTGTCACCGCTGGCGCTGGGGGCCGCCACCTTCGGCACCGAGTGGGGCTGGGGAGCCGAGCGGGACGAGGCCCGCAAGCTGTTCGACCTCTACACCGGGCAGGGTGGCAACTTCATCGACACCGCCAACACCTACACGGGCGGCAGCTCCGAGCGCATGCTGGGCGAGTTCGCCCGCGGCGACCGGGAGAGCCTGGTGCTGGCGACGAAGTACACGACGCTGCGCCGGCCCGGCGACCCGAACTCCGGTGGCGCGCACCGCAAGAGCCTGTTCGCCTCGGTGGAGTCGAGTCTGCGGCAGCTCGGCACCGACTACATCGACCTGCTCTACCTGCACGTGTGGGACGCCACGACCCCGGTCGAGGAGATCCTGCGCGGCATGGACGACCTGGTCCGGCAGGGCAAGGTGTTGTACGTGGCGATCTCCAACGCCCCCGCCTGGCAGGTGTCGCGCATGCAGACCATCGCCGACCTGCGCGGCTGGTCCCCGCTGGTCGCGTTGCAGATCGAGTACAACCTGGTCGAGCGTTCCGGGGAACGCGACCTGATCCCCATGGCACGGGAGATGGGGCTCGGTGTGGTCCCGTATTCGCCGCTGGCCGGCGGGGTGCTCACCGGCAAGTACACCCGTGACGACCTGACCGCGGCGAACGACGCCTCCGGAGACGGCACCCGCAAGAGTTTCAACCTCGCCCTGGGCACGCTCACCGAACGCAGCCTCGCGATCGCCGACGTCGTCAAGGAGGTCGCCGCCGAGCTGGGCCGCTCCCCCGCCCAGGTCGGGCTGGCGTGGGCCCTGCGGAACCCGGCGGTGACGGCACCGGTCATCGGCGCCCGTACCCCCGCGCAACTGGAGGATAATCTGGGCGCCTTGGAGGTCGACCTCACCGACGGGCAACTGGCCCGCCTCGACGCGGCCGGCGCGATCGACCTCGGCTTCCCGCACGACATCCTCGCCAGTGACCACATCCGCACCGTGACCACGGGCGGCCTGCGGATCGAACCGCGCCGCTGATACCCCCTACCGCGTGGCGACCGGGTTGCGCAGGGTGCCGATGCCTTCGACGGTGACGGTCACCTCGTCGCCGTCGGCCATGGCGGCGCTGCCTTCGGGGGTGCCGGTGAGCAGCACGTCACCGGGGAGGAGGGTCATCAGGTGGCTGACTTCGGAGACGAGTTCGGCGGTGCCACGGGTGAGGTGGGCGGTGCTGCCGTGCTGCCGGAGTTCGCCGTTGAGGTGGGTGGTGATGACGGCGGCTCCGGGGTCGGCGTCGGTGGTGATCCAGGGGCCGAGCGGGCAGAAGGTGTCCATGCCCTTGGCCTTGGTCCACTGGCCGCCGTCGGTGCCGATGTCCCAGGCGGTGACGTCGTTGGCGCAGGTGTGGCCGAAGACGTGGGCCGCCGCCTGGTCGGGGGTGACCGAGCGGCAGGTGGTGCCGATGACGACGGCGAGTTCGCCTTCGTACCGGACGTCCTTGGCCTCGGCGGGGAGCAGGATCGGCTCGCCTGGGCCGATGACGGCGGTGGGGGGTTTGAGGTGGATCACCAGGGTGCCGGAGGCGTCGCCGCGTCCGCCGTAGTTGCGGCCGATGACCACGATCTTGCCGGGGACGACGGGCGCCAGCAGGCGGGCGTGTTCCAGCGGCAGGGTCTCCCCGGTGAGGCGCGGTGACGGTCCGGGCGGGAAGCGTTGGTCCGCGAGGACGCGGACGGTCCTGTGGTCCGGGTCGGCGATGGCGTGGCGGGGTCCGTCCGCGGTCATCACGCGTGCGAGGTGCATGGCGTTCTCCTCATCGTCCCGGCTGCGGCTGGGGTCGCGCGGCCGGTGTGTCGTGGAGGTGGGGAAGGAGGGCGGCGGCGGGGCGCAGTCCGTGTCCGGGGCCGGGCGGCGGCGGGGCGAGGTGGTGTTCGCGGTCGACGCTGTAGGCCGGTTCGGTGAGGGGCTGCGGGAACCATTCGTCCTGGCGTCCGCACTCCACCGCCACCAGGTCGGCGAGGCGTGCGGCGAGGGTCCGCCCGGCCGACCACAGGGGGCCGATCTCGCCGACCTGTACCCCGAGTTGTACGCGCAGCCCTTCCTGGTGGGCGAGGCGGGCCAGGCGCAGGGAGGGCAGCAGGCCGCCGCACTTGGAGACGCGTATGTTGATCAGGGACGCGGCGCCGGTGGCGGCGGCCCGGGTGATGTCGGCGGCGTCGACCGCGGATTCGTCGAGCATCACCGGCATGCCGCCGTCCTGGACGCGGCGCAGGGTCGTCCAGTCCCTGGGGGCGGTCGGTTCCTCCAGCCAGTCGACGGCGGCGGAGTGCGACAGCAGGCAGGCGCCTTCCTCGGCGTCCCGTGGTGACCAGCCGCCGTTGGCGTCGACGGAGATCCGCACACCCGGTCCGAGCAGATGCCGGATCTGTCGGGCGTGTTCGGCGGTCTCCCGTGGTGAAGGCAGCGCCTTGAGCTTGACGTGGCGCAGCCGGGAGCGCACCTCGGGCGGCAGCGCGCCGAGTTGTTCCTCCGGGGTGCGGCTGGTGTCGACCACCTCGCTGACGGGACGGGGCCGCGGGGCGGGGGTCAGTACGGGTGCGGCCCACGGGCAGGCGTCGAGCACGTCGGAGAAGGAACGCCCGTGGATGCGGCACACCGCGTCCAGCAGCGCGGTCTCCAGCGCGGCGGCGGCGGCCGGCGCCGGACGGGCGCCGCCGAGCAGACGGGGCAGGTCGACGGCGGCGAGGGCGTCGATCGCGGCGTCGAAGTCACCGGTCGGCAGCAGGCGCGCGAGCCGGCCCGGGTCGAAGGCGCGTAGGCGGCGTACGACGCTCTCCGGCGTCTCACCGGTCACGTAGGGGCGCGGGGCGCCCTCGCCCCAGCCCTCCACACCGTTCAGTTCCACGGTCACCAGGACCGAGGCGGTGGTGGTGTGGCTGTGGCGGGCATGGGCGAAGGCCCGGCGCATGGGGACGGTGGCGGTGTGGACGGCGGTCACCCGCGGCGCGGCGGTCACCGGTGGTCCGTCCGTCCGGCCGGGTCGGGAACGGCCGGGTCGGGTACGGCCACGCCGGCCAGCCAGTCCCACAACGGTTTGCGGGCGGCGGAGAACTCCAGGTAGTGGTGGTCGGAGCAGAACCGCACCTCGGTGAAGCCGGGGCTCAGCCGGGCCAGCACCTCGGCGGAGGTCTCCAGGTCGATCACCGCGTCCCGCTCGGGCCGTACGAAGTACACCGGGACGTCCGGCCGGCCGCCGTGCCAGGGGCCCGCCTCGCGGTACAACGACTCCAGGTCGACCATGACGGCACGGAAGCCCTCGGTGACCTGACGCAACATCAGGTGGTCGTTGGCCATGAAGGACAGGTAGGTGTGGTCCCCGGTGTAGTCCTCGTCCCGCAGGGTGACCGGGGAGCGCCGCAGCCCGCGCTGCCGCTGGATGCGGGCCGTGCCGTCGCTGCCGTGCCGGCGGTGCTGCTGGCCGAGGGCGGGCGCGCACAGCACCACGGCGTCGGGCGCGATCCGGCCGGTGGACAGCAGCGCGGCCAGGACGCTGCCGCCGAAGCTCTGCCCGACCGCGACGACCGGCACACCGGGGCAGCGGGCGCGTACCGCCTCGAAGTGTGCCGCGTAGTCGTCGAGCACCTCCCGCGCCGAGGTCAGATGGCCGCGCGGGCCCCCGCTGGACCCCGAGCCACGCCGGTCGGCGGCGTACACCGCGCAGCCCCGCGCGGCCAGTTCGGGCCCGGTTTCGAAGAGCCACCCGGCGTGGCTCTGCAGTCCGTGCACGTAGAAGACGGCCGCGCGGACGTCCTCGGGCTCCCATCGGCGCACCGCCAGCGGAACGCCGTCCGGGGCGGCGGTGACGGTGGTGGTGGCGGGGTGGAGGGTCGCGGGGGGATGCTGGGTGATCACGGCGGTGGGGTCACCTTTCGGCGAGGTGTGCGCGGCCTGGGACAGGGGTCACTGCGGCAGGGCGAGTCCGAGTTCGTCGATCAACTCCAAGAGGGCGCCGTCGCGTTGGATCCAGTGGTGTTTGATCTGCATGGCCGCCGCGCCGCGCCGCCGCTGCTCCTCGGCGAGGGCCACGAAGCCGCCCGGGGCCAGCGGCAGCAGGCGCAGCGGGCGCAGCCGTTCGGTGCGGCGCTTGTCGGCGTACTCCGGGTTGCACCGCTGCAAGGCCGCCTCGGCCGCGGCGGCGAACCCCTTGCGTTCGGGACGGCCGAGCCGGGCCGGCCACTCCACGGCGAGCACGTACCCGGGCGGGGCGCCCCAGGAGGGGACGCAGGTGAAGACCGGCAGGCTCCCCCACGCCGGGTCGTACGCCTCGCGGACGGCCTGGTGGACGTGGTCCTCGGTGAGCTTCTCACCGGTGAAGGAGCTGCCGAACCCGGCCCGGCCGGCGAACTCCAGCCGCGGCAGCTCGCCCACCGTGCCGACGGCGGTGTACACGTCCTGCACGTCGTACCGGTACAACCCGTTGGCCTGGCTCATCACCAGCCGGTAGGAGCGCCCGGTCTCCAGCTCGAACGGGGAGAGCGTGGGCGTCCACGGGTCCAGCGGCCCTCCGTCGTCCCCGTCCTGGTACGGGACGAACTCGTAGAACCCCTGGTCGGCGGCGAGCGGGCCGGCCGAGGGGTGGCCGTCCACCGGGATGGTGACGATCCCCTCGGTGCCGGTGGTGCTGAACGGGAGTTTGGGGACGCCGGGGGTGACCTCCTCCAGCCAGTCGCGGTAGAGCCCGGCGGAGGCGGAGTTCCAGCACACCACCAGCGACAGCCCCGGCCACAGGTCGTACAGGCGCAGCCCCTCCGGCCTGCGCCGCAGCACGCTCTCCAGGGCGCGGGCCCGCCACGGGTCGGCCGTCATCCCCGCCTCCGGCCGGCCGCACACCGTTCCCTTGGCGACGTCCTCGACCAACTCGGCGCCGCGCGTGGCCAGTTGCTCGGCGAGCCCGACGATCTTCGACGGGTTGAGCGTCACCACCATCCGCACGTCCGACGCGGCGAGCAGGCACAGCTTGCGGTAGAGGGTGTCGGCGTACCCCTCCCCGTCGTCGCCGCGCAGCCAGGGCGCGTCGTACCACGGCGGCACCCAGTCCTGCGCGCCGACGGCGGCCGGACGCCGCGAGATGCTGTACACCGGGAACCCGTGCAGGCTGCGCGAGACCGGGGTGCGCTCCCACGACAGGTCCAGCACGTGATCGGCGACGTGGTGGAAGACCTCGGTGCGCTCGAAGTACAGCCCCCACTGGGCGTACAGGCCGCGTCCCCGGTACCGGTCCCGCCAGTGCCGGGTCGTCGGCACGTACTTCGGCCGTCCGCTCGATCCGGAGGTGGTCAGGAACGCGTAGGGCGCGCTGCGGGTGAGGACGTCGGCCTCGCCCGCCAACTGCCGTTCCACGTAGGGCCGTAACTCCTCGTAGGAGCGAATGGGCACCGCCCGCCGCCACTCGGCCGCCGTGGTCACCTTGGCCAGTTCGTGGTCGCGGCCGAACGCCGTGCCACGGGCCTGGTCCAGGAGATCACCCAGCACCTCCGCGACGACCGGGCGGGGGTCCCGGCACAGCGCCCGCTGCCGGGCCAGGGCTCTGATCGTCCGGGCCGCGAAGTCCTCACCGACCACGCCCCGTGCGGGCGCGGGCGCAACGTCGGGCAAAGCCATCGGTAACCCCCTTCGTCGTCCACCGCGGCCGGGCCGGATCAGGCCCGGTCACGGTGTGGTCCATGCGGTCATCCGGCGGCCCGGGGCCCACCGGTCACACAAGCCGCCTCACCGGCGCCGCGTCCGCGTCCCCGGTGGCGGCGAACGCCAGGGCCGCGGAGACGAAACGCGTCACGGTCTCGTCGGTCATCCACGCCATGTGCGGGGTGACCAGCACCCGGGGGTCGGTGCGCAACGGGTCGTCCGGCGGCAGCGGCTCGACGTCCGCCACGTCCAGGGCGGCGCCGCCGAGCAGACCGGCCGCCAGCCGACGGCGCAGCTCGGCCATGTCCACCAGGCCCGCCCGGGCGGTGTTCACCAGCAGCGCCTCACGGCCCAGCAGCGCCAGCCGTCCGGCGTCCAGCACCCCACGGGTGGCCGGTGCCTCCCGCAGATGAAGGCTGACCGCGTCCGCCGAGGCCAGCAGTTCCTCCAGCGGCAGGCGGCGCGCCTCGGCGTCGCGCGCCGTCTCCTTCCCCAGCGACGGCGACCACGCCGTCACCCGCATCCCGATGCCCCGTGCCAGCCGGGCGGTACGGGCGCCGATCCGTCCCCACCCCACGATCCCCAGCGTCTTCCCCGCCAACTCCCGCCCGGCGAACGGCATGTCGGAGGCGGCGCCCATGGCGCTGGGCACCCGGTGCGCCAGCATCAGCAGCAGGGTGAGGGTGAACTCGGCCACCGAGTCCGCCGCGAGCCCCGGGGTGTCGTACACCTCGATCCCCGCCCCTGCCAGCGCCGGGAGGTCGAGGCCGGCGCCGGGGCCCGCCACGACCACCCGTCCGGGGCGTTCGGCCAGCAGCGGTGCGGTGGGCAGCGGTGGCGCGTGGAAGAAGTGGAGCACCGTGCCGGCGCCGCGGATCCGTTCTCCGAGGATTTCCGGCGTCGGGCACGGGTCGGTGAAAAGCTCCGCCTCGGCACCACCGGGGCAACTCCGGACGAGTTCGGATAACCGGGGGTAGCCCCGGCACTCCGGCATGACGACGCGTTCTCCCACGGCATTTTCCTTGTCGGTGCGTACCCGTTCGGTTTCGTCCCCGGTGCCGTTTCCGCCGCGATGTGCGGCTGTTTTCCCGGCGGTATGGAACGGTCGGTCAGCGCACCGCGAGCCGGACCCGGCAGGTCCACCACCAGGTGGTTCGTTCGGTCATGCGGCGCGCGGTGACCTCGCGCAGCCGGGTCAGACCGAGTTCGTCCTCACCGACGCCTTCCTTGAGGAGTGCGACGACGCCGCCCTGGCTGGTGGCGAAGTCGACGAAACGCTCCGCGGAGCCGGTTTCCTTCATGTGCAGGCACACTTCGTTCACGTGCCGGAACAGGCCGCTGCGGCGCAGCCTTTCGAGGTGTTCGTGCTTGGGTGAGAAGGTGGGGCGCAGGCCGCGTTCGGCCTCCATCGCGGTGTGGGTCGCCTCGAAGTCCCGGTAGGCGGCGTCCACTTCGGGGTCGACGGCCGGCGGCCAGTCGTAGTCGAAGGCCGCGAGGACCGCGCCGGGGCGCATGATGCGGGCCAGCTCCGGGAAGGCGCGGTCGGCGTCGAACCAGTGCAGCGCGTGGCTGACCGTCACGATGTCGGCGCACGCGTCGGGGAGCCCGGTCTCCTCGGCGGAGCCGGCCACGACCCGCACGCCACGCCTGGCGGCCACCGCCCGCATCTCGGCGGACGGCTCCACACCGGTCACCTCGGGCCAGATGGTGCACGACAGACCGGTGCCGCAGCCGACGTCCACCACGGAGGGTTCCGCGACCCCGGCCCACTGCCGGAGAAAATCCGCGAGTTCCTGCGGCGGACGCGGACGAACACTGTCGTACCGTTCCGCGAAAGCACTGAACCGATCTGCTGCGTCAGGTAATACGTGCGTCATGTCAAAAATACTAGCACCGGATTGTCGAGCCCTTCCAGAGTGGCGAAGAACACAGCAAAGCAAAATGGTCGAAAATACGGGAAAATCCGACTCGGAGTAAATCGTGAAAACCGACTGTCGAGCGGTTGACCAGGAAAAATGGTACGAGAAATTAACGGGTCGCCGCGACCGGCGCGGCGAGCAGAACCGTACCGGGCACCCGGATTCCGAGTACGCCGAATTACGGAAACAAGATCGAGCCGATTTTGTTTCCGTTTTCCGGCCGGGTACGGCACGCGGAGTACCGCAGATGGCGTACGGCACCTGCTGCGGGATATTCACGGAATAGCCGGGACGGCTTCCGGGGAAGGACGGCGGACGGACGCCGCCGGCCCAGCGGTCAGCAGGGGGTCATGGCGCTCCCCGTCCGGCGGATGGTGCGCCGCGACGACCGTCCGGCCGTGGCCCGGGACGCCTCCTGCGGGTCCTGCGGAGCCTGCGGGTCCTGCGGGGCCGCGCCGCGCGCGAGACGCAGCAGGGCGTCGTGGTCCGGGGTGCCGGGAGCGGCCTGGTAGACCACGAACCGCTGGCCGTCACTGCGGGCCACGTCGAACGCCTCGTACGTCAGCGTCATGTCGCCGACCACCGGGTGGTCGTACACCTTGTGCCCGTTGGTACGCGCCCGTACGTCGTAGCGGCGCCACAGGTCGGCGAAGTCGGCGCTCGCCTTGGTGAGTTCGTCCACCAGTTCCTGGAGGTCGGGGGCGCCGGGGTAGAGCACCGTCGCCTGGCGCAGGTGGGCCACCATGCCCCGGGCGACGTCCTCCCAGTTGGCGTACAAGCGCCGGGCGGCCGGGTGCAGGAAGGCGTAGCGCGCGGTGTTGCGCCGCCGCTCCGGCCACTCCTCCACGCCCGGGAAGAGCGCCATCGCCGGCTCGTTGGCGGCGAGCAGATCGCTGGACCGGCTCAGCACGCAGGCCGGGTAGGGCAGGACGATGTCGAGCATGCGGCGCAGTTCCTCCCGCACCGTGGTGGACGCCCGGCGCTGCGGTGTCCGGCCGGCCGTCTCCGGCGGGCGGGGGCGGGAGAGTTCGGACAGGTGCCGGTGCTCGTCCTCGCTGAGCCTGAGCACCCGGGCGATCGCCGCCAGCACCGCCGGGCTCGGCCGCTGCTGCTTCCCCTGCTCCAGACGCCGGTAGTACTCGATGCTGACCCCGGCGAGGATGGCGACCTCTTCGCGGCGCAGCCCGACGGTGCGCCGGTTCCCCGCGGACGACGGCAGGCCGACCTCCTCCGGCGTGATCCGGCCGCGCCGGCTTCGCAGGAACTCCCCCAGTTCGCTTCTGCTGCCCACCCGTGCAGTATGCATCGAGCCGGGCCATGACTGGAGGGCCCTGTCAGGGCCCCCCTGACGGGGGTCTCCCCGAACCGGGTGCGGGGCCGCAGGCTGAGGGCACCGCAGAGCCCTGCGGCGACCGCCCGGCCGCGCGGGCCCGCGCGGCCGGCCACCACCGGCCCGCGCGCCGCGCGGCGGACTACCAGGGGAGCGACCGGAAGTGACGCACGCACGGGGGCGCGGACGCCCGCAGCGCGACGGCGGGACGGCGGATGCGGCGGATGCCGCCGCCGCGCATGGCGGGGACGGGGCCGGCGGTTCGGCGCCCGTCGACGGACAGGGGTCGGCGCCCGCGCGTGGCGTGGGGTCGGCGTCGGTACGGGGTGGTTCGGGGCCCGGTGTCGCCAATTCCGCACTTGTGGGCGACGGTTCGGCGTCGGCACGGGGCGGGTCCGTCGGCACCAACTCCGCGCCCGCAGGCGGCAATTCGGCGACCGTCGGCGACGAGGGGCCGATGGAGCCCGGCGAGCGGCGACGGCGGCGCATGGTGCTCGCCGTCTGCTGCACCAGTGTGTTCATTGGGAACCTCAACAACACCGTGCTGAACGTGGCGCTGCCGGCGATGCAACGCGACCTGCACAGCTCGCTGTCGGGGCTCCAGTGGACCACCGACGCCTACCTCATCGTGCTGGCCGCGTTGCTGATGCTCGCGGGGTCGGCCGGCGACCGGCTCGGCCGCCGCCGGGTCTTCCAGACCGGCCTCGTCGTCTTCACCCTCGGCTCGCTGCTGTGCGGGCTCGCCCCGGGCCTCGGCTGGCTGACCGGCTTCCGTGTCCTCCAGGCGATCGGCGCCTCGATGCTCAACCCGGTGGCGATGTCCATCATCACCAACGTCTTCACCGGGCGGAGCGAGCGCGCCCGGGCCATCGGTGTGTGGGGCGCGGTGATGGGTGTCGCCATGGCGGCCGGGCCGCTGGTGGGCGGCGTGCTGGTGCAGGCGGCGGGCTGGCGCTCGATCTTCTGGCTCAACCTGCCCATCGGGCTGGCGGCCGTGGTGTGCGCCGCCCGTTTCGTCCCCGAGTCACGCGCCGCCGTCCCGCGCCGGATGGACCCGGTCGGACAACTCCTGGTCGTGGTCCTGATGGCCTCGTTGACCTACGCCATCATCGAGGCTCCGGCCACCGGATGGGGCGCCCCGGCCACCCTCGGCTGCGCGGTGGCGGCCGGGGCGGCGCTCATCGGCCTGATCGGCTACGAGCGGCGGCGCTCCGAGCCCCTGGTCGACCTGCGGGTCTTCCGCAGCGCCGCGTTCAGCGGGGCCAGCGCCATGGCCGTCTGCTCGTTCTTCGTCCTGGGCGGCTTCCTCTTCCTCAACACGCTCTACCTGCAGAACGTGCGGGGGCTCAGCGCGCTGGCCGCGGGGGCGTACCTGCTGCCGATGGCCGGGATGAACATCCTCACCTCACCCGTCTCCGGCCGGCTCACCGCGACCTGCGGCCCACGGCTTCCGCTGCTGCTCGCCGGTGCCGCCACCACCGGCGGCGGCCTGCTGCTCGCCGCCGCCGACGCCGAGACCAGCAACGCCCTGCTCTTCCCCGCCTACTGCCTGATCGGCATCGGCGTCGGCCTGGCCAACACCCCGGTGACCAACGCCGCGATGACCGGCATGCCCACGGAACAGGCCGGGGTGGCCGCCGCGGTGGTCTCCACCTGCCGGCAGTTCGGCCAGGCACTCGGCGTGGCTGTCCTCGGTGCCGTGCTCGCCGCCGGCCTGCACGACGGCGGCTACGCCCGCTACGTTCCGGCCGCCCGCCCCGCGTACTGGATCGTCACCGCGTGCGGCGCCGCCATCCTCGTCCTCACCCTGCTCACCACCGCCCGCCGCGCCCCGGCACCGGCGACCGGCCCGGACCGTCCCGCACCGCGCCCCGCGGCCTACGCGGGCGGCACCGAGCCGACGCGGTAACGGCCCCGCTCCGAAGACCCCCGGATCACGGTCCGGGGGCTCCGGGCGCTCCGCCTGCCGGGGCTCAACGCCTCGCGTGACTGATCCTCAGCCGCCCCATCCCCGTGTTCCCGGAGATCCGGATCGTGGGCCCGCCGTCACGGGGGCGTCGCGCGGCCCGGTAGTGCGGGGGCTTCCACGCGGTGCTCAGTCCCTCCATGTCGACCACCGCGTCCCGGGGCACCGTGATCCTGGCCCTGCCGGTGCCCAGTCGCAGCTCGATGTCGACCACCGGATACTCGATCAGCGCCCTGGACAGGTCGAGGCGCACCCTTCCGAACGCCGACTCGACCTTGAGGAACCTCGGCACCCGCCATCCACCGCGCCGCCGGATCACCCCGCCCACGGCGCCGATCGCCGACGTGACCCCGCTCTCCTCCGGAAGCGCGACCAGCGCCGACACCAACTCATCGCGCGTCCTCGCCGCGAGCACCTGATCCAGCCGCTCGTCCATCTCCTCGTGGGAGATGTGCCCCCGCGCGTACGCCTCCCGCAGGCGCTCCACGCCCAAGTCGCGGTCGGCCTCGCTGATCGACGACAGCGGCTCTTCCGGTAAACCGTTCACCTCACCACCCTAGCGGGAGGCGAAACCGAGGCATCGCGCTCGGCGGTGCCACGGAAGGCACCGAAGCGCGAGAGGCGCGGAAGCGGCGGCCCCAGGGACCCACGGGTTCCGGTGCGGTCGACATACCGGAGACTTGATTGTTAACCATGCAATGGTTAGCGTGTTAACTATGAGCGAGCCGAAACGGGAGAGCACGTTGGAGCTGATGCGGTGGGTCGTGTGGGGGCAGCGACGCATCGCCGATGACTGGATACGGGACCGCGGCCTCACCCACGAGCAGAGCGCCGTGCTGGCGTATCTGTCGAAGAACCCGGATGCCATCCAGCGGGACGTCGCGCGGGCCACGCGCAGCAGCGCACCGGGCGTCTCGCGGCTCCTGGCCGGGCTGGAACGGCGCGGACTCGTGGAACGCCGGACGCAGGAGGACGACACACGCAGCCGTCGGGTGCGCATCACCCCGGCGGGCTCGGAGCTGATCCAGGGTTTCGAAGAGGCCATGGACCGTGTCGAGGAGTCGATCCTCGCACCGCTGGGCGCAGCGGGGCGGGCGCGGCTCCACGACCTCCTGGAGCAGCTCGCATCCAGGGTGGAGCCGCCCAGCTTCCCCTGACCCTGACCATGACCCGGCCCCCGCCCTGCTGCGCGCGGGGCCGAGAACCCCCTCCGGACAGGACCGCCGGTTTCATCCACCACCAGTAAGGAACGCGTGCATGACGCAGATAACGATCATCGGTGCCGGTCTTGCGGGGCTGACACTGGCACGGACCCTGGCGGTTCACGGAATCCGGTCCACCGTGTACGAAGCGGAGACGTCCGCACAGGCCCGCGGCCAGGGCGGCATCCTCGACATCCACGACTACAACGGACAGCACGGTATCCGTGCCGCCGGCCTGATGGACGGCTTCCGCTCCCTCGTCCTCGAAGGCCGCCAGGCATCCCGCGACGTGGCACCCGACGGCACGATCCTGGCGGACCAGCCCGACGACCCCACCGCAGGCCGCCCCGAAGTGCAGCGCGGCGAGTTGCGACAGCTGCTGCTGGAATCCCTCCCTGCCGACACGGTCGTCTGGGGCCACAAAACTCACAGCGTTCGGACCCTCGCGGACGGCCGTCACCAGGTGACCTTCGCCAACGGATCGACGATCGCCACCGACATCCTCATCGGTGCCGACGGTGCCTGGTCGAAAGTCCGGCCGCTCCTCTCCGACGCCACGCCCGCCTACGCCGGACGCTCGATGGTCGAGACATACCTGCACGAGAGCGACACCCGGCACCCTGCCACCCTGGCGCTGGTCGGCAGCGGATCGATGACCGCCTACGACGAAACCACCCGCATCGGTATCGGCGTGCAGCGCGAGCGAGCGGACACCCTGCATGCCTACGCCATGTTCGACCAGCCTCTCGACTGGTTCGACGGCATCGACTTCAACGACGGCCCCGCGGCTGCCCGCACGGTCGCGGCGATGTTCGACGGATGGGCGCCGGAACTCGTCGCACTGGTCGCGGACAGTGATGTCCCGCCGGTGTTCCGTCCCCTGTACGGGCTGCCGATCGGGCACCGTTGGGAGCACGTACCTGGCATCACGCTCATCGGAGACGCCGCCCACCTGGCACCCCCGGACGGCGAAGGAGCCAACTGGGCACTCTTCGACGCCGGCCAGCTCGGCAACGCCATCGCCGGACAGCCCGAGGACATCGACGCGGCCATCCGCTCCTACGAAACCGCGCTGTTCCCGCGGAACGTCGACACCGCCACCGCAGCGGCGGCTTACTACCCCGACTTCACACCGTACTGATCACAGCAACCACACGCGTTCGACCGCCCATCCACCCACGGTCGAGCCCGACCTCACGACGGCGTCGGTCACGGCCGGCCGCTGGGGTCTGTTGTGAAAGTGCTGGTCACAGCCAACTCCCGACTCGAACTGAGGTGAATCACCCCGCTGTCCGGCGGTGATCACCACCGATAGTGACTTCTGACCCTGCTCGACGGCGAGGTGGATCTTCCTGGTCAGGCCGCCCGGGAGCGTCCGAGCCCGTGGTCGGTCGGCTCGACGGTGATCCCGCCGGGCGGTTCCTTCCGGAGATCCCCTTTTCGCCGCCCCAGCCGCGTGCTGGCGGGCCCGGCAGACCGTGGAGTCGATGTTCACGTCCCAGGTGATCAGGCCCTTGGCATCCGCCTCGGCCTGCGGCCGAGTGACGATCCGGGCCCAGGTGCCATCGCGCTGCCGACGCCGGAACAGGTCGTGGACCCGGTCCCACGGCCCGTAGCGTTCCGGCACGTCACGCCAGGGAGCACCCGCCCTCAAGGATCAAGATCAACTATCGCGAACAGACCCTGGGCGGCCTACGCGGTTGTGGCGATGCCGCCGTCGACGGGGATCACGGCGCCTGTCAGGTATGCGCCTGCCCGGCTGGCGAGGAACACGGCGACACCCGCCATGTCGTCGTCGCGGCCGATCCGGCGTAGTGGGGCCGACGCCGCGATCGCCTCGCCGAACTCGTCGAGGGTTGCCGCCATCATCGTCGAGGGGAACGGTCCCGGCGCCACGGCGTTCACGGTGACGTGCTGCGGTCCTAGTTCCTTGGCGAGCACTCTGGTGAGTTGATGCAGTGCGGCCTTGCTGCTGGAGTACGAGTAGTTGGGCCGCTGGGGGATGTGGATGGCGGCGATGCTGCCGATGTTGATGATCCGCGCGGGATCGTCGGCGGTGCCCGCCCTGCGAAGTGCGGGCAGCAGCGCCTGGACCAGCCAGAACGGCGACTTCAGGTTGAGGTCGACGACCGTGTCCCAGGCCGCGTCCGGGAACGTCGCCAGCGGCTCGTCCCATATGGCGCCCGCGTTGTTGACGAGGATGTCGAGACGTTCCGAGTCGGCCGTGACGAGGTCGGACAGTCGCCGACACTCGTCGTGGCGGGACAGGTCGGCGGGGATGGCCCGCACCTCACCGAATTCGGACAGCCGTTCCTGCGCCTGAGCGCACGCTTCTGCGTTGCGTGAACTGATGACCACGCGGGCGCCCGCCTGGAGAAGGCCACGCGCGATCATCATTCCGATGCCTCTGGTGCCACCGGTGACGAGCGCGCGCTTTCCACACAGATCGAAAAGTTCCGCATGCGTTGTGAACTGGTTGTCTACCACTTGCCGCCATTCTCGTTGGTCGTGCGGGATGATGCGTCGACGCGTCGAGTGTTCGGTTCAGCTGTCTCGACGCTATGACCTTGGAGTGCACTCCAGGCAAGCGGATCCCGGTCCCGACGGACCGCGTCAAGATCCTCCGCCGTCGCCTCGTCGTCGGCCTGACCTCGCAGACTCACGGCCACCATCCCGCCGCAAGGTGACTGAGCGCTCTGTCGGCGGCACGCGAAGCGCTCAGTCACCCTGCCGTAATGGTCTGGGCTCAGGGGCTTACCAGGGCAAGGGCCCCTGCGCGTCGAAGTAGCCTCCAGTGGGGTCGTCGGGGCCCGCCTGCGCCATGCGGACGATGATCTCGGCGCCCTGTTCGACGGTCTGGATGCCGGTGTTCCCGTTGAGGTCCGTCTTGGTGTAACCGGGCTCCACCGCGTTGATGCGCATGTTCGGGAACGCCTTCGCGTACTGCACGGTGATCATGTTGAGTGCCGTCTTCGAGGCCGGGTACGCGACGCCCGGGTAGGCGTGGGTCGGGGTGCCGGGGGTGGTGACCCGGGTGAGGGAGGCCAGACCGCTGCTGAGGTTGACCACGACCGGGGAAGCGGAACGCTGCAGCAGCGGCAGGAAGGCGTGGGTGACCCTCACCGTGCCGAAGACGTTGGTCTCGAACACCTGCCGCATCATGTCCGCGGTGACGTCCGCGGCACCGATCACCCCGTTGTCCTCGTCTCTCCCTTCGACGCCGGCGTTGTTGACCAGCACGTCCAGTCCGCCCTCCGCCTCGATGGTCTTGGCCGCGGCCGCGACGGAGGCGTCGTCGGTGACATCGAGCTGTACGGTCCGCGCGCCCAGCAACTCGGCGGCCCGGCGGCCGCGCTCGGGGTCCCGGCTGCCGATGTAGACGGTGTGGCCTGCGGCGATGAGGCGGCGGGCAGTCTCGAAGCCGAGCCCCTTGTTCGCCCCGGTGATCAGTGTTCTCGTCATGTCTCCACCGTGCCTCCGGACCATTCGCCCAGCCAGGCGTCCGTCCTTCCTGGGACTGGCAGTACCAGGCGGGCCGGACGACGAGTGGTGCACACTGGCAGGCATGGCGACGACGGAATTCGGGCAGGCGGTGCGTCGCTGGCGCGACCGGATACCACCCGAGGCGGCCGGGCTGCCCGTCGGCGCGCCCCGGCGCGCGGCCGGGCTGCGCCGCGAGGAGTTGGCGATGCTCGCCGGGATCTCCGTCGACTACGTCACCCGGCTCGAACAGGGCCGCGCCACCCATCCCTCGCCCCAGATCGTCGAGGCACTGGCCAGGGCACTGCGGCTGTCGGGGGACGAGCGCGCCCACCTGTTCCGGCTGGCCGGGCACGCACCGCCGGGCCCGCAGACAGTGCCGGCACACATCACCCCGAGTGTTCAGCGGCTGCTCGACAGACTGACGGGGACGCCCGTGGCGGTCTATGACGCGTCCTGGACCCTCCTCATGGCCAACGCGCCGTACGCGGCCCTGATGGGGGATCCGTCCGGTTGGCGTGACAACGAGCGCAACGCCGTGTGGCGCCACTTCCTCGGCCCGGGCACCCGGGCCCGCCACACGCCTCAATCCCTGCGCGACTTCGAGGCAGCGCTCGTCGCCGACCTGCGCACCGCGGCCGGCCGTTACCCGGCCGACCGGCGGCTGCAGCGGCTGATCGCGGAACTGCGCGCGACCAGCGACCGATTCGCCGCACTGTGGGACGCCGGCGCCGTCGGCCACCACGAGGCCGCACGCAAGACCATCGACCACCCCCATGCAGGACCTTTGACACTCGACTGCGACGTACTCACCGTGGCGGGCAGCGACCTTCGGATCATGATCTACACGGCCGAACCCGGCACCGAGGACGCTGAAGGCCTCGCCCTGCTGACCGTGCTCGGCACCCAGACGCTTGCCGATACCGCCAACTGACACGCTCCACCACCCCGTCGGGGGCCGGGATGTCAGGCCCCGGCCCCCGATTCCGTCGCCGGACTTTTCGGCAGCGTCTCCGCGTGTGCTCGGCACGGGCCAATGCCCCGCACGCCCTTGTGCGAGCGGAAATGGCGACGTTCACCACCCGAAGGGCATGCGAAAGCGTGCCGGGGAGCACAACTGTGCTCCGCTGCGGCAGGTGTGCGCCTGGAAAATACCTGGGCCTTGCCGGACGATTGGTACGAGCCTGCGGTCCATGGCGGATGGCCATGTGGATCCGGTGTCTCTCCTCGCGCAGCGCGTTCCGCCGTCCCCGTGCCGGACGTCGTCTTCTGCGCCCGCTGACACATCCACAGCCGCACCCCGTGCTTACGCCGTGCAAGGGCCGGCGGTAACCGGGAAGCTCGCCGAGACCGCCGACACCACCGGCACCCACCGGCGAAACCCCGTAGCGCGCCGCCCGACCGCACCGGTCACGGCACCCGGAAGGCCCACAACCATGCCCCCTGCACCGACCACGGCCACCCTTGGCACCGTGCTGCCCGACCTGGACACTACACGCCAGGACATCGAGGCGATCCTGGACGAGTTCCTGCGTACCAAGTCGGCGCAGGCCACCGCGCACAACATGCCGCCCACGGCCGCCTCCGTCCTGGCCGACTTCCTCCACGCCGGCGGCAAACGGCTCCGTCCCCTGCTGTGCGTGCTCGGTTGGCACGCCGCCGGCGGCCCGGCCCCCGCACCCGCCGAAGTGCTCCAAGTGTCCGCCGCGCTGGAGATGTTCCACGCCTTCGCCCTCATCCACGACGATGTCATGGACGACTCCGACACCCGCCGCGGCCACCCCACCGTCCACCGCGTGCTGGCCGTCACCCACGCCACCGGCCGCCGACCGCGCACCGCCGACCGCATCGGCACCGGCGCCGCCATCCTCATCGGCGACCTCGCCCTGTGCTGGACCGACGAACTCATCCACACCGCACACCTCACCGCACGACAGCTGCGCCGGGTGCTCACCCTCCTCGACGTCATGCGCACCGAGGTGATGTACGGCCAGTACCTCGACGTCACCGCCAGTGGAGCACCCAACCCGGGCCTGGAGAGCGCCCTGGCCATCGTCCGCTACAAGACCGCCAAATACACCGTCGAGCGCCCCTTGCACATCGGTGCCGCCCTCGCCGGGGCCCCGCAGCGGGTGCTCGACGCCCTGACCGCCTACGCCATGCCGCTCGGGGAGGCGTTCCAACTCCGCGACGACCTGCTCGGTGTATTCGGCGACCCCGAGGTCACCGGGAAGTCCCGCCTGGACGACCTGCGCGAGGGCAAGCACACCGCCCTGATCGCCCTCGCCCTGCGCGAGTCCCGGCCCGACCAGGTCACACTGCTCCGCGAACTGCTCGGCCGCCCGGACATCGGTGAGGACGAAGCCGCCCGGATCGGCCGTATCCTCACCGCCAGCGGCGCCCGCGCCCACGTCGAGGAACTGATCGCCGACCGGCGTGAGACCGTGCTGCGTTTCCTGGCCGACGACACCGCGCTCGCCCCCCAGGTTCTCCCCCACCTGCGCCGTCTGGCCGACACCATGACCCGGAGGACGTCATGACGGCATCCGCCCCGCGCGGCTGCGGCGCCGACGTCGTCCCCGCCGCCCGCGCCGTCCGCACCGTCGAGAAGGCACTCGAACAGTACGGACCGCCCGTCCAGGTCCGCCACGAGACCGTGCACACCACGCACGGCGTGGCGGCGCTGCGGCGACAAGGCGCGATCTTCGTCGACGAGACCGTCTCCCTCCCACTCCCCCAGCGGCTCCGCCGCCTGTCGTGCCCGGCGCCCGGGAACCCGACGGGCTCCACGGCGCCGGCACGCGGCCACACCGGACAGGACCCGAGCACATGACAACAGCAGACATGCCGCCCGTCTTCTGCCCGATCCCGTCCGCCATCCACCCCGAGCTCGCCCTCACCCTGCAGCGCGCACTCGCCTGGCTCGACCGGACGGGGGTCTGCGGCGACGACGTGGAGCGCGCGTGGGTCGCCGGATCGCACAGCGCCGAGTTCTACGCCCGTTTCGCCCCCGAGGCCGACACCGATCGGCTGTGGATCGCCGCCTGCTGGGTCTACTGGGGTTTCGCCTTCGACGACGCCTGTTGTGACGAAGGCCCCTGGCCGTCGACCCGGCCGCCTTCGCGCCGGTGGCCGCTCGCGTCCAACGCGCCCTGGAAACCCCGGGATTGTGCCCCTACGCCGACGACCCGTACGCGGTCTCCCTGCACGACATCAGCGAACGTTTCCGGTCCTGCGCCACCCCCGTCCGGGTACGCCGGTTCGCCCACGCCCACCACGCCTGGCTGAACGGTGTGACCTGGCAGATCGCCAACCGCGCCGGCGGCCGGATGCCCGGGCTGGACGACTACCTCACCATGCGCCTGCACTCGGCCGGCGGCGAACCCACCTACGCCATGCTGGAGATCGTCAACGCCGCCGAGGTCCCGGCCCACGAGATGGACTCCCCCGCCGTCACCGCCCTGACCGAGATGGCCATCTGCGTCGACGCCCTCGACAACGACCGCCACTCCCTCGCCAAGGGAGCCGCCCGCCGCCAGACCGACCAGAACGTCTTCACCGTCCTCACCCACCACCACCGCCTCACCGAACAGCAGGCACTCCACGAAGGCATCGCGCTCCGGGACCGCGTCCTGGTGCGCTTCCTCGACCTGCGCGAGAAGGTCATGCCCCGGGCCGGGCGGGAACTGCGCCGCTACCTGACCGACCTCGGCCACGGCATCCGCGGCAACACCGAATGGGCGCTGCGCGTCCCCCGTTACCTCAGCCCGCGCGACGCCACCACCGCGCCCGGTGACGTCACCGCCCCCGAGACCCCGCCGTTCACGGAGACACCGCTGGCCGAGGGGCCGCCGACGCACCACCTGCCGACCATCGGCTGGTGGTGGGACGACCTGGCGTAGCGGCGTTCATCCGGAGAGGCGGGCCACACCTCACCGCGCGGCGGCCTCCAGGAAGCGGCGGATCAGGGTGGGCCGGGTGTCGGGCAGGTGGACGAGGCTGACCGGGCTCGGTGGTGCGTTGGTGAGCGGCACGAAGCGCAGCGCGGGGTGCCGGGTGCGGCGCCGCGCGGCGTCGGGGACGATGCCGATGCCCCGGTCGGCGGCCACCGTCTCCAGCCACTCGTCGTAGTTGGTGGTCTCGATGATCCGGGCCGGGCGCTGGTCCACGGGCCACGACCAGGGGCCGGTGGTGCCGCTGACGACGTTGACGACGAGCGGCCAGTGCTGGACGTCCGTCCAGTCCAGATGGCCGAGGCGGACCAGGTCGCAGTGTTCGGAGCAGACCGCGACGCGCTGCTCGTCGCAGAGGCGTACGACCCGTGCCCCACGGGGTGCGTCGACGTCCCCCCGGACCAGCGCGATGTCGACGGTGCGCTGCCGCAGCGCGTGGAGCGGGTCGTCGGTGCGGGTCAGGGCGACGGAGGCCCCGGTGGTCTCCTCGAATCGGCTGACGGTCCGCTGGGCCCACGGGTCGGGCAGCAGCCAGCTGAAGCCGAGCCGCAGTGTGACGCGGTGGCTCACCACGGCGAGGGCTTCGTCCAGGGTGGCGAGCACCCGCTCGGCGTGGACGAGGAATTCCGCGCCGGTGTCGGTCGGCTCGACGTGGCGGGACGAGCGGTCGAGCAGGCGGACGTCGAGCCCGCCCTCCAGCTGCGCGATCGTACGGCTCAGCGCCGGCTGGCTGATCAACAGCTCCTCGGCGGCACGGGAGAACGAACGATGGCGGGCCACGGACACGAAGGCCCGCAGGTGACGCAGTTCGACGTCCATGCTCCTCTCTCTCCCTCGACCCCATCCATGCATGCCACGCATAGCGGCAGCGTAACCGGCATTTCACAGACATACACCCGCTCCCTAGCGTGAGAGGTGGCCACCCACGCGACCAGGAAGGCACCGACCGTGCAGTCATCAGCCCCGCCCCGCGCCCGGGCGGACTCCCCCTGGACGACCGTCGCCCAGGCGGGCGCGGCGCTCGCCGCGGGGATGGGGATCGGGCGGTTCGTCTACACCCCCATCCTCCCCCTCATGCACGCCCAGGCCGGACTCTCCGCCGGGCTCGGGGCGAGCCTGGCCACGGCGAACTTCATCGGCTACCTCGCGGGCGCCCTGGCCGGCATCGCCGTACCCGCCGTCGTACGGTCGGCCGTGGCGCTGCGCGGTTGCCTGGTCGTGCTGGTGGCGACGCTGGCGCTCATGCCGGTCACGCGGGACGGCAGCGCGTGGTTCGTCCTGCGTCTGGTGGCGGGTGCGGCCAGCGCGTTGGTCTTCGTGATCGCCGTCAGCGTGATGCTTTCGCGTCTGCGTGCCCACGCCCACCATCTGGTCGGCTGGGCCTTCGGCGGGGTCGGTGCCGGGATCGCGCTGTCCGGGCTGCTGGTCGTCGCCGTGCAGGCAGCGGCCACCTGGCAGGCGGCGTGGTGGACCTGTGCCGTGCTCGCCGCCGTGCTCACCGCGGTCGCCTGGCCGCTGGCCCCGCGCCCGGAAGGCACGGACGGGACGGGTTCGACGGCTCAGGCGCGGGCCGAACGGCCCCGTACCCACCGGTGGTTCGTCGCCCTGCTCGCCAGTTACACCTTCGAAGGCATCGGTTACATCATCGCCGGTACCTTCCTGGTCGCCGCGATCCAGCAGGGGGTGGGGGGCCGGCTCGGCTCCGCGTCGTGGATCGTGGTCGGCCTGGCCGCCCTTCCCTCCTGTGCGGTGTGGGCCCGACTGGCCCGCCGCTGGTCCAGGCCGGCGCTGCTGCTGGTCTCGCTGACCGTCCAGGCCGTCGGGATCGCGCTGTCTGCGGTGCTGGGTGGTGCGGCGCCCGCCCTGGCGTCCGCCGTGCTGTTCGGTGCCACGTTCATGGGTGTCAGCACGATCGCCCTGTCCATCGGCACCCATCTGCAAGTGCCCCGCGCGGTGGCCCTATTGACCGCCGGATACAGCGCCGGCCAGATCCTCGGCCCGCTGCTCGCCGCCCCGTTGCTGAGTCGCGGCTACCACCAGGCGCTCCTGCTCGGCAGCGCCATGGTCCTCGCCGCCGCGGTCGCGTCCGCCGCCGTCTGCGTCCGCTTCCCCCACCACCTCGCCCCCACGGCCTCGGCGGCCTGACGCCCGTATCCTCACCAAGGAGTCACCGATGAAGACACTGCTGTCCGGGCTCGGCGCCGACCTGCCGGTGATCGCCGCCCCGATGGCCGGCGGACCGAGCACCCCCGCGCTGGTCACCGCCGCCGCCCGCGCCGGGGGCCTGGGCTTCCTCGCCGGCGGATACCGGACGGCACAGGCGCTCGCCGGTCAGATCCACACCACGCGCGCGGAAGGCGTCCCGTTCGGCGTCAACCTCTTCGTCCCCAACCCGGTGCCCATCTCGGCCGACGCGTACCGGAGTTACGCGCGGGCGGTGCGGGCGGAGGCCGACCGCTACGGACTCACCCTGCCGGCCGGACCCGTCGAGGACGACGACCACTGGACGGACAAGATCGACCTGCTCACCTCCGCCCCGGTGCCCTGGGTGTCCTTCACCTTCGGCATCCCGGACCGCGCGGTCGTCAGCGCCCTGCGCACGGCCGGGATCACCGTTCTGCAGAGCGTCACCTCGGCCGACGAGGCGTGCCTGGCCGCCGCGTCCGGCGTCGACGCGTTGATCGTCCAGGCGCCGGAGGCCGGCGGGCACTCGGCCACGCTCACCCCGGCTCGGCCGCCCCGGCCTGTCCGGCTCACCGATCTGGTCACCGCGGTGCGCCGCGCGGTCGCCCTGCCGGTCATCGCCGCCGGTGGTATCACCACCGCCGCCGACGTGCGGGCCGCCCTGGCCGCGGGCGCGGAGGCCGTCATGGTCGGCACCGCCTTGTTGCGTACCCACGAGAGCGGGGCGTCCGCACCGCACAAGGCGGCCCTGGTCGACCCGGCCTTCACCACGACCACCGTCACCCGTGCCTTCACCGGACGCCCCGCCCGCGCCCTGCGCAACCACTTCACCGATCGCTACGACGCCGTCGCCCCGGCCGGGTACCCCGCCGTCCACCACCTCACCGGCCCGCTCCGCAAGGCGGCCACCGCGGCCGGCGACACGCGTCTGATCCACCTGTGGGCGGGCACCGGGTACCGCCACGCCAGGGCCGAACCCGCCGCCGACACCCTCGCCCGCCTCGCGGCCCGGCTGTGAGCCCGCCGGGCCTCGGGCACGCGCCCGGTCACCGGCGCAGGGTGCGGTCCAGGAGGGCGAGCAGGCGGTCCCAGTGGAGCTCCAGCCCGGAGGCGCTGAAGGCTTCGGTGTCGGCCATGGTGAAGCCGTGGGCGGTGCCTGGGTAGATCTCGCAGGTGTGGCCGGCACCGGCGGCGTCCAGGGCCCCGTACAGCTCGCTGATCACCTCGGGCGTCAAGTCGCCCTCGGCGAGGCCGAGATGGACTTCGGCGGCCAGCTCGGGTATGAGGCGGTGCGGGCTGTCAGGCGCGTCGGTGACCACGAAACCGGGGTGGAACCCGGCGACGGCGGCCACCCGAGCGGGGTGGGCCGCCGCCGCCCGCAGCGCCAGCAGGGTGCCGATGCAGTAACCGGTCACGGCGACCGGTCCGGCGCCGACCTCGGGCTGAGCGGTGAGGAACGCGAGGTAGGCGTCGGCGTCGCGCAGGCCGTGTTCGGCGCGGACGCTGTCCTTGAGCAAGGGCATCAGCTGGGCGACGACCGAGGGCCGGACGTCTTCTCCGATGTACTCGGGGAGTTCGACCACCGGCGCCGGACCGTGCCGGTAGTGGACGTTGGGGACGAGCACGTAGTACCCGTGCCCGGCCAGCTCCCGGGCCATCTCCTTCACCACGGGGCGCACACCGAAGGCATCCGTGTACATCAGCACCCCGGGGTGCCGTCCGCCCTGGTCGGGAAAGGCGGCGAAGGCGTCGGCCCGGCCGTCCGCCGTGGGGATCGACAACGTCTTGGTGGGCATGCGTTCTCCTGTCGTCGTTGATGTGTCGAACCTGTGATCAACACGGCGGAGGCGGAGCCCGCGCCCCAACGCGACGCCCTCGACCCGACAACGGGCCCGCACCGGCCCGTACGGCGCTCAGAAGAGCACCGGGTCACCGATCCGTGTATGGCGCGAAGCCGTCCCGGTAGTCATCCCGCACAACATAGACCACCGCGCGTAGCCGCCGCCAGGCGAACTCACGGGACGAACGTCACCGCCGGGAACGCCGGGGACGGCCCGTCCAGCAGGTGCTCGTGGTGGTGCCGATGGCGCAGGTGCGCGTCGAAGAACGCGAGCGGGTACGCCTGTTGGATCCGCACCGCCTGGCCGGGGTCGAGGGTGCCGATCCAGTTCTGGAGCTGCTGCGCGTTCCACCCCAGTACCTTCGCCACCTGGGGAAAGAGCGCCTCGTCGTCGCCGTACGACACGTGGGCGGCGCCCTCTGCCCGGATGTTCAGCCGCCAGCCCCGCAGGTGCGACCAGAACTGGGCGGCGGCGGGGTCCTGGTCCCGCGTGAACACCGCCGACATCATCATGAACGGCCGGTCCAGGTCACCGGCGAGCGGCGGGTTCATCATCATCGGGCCGTCGAGGCTCAGCCCGGCACGGATCCGCTCGTCCGCGAGCGTGGCGCAGGCGGTGGCCGTCCCGCCCTTCGACCAGCCGAACGCGCCCATACGGTGCGGGTCGAGGGAACCGAGCAGGCCGGCCGGCAACTCCCGCCCGTCGACGTCCGGATTGCGCCCGGCGGCGATCTGCTCGACGCAGTCGAGGACGAACCGCAGATCCGCGGCGAAGTCCCCCGGGTACGTCGGCGCCTTCGGATCCTCGCTCGGCACACCGACCCGGCCGTCCGGGTACTCGGTGTACGTGTCGTACTGGTGGGCCACCGTCACAACCGCGTACCCGTGACTGGCGAGTTCCTGGACCATGACCGTGTGGTCACCCTGATGGCTGTGGGCACCGTGCGCATACACCAGCACCGGCAGCCGCCGCCCCGTCCGCCGCACCGGAGCCCCCACGTGCCCGGACGTGTACGGCGCCATACCCGCCACCGCGCTGAACCCCGCATCGGCCAGGAACGCCTTCAGCGCGCCGTCCGGCATCCACGGCGCCACCGGATACCTCTCGACGTTCCGGGCCGGGTACCACACCGTGGCCATCAACTCCCGGAAATGCCCAGGCCCCGCGATCCCGTCCGGACGCGACCGGTCCACAAGATGCAACGGAACCGTCCCCACCGGGTACGGCCCGGTCGGCTCCGGCAGCGTGAGCCTCGTCCCCCCGCCCCCGGACTCCCCCACATCCGCCCAGGCGGAACCGGCACCGACAACCAACGGCGCGGCAACCCCGGCAGCCAGCGCGGCTCCCAACACGTGGCGGCGCGTCATACCCTGCGTCATGCCCTTCCGCCCGACAGACGGCGTGGTGGTCACGGTCCCTCCCCTTGTTTCGCCCTACCTGATGGATCGTCACTCATGCTGACACGGCCGGTCCGTGGGCACCGGGGAACGATGTCATCCGCGCGTACCGCATGGCGTCAACCCACGGATTGATCACGCCGGGCGGGCACTCGGTCCACGGGTCTAGCTCCGGAGGCCGACGCGGTCGGGAGCCCGGCTTCGCGGTGGTGTCGCGTCCGGTGCTCGTGCGCGCAGGCGTCGTCGCGCGAACTGCGGGTGATCGTGCCGGGCCCGGCGTGACTGCCATCCCTGCGGCGGACTTTCCGTCAGGGCTGCCTTTTGCTCCGCCACCGGCTGTGAGCCACGGTTGCGGCGCCGGGCGTTACCGGTTCCGCCGCCGCCAGAGGCCCGGTCCCTGGCAGATGCCGGCGCCGCGCAGGACGCGCCCTCGATCCGGGAAGGACGCCGAACACACCACGCGGACCCGCTCCTGGGGCGCGTGGCGGGCCACCGCCTCCATGACCGCCTCCAACGCCACCGGCGGGGCGAGCCGGCCCCGGCCGCCGCCCACCACGTCGACGAGAAGCCCGGCCGGGCCGTCCGGCAACCGGGCCCAGTACGCGCTGATCCGCCGGGCTCCAGCGGCCCTGGCCTGATCCCGCGCCTCCGTCAGCAGCGGGCGCAGGTGGCGCGGGGCGGGCCGCAGCGCGAGGAAGGGCTCGTCACCGCGAGGAGGCTGCGGACCCCGGAACCCGTCGACCTGCTCCGGGGTGAGCAGCCGTCGACCCGCCGTGGCACCGTCGACGACCAGCCCGTAGCCCCCCGGCACCCCGGCCAGCAGCCCGGTCCGGTCATCGGCCCGCACAGCCACGGCCCCGCCGGGGGCACCGGCCGCGTCCGGGCTGACCATGGTCGAGGCGAGGGCGTACGGGGTGCCGTCGACCACGCTCGTACACGCCTCACCGCAGGCGTTGGTCCACAGCCAGCCACCGTCGACCGGAGCCGGCGGCCGTCCCGGCCAGACCAGGGACGGCACCTCGCTCATCCGGCCGCGGCAGGGCGGCGGCCAGCAACCCCTCGGGTTCGCGTGTTTTCGTCCTGATCCACACCCGCGCGCCCGCCGGGAAGGGAACGGCCGCGGCGAGCACGTCGTCCCGTTCCTCGGCCGCCACGTAAAGCGGCGACTTGTCACGGGGGTTGATGACCAGACCGCACACCGGCGGTGGCTGGGTCACCTGCTGTCCGCCAGACGGTGAGCGAGGGAGGACCCGGTGGGACGCTCGCTCACAGTTCGATCTCCCTGTCGACGGTGGGCCGGCCTTGCGGCAGCGGCGCCGTGATCCCGACGAAACGGCCATCTCCCATGCCCATCTTCGGCTCCTGCCCACCGGCGTGGTGTCCGATGGTGAAGAGCTTGACGTTCGGCGGGAAACGGAACGTGCTGCGCAGCAGCTCCACGTGGAACGGCCGTTCCAGCCGCAGATCCCAGAAGCCGAAGTGCCAGTCGGTGATGTACCAGTCCCTGACGATCCGGTTGCCCCAGGAGACCTCCGCGGCGACGACCGGGTCCAGATGGGCGTGCGGGCTCTCCTCCGTTCCGGATGCCGCGATCAGGAGGCGCGTGTCGGCCATGTGCTCTGCCCTTACCTGCTCGGGGTGGTGACGCGTGCGGTGCCGACGGCGCCGATCATGACTCCGTTGACGATCCGCGCTCCGCCCCTGGCGGTCGCATCGGTCTGCCCGTTGGTCAGGAGCGACGACCCCTTGGGCAGGTCGAGCCGAAGACACCCTCACCGTCCGGAAGCCGACACCACGCGCACCGCACAGCTGGCCTATTCCAGCATAGAAGGCGGCGTTGTCGAGGTGTACGACGACGGCTCCCTGCGCGCCATCATCGGCCAGCAGGACGACGGCACGACGGCGGTCAACATCGTCAACGGGCCGCCGCCGCCCCGGCCGACGGCGCCGTCCGTTACCCCGTCGCTCGGCGGCGTGCACGTCACGTGGGACGGCCGTTTCGCCGACGGCAGCCCCGTCCCCCTGGACTGAGCCCGCGTGGAGATCCAAGCCGCGCAGGCTGCGGACTTCGCGCCGGACGCGACAACGTTGCGTGCCACGATCGAGTCCCCACGTGGCGGCGCCTTCGCCATCGTCGCCGACCGGCCGCTCCACGTGCGGCTGGTGGCCCGCAGCACCTCCGGTGCCGCCTCCGAGCCGTCGGTGAGCGTCGGCCCGTTGGTGCGTGAACCCATGGTCGCCGAGGCTATCCGCGACGGCATCGTCACCGACCTCGCTCTCGCCGAAGCCGCGGTCACCCGGACCAAGCTGGCCATCGGCGCGGTCGACGCCGACCGGCTCGCCATCGGCACCGGCAACCTCATCCCGGACCCCAGCTTCGGAGGCCCATACGCCGAGCACCTGGTCGCCGATGCCCCGCCATGGCGGATCGACACACCAGGGCGCGCCTCGGAGCGATGCCTGACCGTCGAGGTGACGGCCGCCGAGCCCGCCACGCAGAACCAGCGGCTCACCGTGCTCCCCGTCCTGCCGGGCGATCACCTCTACCTGGCGGTCGACTACCGCACGAGTCCCGACTGGGACGGCTCGGCCGCCAGCGTCGTCCTGGAGTGGCTGGGCCCTGACGGCACCACGCTCGGGCGCGGCGCCCTTCACGGCCCGCCCGGGGCCCGTACGGAGTGGAGCAGGATCAGCGGGCAACTCCAGGCGCCGGACACCGCGGTGAAGGCGGCCGTGGCCCTGGAGTCCGCCTCGGCGACCAGAGGCAGTGTCTCCTTCGACAACGCCGAGGCGCGCACCGTCGTGATCGCCGGCAGCGTGCTGGCCAGGTCCATCGGCACGCTGGAGCTGGCTGCCGAGTCGATCACCGGTGAGAAGGCCGCCGCCCACACGATCACCGGCCGTGAGATCCAGTTCCAGACGCTCACCGGTGACCACCTGGACGTGGAGTCGGCGAGGGTCGCCCTGCTGGCCGCGGGCGTGGTCACCGCCGACATGCTCAGCGCCGATGCCCTCAACGGTAAGACGATCAGCGGTGGTGTCATCGAAACCGCGGGAACGGGCCAGCGCACCCGGCTGGTTCCCGCGCTGAGCTTCGACATCGCCAGCACCTACGGGAAGCTGATCCGGCCGCCGGGCATAGAATTCCGGTCGAGCAATCCCGATGAGAAAAGCCCGGGATACCTCGTCTCCTACTCGGACGCCGACCTGGGAGGCACGGTCACCGAGCTTTCCACCCCGGACATCGGAGCGGGAACGGCGAACATCCAGATGATCGCCGGGGAATCCACATACCGTGGCCCCAGCTTGACCGGAGCTGCCGGAACCGCAGTGACCTGACTCGACCCCAAAACGTGGGTCGTCCGGCTGACGGACGGCACGCAACTGGCGGTCGGATACCCCTTACCGGGAAACCCGGCCGAACCGTAGGGTGTCGTTTTGCAATCTGCGCGATGCCAAAAAGCGGCTCGATCTCGCAATCGCCGGTTCCGTGGTTTACGCCCCGGGCGGGGTCATGGAACGCTGACATTCACCCGCCTCCTTCGGCTCGAACTGGGCCGGCGGACCGGTGGGAGGCTCCTACCAGCCCGTCCGCTTCCGGCGCGACGCCCAGGACAACGTCCACATTCACGGGACGATGCACACCACCTCAACCGGCGCAGCCGCCACCGCCTGGACCCTTCCCGACGGCTACAAGCCCGCCGGCCCCCAACGCATCCCGGTCGTCATCGCCGTCTCCTCCACGATCACGGCGGGCATGGCCACCACCACCGTCAGCATCACCCCGACCCCGCCGGCTTCCGCCGATGTGCATTTCAACGTGTTTATGCAATAGGGAAGCACTGTGTGATCGAAGCAACGCGCAACCCGCCGAGCGGCAACCAGGTAGGACATAGGTCGATCGCTCCATGCCCCATGTCTGAGATGGCGATCCGGAACCTGCTTCAGGTTGCGCCCTACGGAAAGCGCCTCCCTGCAGGGCTGAGCGGCACCTTGGACAGGTTCCGTCACCTTGCCAGGAAGGCACTTCCTGCTGTTCCCGGAAATTACCGGTAACAGCAGGATCAATGTCCGCGTGAGATATCTTACCGCGGGCCGATCTGCTGGATTACTGGATTATCGACGAGTCCTGGAATGTCGCTGATCAGCTGGCGGTAGACCGCGCGGACAAACTGGGACAGACTCTCAAGGAGCTCGTCACGTGACACGGTCGACTGTTCCGATTTGCGGGAAGACTCAATAGTGACCGTCTCTCCGGATGAGTGAAATAGGATCACTTCCTCGCTTTCCGTGAAGCCGATCGCGGCGTCCTCTCTGCGGGAAATGCGACTAGCGGCATCGTGCAGCGATAGTGCAAGGTCGGCGAGCATCACGAATTTGCGGGTAGAGATGATCTCGACGCCATTCGCGATGAACTTGACAGCGCCTCCGAAAAGCTTGTACCGGAGGTCGATCTCTGGGATCTCTGCAGGGTTTACCTGGAGGGCCCTTTGCCAGGTCTTCCTTCGAGGTGAAGCTGGGTCTGGGGCCGAGAAGGAAAGTTCGATCATCTTCTTCCTTGGGCGAGGCTGTTCGCTAGTAAGGAAATGCCGTGACGACTTTACCGTCGTTTACGATAACGCGAATGTTTTCTAGATCCCCGCCGCCGTTCGCAGGCCCGGCCTTCCCTACAGGGAATCCAAAGTTCCACTCGTAGACTTGGCCCGGCCGGGGGGCCCCGGTTTTGGGGTCAGGGGTGTTCGGCTTAGGCGTTCCTCGGTTGATCGTGTCGATGATCCTCCGTCGAACAAGCTTCTCCTTGCCAGTGAAGATTCCTGCTTCGTCGTCAACCTCCGCGCCTCCAGGGCGGTGGCGGTCCAGGATGTGCTGCCAGTCCCCTTCGTCCAGTGCCGTCTTCCCGCAGATGCCTGCGTTGTGGACGAGAATCGGCGTGTCGCCAGCCAGCACATAGTACGTGTGGAGACTGTCGACGGTGAGGTTGTAGGTACGGGCAGTAGCGTCGTAGGGCTGGTTGGCTTGTACCCGGACGGTGGTTCCGTTAGTGCCGAGAAGGGTAGCGCCGGGACGGAGGTCCCGAGCTTTGATCCACCGGTGGGCGGTGGGGGACCAGAAGGGGTGCTCGTAAGTAGCGGTGAGAGCAGCCGAACCCTTGGGCGTGTTGATGGACAGACGGTCAAAGTGCTTGTCACCGTCAGTGACGATGAGACGGTCGACCGTCCGTGGCCCAGTACTACCGGTTACAGGGTCGGTAGCGAGGACTTCGTCGCCGACCTGGATCGTTTCAATGTTCTTGGCGGTCCCGTCGGCCATGAGGACCTTGGTGCCGGCGAGGAAACATTGAGCGCATGGCTCTTCAGTAGTGTTCTCTTCGTCTCTGGCTTCCCTGATGGCCTTCTGCAGGCCGTCACTGACGCTGTGGATGCCATCAGTGATGCCGGCGATGCCGATTCCGACGGCAGCGATGCCTGCGCCGACTGATCCGACGGAAAGCACACAGCCCAGTCCTACGGTTTCGAGGCACGAGCCGACGCCGAGCAACGCGCCGCCTATGCCTTCGAGCGCGCCAAAATTGGTCCCAAAGACACCTGCGAAGGTCTCGAGCAACCCACCTAGGATCTGTCCTCCGTTGTCTCGGAGCCCATCGAGGTAGGGACTGACCTTGTGCCACGCGGACTTCGCCCAGTCTGGAATCCAGCTGTTGTCGTCATCGTCCTTGGTGTTCTTGTCCTTCCAGTCTTCGTACACCAACCACTGGTTGGACATCTGTCGCACTTGTTTGGCAATGACGGCTTGGTAGGCATCGGCTTCCGCAGCAGCAGCGGCGTTCGCATCCTTGCCAGCGGCCGTGGCCGAGGCACGAGCCTGTCGGCCGGCTCTCCACGCAGCAGCAGCGGAGGCTGACGCCCAACTTGCCGAATTCCGTGCGGCTGTTGCGGAGTGGAGGGCGTTGGCGGCTGACTGTTCGGCGTCGGCTTGGGCCTTGCGGGCGGTGTTGGCGGATTGTGCTGCTTGGGCTGCGGAGGCGTCGGCTTCCTTGGCGTACTTCCTGGCCTGGGCCGCGTAGTCGCCAGCTTCCTTGGCGTGTTTCCTGGCCTGCTCGGCGTATCCGGCGGCTTCGGCTGCTGCCTTGGCGGCGGTGTAGGCCGCGGCGGCGGCCTGGGCGGCGTTCTTCTGGGCGTTGGCCGCGGTTTCGGCGGCGTTGGCGATGAGTTGCTGGACCTGGGAGATGTGGGTGGCGGTCAGCTGGTCCTGGCGTTGGGCCGTGTACTGGCCGGTGGTGATGAAGGCGTGCAGCAGGTCGGAGGGGCCTTCGAGGGCGATGCGGGCGGCGGAGCTGAGCTGGGTGTTCTGGCTGTTGGCCAGCTGGGCTGCGCGGACGCGTTCGTCCTGGGTGCGGGCCTGGTCTTCTCCGGTGGCGATGAACTGGGCCATCTTCTGCGGGGAGTCGGAGTCCAGGGCCGCCCGGCCTTCCTGCTGGACCACAGGGCCGCCGGCGTTGATGACCTGGGCGATGTAGACCCGCATCTGCTGCGCCATGGCCTCGTACTGGCCGGTGGACAGGAAGGTGCTGATCGCGGTGGCGTCACCGGCCAGCGCCGTGCCGGCCGCCTTACGAACCTCCGCGGAACCGGCATGCAGAGCCAGATCGTTGACCTGGTCGCGGTCGTCCTGCTGGGCGGCGAGTTTCCAGCCGGTGCGGATGTAGACCATGACGTCGGCGTCGGTGCCGGCCAGGGCGTTCTCGGCGGCGATGGCGCTCCAGGGCCTGCCGGTCTTCATGATGCCCAGGGCGACCTTGCGGACCTGCGGCACGATGTCCTTGGCGTCCGCGTCGGCGGTGTTGGCCTGGTCGCTGAGGTGCTGGGCCTGGGTGGTGAGGTCCTTGACCTGCTGGGCGGCTGTTTCCTGGGCCTTGTCCTGTCGGTCCTGCTGGGCCTTGAGGTCCTTGGCCTGGTCGATGCCGGCGTTGGTGCGGGCGGTCAGTTCCTCGGCGTCGATGCGGCGGGCGAGGTCGAAGACCTTCTTGGCCTTGTCCACCGCCGCGGTGGCGACGTCGGCGTCCTTCTGGGCCTCCTGGGCGTGGGCCTTGGCCTGGTTCGCGGCGGTGGCTGCTTCGCCGGCGTGCTGGGCTGCTTCGTCGGCGGCCTTGGCGGCTGCTTCGGCGTGCTCGGCCGCGGACTCGGCGGCGTCGTGGGCGTCGCCGGCCGCGGAGGCGGCTTCGTCGGCCAGGGCTCGGGCGGCGTCGGCGGCGCGGGCGGCTTCGCGGGCGTAGCGGTGGGCGGCGGCTGCTTCTTCGTCGGCGAGGGCGGAATGGGCTCCGGCCTGGTCGGCGTAGGAGTTGGCCTGATCGGCCGCGCTCGCCGCCGCGTCCGCGTTCGCACCGGCACTGGAAGCGGCCTTCGCCGCGGCCGACGCGTCGTGAGCGGCGACACCGGCCGCTGCGGCGGCATCGGCGGCCAGACGCGCACCCCGGGCCGCATCACGTGCTTGTTGCGCGGCTTGACGGGCGGCGGATGCCTGGTTGGCGTTGATGGCCGCGTCGGCGGCTGCGTCGCGTGCGCGGGAGGCAGCCTCGGAGGCGGCGGCGGCTGCGCTGGCGGCCTGTGAGGCGGCGTCGGCGGCGATGCGGGCCGCGGTGTTGGCCGCGGCGGCGGCGTTGATCGCGGTCTGGGCTGCTGCTGCGGCCTGGCTGGCGGCGTCGGCGGCGCGGGCTGCGTCGGCGGCGGCCTTCTGCGAGTCGTTCCTGGCAGCCTCGGTCTGCGCGGCGGCCTCCTGCGCGGCCTTGCGCGCCAGCGCCGCTGCCTTCACCGCCCGCTTGGAGGCGTCCTGCGCGGCCTGGGTCTGCTGCCGGGCGAGCTTGCCGGCTTTCTGGGCCTGGTCGGCCAGCTGCTCGATGGTGGCCCGCTCCTGGTCATGAGCGCGCGCCACGTACTGGCCGACCTGCAAGAACTCGTGGATGTCATCCGCGCTGCCGTTGATGGCCAGGCGTCCGGCGGCACGGACGTTGGGCCCGCCGGCGTTGATGATCTGCGCGGTCAGCACCCGCTCGTCCTGCTCGCGCATGTCGAACTGACCGTTGGCCAGGAATGCCTTGATGTCGTCCGGCGTGCCGTTGAGCGCGGTCTCGCCGGCCTTCTTCACCTCCGGCCCGCCCGCGTCGATGATCTGCGCGACCTTGACGCGCTGGTCCTGCTCGAGGGGGGCTTTCCAGCCGTCCTTGAGGAAGGCTTCCAGCGCCTGGGGGGTGTCGCTGTCCAGGGCGGCGCGGGCGGCTTCCTGCAGGTTGGTGCCGCCGATGCTGGCGACCTGGGCGGCGGTGACACGCTCGTCCTGGAACTGCAGGTCGGACGCCTCGGCCAGGAACTTCCTGACATCGTCGTCGCTGCCGGCCACCGCGACCTCGGCGGCGGCCCGCACCCCGGGCCCGCCGGTCTCCCACAGCTTGACGACCTTGCCCCGGTCGGTGTCGGTGAGCGTACCGGTGGTTTCCCCCGCCACCGGTGCGCTCCCCTCCGCCACGGCGCGGGACGGGGACGGCCCGAGCAGCCCCAGCACCATGGCCGAGGGCAGGACCCCCAGACACAGCAGGCGCAACCCCGCTGTGCTGACTGTGCGTTTGTTACGTCTCAACGTTCAACCTCACTTCCGTTTCACGTCAGTTGTCAGTCCCGGCCCCGTATGGTCACTGCTTGGGGGTCAGGACGGTCTCGTCGTGGGTGCCCTTGGCGTCGACGCCGGTGAACAGGGACAGGTGGCCGTCGCTCCAGCGGACCAGCACGTCGTCGGACACGTTGTTGTCGCCGAAGGCGCCGGCGGCGACCACGGTGGCCTGGGCCCAGCGCGACTTGGGCAGGGCGATCCGGTCCTCGGCGGGCAGCCGGCTGGTGGTCATGCCGGGGTAGATGGTGGTCTCGCCGTCCTTCCAGCGCACCAGCACGTCATCGGTGGCCTTGCCGGTGAACTGGCCGGTGGTGAGCTGGTCGGCGTAGGGCCAGGTGGTGGTGTTGGGCTTGACGATCTCGGTCTGCTTGTTCAGGCCGTTGGCGGCCAGGTCCGTGAAGGCGGAGACATTGCCGTCCTTCCACACCACCATCAGGTCATCGCTCTTGCCGCCTGTGGTGAACTTTCCGGCGGTCATCAGGCGGGCGTCGTTCTGCCAGACGGGGGTCTTGGGCTTGGCCAGCTGCTTCTCGCCGTGGAAACCCTTGGCGTCGACGGTGGTGTACTGGGTCATCTCCCCGTCCACCCAGCGCACCACCAGACCATCGGTGGCACCCCCGTTGAAGTTCGCCCGGGAGATGTTGAGCGCCTTGGCCCAGATGCTCTTGGGCTTGGCCAGCTGGTACTCCGCGGAGAACGGGTGCGCGGGATCGTTGTTGTCACCGCCCTGGTAGAGAGTGACCTCACCGTCGTTCCAGCGGACCACCAGGTCCATGTGCCGGGTCCCGGCCGCCGACCCACCGGTGTAGTAACCGGCTGTCATCTGCTGCGCGTTCACCCAGGGAGCCTTGGCGAAAGTGGTGCTGTACGAGATCTGCCCCACCCAGCCGGCGATGTCGTCCACCCGCGCGTCCACCGCACCGGTACGCGTCTCGGACGCGTCCGTGCCCAGGCAGCCGCCCTGCCACGACAAACTGTGCACCGCAACGACCTGAGCCCGGCCATCAACGGTACGCAGCGCGGGACCACCGGTGTCGCCCTTGCAGATCGCACCCCCACCGCTGGCAGCGGCCAGGTTGATAGTGGTGCCGCCGACCGCACCGACGGTGAACGGCGCGGTGTGAGCCTGGCCGGGAACCCACTCGGAGCTGGTGCGGCCGAAGCCGACGGCCTGCACCTCATCACCCGTGGCCGGAGCCGTCGTGGCGACGGTGGCGGGAGTGATGCCGGTGACTGGGGCGGCCAGGCGGGCCATGACCACATCACGGTCCGAGCGCGGGACCACCTCGGTCACCTGCTGCTGCACGCCGCCGGCGAAGGTGGCGGTGGTCTTCAGCTTCGGCGCCCCCGCCTGGACGTGGTAGCCCTGCGACGGGGTGTCGGCGAAGCAGCTCGCGGCGGTCAGCAGCCACTGCGGAGCCACCAACGTACCCGAACAGCCCTCCTGCCCACCGACGTTGAGCGAAGCGGTGGATGCCGCGGAGGCATCCGTGGCCTGCGGGCCGCTGACCGCGTCCGCCGGAGCGGCGGTCACAGCGGCAGCGGTCAGCGTCGCCGCGGCAAGGCCGGTGGTCCACGCAGTACGTGAACGCATGACAGACATAGGTGATACCTCAAAGAGTCGAGCGCGAGGAGTGGGCGCGTGCCGTCCCCGCGGGGATGTGACAGGTTGTGGTCGGCGTGGTGCGTCAGCCGGTGACTCGGATCTCGACCAGCACCGCGGGCGCACCGCCGGCCACGCCCTCGCCGACGCTCTGGTAGCCGTTCTTGTCCACGCTGACGGTCGTCGCCGGGGCCTGCTGGTTGCCCTGCGGGGTCAGACGGGCGCTGATCGGGTGGTCGTCGGTCTCCAGCGCGAAAACCCGCGGCAGCTCCAGCGTCAGATACCCGTTCTTCGCGGTCGCCTTGAAGCAGTAGGCACCCTGCTGATTGGCCGTCGAGCTCTTGACGGTGAGGACCTTGATCTGCTGGGCGGAAGCGTCGCAGTCGGCCAGCATGATGTGGCCGTCGCCCTTGATGAGCTTGATGCCCTTGACCTGCTGGATCTTTGCCGCGTTCGGGTAGGAGAAGTCCTCCACCGCCGACGGCGGAACGTCGCTCCCCGGAGCGGCAGAAGCCGACGGCGACGGGGACGGCGCCGGGTCGGCGGAGGCCAGCGTCGGCACGCCTACCAACGCGGCACAAGCGGCAACACCAGCCGCAACGAGCAGCTTTCGGGCACGGGATATCACGTAGCAGCACCCCTTGGTCACACGGGGGCCAGGCAGCACACACCCACCCCCGCATGGATGTAATGGGAAAATAAATGCGGCGCGAACATATCGGGCGAGAAGCCGCAACCGCAAAGTGACCAAAGCCACAGCAGACACATAGGTATCGCTGACGAGACGCATAGCTGCTGCTCACGCCCCTCTCAACGGCAGGTCGCCGCCAGATACCACCGAGCGCCGAAGTAGTGGACGACCGAAGGAAGTTACTGCAGCTCAAGCGACACCGCACACGACAACCGCCCACCCAGGCCAACAACGGGGCAACCGTCGGGCCCCTTGTTGGCACCTGGGAACCGGAGGCTGACCAGCATCCTGCGTCTGGTCGCATCACCCGACATCAAATTTCGGACATCGGCCGAAATCTGGTTCCCAGGCACAAGTTCTTCACAGGTAGGATGCCTGCGACGCGCCAGCAGCTACTCCTTGGGCCGCGGCAGGGCATACCCCCAGTCACACGTTCCGCTGACCGCCGGCATGGCGTTCGCGGCCACGAACTGGGCCTTACCTCTGCTGTCCGGAGGCGGCACGGTCCACCGCTCTGACCAAGCGGTAGGGGCCAGGCCAGTGAGCACGCATCAGCAGGCCCCGTTCAACCGGTGGCTCAGGTGATGTCCGCAAGGCACCTCGTGTTCGGCCACCCCGTGGAACCCGGAGCGCGCGTCTGCTGGTCCCCGCCCGCCGGCGGGGACGTAATCCTTGCCTGGGGGGTTGTTCCATGTCCTACGGTGCTGTCGGCAGACCGGTCGGCGGTCCTGTGCTGCGTTCGGTCTCGGGACTGGCAGCCGCGGTTTCGGTGCTGCTGGGTGTCGCCGCCGCGGTTGATGTCTTCGCGATGTGGGCGGACGCCGCCCTGTACAACCACATCGGCACGTTGCTGACCAGCGGTACCGACCAGGTCGTCCACGACGCGCACGTCCTCGACGTCGCCGGGAAGGCACAGATCGGTGCGGTCCTGATCACCGGGGTCGTCTTCATCGTCTGGTTCCACCGGGTACGCGTCAACGCCGAGTACTTCTCCCAGGCCGTGTGCACCATGGGGCGCGGCTGGGCCATCGGCGCCTGGTTCGTCCCCGTCGGAAACCTGTGGCTGCCCTACCGTGTCGCCAAGGAGGTCTGGGACGCCAGCGCCCAGTCCACCCCCGACGGCTCCTGGCGCCACGTCTCCAAGGCCCCGGTCACCGCCTGGTGGACGCTGACCATCGCCTCCTCCATCGTCGCCCGGGTCGGCTCCAGCCTCACCCGCTCCGCGACCACCGTCGACGGACTGCGCCACTCGGTGGCCCTCACCGGACTCGGCGACCTCCTCAACACCGTGGCGGCCGTCCTGGCCATCGTCTTCGTCCGCAAACTCACCCGCATGCAACAAGCACCGCACACCGCTCTTCCCGAAGCCCTCACCTGACCACAGGCACGGCCAACAGCACGCGCCCGGAGCCACTGCCTCACAACGTCCTTGCAGCACACCAGCGATGCGGAGAATGGCGTTCGTCGGGGCGTCAGCAACCCGGGCCCATGACGCACCGCTTCTCAGCGCGACGCCGCTGAGAGCGAGACGCCGGCACGCGGTGGATGCCCGGCTCCGGACGCGCCAGTGTGGCGCGGGACGATATCGCTCACGGTCCGGCTGTTCCTTCCCGCAGTGACCTCCACCGCTGTCGTCCAAGCACTCGACGGGTCCGTGCCGATGAGCGCCACGCCCTGCGGGCGGAGCGTACGACCGCGCAGGTCGTCGGCCAGGGAGTGCAGTCGGGCCGGCTGCGGACGATGACGGCGAAAGGGGAACCCGGCGCGCGGCGTGTGAGGTACGTCACTGGAAGGCGGGCCGAGGTCCAGACAGCTCATAGAGGTGAGCATTGACATGCGTGCCCGACTACGGGCCGGGGAGCCGGCCGCGTTCGCCGAGTTGTTCGACGTTTACGCCCGCGGCGTGTACAACCACGCTTTCCGTCTGACCGCCAACTGGTCGACGGCCGAGGACGTCATGGCCACGACCTTCATGGAGGCGTGGCGGCTTCGCGACAGGATCGACGCCGAGGGCGGTTCACTGCGGCCCTGGCTGCTGGGCATCGCCACCAACACCGCACGCAACCAGATACGCAGCAACCGCAGCTACCGCCGGGCAGCGGTGGCCACAGCGGCGGCCGAACTGCCCGTTGTGGACCACGCCGACGAGGTCGCGACGCACATCGACGACCAGCGCAGGCTGGCGGCGGTCCTTCGGGCGCTCGGATCGTTGCGCAGGGCCGAGCGGGAGGTCGTCGCCCCCTGTCTGGGGGAAGGGCTCGACTACGAGGCGGCGGCGAAGGCGCTGGGGATCCCGGTGGGCACAGTCGCGTCCCGGCTCTCCAGGGCCCGCAAAAAACTCCGGTCCCTGACGGAGGCCGAGTTCGCACAGCACGGCGACGCCGCGACGGCCGACCGGCACGTGCCAAGCGGCCCCGTCCGGCCCGCGCCGCGGACCCGAAGCGTGGACGCAGCCGAAAAAGTCCGGAGCAGACGGGAAGCCGGGGCGGCCGACAGACAGATACCAGGTGACCGCGTCAAGACCGTCCGGCCCGCACAGGAAGGAAACCGATGAGCGCGAACACGCCCCGGCAGAGCCCGGGCGCTCCGAAGGAAACCGTCGCAGGGCTGCTGTCCCGCACTGCGCGTGACCTGCCGACGGGCCGCCACGAGCACCACAAGGAGCGTCTGATGGCACACATCGAGCAGGCACATCACACGCAGGAGACTGCCTCCAGCACCCCGAAGACGCGACGGCTCCGGCTGCCCCGCCCGGCCGTCACACTGCCCGCCCTGGCCGCGGCCGTGGCCGCTGCCGTCATCGCCGTCCCGGCGATGACCAGCGGCGGCGGAAACGGCCTCGCCACCGGACCGGCCCTGACCACACAGATCGGCGCCGCGAACCCGCACGGGGTCACCCAGCTGCTCGACCAGGTCTCCCTGGTCGCGGCACGGGACGACCACCCGACCGTCAAGGCGGGCCAGTACGTGTACATCGAGTCCAAGACGGCCGACACCTTCGTCAAGACCGTCGACGGCAAGAGCCGCCTCGCCAGCCACGAGCTGCACAAGCGCCAGGTGTGGCACTCGCCCGACGGAACCAAGGGGTGGCTGATCGACCCCACCGTCACCGACAGCCCCGAGGGGGAGACCCTCAGCCTCCCCGACGAGCGGGGCAACACCCCCGTCGCCTACCTCAACAACCCCTCCTACAACTACCTGACCAAGCTGCCCACCGACCCCGACACGCTCCTCGCCAAGATCTACAAGGAGACCAAGGGACACGGCAACTCCCCGGACCAGGAGGCGTTCACCACGATCGGTGACCTCCTCGGCGAGAGCTATCCGCCGCCCGCCCTGACCAAGGCACTGTTCAAGGCCGCCGCGAAGATCCCCGGCGTCGTCACCGTGAACGACGCCGTCGACGCCGTCGGCCGACACGGCGTGGCGGTCGCCCGGCTGGACGGCAAGAGCGGCCAGCGCGAGGAATGGATCTTCGACAAGAACACCCACGTCTTCCTCGGCACACGCATCGTCCAGGTGAGCAAGACCGGCGGCCCGGAAGACATCATGAAGCCCGGCACCATCCTGTTCACCAGCGCCGTCACCCAGCGGACCATCGTCAACGCCATCAAGCAGGTCCCCTCCAAGGACAGCTGACACGCGTCCAGAACCGCGAAGTTGCGGAGCTGCTCGGGGAACGTCCCTGGGCAGCTCCCCGCGTTCCTGCGGCCGATCAGCTTCCGGCATGCCCTCGCGGGGATGAACCCCGCAGGTCCTCGGGCTCGTAGCAGCATATGCAGCGTTGACATAGGGCCGGACGGGCATCGCCTGGCCGGACATGGTCTGCTCGTCGATCTACGACCCCAACAGGAGCAACCCGTACCAGCAGTGGGTGTCCACCTACTCCGGGTCGCAGGCGGACACCATCCGTCAGATCGCAACGGGCAACTGCCTGTACCTGGGACCGAGCGGCAGCATTCTCTCGTCGAGCTTCGCATGCGGAGCCACCGACGAGGGAGCCACCACCGCGCCGGCCACTGCCAGCCGCCAGAGACCCGCCCACCGGCCCATGGCGGTGGAGGTGGCGCCCAGGGCGATGGCGATGACGACGGCCATGAGGGCGGTGAGGGTGCTGTGCATCAATAAAGGGACGACGCGCGGAAGGAGCCCGATGCGGGCGCCCGGCCGCTTCAAATGCAGCGTACCTGCCTCAGTGGGTGACCGGTCGGCCGATTGATGTCAGCGCGGTGGACACCGTCCTGTCCAGGGCCTTGGCATCGGCACCGGCGCGCGAGCACAGGCTGACACCGTGGACGAGCAAGGCCAGCAAAGTCGACCCCCGATCCCGGATCTGCTCCGGCGGCTGCCCTCGCACCTCAGCCATGACGAGCGCCGGGGGCGTGGGTCCGGGCGGCGTTGCCGCGACCGGCAGGGGCTACCCCGGCTGCAGCGCCCAGTGCCGGGAACACGCCCGGCAGCGGGACGCGGCGGCCGGCCCGGTACACACGCTCCGCCCGCAAGGCACCGACTCCAGCGAACGACTCGGCCGGCGACGACGGGTCACCGAACACCCCCAGTCCTGGCCGACCGGCTGCCGCCGACTCAACCACCGTTACGAACGCAACCCGGGAAACCACCTGACCTTTCCCGGACCCGTCGCAGCCGTCCGCTGTGACGAACAACTTCTCGGACTCACCACACAGGGCACGGTCTTATTGCCTCAGATCGCCGAGATTTCGAGTGGGTTCATGTAGTCGCGGAACCGGGTCACCTGACCGTCTTGCCGTGTGATGAACCAGACGTAACTCAGGTCGACCGGCGAACCGTCTGTGGAGCGGTGGTGGCGGGCGACGGCCTCGACGATCAGTTCGTCCCCGGCCTCGTAGGCCCGGACTTCCGTCAGGGAGCCGTAGCGCAGCAGACCGCCGTCGAGCAGGCCGCGCATGAAGGCCTCGATCTCCTGGCGGTTCTCGAGACGCACCGGGCCGTTGGGCGTGAAGGGAATCTCGTAGAGCGCGTCCGGAGCGAAGATCGAGGTGAAGCCGTCGAGGTCACCGGCCCACAGTGAGGCGAGTGCGCGTGCAAACCACTGCGGGAGGGTGGATGATGCGGTCATGATGTCTCCAGGAAAATCTCGAACCAGTGCGCTCCGATCAACATAACACCGTTACGGACCGACAGTCCGAAAATAGAGGAGCGAGGCGCGGCCGTCCTTCGACCTCGCCCGCCGTCGTGCTTGCCGCCGCGGACGAGCTCTTCGCACGGGCCGACCGGCGCGACGTCACCATCGACGACATCGCGGCAGCGGCAAGTGTCGGCAAAGGGACGATTTTTCGGCTCTTCGGTAGTCGCGACGGTCTCCTGGACACACTGTGGGCGACCAAAGCCGATGATCTGCGGGATCAGGCAGAAAACGGTCCTCCACCGCTCGGGCCCGGAGCCCCTGCCCGGGACCGGGCCGTGGCCTTCCTCGATGCGGTGCTCTCTTTCAAGCTCGACAACCGCAACCTGCTTCGAGCCCGGGAAGTCGCCACACCAGGACTGCTGCAAAGCGAACAATACCGGTGGATGCGGGACCTGTTGACGCAGATCGTGTCGGAAGCCAAGCCCGCCCTGACGGCCGAGGACGCCGAATACCTCGCACACGCCCTGCTGGCAGCCGTCCACATCGACCTCGTCGAGGAGCTTCTGGCCTCCGGACGGACGCCCTCCGCCATACGCCGCATCCAACGAGCCCACGTACTGGCTGTGTTGAGCAGCCAGCTCGACTGAGCCCCCCTGGACAGCCCTCGCATCCCCCTGCGCTCCCCTCCTCGTCCCGCACCGGCCTGGCCGCCACAGCCTGCGGGCGACCGCGAGAGCGGCAACAGAGGGTGGAGCGGCGGAACTTCGTCGATGCACGGGAAGGCGCGCACCGGCGAAGGCAGGGGGTGTGAGTGAAGGGGCGGAGGGGCGTGGAAAGGAAACCTGCTCGGCACTCGTTCGCTCGCACTACGCTTTGGACGTTGTTTCAGGTGGCGACGAGCCGGAGGCGTGAGCGTACGAAGGGCCCGGTGAGAAACACGAGGAGGGTGAAGGCCGTCAGCCTTTGCAGCCCTGACTGGGTGGACAGGGTGGTGTGCTGGATGCCGTATGTCGCGTACCAGTTAGCGGCCAGATCGGTTGCCATGATGCCGCAGGTCAGGTCCACTCCGACTCGCTTACCGCACACCAGAAGCGCCGCTGCCAGAGAGTCGAAGATCGTCAGGGACGACCAGAACAGGTTCAGCCACTGCGGAGCCCACGGGTAAGGGTGCAGGCCGCTCCGGAAGAGGGCTGCGACGTGCGACGCGGCGCCAACGAAGACCAGGACGATGACGTACAGCACGATCAGTCCCACTGCCCACCATGGGGTCTGGCGTATCCATCCGATCACACCGCTGAGCATGCCAGGACCGCTGATGCCGCTGCGCGTCATCTGGCGAGTCGACGGTAGCCGATGGGGGCTGCGGCCAGCCGGGCGAAGGCGCGCTCGACCACCCACCGCACCTCGCCCAGTCCTGGGCCGTGGGCGACACCGCGTCGGGCGATCACCGGCTTGACGCCGCACGTCCACAGCAGGCGGCGGTACTTGTCGACGTCGTAGCCCCAATCGGCGTACAGCCGCCGATTGGGGCGCTGCGAAGCCCTCCACCCAGCGTGATTTTCCAGTCCCTGTGACCGTCGATCACTGATACGGGTGACGGTGCGGGCGATGAACCTCGGGTCCCCTGTGCGTCGGGGCTTCTGAGGGGGATGGCCGCAGGGAGCGGGCAGCCGTGTTGGAGGTGGTGAAGCTGCTGAGGAAGTTCATGGCCTCCTCAGCGGGGCTTCCGGGCGGGGCCGTGTAGATGACGAGGAGGTGGTGGGCGGCGCCGGGGACTTGGAAGGTCTCGTAGTTCAGCGTCACGTCTCCGACGGTGGGGTGCCGGAAGCGCTTGGGTCCGTGGGTCTTCTCGTGAACGTGGTGGCTGGCCCACAGCTTGGGGAAGGTCTCGCTGCCCAGTGACAGTTCGCCGACCAGGCGCACGAGTTCCGCGTCGTGCGGTTGGCGCCCCGCGGCCATGCGCAGGATGCCGACCGTGGTGTGTGCGGCTTCGTCCCAGTCGAGGTGGATCTGTCGCGCGTGCGGGTCCAGGAAGATCCGGCGGGCCATGTTCCGCTCGCGGGGCGCGAGGTTGGGGAAGTCGGCGATCAGTGTGGCTGCCAGTCGGTTCCAGGCCAGGACGTCGTTGCGATCGTTCATGATCACGGCGGGTGCGGTGGGGATGGCCTCGACGGCGTGTCGCAGGGCGGAACGCAGCACGTCACCCCGTGTGGTGGCCGCTGTCGTCGCGCCGGCGCGGCGGGGTGGTCGGGCGAGGTCGCGCAGATGGGCGCGTTCGGCGGACCCAAGCCTCAGTGCCCTGCTGAGTGCGTCAAGGACCTCGTCTGAGGGGTGTTGGGCGCGTCCCTGCTCCAGGCGTACGTAGTAGTCGGTGCTGAGCCCGACCAGTTCGGCGACCTCTTCGCGTCGCAGGCCGGGTACGCGGCGGCGGCCGGTCGGCGGCAGGCCCACGTCCGCCGGTGACACCAGAGCCCGCCGGGCGCGGAGGTAGTCGCCGAGGCTGTTGGCGATCATGCTGGTGTCGGCCATGCGTTCCAGTATGGGGGGTGTCTGCTGGGGTGCGGCGGCCGGATGGTGGCACTGTCAGTCCCAGGGAACCGCGTTCTCTTCATCCACCGGTGGCCCTCGCGAACGATCGAGGGCATGCCCACTTCTTCGTCTCTCGACGGCTCACTCCGACCCGGCCCGGACCGCTCCCGGCCGAGCGGCTCCCCAACCGTCCCGTCGCCCGGACCGGCCCAGGAACCGCCTGCACGCGACAGCGGGCGCGGCTACTGGCCCACGGCGGTCGCGGTAGCGTCCGCCGGCATGATGCTGCCGTTCTCGGTGACCGGGGCCGCGATGGCCCTGCCGAGCATGGCGGCGCACCTGGGCTCCTCGGCCGGTGCCGGGCAGTGGATGCTCAATGCCTTCAACATCACCTTCGCCGCCGTGCCGCTCGCAGCCGGTGGTCTCGCGGACCGGTTCGGCAGACGCCGCGTGCTGTTGACCGGCATCGCACTGGTCGGTGTGGTCTCCCTGCTGGTCGCGCTGGCGCCTTCGATGGCCTTGGTCGATGTGGCCAGGGCGGTCCAGGGTTGCGGGGCGGCGGCCGTGTTGTCCTCGGGGGCGGCGGTGCTGGCCCACTCCACTTCCGGGCGGCGCCGGCAGTTGGCCTTCGGGTTCCTCGGTACCTCCTTCGGTACGGGGTTGGCGATCGGACCACTGGTCGCCGGGGCCCTGGTCGAAGCGGCCGGCTGGCGGTCGGTGTTCATCCTTGTCGCGGCTATGTCCATGCCCGCATGGCTGTGCGCGACCCGGGCTCCGGAATCCCGCAACCCCGATCAGCCTGCTCTTGACGCGGCCGGGCTGGTCACCTTCACCGCCGGGCTGGCCTGCTTGTCCTTCGCTTTCGTGCGGGCTGGAGCCGCGGGCTGGAGCGCGCCGGGCACCCTGCTGCCGCTCGCCGCGGCCGTGGCGTTCGTCGCGCTGTTCGCCGTGGTGGAGGTCCGCCTGGGCGACCGTGCGGTGTTCGACGTCCGCCTGTTCCGCAGGCCCGAGTTGGTCGCGGTGGTGTGCCAGCCCTTCACCGTCACCCTCGGCTTCGTCATCCTGCTGGTGTACCTGCCCGCGTATCTCCAGGGCGTCGCCGACCGCTCGATCGTGGCCAGCGGCCTGCTCCTGCTGCCGATGACCGCCCCCGTCCTGCTCCTTCCGCTCGCCGCCGGCCATCTGGCCGCGCGCACCTCCGTGCGAGCGGTACTGACCGGCGCATCCGCACTGATCGTGGTCTGCGCCCTGCTCCTGACGACCCTGCGCAGTGACGGATCATGGCCGGCGCTGGCGCTTCCACTGCTGCCCCTCGGCGCCGGCGTGGGTCTGGCGTTCGGAGTCATGGACAACGCCGCCGTCAGCACCGTACCCGTCGAGAACGCCGGAGCCGCGGCAGGCATCTTCAACACGATGCGCAGCACCGGCGAATCCGTAGCCGTCGCCGGCGCCGCGGCCCTGCTCACCACCCTCACCGCCGCCCAGTTGCACGGCAGCCACCTCCCCTCCGATTCCGCGACCCGAATCGCCGCGCAGGCCGTCCAAGGCCAGGTGCCCGCAGCACATCACGCCGCCCTGGCCGCGGGCTTCACCCACGCCTTCCACACCCTCGGCCTCCTCCTCGCGGCCCTGTCCACACTAGGCGCGCTCCTCACCTACTTCACGCTCGCCCCGCAGCGCTCCCGACGGCCGGAATGACATCCGTGCCTCACCGCGGAACGCCGCTGTCCGGGGGCGTCCTCGTGCCGGATGATCGACAGGGGATACCCCGGGCGCGGACATCGCGGACGTTCTTCATCCGGAAGAACGAGGGGCGCAGGACGAGGCAGCCGTCGCGGATGCCGACGGCTCCGTTTCGAATGGGGATCCTCAGTGGGACAGACAACACCTCTCCGGTACTCGTTCGGCAGTGGCGGACTCGTTTACAGTCGCGAGTCGGTTGCCTTTCTGTCTTCGGGGCGTGATCCCGGAGTGGGTTCGGCCGCACACAGCATCCGGCCACGCCGTTGGGCGCGCTGTCTCCAGCTGAAACGACTATCCGCGGGCACCTGACCGTCACCTCACCCCACACCGCCACGGAACCCAGGACCGTCCCTGTCCGACCAGTCCGCCTCCCTGCGCCGTCTCCACACGGCATACGCCGCCGCAGCAACCCGCGCCTGACCCGCGGGACCGCCCGCACAACGGCACCAGAACGAAATCCTCCAGCCGGGGCAGTCTGCACACGCCACGCCTATGGAGAACGTTGCCCCTCACCACCGATGAGCCCCGACGCCTTCTCACCACCCCTCAGGGCCGCCAGCACGCCGCACAGTTCGAACTCCCCCTGTGCAAGGGCGACATTCTCGGCCTGCGCTGGGTAGACCTCAGCCTCGACGCCGGCACCGCCACCGTCCGCCGCACCCATACCAGCGGTCTGGCCACCTTGCCGACCAAAACCATCAGCTCCGAACTGCGCATCGCCCTGCCTGCCTTCTGCGTCGTCTCACCGCGCGGACACCGCGAACTCCAGGCACGGGAGAAGGAGCAGACGGGCATTGACCGGCAGGACAGCGGATACGTCTTCACGCGTCCGGGCGGGCACCCGATCGAGCCCGCCACCTTCACCCGGCACTTCAACACACTGCTCCGCGACGCGCAGCTGCAGCCGATCCGGATCCGCGACCTTCGCCACGTGACCGCGACGCTGCTCCTGGAGCAGGGCGTCGAGTTCGTCGTCATCAAGGAGCTCCTTGGACACGCCCACACCGGGGTGCCCGCGACGGTATGCACACACGTCCGCCTCCATCTTCAGCGCCAGGCCATGGACCTTCTCCGACACGCCCTCGGCAACCTCAGCCGGGCCACAGTCGGGCCCGACGACGGAGTCGCCCCGCCGCTTTGTGCAGCCGCCCGCCCGTTGACATTGCCGTCAACTACTGCAGTCAGACAGCTCATGGGCCCTACCGGAAACATGTTCCGATGGGGCCCATGAGCTCAAATCGCTAAGACTCCCTTGCGCGAATCCATGCCTGTTCGAAGTCTTCCGCAGAAATCAGCGACGACACGAACTCTGACTGCGAGTCAATCTCCTCCAAGGAGAGGAAAGGAATCTCGGACAGCCCCACAGTGGCAGTTTCATGCTCCGCGTCCGCCCATTCCGTCCGGCCATCGCGGAAGATCTGAACCTTGCGGATCTCGTAGCGACCCTCACCAATTTCGCTCAAATAGGTGACTGGCTCGTCTTCAAGCTCATGAATCCAGTCGACACGGATGTATTCCACGACTAATTTGGCCCCCATCTCGCGATGCGTCCGGTCAGGTCGAGGTTTCCACTGTTGGGTATCAGGAATACCCCTGGGCGACCCTCGACAATGTCAAGGCCGGTCACATCAATCTCGATGAAGTGTGTGAATTTCTGTCCAGCCCACGGCACTCGCAAGAAGGCCGCCGAGAGCTGACCTTGTGTCTTGGTTCCCGGCGCAATATCGGTGAGATACTGCCCATCACCGTACCGGGCATCCTTGGGGTTGTTCGCCTTCAACGACGGAGACAACTCCTGGCTATCCACGATCTGCTTCGCTCGATCCTCCGTGGTGTAGTGATAAAGCGCCCGCGGCGTCTGTGCAGGATCACCTTCACTGTCCAGCCCGCAAGAATTGTGGACCAAGACCGGCACGCCGCCCGCCAGCACATAGTACGTGTGCAACTGCTGGACAGTCAGGTTGTCGCGGTCCGCAGCGCCCGGGTGGCGGTGGACGCTGACGACGTAGACCTTCTGGCCGCTCTCGGTGGTGAGGGCGTGGCCGGCCACCAAGGTGCCGGCGGGGATCCAGGCGTGTTGGGTAGCGTCCCAGAACGGGTGCTTTGACGTGGTGTGGAGGGTCGTGGTGTGGCCGGGGCTGGTCCGGATGGTCAGGTCGATGAGATCGCGGTCGTGGTTGACCCAGGTCGCCGTGACCGTACGGGCCCCGGCGTGTTGCCGGTCTTGGGGTCGGCGGCTTCGACCTTGTCGCCGGGCTTGACGTCCCCGATGGGCTTCGTCTTGTCTCCGGCCATCACCACGGGCGTGACCGGCGAGAAACTGCAGCCACCACCCTTTTCGCCGCCACCGGATGCCCCGACCTCAGGTGCGCTGGGGGCTTGCGATGCCGTCGCCGTTTCCTCGGGGACTTCTCTGACGAGGTTCTTGACCTCTGCCGCAGCCGCGAGGGCTTCCTCACCATCGCGGGCGGTTGCGACAGTTTCCGTGATCGCTGCAGGAGCATCGTCGCCGCCGCTGAGCGCGACCTCTGTGATCACCGCGGCGGCACGGTTACGCCCTGTGGGCCGGAGTAGTACCGCAGAGCGGAAACGGCCTTGGTGCTCGTGGTGAGGGTGAGTTGTTCACTTCCACCGAAGAGGTAGAGGATCTTGCTTGTGGGTGTGGTTTGGATCAGCAGGCTGCCGCCCGCGTCGTACAGGTAGCCGGTCGTCTGGTCGGTGCCTCCGGAAGGTGTGGTGACCGAAGCGGTGCGGCCCTCGGCGTCGTAGCTGAAGCTCTGCGTGGCCCCGGGCAGGACATTGCCCATCGTCACGTTCGTCCACCGCTGGGCGGTGGTCTTGTTGCACGTCCAGATCTGCAGTTGCGTGCCGTTGGTCGTCGACGAGGACGGATCGTCCAGGCACTTGCCCGAGGCCGTGTTGATCAGGGAGGCGTTGGCTGCCGCCTTCCATTGCTGGCCGGCGTTGCCGTTACAGGTGTTCAGGACGGCCTTCGTGCCCTTGGCTGTGCCACCGCCCGCCACGTCCAGACACTTGCCCAGCACCCGGACCGTTCCGTCGGTACCGATCACCCACTTCTGGGCGCTGCCGCCGTTGCACGTCGTGATGTCGATCTTGTTGTCGTCGGCCGTGCCCGAGGAGGAGGCGTCTGCGCACAGCTTGGTGCCCGAGCGGGTCAGGCCGGACACCAGTGGACCGTCGGTGATGACGGTCCGGCTGGTGGTGTTACCGGCACCGTCGCCGTACGTGGGCACCATGGTCGCCGTGCCGTTCGGGCCGGTGGTGGTGATCTGGGTGGCCGCGTTCGGCAGTGTGGCGGCGCTCCCGTCGGCGCTCGGATACGTCGCTGCCTGGGTGACGTCGTTGGCACTGTTGCCGCCGGTGTCGTGCTTCACCTGTTGGGTGCGGTCGCCGAGCAGGTCGTAGCTGTAGGTCTGCCAGTAAGGGGCAGGGCCACCAACCGTGGCGGCGGTGGGTGTAGTTGTCTTGCAGGCCGCCACCGAACCGACGCCGGGGGGTGTGGTGCCCGCGGTGTCGGTCCACGCGGTGACCAGACGCTGGAGGCGGTCGTAGGTGAAGCACTGGGTGTCGGTGGCCGCGCCGCCGCTCTGGCTGTCGGAGACCGAGGTGAGGTCACCGGCCTGGTCGTAGGCGAACGTGGTGTTGTCCGGTGCGGTTTTGGCGCTGGTTTGGAGGTTGACGCTGCTCGTGGCGAGACGTCCGGTCGCCGGGTCCCAGGTCTGGGTGGTGTTGAGCTGGGTGCCGTACAGACCCCATGTGGCGTCCAGGGGCTGGCCCATCGGGCTGTAGTTGACGTTGTCCAGGTAAGCCTTGGTTCCGCCGAAGCCGGTCAGCAGGCCTTGCAGGTCGTAACCGTAGCCGACCGTCTCGTCCGGTAGGCCGCCGTCGGCGTTGTAGTGGGTCTCGGCGAGGAGACCGACATTGGTGGAGTACACGTTCGTCGAGGTGTACGTGTTCGAGTAGCTGCCGGTGCCGTTACTGGGGAAACCAACGCTGGACGGGATCGTCACCGACGAACCCAGCGGCCGGTAGGCCGTGTCGTACCCGGTCACCGCCTCGGTGTACGCCGCGCCACTCGCTCCGCCCACGTATCGGGTGGAGGAGGTGGGGTACCCCTGGGCGAGCGTGTCGTAGGCCCATGAGGCGAGTTCCTTGGACGGGTCGGGCGTCGCGGACCACGCTCCGGAGTACTCGGCGGTCTTCCGGCCCAGGTCGTCGTAGGCGTAAGAGAGGGTCTGGCCGCGCGCGTCGGTGGTCTGCAGCAGATCGCCGGTCTCGCTGTACCGGTCGAACGTCGTGGTGCCGGTGTCCGGATCCGTCTGCCGGGTCTCCTCACCGAGCAGGTCGTAGTCGTAGGCCCACTTGTTGCCTGCGTTGTCGCTCATCGTGGCGACACGGCCTGCCGGCGTGTAGGTGTAACTGGTGATCACCGCGTCCGACGGCTTGCCGGTGGGTGTGGCCGTGTCGTCGTACGCCCAGTTCGCGGTTGTCTGGCCCAGCGCGTTGGTGAACACCGTCTTCGCCGTGCCTCCGGCGGGCGGTGTGGTGTCGATGCGGTCGACTCCGACGTACGCGGTGGTGCTCTGCCACTGTTCGACTGCCTTGGACCACTGCTGTGAAGCGGTCACTCGGCCTTGGCCGTCATGGACGGTGACGGTCTGCGACGGTACCTGGTTGGGGTCGGCCACCCACATGGTGGTCGACGGCTACGATCAGTACGCCCACGCGCAGATCAGCGACATCGAACTCTACGGCACGGCACTCGACGCCGCAGGCGTCGAGTCGCTCACGGGGAACCCCGTGCCACTGACAAGTCTCAGCTGACCTGCGTCATTCCATCTGCCGGCCCGGTGCGAAGCTCCGCACGCGGGCCGGCGGCACGATCACCCAACACCGGTCCAGCTTGCGGTGACGGCTTTCCCCTCAGGAATTCGGCCTCAACGTCCACACCACCGTCATCACACCCGTCACCGCCCCATCGCTCTCCCGCTGGATCTCGATGGTCACCGGGAACTCCGGACGCCCGCCCGCGTCAAGCTCGGCCACCACATCCACGGCGGGGCGGCCGAGGGTCGCTGTGGCGGTCACGGGGCCCTTGGCGACCTTCTTGTAGTCGATCTCGGCGCGGACGGCCAACGGAACGGCGCGGGAGAGCTGGTCGCCGAAGGCGGTGAGGACGATGGCGCCGCTGGCGGATTCGGCGAGGGTGAACATGGCGCCGGCGTGGGGGCCGGCGATGTGGTTGTGGTAGTCCGGCTGGTCGGGGAGGCGGAGGACGGCGCGGTCGGCGGTGGTCTCCAGGAATTCCAGGTTGAGGGTGCGCACCATGGGGACGGTGGCGGCCAGCATGTCGCCGATCGGCATCTGCTCGGTAGTCATGGCAGGGATGTTACCGACTGGTAATGAGGGTGGCCAGGGTGGGGCGGGGTCGGGAGGGGCGGGGTCGCCCGGGAACTCGCTGGACACCGGTGTCGTCGGGCGACGATAGTGCGGCGGTGAGTATCGAGAGCCCCGACAACGACATCACGTCCGAGCGGCCCGGGGAGGGCGGGAGGCTTGCGGGTGGCGGTCCGGAGGCGTGGGAGTGGCGCAATTTCGCCCTGCTGACGGCGTCGACGGTGGTGACCACCGTCGGGAGTTCGGGGGCGGCCATCGCGTCGGCGTTCGCGGTGCTGGAGGCCGGGGGCGACGGCACCGGGGTGGGGATCGTGGCGGCGGCGCGCACCGTGCCGTTGGTGGTCTTCCTGCTGGTCGGCGGCGCGCTGGCGGACCGGTTGCCGCGGCACCGGGTGATGGTGGGCGCCAACGTCCTCAACTGCCTTTCGCAGGCGGCCTTCGCGCTGCTGGTGCTCACCGGGCACCCCGCGCTGTGGCAGATGGCGGCGCTGGCCGCGCTGGGCGGCACCGGGCAGGCGTTCTTCCAGCCCGCCGCGCAGGGCATGGTGCTCTCCAGCGTGTCGGGTCCGCGGGCGGGGCGGGCGTTCGCGCTGTACCGAATGGGGGCCAACACCTCGTCGATCCTGGGCACCGCGTTGTGCGGTGCGCTGGTGGCCGCGATCGGGCCGGGATGGGTGCTCGCGGTGGACGCGGCGGGGTTCGCCGTGGCGGCGCTGATGCGGGCGTTCCTGCGGGTGCCGCCGGGTACGGAGCGGGCGGGGACGTCGGGCATGCTGGGTGATCTGCGCGACGGGTGGCGGGAGTTCGTCTCGCGGCGCTGGCTGTGGGGCATCGTGGTGCAGTTCTCGGTGGTCAACGCCGTGATCACGGCGGCGGAGGCGGTCTACGGTCCGCTGGTGGCCAAGGAGCATCTGGGCGGGGCGCGTCCGTGGGGGCTGGCGCTGGCGGTGTTCGGGGTGGGGACGCTGGCGGGCGGGGCGTTGATGACCCGGTGGAAGCCGCGTCGGCTGCTGTTCGCCGGGACGCTGGCGGTCTTCCCGCTGGTGCTGCCGACGCTGGCGCTGGCCGCGTTGGCGCCGGTGCCGGTGCTGGCGGCGGCGATGCTGGTCGCCGGGGTGGGCGTGGAGGTCTTTTCGGTCGCCTGGATGACCGCGCTGCACCAGGAGATACCGGAGGAGAAGATGTCCCGGATCTCCGCCTACGACTGGTTCGGTTCGGTGGCGTTGACGCCGGTGGGCACCGCGCTGGCCGGGCCCGCCGCGGACGCGTTCGGGATGTCGGCCGCGTTGTGGGGCGCCGCGGCGCTGGTGGTGGTGCTGACCTCGGCGGTGCTGGTGGTGCCGGAGGTACGGCGGCTGGCGCGCACGGCGTGACGCCGTACCACCGCCTCCTCACCCCACGCTGAACGCACCCGGCGGCGGCTGCGGCGAGGGCACCGCGTCGGCGTCGGTCACCGGGCGGGAGTCGGCCGCCAGCTTCCGCAGGGCGGCGCCGTGTTCGACGCGGGCCGGCAAGGCGTCGCGCGCGGCGTGCCGGGTCAGATGGGCGAGCGGCAGTTCGCGCGCGGCGGCCACCAGCACGGCGTTGCCGAAGCGCCGGCCGCGCAGCACGCCCGGCTCGGCGATCAGGCAGACGTGCGGGAAGACGGCGCCGACGGTGGCGATCTGCGGCCCGAGGAAGGCGAACGGCGCGGCGTCGGCGAGGTTGGCCAGGTAGAGCCCGTCGGGGCGCAGCACCCGGGCGGCCTGCCGTAGGTACTCCACGGAGGTCAGGTGGGCGGGGACCCGGGAGCCGCCGAAGACGTCGGCGACGAGCACGTCGGCCGAGGCGCCGGGGGCGGCGGCGAGCCAGTCGCGGGCGTCGGCGGTGTGCACGGTGATGTCCGCGCCGGGCGGCGGCGGCAGGTGTTCGGCGACCAGCCGGACGAGGCCGTGGTCGGCCTCGACCACCTGCTGGCGGGAGCCGGGGCGGGTGGCGGCCAGGTAGCGCGGCAGGGTGAGCGCGCCGCCGCCGAGGTGGACCGCGTCCAGCGGCTCCCCCGGGTCGGCGGCGGCGTCCAGGGCGTGCGCGAGGCGGCGGACGTACTCGAACTCCAGGTGTCCGGGGTCGGCCACGTCGACGTAGGACTGGGGTGCGTCGTCGAGGGTCAGCAGCCAGCCGCCGGGGCGGTCGACGTCGGGCAGGAGTCTGGCGGTCCCGAAGTCGACCTCACACCTGACGGGGGTTCTCTCGTCCACCCGCCCATTGTCCCCCGGCGGCGTTACTCGCCGCTGCCGGGCCAGTCGGCGAAGCGGATCCGCTTGATCTCCCGCACCTCGCCGACCGTTCCCCACTCGTCCTTGCCGAGCCGGGCGAGGGGGCGCAGGCGGCGCACCTCCGGGTGGCCGTCGTCGAGCACCGCCTCCGACACCGCGACGTGCACCACCCGGCCGAAGACCACGGTGCTGTCGCCGAAGCCGACGGTGCTGTGCACGACGCATTCCAGCGCGACCGGGGAGTCGGCCACCCGGGGCGGCTTGACCCGGAGGCTCGGTTCCCTGGCGATCCCCACCGCGTCGAATTCGCCGGTGCCCCGGGGGAAGTCGGTGGCCGTGGCGTTGATCTGCTCGAAGAGGTGCTCGGGGGCGAGGTTGACCACGAACTCCCCGGTCTCCTCGACGTTGCGCAGCGAGTCCTTCCGGCCCACCGAGCTGAACTGCACGATCGGGGGCTGGACGGAGGAGACGGTGAAGAACGAGTGCGGGGCGAGGTTGGCGGTGCCGTCCGCGGAGACGGTGGACACCCAGGCGATCGGGCGGGGCACGACGACCGAGGTGAGCAGCTTGTAGAAGGCGTTGCGGCCCAGGGCTTCGGGATCAAAGTCAACACGCATGGTGCCAGTATCCCTACCGGTCCGCGGCGCTTCGCGGGGCCCTCGGGGTCCGGCCCGGGGCGGGCGCACCGCGGGGCCCGGCCGTCACTTCCCGCGTCCGCGGACCACCACGGTGTCGGCACCGAGGAAGACCTGTTCGGTGGGTTCCGACCATGCCCCGGTACCGGTCGGCGGACGGAACGGGGACGGTGCGTCGCGGCATTGCTCCGGGCGGCTCACGCGGACGGTGCGGCGGCCACCCGCAGCCGTGCGGTGGTGACGATTTCCGACGGCCGGCAGGCCCACACCAGGAGGCCGCCGAGCGCCCGCGTGACCGGCGCGTCCCACCCCGCCCGCACCGCGCGGGGCCGGTGTATCCCGAGGCTGTCGCGCGCCCAGTCGGGCAGCAGCGCGATCGCGCCGTTCATCAGCACCGTCACGGCGGCCCGCTCCGCCCGGTCCCGCCCGAAGGAACGCAGGAAGCGCAGCGCTTCCAACGCGGCCGGGGTGGCGGCCAGTTCGGGGCGGACGCGGTTCAGGTAGCGGGCGACCTCGCGGGCGCTGCGCGGTACGTCACGGGCGCCCAGTTCCTCGGCGGTGACCGCCACCCGCGCGTAGTAGTCGTCGCGTTCGGCGGCGGTGAGCGGGGCGGCCGCGTACCGCTGGTATCCGGCCAGGAAGCAGGCGACCTCGGCGACGTGCACCCAGGTCAGCAGGTGCGGGTCGCGGGCGTGGTAGGGCCTGCCGCCCGGTGCGGTGCCGGTGACGCGGGTGTGGACCCGGCGGACAGCGGCGATCGCCTCCCGGGCGGCGGCGGTGGAGCCGAACGTCGTGGCCGTCACGAAGCCGACGGTGCGGTGGAGCCGTCCCAGCGGATCGGTGCGGAAGTCGGAGTGGTCGTCCACCGCGGCCATGGCCAGCGGGTGCAGCGACTGGAGCATCAGCGCGGCGAAACCGCCGGTCAGCATGGCTGCCGGGTGGCCGTGCACCCGCCACACCACGCCGTCGGCGCCCATCAGCCCCGGGTCACCGGGCGGCCCGGAGTAACGCTCCAGGTGCAGGTCGCCGCCGTGCACCCGGCTGACGACCGCGGTGCGGACCGTTGCGCGTATCCAGGGCAGGGACGTCACGTTGCGAGTATGGCAGAGCGGGTCCGTGGTGACCGAGGTGTGTGCGGCGGATCAGGGGCGGGTGAGGGCCTGCCGGGCGGGATCCGGGGCCGGTGGTCCGGCGGCGTCCGGGCGGCGTCCGGCAGCGGTGCGGTGCGTACGGTGGCGGGCGCGATACGGACGGTGGCGGTGACGGGCGTGACTTCGGGCGGTGGTCGACGACCCGTTCGACCAGGGAAAACGCGTGTCCCGCGGGGGGGTGCGGCGCATAGGGTCGGGGCGGACGCCGCATCACGCGGTGACCTGACGCTCTCAGGAGGGGACCGGATGATCACCACAGGCAGGCTGGACGCGTCCGAACGGGCCGCGTGGGAAGGGTTGTTCCGCGCGTACATGGACTTCTACCAGCGGGAAGAGCCGCAGGAGACGTACGACAGGGCGTGGCGGGAGTTCCAGCAGGACACCCGCGTGCACGCGCTGGGGGCACGGCTCGACGGCGAACTCGTCGGCATCACCCACTTCCTGGTGCACGCCAACACCTCCGGCCCCGACGTGTGTTACCTCCAGGACCTGTTCACCGCCCCGGCGGCGCGGGGCAAGGGCGTGGCCCGTGCGCTCATCGCGGCGGTGACCGAGTGGGCCCGGGAGCGCGGCTGCTCGCGGGTGTACTGGATGACCCACGAGTCCAACGCCACGGCGCGGCGGCTGTACGACGCGGTGGCCGACAACCGTGGTTTCATCCGCTACCAGATCGACCTGCCCGGGGTGTGACCGCAGATCCGGCCATTCGCGCGGGGCGGGGTGTGGTCAAGGTTGCGCTAAGGGACATAGTGCGCGCAAAGGTGCGTCTCTAGACTCGGTCGGGTCGCCAGGCGTCACGCCGCGCGCACTGCTCATCGACCCGGTGGCTGATGTGCCGTCAGGTACGCAACGCCTCGCCCGGTCGTCCGTCCCGCCCCGTGAGGAGCGCCCCATGCCCGTGCGGTACCCGCGCGCGTCGCACACCCACCACCGCGAGGAGCAAGGGCGCTGTCCGGCCCCGGCGCAGCCGCCGGCACCGGGACGGACCGCCCCGTCGGCCACGGGTACCCCGGTCCCCGGCGCGGGGCAGGGGCCGGTGGTGGTGGACACCGAACGCCGCGTCGCCGCCGTCGCCGGCCGCCGACTCACCCTGACCTACCTGGAGTTCGAACTGCTGGCCCACCTCGTGGCCCACCCCCGCCGCGTGCACAGCCGCGAACAACTCATGGCCGTCGTCTGGGGCCAGCCCCCGGTCGGCGACACCCGTACCGTCGACGTCCACATAGCCCGCCTCCGCCGCAAACTCGGCCCGGCCTACCGCGACGCGATCGTCACGGTGCGGCAGGTGGGGTACACCTACGACCCGTGGCGCCGGTCGAAGACGGGGTGACATCGCCGCCGGTGGAGAGGGTTCGGCCTGGTCAGCGCGGCAGCGCACGGCCGGACTCGCCGCCGGGGGCGAGTCCGGCCAGTGGCGGCTGTCACCGGGTAGTTTCGGCTGTCCGCGGGCAATACGCGGGCAAGTTCTGATCGGCCGTCAGCTCGCGCGGAGCGCGCCCTGCGCGGATTCCAGCCTCGCCTTGAGCTGTTCGAACTCACCCTCGACACAGTGCACGTACGTCATCAGGAGTACCGGCACGCTGTTCCCGGCCCAGTAGGCGACCCGGGCCGGCGGGGCGCCGTTGTTCAGCCATGTCGTCAGACAGGTGTGGCGGAGGTCATAGGGCCTCTTACCCAGGAGCGACGCGTACTCCGCGGCAGAGAGCACCGCCTTCCGCGCCTGATCCCAAGCGCGCCCGATCACCGTCGGCGACACCCTTCCGCCCTTCACTCCAGTGAAGACGAGCTGACCGGGCTTCTTGCCCCGGACATGTTCACGCAGGATGGTGGTCAAGTCCGGGTGACATGGCACGACGCGGGTGTCCCCCTCGTCCCTGCCCTTCAGTTGCCGCTCGTCGTAAGGGTCTCCCGAGTTGGTCCAGCCCCGGCCAGCCAGGGGGGCCGCCCTGTGCAGCACCAGCTCGCCCCACTGATCGTCTGCGTCCTCCGCCGGTAGGATCACGTCGCCGACGACCAGGGCAGACACCTCCTCGGGCCGCAGCCCGGCGAAGTACATGGTTGCCAGGTATCCATGCAGCGTCTCGCCGTTGGGTCTGTAGTCCCGGACTTCGTCCAGCAGCTTCCCAGCAACTACTCGGTTGACCAAAGACCGCTTGTCGACCGGTTTCGGCTTGACCCGCCCCTTCTCTTTAGGGATAGGATTACCGGAAAGCACGCCGCACTCTGTCGCATAATTGAAGATTAGCTTCAGATGGCGAGTGATCAACCGTTTATGCGAGTGGGCTACAGGTTTCCCGTCGAGACGGGTGTAGATCTTGGCGAGAATCCCATCAATTCGATCAGGGGCCTCCCATACGGCCATTGTCGGACTGAGCCGCTTAACCGACCGGAGTATTTGCTCGACTGATGATGACGCCTGCTCCCGCTTGAGCTTGTTGAAAGCGAATGAAATCAGTGCCCGCCGCAGCATGTCGGGGTCGACTTTTGTTGGCTGGCGCGGCAGCAATGCTATTGTCGTCCGGGCGAGGATTTTGGCTGTCGTCCGACGAGTTGTAGCGGCACTACTGTCCCACTTCCGGTCTGCATACTTGATGGCGAATTCATACCAGTTGACTGTTGCGGCCTTGGCTACGAGCGACTTGGGCAGGCCGTTGTACGCGCTGAACCCCTCGCCTTTGCGAGCAGCGGTGAGCAGCTGAGACCGGAACGCGTCAGCCTGCGCCCGCTTTGAGAAGGTGTCCTGGAACGGCTCCCCTGCCACCAGCCAACGCACAACGTACCCAGTTCCGCGAGCCCCTTTTCTGGCGCGAATTCCCCAAATTTTTACATCGTGCGACAGGTCATTCAAGGCAGTTCCTCGATGCTTTCGAGCCATTGATCGAGATCACCACGGCGCACGCGCAAGTCGCCGTTCGGGAGCCTGATACAGCGAGGTGTGCGGCGCTTTTGCCGCCATTCGTAAAACGTCGATTTGGAGACTTTCAGCTCCTCGCACACTTCGGTGATCGTGAGGAGAATGCTGCTCTGCCGCGTAGCGGGCGATGGCATGTTTCGGTCAATCCTTTCGCCGTCGGCGCCGCCCGGGCACGTCGACGTACAGGGGTGAGAGGCAAGCGCCGGTTCCAGACCGGGCGCTTGTCACCGGTGGGCTGCATCCGGGAGGTAGTACGTGGCATTGGGCCCTCGTCGGAGTTGGTGATCGTCCGCCATGCGGGCACAGGTCTTGCGGACGAGTCCGATATCGAGGCCGAGAGCGTCAGCGACCTGCTTGGGCCGCACTCCGGGGTGAACGCGTACGTGCCGCAGGATCGCCGCGCGGGTGTCGCCGATGAGGTGATCGGACACGGGGCCGTCCAGCAGGTGCCAGGCTCCACTGCTGCTGTCGAAGGAGAGGGCGTGCTCGGACTCAGCGACGTCCCGGCCGGTGATGAGCAGCACCCCGTCAGCCTGGCCACGCCCTCGTTTGAGGACGAGTGTGGAGTCGGCGGCCCCCGCGATCCCGTTGGTGCCCGACACTTCGGTCAGCCAGTCGTCGGAGCTGGCCTTGCGCAGATGGTGGACGAGTACCACGGCCACGCCGTAGCGGTCGGCGATTCGCTTGGCGTGGCCGACTGCTGCGTAGTCAGCGTCGTAGGCCGAGGCGCCGACGGGCGGGGCACCTCGCACTTTGGCGAACACGTCGATGATGACCAGGCGGGCTGTGGGGTGGTGGTCCAGCCATCCGGCGATCTGCGCGGCGCCGCCCTGGGGCAGCGGCGGGCAGTGGGTGGCCAGGGTCAGTTCGGACGGGGCCGGCTGTCCGCCGAGGAGCCTGCCCATCCGGGTCTGTAGCCGTCGGGCGGTGTCTTCCAGCGCCAGGTACAGGGCCGCGCCGGGGGCCACGGGGACGGCGCCGAGTGCTGTGCCACCGGAAGCCACGGCCAGGGCCAGTGAGAGGACGAGCCAGGATTTGCCGATCTTCGGCGGGCCGGCCAGGAGGTTGACCCCTTCCGACAGGATGTCCGGTACCGCCCAGCGGGGTTCGGGGAATCGGGTGGACATCAGCTGGTCGGCCGTCCAGGTGGAGTGGCCGTTCAGCAGTGGGTTCTCGGCTGGGTTGCTGAGAGTGGGGTACGGCGGTGGCGGGCCGACTGGTGCTGAGGTCATGCTGCCACCGTGCGGGGGCGCTTGGTGCCCGCGCGTAGTCCGGAAGCGATCGTAGCGTGGGCCTCCCGCGTGCCTTGGCCTACCTGGGCCGCGGCAGTAGCAAGCCACTCGGTGACGTCGGCGGCTCGCAGTGCCCCGCCGGCCACGAGTTGTCCGAGTGCCACGGCGGCGATGTACAGGGAGTTGTTGTGGTTGCCGGGGTGGGAGCGGGTCACGCGCTCCAGTTCGGCGGCCACGGCCTGTCGTAGGTAGGCCCCATGCTGGCCGGGCATCACTGGAACGAAGAAACGTTTCTGCGGAGGAGCGGCTGCCGGGCGCAGCAGCGCTGCCAGCCAACCGGGGAGGGGAGCAGGCTGGGTGTTGTGGACGATGGTGTACCAGCTGTGGTTGATGACACTGCCGGGGCCGACGACGTAGCCGCCGTTGGCCCTGCTGTCGATCTTCCAGCCTAGGCGCCCGGCTGTGTTGCGCAGTTCGAGCCCTGCGGGAGCTTCAAAGTACAGGTGGGTGCCGCCGCGCGTTGTCCGCACGGTGTAGGTGTCGGCGGGGTACGGCTGGCCGTGACGTTCGGCAAGGACCGCGAGGACGTCTTCACCACAGGTGATCCCGCGCTGTCGCCACGCTGGAGCCGGAGCGTCGTCTGGGTCTTTGGGCACATCCAGGTCGAGGACGACCAGTCGAGCCGGTCCCGTGGCGACGCCGATGTTGTACGGGCCAGCCTGCCAGCACTTCTGGATCCGGTCAGGGTCGGTGGTAGCGCGCTGCTCCCAGTTGCGGATGGCAGGCCGCTTGGTGCCGGGCCAGAGCGGGAAAACGGGCCAGCCTTGTGTGGCGGCGGTGAGTGCTGCGGCATGGAGAGGGGCCATGCTGGCGTGCTCCTGGTCTCGTTGCTGACGGGAGGGGGGTGCAGACATGCAGCGGCCCGGTGTCCAGGGGAAGGACACCGGGCCGGCGAAGTGCTTGAGGGAGGTCAGGTTGTTGGGTGCCGTCCAGCGCAGAGGGCCATCATGGTCTGAAGCCACGGCAGTACTGCGGCCTCGGCGGCGGTGGGTGACCAGCCCCGCTTTTCCAGGTCGGCGCGGAGGCCGTCAGCGGCCTCGAACAGAGGGGTCATCTGGTCGCGCATCACCATCAGCGCGCGGGCGAATTGCTCGCGCAACTCGTCAGGGTCAGGCGGGTCGGGCGCGGATCTGTCGAACAGGGACACGTGGTCTCCGTGCTTACGGGCTGGTGAAGTCGGGCAGGTGGGCGGCGTCATCCGGTGTGAGCAGGCCGGCGGCCAGGCTGATGTCGACCCACTGCTGGTGGCCGATGATCTGGCGGCAGGAACGGCAGCGGAGCCGGTTGTGGCGTGGCTCGAACCACAGGGTTCCGCCACAGACGGCCGGGGTGCCGTCGGGGTCGGTTCCCGTGGAGGCTGGGCAGGGCAGGCTGAGTGCGTGCGGTCGACGACGGTCGCCGGTGATCGCGCCGGTCATGTCCCACAGCAGTTCGTACAGGTCGGTGCTCAGCATGTCGAGGTGGACGTCGTGCTCGTGGGCGTGGCAGGCCCAGTGCAGGTTGTCGCGGAGGAATCTCAGGACCCCGGCGAGGGTTTCATCCTGGTCACCGCGCCAGGGTGTCAGCGTCCAGCCCAGTTGTCGGCGCCAGTCTTCCTCGTGGACGAGGAGTTTGCTGGTGACGCCTCCGGCCCGGAGGCTGATCACCGCAAGGTCGCCGGGGGCCTGTGAGCCGGTCGGGCCGGGGTGCCGCGGGAGGTCCGGGTCGGTGCGTACACCGGTGAGGCGTTCCAGGTGTTCGCCGAGCCGGACCCACAACTCGGCGACCTGCGCCAGGTCTGCGTCGAGCGCTGTCTGACACCGGCGGCACACCTGTCGCCCTGTGTTGCCGTCGCCGCGCAGGTGCCATCCGCAGCACTGGCACTGACCTGCCGGTGATGTTCCCGTCATGTGCTCGTCGCTCTTTTCCTCTTGGGGCGGTGGCTCTCGTTCCACGCAGCGAATCGGAAACACCAGGTGGTCAGGTCGATGGGCTCGGGTGGGGAGCTGGGGGCCTGGGTGATCCACAGTCCGGACTGGTGGGCCAGCAGGGAGGCGGTCGCCAGCGCGGGGCGCACCGAGTCGGTCGTGGCGAGTCCCCACCGGGCCCGACCGCTGCTGGTCATCAGCCGCCAGGTGTGGAACTCAGCGTCCGCTTCCCACCGCACGTTCCAGGCGGCTTCACAGACTGCTGTGATGATGCGGAACAGGGCAGCGGGCGCACCGGTGAGGGGCGGTGCCGCAGGTGCGTGGTTCATGAGGTGGCTCCTTACGGCTGAGCGGTGGAGGAGCGCCGGCCCGGTCGGCTCCTTGCGGGGCCGGCGGCCGGATGGATCGGCGGCGGGCTCGTCGAGGGCGGCGCGCTCGTGTTGCGGCCCTGCGACATGTGGCATGTCGACATCGGAGGTTGGCGAAGCAGGACCCCTGTGCCGTGGCCCGGTCTCCGTGCTCCCCGCCGGGCGGCCTTGGCCTCTTTGAAGCGCCGCGCGAGTTCTTCGTTGCTCGTTGGGAGGTCGTAGACCGTGCTGCGGCTGCCTGGGTGCTGACCAGCCTTGGCGACCGGCAGACCGGAGGTGACCAGCCGCAGCAGTTCTTCCTACGCCCTACCCGTGGTCCAGGGGGCCGTCACCCGGTCTCCGGCCGGTTGCCGAAGACCTTGGAGGCGCGGGCCATGAGTCGGCCCATGGCAACGAATCCGGCTGCCTCGCAGTCGGCGATGGCTGCGTTCAGGTCTTCGGTGGTCCACCCCCCGGTGCGGCGGTTCCGGCGGAGTTCCACGGCCTGCCCGGTGATTGCGCCCGCGAGGAACAGGGCGCGATCCCTCTCGTCTCCTTGGGCGGTGGGGTACAGGACATCGACCAAGCCGACGGCGCTGCCAGCGTGTTCGAGCAGACCGAGGACCATCAGGCCGGCGAGGACGTGAGCGGTGCCGATCAGGAGCTGACTGCCTGCGGCGTCAGCCTCGGGTATGGAGACGACGTCGGGGGCCTGGGTGCCGAAGAGGGTGTAGGGGTCGAAGGCGCGGTCGTCGCCCGGTGGTGCGGTGGGTACTTGGTCACTGGTTGGGGTGTCCATGGTTGTCCTGGTTGTTCAGGGTGTGGTGCAGGGTGGTGGCGATCTGGTGTGCTGCGGCGGCGGCTGGGGTGGGCCACCGCAGTGCCGATTCGGTCTGGGTGCGGTACTGCTGCCGGGCGACGGCCTCTTGGGCACGGGCCAGGCGGCGACGTGCGTGTCGGTACCACTGGGTGAAGGCGATGATGGTCGCCAGGTCGGCGGCCAGGAGCAGCCACATCACGCCGCGCCGCTTCGCACGGAGGCCAGCCGGTACACGGTGATGCCATGCCCCTTGGTGCGGGGGGAGGTCGAGGGGACCTTGCGGCCTGTGTTGATCAGCACTCCGCGTTGGTGACTCAGTGCATTGAACGTCGGCGCGATCAGCCAGTGCAGGTGGGGCTCCAGCAGGTCGCGCAGCGTGTTGGCGGAGACTTCCCCAGCGGGGTCTTGGCGGGCCGCCGCCAGCGTCACTGCCTTGACGCGGTCGACGTCCCAGGGGTTGGCGGAAGCCAGCAGGTCAGCGAGTGTGGCGTCTCGGACGGTGGCCGCGGCCCGTTCGGCCTCAGCGCCACTGAGTCTGGGTGTGGTATCAGAGACCCGGCCGAGGGGAGGACGGGAGGCGGCGCGGGGACGACGGCGGGGCGGGGTGCAGGGGTCTTCACCGCCGTCCAGCCGCAGTTGCCGCGGCTGGACGGTTTCGGTGTCGGTCATGCCACTGCCTGGTCGGGCTGTGCCCGGGACGCACGCTGGCGGCGGCGCCGGAGCAAGCGCCGTTCGTCCGGTTCCAGTCCGCCCCAGACCCCATGCTGCTGTCCGGTGACCAGAGCGAAATCGAGGCATGCGTCCGTCACGGGGCAGCGCTCGCAGACCGCCTTGGCTTGTCTGAGCAGCAGCGTCTTGCCCGTGTTGTCCAGGCGGCCGTCGGGGAGGAAGAACAGCTCAGGGTCACTGTGGAGGCACGCGGCGTGCGTCCTCCAGTCGTCCTCGGCGGCTCCGGACTGGATGCCAAGTTCCGGGACGCGGACAGAGTTGTCGGCGGGCCACAGGGACGGCCACTTGCTGTGTGGGTGGTGGGGGGCCAGTGTCACGATGCTGCTCCTCGGTGCCTGCGGCGGCCGGTGGTGGCTGCCGTGCGTGCGGTGGTGGGCGGCATGTTGAGGTCGTCGATGAGCTGTTGTAGTGCCTGAGCGATGGTCGGTCCGGTGGGTTGTCCGGTGTCGGCGGGGTAGCCGTCCACCTTGGCGCGTTGAGCTTCGCCGAGTAGGTGCGTCAAGGCGGCTACGTCGGTGGCCTTCTTCGGCGCGGTGTCGCGTATGCGCTCGGCCACCTGCTCCGGTGTCTCCCCAAGTCGTTCCTCGGAGGCCGGGCGGGAAGTGGGAGCGGAGACCACAGGCGGGATGGGAGACTGGCCTCGTCGCACGCCCTGCTCAGCCGCTACTTGCGCTGCCGCGGTGGCCTTGTCTGCCTCTGCTTGCGTTCGCCGTTCGGCGTATGAGCGTTCCCGTTCGAGCAGCGCCTCGATACGCTCATCGATCATCTGGCCGATGGTCCAGTCGCCGCCGCCCGGGACCGGGCAGTCCATCAGGTCAGCGGCCTCGGCCTCGGCGCGTGCGCCGCGTAGCCACCCGACGGAGTTGTTGAAGCCCGTGCGCAGCCGGGCGACGAACTCCTCGACGGGGGAAGGTTCAGTGTCGTGCAGGTCGGTGGATGCCCACAGGTCCAGCGCAACACCGAACCGCATGCTGGCGTTACGGATGCCGTCGCCGATGATCTCCTTGACTGCTGTAGTGGTCATGTCCTTGCCGGTGGCGTCGCCGTAACCCAGGCGCGTCACCCCGCAGATGGTGACCTTCATCCACATGCCACCGCGCGCGTCGAGCTTGGGCAGCCCGTTCTCGTCGTACGCCAGCGGCTCCCAGTTCCACGTGGGGTCGACGTCCAACAGCCGGTCCGTGGCTTCAGCGTGCCCCACGTAGTCCAGGTGCACGTGCGCGTTGCTGATCTTCTGCTTGCACGCACTGCACCACGCCCGTTCGTGCCGGTCGCACACCTTGTACGTCGCCCTTCGGCAGTCAGGGCAGTTGAGCTGTGGGCGCTTACCGATCGCCGAGGCCGGGAACGGCTCACGCAGCTTCTCCAGGCCGGAGAGTTGCTGGGGGGTGACCTGCTGCGTGTGGCCGGTGCGTGGGTCGGTCAGCTCGGCGGCCTGCGTGATGGCGGCCAGTTCCTCGCTGCTCAGAAGTTCCCGGAGGCGGGCGGCGAGCTGTTCCGGGGCGTGCTTGGTCGAGCCGCTGGCGTTACGCGTGCCAGCAGCCTTAGGGGCTGCCATATGCGGTTTACTCCTTGGGGCTGATCAGCCCGGGGCGGGGCCGGCGTCGGCTGCGGCCACGCTCGCCCCGGGCCAGCGCGCTAGGTGCGCGATGGGGCGGGGTATTGGTGCTCCAGCCACGCGACGGCTACCTGGGCGGGTGATGGCTTCCACCCGAGGTCGTCCGCGTGTTCGTTCACGTAGTCGGCGACCTGGGCTTGACGGGTGGCGGAGAGCCTGATGCTGGTGGTGCCCTTCGGGTCGGCGGACCCGGCAGGGGCCTTGGGCTGCTTGGTGGGCTTGAACTGGCCGGCGAGCAGCGCGGTGAAACCAGCGTCCACGATGCCCGCGACGGTCTGGCCGCGCTCGCTGGCGTCCCGCTGGGCCGCCTGCATGGTGGACTTGCGGATCCACAGCGAGAGGACAGCGTCTCCGCCTGGGCCGTCCTCCTCGTAGGTGACCGGGGGGAGGACCTGCCGGACCGCTTCTGCAAGTTGCGCTTCGCCGACCTCGTTGAGCTTGTCCGCAGCGCGGACGAGCAGCGCTCGCAGTTTCGGATTCCTCTTCTGGCGGGCCACGCGGGTGGGTCCTCTCGGCGGGCGCCCACCCCGTGGACGCGCCGAGGGCGGACGCGAGCGGCTCGTGTCCACGCCACGTTCCTCCATTCCTATTGCACGTGCAACCGAACGCATGTCCGATCACCAGGCGGAGCGGTGATCCGATGCGGCGATCATACCTCCACCCCTCTTGCAGTAGCAATAGGAATCAGGAGGCGTTGCGATCCGCCCCAAGACGCAGAAAGGGCACCACCCGACTTGGGATGGCGCCCTGCACAGGGGCGATTGTAGGCACACTTTTCGGCAAACGTAAACCTCTCCCGGAGGAAGCGGCGCCCCCAACTCCCTCTCGCCCCAGGCAGTTCGACGTCATCGACCGCCCCTCCGCAACGGCGCCTGCGCCAGATGCAGCTCGGGTCAGTCCGGCACAGCGCTGTGGGGCGTGGTCACGCTTCCTCCGTGGCGGCGAATGTCGAAGACGATGGCGGTTCCGCCCTCTCAGGGCCGCTCAGACAAGCAGCCGCGTATAAGGGAAATTACACGAAGCTACTACCGGGTAACCTCGTAGGGTGGGCGCCCTGACACCGCGTCGGCGGCCGGGGCGGAGCTGTACTCGGGTCGGACACACCTGTTCATCCCAGGTCACCACCGGTGGTCGGAAATCCACCGGCGGCTGAGCCGCTAGCGGGTGACCGCCCCCATAAGAAGATCAAGTTGAAGAAGACCAGAGAGGAAGAACACCCCCCCTTCCCCCTGGCAAGCCCCTCCGAGACAGCCCGCTGCGGGTAGAGCGGACCCCGGTGGCCAGCACCAGCCCTGCACTGGAGGGCTCCTTCCCCGAAGTCGGCGTCGCGGGCTCGCCGGCGGCCGGCCTCAGGCCGAGCGAGTGCGCCGCCGGTGCAAGTCGGCGGGGTGCATCTCCTCGCGCCGGGCCTTCCCCGCGGCGGCGTACCGGACTGCCCACGCATCACCCGACGCATGCAGTACCCTCCCCCAGGCGCCCGTCGGCCGCCATCCGTCCGTCAGCGCAGGAAAGGGGACCAAGGTGGGGGCTTGGGGGCCAGGTCCGTTCGACAACGACGAGGCCGCCGAATTCGCCGTCGCGCTCGACCGGGCGCCCGCCCAGGACCGCGCCGCGCTCGTGCGCCACGCCCTGACCCGGGTCATCCACACCCCGGACCGCATCCGCGAGGACACCTCGGTCGTCGCAGTCGCCGCCGCCGCCCTGGTCGCCGCACAGCGGCCGGACGCCCCGCCCGTCAGCGCCCTCCACGCTCCCGCACAGCCGATCCCAAGGCTCCCCGACGACCTTACCGATCTTGCCGTCCGCGCCCTCGACGCGGTACTCGCCGCACACGCCGACACCGCGGCGCAGTACGGGGAAACGGAGCTGGGGGCGCAGTGGCGAGAGCAGACCGCCGCCTTGTACAGCGTGCTGCTGGACTGACCCCGGACATGAAGATGGCCCCGTCATGCACGACCAAATGATGACGGGACCACCAAGCTACATTCTGCCTCATCCGCAGCGGTGATCTACGACAACCAGCGACGAGCGCGCGCCGGATAGGCCACTTCGCGCACATTTGCCGCAAAGATGGCCATCGGCCAGCAACGCGTCGGCCCCCAAGCACCGGAGCACCCGGTGCCGGGGGCCAACGTCGTTCCCCGAGCGCGGCCCGGGGGTACCGTTCTGGTGTCGAGTCAGAACGGGAGTTGATTATG